>JAZJYZ010000001.1:0-748944 GCA_040390125.1 Patescibacteria group bacterium
CCACTTAAGGGAACAGCTCAAGCCACGAACTGACGACGACCATGCATCACCTGCCATACACCCTCGAAGGCTCCCAATGTTTCTACTGGGATGCAGTATGGTTTCAAGCCCTGGTAAGGTTCTTCGTTTACCGACGAATTAAGCCACATGATCCACCGCTTGTGCGAATTCCCGTCTATTCCTTTGAGTTTTAGTCTTGCGACCGTACTACCCAGGCGGTTCCCTTAACGCGTTAGCTACGCCACGAAGAGGGTCGATACTCCTCATAGCTAGGGAACATTGTTTAGGGCGTGGACTACAAGGGTATCTAATCCTTTTCGCTACCCACGCTTTCGTGCCTCAGTGTCAGGAATGTCCCAGTATGCTGCCTTCGCATTCGGTGTTCCCCATGATATCAACGGATTTCACCCCTACACCATGAGTTCCACATACCTCTTACATCCTCTAGCGTTACCGTTTCCCCTCGAGCCTCGGAGTTGAGCTCCGAGGATTTAAAAGAGGACTAATAACGCCACCTACGCACCCTTTACGCCCAGTAATTCCGGATAATGCTTGGGGCCTCTGTATTACCGCTCCTGCTGGCACAGAGTTAGGAGCCCCTTATTCATGAGGTACTGTCAAAACTTCATCCCTCATAAAAGGTGTTTACGTCCCGAAGGACTTCATCCACCACGCGGCGTCGCTCCGTCAGACTTTCGTCCATTGCGGAAGATTCTCGACTGCGGCCTCCCGTAGGAGTAAGGACCGTATCTCAGTTCCATCGGTGGGGGTCAGCCTCTCAGCTCCCCTAAACGTCATAGCCTTGGTGAGCCATTACCTCACCAACTAGCTGATATTACGCAGGCTCCTCCTAGAGCGGATTGCTCCTTTACACCTTAGTGACTATCGAGAATTGCGCCATCTTTCGATGGAATATGCTCGACTCCAGGGTAGATTCCTACGTGTTACTACCTCGTCTGCCGTGGGTCTAAACCCACTCGACTTGCATGCCTTATCCACGCCGCCAGCATTCATCCTGAGCTAGGATCAAACTCTAAGTTAAGATCTCATGCCTCCAATTGAAGGGCACGAGATCGATACACGGAACAGAAGAAAAAGAAGAAAATCTTAATCTTCGGATCTTTTGATTTCTTGGCTCTTGATTACTACTTACTTTACTTTTGTTTTACGATCGGCTCCTATGCTAACCGTAAAACTTACTGGTCTTCGTACTTTTACGTACGTATTCAATTTTCAAAGATCTCTGTGGGATTAAAAAAGCCGAAGCTTTTCCTTTACTTCGGCATACGGGTGAATCGTCTTTCGTTGAATCAGTTTGTTCCCATAGTGCCAAATATAACCGCATGCCACAGCAAGCGTTTGTCTATACTACCGTCTCGCCCCTAGGGCGTCAAGCCGAGCTAGGGGCTAGTGTTTAGGGGTCAGCGTTTAGGGAAATAAGGGCTAAAAACAAGACCCTAAACGCTATACCCTAAACCATTCCGGTATGTATAATGGCAGGAATGCAAAACACTCACAAAAAGACGGCTAAGACTTCCAAGCAAAGCAACATAACCGTCATTTCCCTTGGGGGCTCAATGGTGGTACCAGACCTACCAGACCCAGTGTTCGTAAAAGCATTTGTCCAAACAATAGCGGAACGGGTAAAAAAAGGTCGCCGATTCATCATTGTTGTGGGGGGAGGAAAAACATGCAGGAACTACCAAAATGCCCTCGCCGAAGTGCGTCCTGTTTCTGACACTGAAAACGACTGGATGGGCATCTATACAACGCACTTCAACGCTGAGTTCATGCGTCTTGCCTTTGGGAAATTGGCACACAAAGAAGTGGTCGCAAAGTATAGAAAAAAGATTGGATTTAAAACACCCGTGTTAATTGGCGCAGGAGAATTGCCGGGTCACTCAACAGACTTTGATGCGGTGCTTCTCGCAAAAATGTTTGGTGCAAAAAATGTAGTCAACATTTCAAACATCGATTTTGTATACACTGCAGATCCTCGAAAGAATCCAGACGCTACGCCATTACCAAAACTTTCATGGACTGAGTACTTGGCACTTCTTCCTAAGAAATGGACACCGGGCTTCTCTTCCCCATTCGATGTCAAAGCATCAGCCATCGCTAAAAAATCAAAATTAACGGTATCCATCGTGAACGGGAATTCATTGACTGAGATTGCAAAAGCACTCGATGGAAAGGAATTCCGAGGAAGCATCATTCGCTAGGATTTTTTGCGTCTCATGACTGGTGCGGGAGCAAGAGTTTCCTGCAATTCTTTTAAAGTAGCTTCGTTGACAACTCGAGCTAGTTCTTCAGGAGACATCACTACCATCATAAGGCCACCAATATTAAACAGATCATTACATTCTTTGACATGTTGCAAGGTATTTATTGCCAATGCCCCCTCAGTCATAAATTCTGCAGGGTCTTTGCCGGCTTTACCCATCCCTCGAATTGCGCTACTTTCAATTGAAGACCAGAGCGTTCTAAATTCCTGTTGATATTTTTCGATTTCTTCTGGCCTCGATAACCGCAATGCACTGCGAAAGTGCCCTACTGCCATCCCATATTCACCTTGTGCAACTGCACCCTTCGCCTTATCAAGAAACGCATCGGCAGACTCCCCCTTTCTCTCTCTTTTTCCAAAAAAACGAAAGCTCATATATAGATCGTCAAACTTTACCGCCAGGGAAAACAGTAAAAATTCGTCTAATGGGGATCAGTGGATGTCCATTCGCATCTCTGATTGTTTCTCCACCAGATGTCCAAACATGAGAACCTAGAGGTGGCCTGCGAACTCGTGATCTAGGAACAAAGGGTGTCTTTGGCTTGGAATCTACCACTAGTTCTGGATTCCATCCCATACACAGTAATTACTTTTTTGATACAAGCTCTGGCTTCTGCATCTTCTCTAATGTCACCAAGAGTGGTGAACCTATGAAGACGGACGAGTAGGTACCCGTAATGACGCCGACGAGAAGTGCAATAACAAAGAAATGCACGGAAACAGGGCCGAGGATGAGAAGTGTCACAAGAACCAACACCACAGTGAGCGAAGTATTGAGAGAGCGATTCAAGGTCTGTGCGATCGACTTCCCTACTGTTTCTTCAAATACCTCCTTCACATGTTTTTCCTGATTCTTTCGTAGATTTTCACGAACTCGGTCAAAGACAACAATGGTGTCGTGAACAGAGAAACCTAAGACCACCAATATTGCAGTCACGAAAAGTGTGTCTACTTCAGCACCAAAGAAGTGCCCGAGTATTGAGAATACGCCAATAGGAATGATAACGTCGTGCGCTAAAGCAATGAGTGCCACAAGTCCATATTTCCAGCTCGATACCGGCTTCGAAACTTTCCGGAACGCAAACATGATGAAAAATGCGATAGCCAGAAGCACGAGAACAAGTGCGTAGATTGATTTTGTTTGAAGTTCAGAACCAATGGTTGGTCCAATGGAATCAAAACGCTTCTGGTCATACTGCCAGAGTCCTCCCTTCGTGAGACTTACCTTCATACCATCATATTCCGTTGGCGTAAGAAACGGAGTGCGAATGAGATATCCGGTCTCCCCTGTAGGACGCACTGAAGAACCAACAATACCGGAATCTGCAATAGCGCCGGTTATCTCATCGATAGAGGGTGCCGGTGTGCTCGTATAGGAAATCTCGAGTAAGGACCCTCCTTTGAAGTCGATACCAAATTTCAAACCCCAAATCAAAAACGAAGCAATCGATAGAACTATCAGCGCCAGCGAGAATGAGTAAAAGAATTTTCTGTGTTTGACGATGAACATATGTTATTTGAGAAATCCATTACCGAACAAGAAGTGCGCTGCCCTTGAAGTACTTTTACCAAATCCAAGAGCGAGCAAAAGTGTGCGTGTCACAGTAACTGCAGTAAACATTGAGACCAAAACGCCGATAATAAATACGAGTGCGAAACCCTTAATAACTGCAGTGCCACCGAGCCAGAACAAAATGACTCCGGTGATTATTGAGGAGAGGTTCGAATCGCTAATCGATGACCATGCACGACGAAAACCTTCTCGTATCGCTTCACCGAGCACTTTCCCATCCTTAAGCTCTTCTTTCATTCTTTCAAAAATGAGAATGTTGGCGTCTACTGCCATACCTATGGAGAGAATAAATGCAGCAAGACCTGCGGTCGTAAGTGTGACCGGAATTAGTTTAAAGATGGCGAGGTTAATTGCCACATAGAGCGAAAGTGCCACTACCGCAATCACTCCCGGAAGTCTGTACCAAAGTATGAGAAAGAGCGCAACCAAACCGAAGCCCCAGAGACCTGCATCCACACTTTGTGTTAGGGCTTTCTCGCCGAGTGATGCGCCAACGGTTTGGGAAGAGATAAGTTCAATAGGCACAGGGAGGGCGCCGAAGTTTAAGTTTCGAACTAACTCCCGTGCATCGTCAGGTGTAAATGTGCCGGTGATGGTTGCTTCGCCATTTGGAATCGCCTCTTGAATGACAGGAGCTGAAATCATTCCGTCATCAAGGAAAATGCCGAGCACCTTTCCTGTGTTCTCAGTCGTTATATCTTTGAAACGCTTTGCCCCCTCACTATTAAAACTAAGAACGATAATAGGTTGATTTGAAAGCGTGCCACCTCGTCCTGATGAAAAATCAAGCGTGGCGTGGTCCAAGTACTGTCCTGTGAGTCCAGTGTCTACGTACGTCTGCAAACCTGCTTCATCGGTGACCTGGAGACGAAAATCCAACGTTGGTGTCTGCCCTATCGCTTTCACTGCTTCTGATAAATCGGTAACGCCAGGGAGTTCAACAATCAATCTATTTTCACCACCACCCACAACACCACCTCTCTCTATCTGCACTAAAGGTTCTGAAACACCAAAGATGTTTACACGCTTTTCAACAACGTCACGCAAACTCTGCATAGCAGAATTAACGTCGCCACTAACTACCTTTGAGGTATCTGCTTTATACAAAAGATGCGACCCGCCTGCCAAATCAAGACCATAGCGGAATGGAAATTTTTGACCTACCTGTTCTGAATTAACGACAAACCAGCCAATGCCCGCACCAACCAAAAGGAGGAGAACCGCTAAAACCCGTACTTTCCACATAATGTAGAGAGTATGCCACGAGTAGGGTTTAGGGGCTAGTGGTTAGGGTTTAGTGAAAGAAATAGGCAATTTGGACTAAATCCGGGTTTAGCACAAATTACAAAATCGAACTAATCTCAAATACTCTGAGGTGAAACCTTATAGCTATCAGAAAGACCTGACCCACTTACCGTAAGATTTTTATGTTGACCGTTTCTTTCTTGGTCTTTGCTTGCCACCTGGCGTACGATCCCAGTTTAACCAACCTTCTTCGCCCATTATACCTATAACGTCCTTGTACGGCATTGCGAAAAGAGGTTCTGTCCTTCGTTCACCTTCCTTCGATCCCCTGTCGTGGAAAAAAAAATACTCCGGCACCAGCACGGGAATCATAGTCGACGCCTGGGAGCCGAACTCCCCATACTCCATTAGCATATTGCTTCATACCCGGTACTGGCTTACCAAAATCATCACATGTTGCAATAATTTTATCCCTTACCTGGGACGTAACAGTTACAACTAAACCCGGAGCCTCGCTGTATGAATCATTTTTAATTCCTTTTCTACGACGTCGTCGAAAAAAATCCATCACTAGTTTTTCTTCATTAAACAATCCCCCAGCTCCTTCAGATCCGTTAGACATTTTTAAATATTATTACCTAAAATTACAAGAGTCAAGAAGATGAAAATTTCCTTAGTGCTACGAGATTGGCGAAGATTTCAACTACAGCAATGGGGCCAACACCACCAGGAACGGGCGTAAAGATGCTTGCCTTTTCAGCACACGCTGGGTCTGCATCTCCCACTACCATTCCTCCCGATTCACTGGTACCGCCGTCAATAATCACAACTCCTTCCTTTATCATGTCAGGCTTTAAGAGCGCTGGAGCACCGGCGCCTGAAATGATGATATCTGCATTTTTTGTCGCATCCAAACTATCTCCTTTTATGAGTGTCGTAACGTTGGCACCAAGTCTCTCAAATAAAACACCAGCAGGTTTACCGACAAGCCTCCCTCCTCCGATGAGCACCATGTTTGCTCCTTTTATTTCAACATTATTTCGCTTCATGATGTACCACATTCCTGCGGGCACTGGAGGAACTGCTCCAAAATTATTTTGTTCAAACAATACAAACGCAGGATCGCTGAGCACATCAACATCCAGCATTGTGGGAATGGCGTTCTTTGCAATATCAACATCAATTCCGTCGGGAAGTGGAAGCTGGAGAATCACGCCATCATGCTTCCCCGCTTCACGAGTGGCAGCCATTATCTCTTCAAGTGTTGCGGTGTCCGGTAACCGATATTCAACAACTTCTATATTCAAATCTGTTGCGGCACGTTTTTTTATACCAACGTAGGACTGAGTTACAGGACTCGTCGTCGCAATAACTACCCCTAGTGAAAGTGGACCGAGTTTTTGACGCTCGACTCTTACTTCTTCTTTCCGCTCCGCTGCAAGTCTTCGTCCATCTACTATCATGTGTAGAACATATCATACCCACACACCGATTGCCCAATCCAAAAAACATCCCAACATTCTTGAGAATGTTGGGATGTTTTAAGAAAGAATTTTATACACCAAAGATTTGTTTGAGTTCAGCAATGCCATCCTCAAGAGACACTTCGGGTTCCCAACCCAAAAGTTCCTTAGCCCGAGTAATATCCGCTCTCGTGTGACGAGGCTCTAATCGAGGCTCAATATGTACAACAGAGCCACCAATTAATTCTGCTAGAGCGTTCACAGACACTTCCTGTCCTCGCCCTAAATTTATTACTTCTCCCTTCCCTACATGCTCGCTTTTTGCGGCAAGCAATACGCCACGGACAGTGTCACGCACGTGAGTGAAATCACGTGTTTGTGTGCCATCTCCTGTAATTGTGAGTGGGGTTCCTTCTTTTTTTTGTTTCAAAAATTTACCTATCACAAGCGCATATGCACCTTCAGGATCAAGACGAGGCCCGTACACATTGAAAAACCGCAGGGACACAGTCGACAGCCCGTAGACGGAAGTGAATATCCCACAGTAGAGTTCACTTACATATTTTTGAAGTGCGTACGGGCTCAACGGCTGAGGTGGGGCATCCTCGGAAAGTGGGAGCGTCTCTTGATTGCCATATGCAGAACTTGAAGCGGCATAGATGACACGCTTCACTCCAGCATCTTTTGAGGCTTTTAAAACTGCAAGCGTGCCACCAACATTCACAGAGTTGGTCTCCTCAGGATAGTCGATGGAATATTGAACTCGAGGCAGGGCGGCGAGATGAAACACAAATTCACTCCCTGCAATAATAGGGGCGATAGCGGAAGAATCCCGTACATCGACGACATGCAATGTTGCGTCCGCATGTACGTTTTCTCGCTTTCCCCCTGAAAGGTCATCTATAACAGAAACAGCAAAACCCTCTTTTATGAGAGCGTCCACGACGTGAGAGCCGACAAACCCTGCCCCACCGGTCACCACCGCTTTTTTCATATTGCTCATAGTGCTTCAGTGTACTGTACCTATATATCGAAAGAAAGGTTGCCATTCGCCCTTAACGACTTGCACGTGCAAACAGGATTTTGATGGTACGTAATACTATCTCCATATCAAGCGCAAACGAGCGATGCTTGAAGTAATAGAGGTCATAGGACAGTTTTTGCTTTGTAGCCTCAATATCAAGCTTGAATTTCGGCGGAGACGCATGCTTTATTTGGGCCCATCCGGAAATGCCCGGCTGGATTAAGTGCCTGGTTTCGTAGTACGGAATGACTCTGGCATATTCAGTAACAAAGTGAGGTATTTCTGGCCTTGGGCCAATAAGGGCAATGTCTCCTCGAAGCACATTCCAGAATTGTGGGATTTCATCAATCTGCGTCTTTCGTAAGAAAGAACCAAAATGCGTAATACGATTATTTTTTTTCTTTTCAGGATCTTCACCGTCGTCAAAAAGCATAGTACGGAATTTTATGATCGAAATTTCACGATTATCCTTCCCGAGACGTTTCTGAAAAATAAAAGGGCTTCCCTTTTCTCCCACGATCAAGATAAGTACCACTATGAGTATGAATGGCGACAAAATAACAAGTGCAAGTAGTGCAAGTACACTATCAATGAGACGCTTAAACACATCGTAGAGAACGGTTGGGGTGCGAGCACGTGCATCCAGAAACCAACGCTGATCGAGAAGTGGTAATGCAACACGGTCGAACAAATCTTCATATAAGTCACGTACATCTATGAAGGTAATATCAGAAAGCATAAGCGCATCCCACGCACCCGAAAAACGCTGGTCCCTCAAGAAAGTAAACGGCACCACAACAACACTGGCACCTGTACGTTTAATGCACTCCAAAATGTACTCTTGTATTTCCTCTGGGGAACGATTCGCTACATCGCAGATTTCGGCAAATCGAATCGCATAGCGGGTATTTCCATTAACTTCACGCATAATCTCATTGCATTCATCCCCTTCTCCAACTAACAGTGCGGGTGCTGGCGTCACCACAGACATCAGTGGGAACAGGTACAGTCTCCACGCCGAAACAAAGACAGTAGAAAGAAAGAGATAGATAAAAAGATTTGTTTTTGGTTGGATGCCAAAATACGGCACCAAGAAAAATAAGATAGCTGCGACTGAAATATTTGCAATCTGTGCATAAAAAACCATTTCAGGAAGTTTTGATTTTACGAGAAGCGTATGCTTTTCATAAAGCCCCGTAATGAGAAAAACGAGAGCTGAAAAGAGGAAAAGAAACAAAAACGGAACAAAGTGAGTATAGAGAGTGCGAGCATTGGGAAACGCCGAATAGCGAATGAGTAGTGTCGCCCATAGCGAAAAAGCGAGGAAACAAATATCCCCTATAAGAAGTACGAGCGCCTCGCGACGGAGTTTTAAAAGCATTTGATGAGAGAATAGTACATGAGAAACGGGGAGCCTCAAAACACGCATTCCTTTGATACCCTGTACTGAAGCCCTCGGTTTCCAAATACATATGAAAAAGAAAATCCTATACGTCATTACGAAATCAAATTGGGGCGGAGCTCAGCGGTACGTTTTTGATTTGGCAACAAACCTTCCGAAAGAAGACTTTGAGGTGAAGGTTTTCTTTGGAGGCACGGGAGAAGCGGACGCTTCTTATGGAATGCTTGCCACTAACTTAAGTATAAAAGGAATACATGGGGAACAGTTGCCAAGCTTCATGCGTGATATTTCTATTTCACGAGACTATAAAACTTTAATACGACTAATTGATCTGTTTAAAAAAGAAAAGCCTGATGTCGTCCACCTAAATTCGTCCAAAGCTGGAGGCATCGGGTCAGTAGCTGCTCGATGGGCAGGAGTGAAAAATATTATTTTTACTGTGCACGGTTGGCCTTTTTTGGAAGACCGCTCAATCTTTGCAAAGACATTAATTTGGTTTGCCTCATGGCTTACAGTATTACTTTGCCATAAAGTCATTTGCATTTCTGAATATGATCTGCAAATCGCAAGACACATGCCGTTTGTTGGTAAAAAAACAGTTCGTATTTATAACGGCATTGCTCCACTTGAATTAGGGTCCGGAGAAAAAATACGCACCACCTTCCCCTTTGGTGTACAGATCACTGGAACTATTGGCGAATTGAACAAAAATAAAAATCAACAAGCACTCATTGAAGAGGCGAAGAATACACCAGACATGTATGTTGCAATCGTGGGGATTGGAGAAAATTACACTACACTTCAAGAAAAAATAATACAATATAACCTACAAGAACGGGTCAAGCTGTTTGGTTTTATGCCCGCAAGCGAGGCACTTAAAGGCTTTGATATCTTCACCTTACCATCCATAAAAGAAGGTCTGCCTTATGTGCTCTTAGAGGCGAGAGCGGCAGATCTTCCGATAGTTGCGAATCGCATCGGAGGCGTGGGTGAGATTTTGGATGCTAAGGACTTGAGTGAATTCTCACTTGAACAAATGGTACAAAAAACAACAGCTTTGTATGCCCTGAACTCTGAACTCTGAACTTATTATCCTATTCCAACCACCTCGTAGCGTTCGTCCTCATGTACGGCTCGGCCGTACTGTCGCATGGCGTTCACAATGCCTATAAGTGCATAGCTCGTAATAATGTGAGAACCCCCATAACTCATAAACGGGAGCGGAACACCAGTGACAGGAAGTAGTCCCACATTCATACCGATGTGAATTATGGAATGTATGCCAAAAAGTGTCGCAACACCCAATGTGAAAAAAGCTTCAAAATTCGTTGCACCATTTCGTGCATTTGCCACTAACCTATAAAACAGGAGCATAAACAGCCCGAGTAAGATTAATGTGCCAATCAAGCCCCACTCTTCTGCAAATGCGGCGAAGATGAAATCTGTTTGATTTTCAGGAAGAAATTGAAGACGCGACTGGGTACCATACCCTATTCCCTTCCCTAAAATACCGCCAGAGCCAACCGCAACAGTTGACTGAAATGCGTTGTACCCTGCACCAGAAATGTCGGCGAGAGGGTGAAGAAATGTGACAATGCGAGCTTTTTGATACGGTGCAAATGCAAAAATCCAAAGAAGCGAAACTACCGCAATAGCTCCCCCGGCTAGAAGAGCCAGGTGTCGCACCGGAATACCTGCAAGCAAGACCATACCCATCCAAAGACCGGCAACAATTACCGCTGAGCCGAAGTCGGGCTGTAAAAATAGTAGTGCGAATATAAAAAACGCATACGCACCCGAAACGAGAATATGTCGCATACGAGCAATTTCAATATGTCGACGTGAAAAATACTTTGCCAAAACGAGAATAAGCGCAAACTTCGCAGGATCAACTGGTTGTACCGCAAACGCTCCAAGATTAAACCAGCTCTGTGCACCCTTAAATACAGAACCTACTGCGAAAAGGAGCGTCAGAAAAAAGATTGCAACTGCATATATAAAAACCACAACACCGGTACGACGCAGAAATCTAAAATCAATAGCACTCGCCAGAAAAAAAACAACAAGACCTATACCAAGCCAGATAATCTGATGCGACGCATACTGGTTATCTGCACCGAACCCGAACATGCTTGTAAGCCCCGCAAGCGAGATGAGTACTGCACTCCCGAGCAAAAGCCAATCAATGCGTCGAAGTATGGAGGTCATTGGGTTCGAGCAACGATATCGGTACGAACAATTTCTCGAGCAAACGGCTGTTGCCACGTAAACACCGCATCCTGACTCCCTTTTGGAGGAACGGTACCGAGTTTCGTTTGGGACGCAGCAACGACTATGTCATCGGCATCATACAGAAGTGCGGTAAGTACCGTCCCATTCACGGCAGTTGCTGTTCTGTTCTCAATATGAGCTGAGAGTGTAAGTGCGGTTGCATCAAGTTGTCGAGAAGTGATTTGAATAGGTTCCACAGGTCTTTCCATCCGTGTCCACTGCCCGCCCCCAAAGGTAACAAATGTTCTTCCAGGTATGCGTTCCCCTGTCAGGATATTAGGTTCAAAAAGAGGAACCACTTCTCCTGGGTAGAGAAACATAACGCCACGACGCTCTGCAATGAGAATATTTTTATCATCAAAAATCTGAAACGTGTACGGGAGTGCATCCGTTCCTGCAGAGGATTCTGGATTACGCACAAGTGCAACGGCATGATAGACACCGGGGGCAACTAAAACCGCACGTGCCCAGAGAGCAGATACCCGAGGAGCTTGGCAAAGTGTTGCACATACCCCCCCACAATCAACACCTTCCTCTGTTTGATTCAAAATGCCATCACTGCACGTAGCCTTGTGATTAAAAAATAACAACCATCCTCCTCCAACCAGTAAAAGAAGCACGAGGATGATACCCCCCGCATACAGTGCCTGCCGCTTTACTGCCCAACGCATAATAGGTAGCTTACATCCTAGCGAGCCGAGGGAAAAGGGAAATCCTCATTTCTCTTTTCCGAGCGAGGGACGGATGAAAACGTCTCGTTTACAGGTTCTAGGTGCTAGTTTTTTAAACACAGAACTCACCTCCGGCGGGTAAGTACTGTTTTGAATATCTTCATGCACTACATTTTTGAGCACCTCCCATAGAGGAGTATCGTTGCGCATCAATTCAGGATGGTATTTTTTCAATCTTTCATAAATATCTTTTTCTGCTTCGTCAACGACTTTTATTTCAAGAGCAAAGTGACCTTCGGTACGAAGTGCCTCACCTGGTGCTGTCTGAACCGGAAATTGCTCGGCGTTGATTGTACGATATTGCTCAACAGCTGAACCCGTAAGCCGCTCTTTCCAGTCGTCAATGCTAATTTCCCATTCGCCAGTTTTTAAGTTCTTAGTGGGATTTACTGTCGTGTGGATATACAGAAGTAGTTTTTTAAGAAAGTATAATCGCTTTTCTTCCTCGGTCTGAGGTTGTATCCAACCACCACCTGCCTCGTGAGAAAAACGTGTATCGCTTGCTCCTGCCACTTCCACTATCAGCGGATCAACACCTCTCTCTAGAAGAACTTGAGAGCCTTCTTTATCTATCGCCTCACGCTCAGCAGTAGTGATTTCTTCAACCTTATGTCGCTTATACTGCACGCGTCGCATTGGCATATTCAGAACTGCAGCACTGGATAAAATACGCTGATCATCTTTTGAGAGATTGAGAAGCTTTCCTAAGTTCACTGCGACAACGCCTTGGACAAGTGCGCGCATCTTAAGACCTTTCCATCCCTCTCTCTCACCCACCTCATCAAAGCCGTGCTCAAAACGATCGTCAGTGAGGTGTTCGAGTTCATTCGAAAAAACCTCACGACCAACATGCGCAAGATATGCATCTATCATTTCAGCACTTGGAGTCTGCTCTGTGACTTTCAATCCTTCTCTCTTTTTCATTTTTTGAGTGTGAGTCTTAGAAAAAATACATCCAGAAGCTGGTTTTATTAATCTAATTTTTTGTGACAATTTGCACACTCCGTAGCCCAAAACGCATTTGTGAAACCGCAACCACCGCATGTTGGACGTCTTTCAAAATCTTCCATAGTGTTGCCGCAAATCTAAACTTTTAAACGTAAAAATCAAATTCTTAGTGCTGGCGTCTACTTACTCTCCCCTTACGAGTACCATCAGCGCACGTGGGCTTAACTTCCGAGTTCGGAATGGGATCGGGTGTGACCCCACTGCAAAAACACCAGCACTAAAAATTCGATTCACTCATCACAAAGAAAACACCGAGCACAATATATACGTTATGGATTTCCACGCTTCCCCGCAGAATCGGCGAATTAGTACTTCTTGGCTCAATGCATTACTGCATGTACACCTAAAGCCTATCAACGTGATCATCTCTCACGGGCCTTAACGATACCTAATCTTGGAGGAGGCTTCCCGCTTAGATGCTTTCAGCGGTTATCCCTTCCCGACATAGCTACCCTGCAATGCCGCGGGCGCGACAACAGGCAGACCAGAGGTCAGTTCATCCCGGTCCTCTCGTACTAAGGACGACTCTCCTCAAGTATCAACGCTCATAGTAGATAGGAGACCAACCTGTCTCACGCATGTTTTCACGAATTACCTTCGTGCATTGGACTGTAACTTCATCCGTTCTGGATGTTCAACATTCAGTCTCTAGAGGCAAAGTAGTTTTGAGTATTGAGTTCTGAGTTCAGAGTTAAAACTCTAGACTCGGAACTGGGAACCCTGAACTAACTAATTCCCTCGGTATTACCCTTCGCATAAGCGAATTGGGCTTCACCGATATAAGTTGATTTCTTCTTGCATGTTCCCATGCAAGACCGCCGTGATTGGTTGATTTCTTTTTCTTTTTGTCTGACGAAAGACCTTTTATATATTTCGAACAACTTTCATTTCTCGATTGGGCTCAGACTGTCTAAGCGGGAAAGTAGAGAGTGGAATGTGGAGAGTAGTTTAACTACCTTCTACACTCTACCTACTACCTTCTAACCTAAACGGTCTGAACCCAGCTCGCGTACCACTTTAATTGGCGAACAGCCAAACCCTTGGAACCTTCTCCAGCTCCGGGATGTGGTGAGCCGACATCGAGGTGCCGAACTCCGCCGTCGCTATGGACGCTTAGGCGGAACTAGCCTGTTATCCCCAGAGTAACTTTTATCCGTTGGGCTTCCCCTGCATCTAATGCATAAGGTCGGATCACTATGCTCCACTTTCGTGTCTGCTCGACATGTACGTCTCGCAGTTAAGCCAGCTTTTGCCATTACACGACCGGCACGGTTTCCATTCGCGCCTAGCTGACCTTTGTAGGCTCCTCCGTTACTTTTTGGGAGGAGAGCGCCCCACTCAAACTGCCTGCCACGCACTGTCTCCCAGGTGTTTTGCCTGAGGTTAGAAATTGCAACACATAAGAACGGTATTTCACTGATGAGTCCACGCCAACCAAAATCAACGCTTCAACCTCTCCCGTCTATGCTACGCATATGCATCGCAATCCCAATACGAAGCTACAGTAAAGCTTCTGGGGTCTTTTCGTCTAACTATGAGTAACCGGCATCTTCACCGGTATTGTATTTTCACCGAGCAAGTCCTCGAGACAGTTTCCAACTCGTTACACCATTCGTGCACGTCTGAACTTACCAGACAAGGAATTACGCTACCTTAGGACGATTATAGTTATCGCCGACATTGACCAGGGCTTATAAAGTCCAGCACACAGTATTGCTACCATGCACCAACCTTAGTTGACCTTCTGGCATTGGTCAGGTGTCACCCCCTATACATCCTCTTGCGAGTTCGCAGGGAGCTGTGTTTTTGATAAACAGTCGATTGGAAATCTTTCGCTGCGGCCTCCTAACTTAATAGGAGGCGGGCCTTATCCCGAAGTTACGGCCGCTGTTTTGCCGAGTTCCTTGAGGACCTCTCACTCGTTCGCCTTGGTCTACTCGACCTGATCACCTGTGTTGGTTTGCGGTACGGTCTCTCGCCAATTAAGCTTAGAAGATTTTCTTGGAAGCGTGCTCCATGGTATTCCCCCTGACGAATCAGGAAGTTTATGCTTCGCTTGGGGTAATGTATCCCGGATTTTCCTGAAGATACGCCCTCACGCTACAAACACAAATCCAATTATGTGCACCATGTACAACCCTCCGTCTCTCCATCACACTGGCGCGAGGCTAGGGAATATTAACCCTATGTCCATCGCGTTCGGCTTTCGCCATTTGCTTAGGCCCGGCTAACCCTTGGCTGATTATCAGTGCCAAGGAAACCTCGATCTTTCGGCGTACGGGGTTCTCACCCGTATTGTGGTTACTTGTGCCGGCATTCTCACTTCCAAACGCTCCAGAATGGGTCACCCCTTATCCTTCATTGCGGTTTGGAACGCTCTCCTACCGCTTGATGCAGACGGATCCGCATTCAAGCCCTCAGTTTCGGTACCGCGCTTAGCCCCGATTATCTTCGGCGCAGAAATTCTCGATGAGTGAGCTGTTACGCTTTCTTTAAATGGTGGCTGCTTCTAAGCCAACATCCTCACTGTCTTAGAACTTCCACTTCCTTGTGATGCACTCAGCGCGGATTTAGGGACCTTAACTTGAGATCTAGGCTCTTCCCTTCTCGACATATGGAGCTTAGCCCCCATCGTCTAACTGCCTGACTTATACTCGCCGGTATTCGGAGTTTGATAGGATCAACGAGATTGCTCCCTGTTTGATCCTTCCAGTGCTCTACCCCCGGGAGAAACATCAGACGCCAGCCCAAAAGCTGTTTCGGAGAGAACCAGCTATTACCAGGTTCGATAAGCTTTTCACTCCTTGTCACAAGTCATCCCAAGACGTTATACGATCAACGGGTTCGGGCCTCCATCTGTCTTTCGACAAACTTCACCCTGCTCATGACAAGCTCACCTGGCTTCGGGTCTTACGTACGCGACTTTTCGCGCTATTCACACTCGGTTTCCCTTCGGCTCCGGGCTAACGCCCTTAGCCATGCCGTGTACGTAAACTCGCCGGCTCATTCTTCAATAGGCACGCCGTCGAGGTGCAAGCACCTCTTCGACTCCTTGTAGATGTGTGGTTTCAGAACTATTTCACTGTCCTCATCGGACTACTTTTCACCTTTCCCTCACGGTACTGGTTCACTATCGATCTCTATAGATATTTAGCCTTGCCGGTTAGTCCCGGCAGATTCATCCAAGCTATTCATGTCTCGGATTACTCAAGAACGATAACAAGAAAGTGACTTTTGTTTCGCGTACGGGACCGTTACCCTCTAGGGTTCTGCTTCCCAGCAGATTCCGCTACAAAAATCATTGATGACTTCCCTTCCATAAATGGAACGCTATCGCCTTACAACCCCGCACACAGCACATTGCATGCGATGCACTTTAGAAAGTAGAAGATAGTGGGTAGAAAGTAGTTCAGAAAACTACTCTCGACATTCCACTCTCTACTCTCTAAGCATCCTATGCACTGTGCTGCGCACGGTTTGGGCTTCTCCCGTTTCGCTCGCCGCTACTCGGGGAATTCCAGAATCCCGGTCCCTTTGCAAAATAAATTTTGCAGAGAGACCGAGATATCCTGTTGGTCTCTTTTCCTCTAGGTACTGAGATGTTTCACTTCCCTAGGTGCGCTCCTTTGACACACGCCAAAGGTATCTTCCGTAAGAAGATGGGTTTCCCCATTCGGACATTTTCGGATCAATGCTTGCTCGTCAGCTCCCCGAAACTTTTCGCAGACAGGCTACGTCCTTCATCGCTCTATAGAGTCTAGGCATCCACCACACACCCTTCAAACTTCCACGAGGAAGCTTGAAAACCACATAACGATTCTGTTCAATTACGAACAGTGATTTTTTATTATGCTCGGTGTTCTCTTTGTGATGAGTTGTCAATGAACTGATGAATGAGAGAACAAAAAAGGCCGCTTTTGGCGACCTAGATACAGGAGCTTAAAAGCTACTGTCTAGCGTCGCATTTCGCCTCTAGTGTTAGTACTCATAAACCTTTGAGTAGAATACGCCCCGAGCTGGGTTATGTCAAGGAAATGCAGGCTCGTTTGGGAAAATTGACCCCTGAAAAGAGCCCCAAATAAAAAACCCTTTATTTAAAGGGTTTTACAGGAGAGCCTTTTGGGGCCAATTACCCTATCCACAGGATTTCCACTCCTAATTAGGCGTCAGGTTTCAGCTGTCAGCTTCCAGCTTTTAGTACAAAAACATCCCGAGGTTTCACCTCGGGATGTTTTTTACAGATTCCTCTCTCTTTTATTGACACTCCGAAGCTGATAACCAAAATACTCCTCGACCAGCAGTCGGGTGATTATGTCTGAAAAGTATTGAAGCCCTGACTGCAGCATAACGATCTTCACGTTTGGTACGTTCTGCAGGGGTCATTTGACCGCTTGCTACTTTATGACCGAGCAAGTCCTCACCACGGCGAATCCTACCTAAAGCTTCATTGGGCGATACACCATATTCTCTCTTTTCCATAGAAATAGATTACCTAACATAAAAAATTTTGTCAAAAAACACCCACTCTTTCGAGCGGGTGTTTTAAGCTGAAAGCTAGAAGCTGTAAGCTGACAGCTTTCGCACTTTGTGCGAACTAATTTTTATGCCCAACTTCGGAGCGAACTTTTTCGATGTAGCGAGCAGCTGCATCCTGACCACCGAGGCCGAATGCGAGACCTACTGCCAAAGAAACCGCAATCACGATGCCGGTGAAAAGAGTTTGCACGAATGGAGTTGCAACCTGAAGTTGCGACAACACTGCGAGAATGGTGAATACCCAAATCGCCCACTTAGCGATGTGTCCTGCAAGAGCTGCAGAACGAACGTTCGCTGCTTTTGCTGAACCGGTAACGACGTCCTTCGCAACCTGTGCAAGCATTGCGCCGACGAGCACCATGAGGGCTGCGACGATTACCTGTGGCAAGTATGCCAAGACAACAGTCTGAAGGAATACGCTCACTTGGGTCAATCCCAAGACTTCAAGAGCTGCCATCAAGAACACGATGATGAAGAACCACTTCACAAGGCCTCCGAAGAATGCACCTGTGTCGAGCGTGAAGCCAGCACGTTCAACGATGTCGTTGAGGCCAGTCTTCTTCAAGGTCGCATCAACTTGCAAGGTCTTCAAGATTTGCGAAATGATGCTACCCAAGGCAGCACCGACAAGCCATCCGAAAACAAGAATAATAATGGCGACGAGAACGTTCGGAACGAATGCAACGAGACCAATCCAGAGACTCTGGAATGAGTGGGTCAATACATCCGCCCATGTTTGAATAAGCATGTAGGTAGAGTTATACAATAAATAAAATTAATAAAGGGTTAAATTCCCTCTCAAAATGGTAGCACTGTTGTGAGGGTTCAGCGGGGGTGATGTGGATAGCTACAGGCTAGCTTTCAGCTTTCAGCTTCTAGCTTATAGCTTTAAAAACAAGGGTTTCTTCCCCAGCTGGAAGCTGAAACCTGACAGCTGGAAGCTAATGTTAGCGGCGGTCGATGATGGTGCGGTGTTTGAACTCCAAGACATCCCGGAGCATCCGGTCACGTGCCTCAAGACGCTCTGCGTAGTCCCCTTTCTCAAGAACGGCGTACCTAAGTGGAAGTGCAGAGAGGCGTTCAACAGCACGCACCGCTACGGCGATCTTTTGATCGTTTGGTTTTTTCGTAACTATTAAAATATCAATGAGTCCTCGCTCTTCGCCCGTAAGCACTCCTGCCACAACAAGAAGCGTGATGCCAGAAACACCACGAAATGAGCTGGTGATGAGTGCATCATTTGGTTGTGTTGTTGCTTCAAGAAACACACTCATCGGAACAGTGAAAGGGTGTGCACTATTCACACTCCAAAATATTTTTTTACCTTGCTTGCGATAATTGAGAACTCCGTATTTGCCGAGCGCACGTAGCTCACGTGCCGTAACCTCTTTCGAGACACCTGTAGTGTTTGCAACTACAATAGCCGTGGCCCGTGACTCGGGCTGACAGAGGAAGAACTTCAAAATCTTGAGCCGAGGTATTGAGGAGCACAGTTGAACGACATCTTTAAACATTCGGCTATTGTACCTGTCTCTTTATAAAAACCCAAAAGTGGCAAAAACAACGAAAAACCCTGTATAGGATAATATGACGGTCGTCATATTATCCTATACAGGGTAAAAAGACAGAGATGAAAGAACGTACGAGAGTTAGTGATATAGGTCTGCGAAAACCATTCCTGCACTCAAGAAAAAACGCCCTGACGGGCGTTTTTTATTTTTACTCTTTTCACCTTTGGTCCGCATGTTCTCATGACGGACACGGCTGGAAAAGTTGAGTACTCGCACTCCTACCAAACGAAACGAGGAAAATAAGCTTCAAACTTATTTTCGAGCAAGTGCAGGGAGCAAGCGTTTCGCTTACGCGAGTTCAACTCCTTATTCACCTTTGGTCGATGTGCTCTCACATCGACACAGCCGGAAAGGCGAAGTTTTCCACCTTTGGCCCGCATGTTCTCATGACGGACACGGCTGGAAAAGTTGAGTACTCGCACTATGCGAGTTCAACTTTTCCACCTGCCTCCTCAACTTTCTTTTTGAGAGCTTCGGCGTCTTCCTTCTTTACTCCTTCCTTCAAGACTGAAGGAGCGGCATCAATGAGATCCTTTGCTTCTTTGAGTCCGAGAGCAAGAGCTTCCTTAACTACTTTGATGACGGCAATCTTAGTTGCACCAGCATCTGTAAGTTTAACCGTAAAGACTGACTTCTCTTCAGCGGCTTCACCACCGCCTGCCGCAGGGCCTGCTGCTGCAACTGCGGTTGCAGAAACACCCCACTTCTCTTCTATTGCCTTGACTAGTGTATTCAATTCAAGGACGGTCATTTTTTCTACTGCTTCAATAACTTGTTCTTGTGTCATAAATTAATTTATTAGGTTTCAGCTGCCAGCTGTCGGCTTTCAGCTTAAGCTTCTGAATTAAAAGCTAAAAGCTGGCACCTGGAAGCTGGAAGCTTTACTAGACTTTGGTTTTTCCTACTTCAGCGAGTGCTATCGCAAAGCGCTGAATAGGTGAATTAATAACGTTCACAAACATGCCTCGCAATACCGAAACTGGAGGAATGGTAGCAACAGCAACAATTTCTGTTCCTGAGAGATACTTCCCTTCCAAGGCACCCCCGAGGAATACAAGCTTGCCCTTCAATTTCTTGACGAATGCTTGCAAACTTCTCGCTGGTGCTGTGATGTCGGACTCCACACCGTCTACTTCAGAGAGGTAGGCAAAGGCGACTTCACCAGTTAATTCTGGCATCTCGCCAGTAAAGCCTTTTTCTGTGAGTGCCTTCTTCAACAGCGTTTTCTTCACGACAGTGTATTTCACACCTTCTTGCTTCAACGCATTTCGAAGTTCATTCACTTCATGCACTGTGACTCCCTTGAAAGAAACAAATACGATAGACACTGCTTTCACAAGTGCATCGGCAGTCCCCTTCAAAAGTGATTCTTTTTTTGCTCGAGTAATGGCCACGTTAGATTTTGTTACGAACGAAGTGAGTTAAAAAATCTTACGCCCTGTTAAATCCCTGGGACAGGGACACTTCGGAGACGAAGTGTATTTAACAGGGTTAATAAAATCTAATCGCTTCGCTCAAGATTTTCTAAACACGCTTTCTATAGGAGTTTCGAGGCGGATCGACCGCACCCTCGACTTCGGTAGGTGGCTTTCGCCATTGACCCTTTCGGGACCCACTGTCTCCAGTCGTGCTGTTCAATAGAGTATCACAGGCGTACCTGCACCTGCAACTCTCCTACCCCAAGTCCTCATTAGGTAATGATTACTGGACTACAGCTCCAAACACAATCAGAAAAATGAAACTCAAAAGAATAATGCCTGAAAAAGCAAGGAGGAATTTGAAAAAACTCGGAGTGAAAAAATTTTTCATACGCTCACTTATTGAGGAAGGTGATCTATCTCGTCTTGAATCGTCTTTACACGATTTGTGTCACCTGCGGCCTTCGCAAGATCCCTACCCTTTTCGAGGTAACTTCGTGCCTTAGCGACATCTTGTTGATCACGATAGTAGAGACCGAGCAACACAAACGGATCCGGATTAGTAGGGAACTTCTTTGATGCAGTAATGAGGATGTCGGCAGCGGCACTGGTATTGGCTTTATACGGCTCCCGGTAGAGTTCGAAGAGTTCAATGTACGGAGTTATAGAAGTTGAGTCGATTTGTATAGACTTCTTAAAATATTCTTCCGACTTGGCAAAATCCTTTATGTCGAATTTGTAGAGCTTTCCAAGGTTATCGTACACAACGGCGGATTCAGGAGCCGAAATGACTTGAACCAAAAAGAGCCAAATGTCTCGTGCCCCTTCAAAATCATTCGCACTATGGTAAATGACTCCCATATCGAGCCAATCATCAGCACGACTCAAATCCGTCTTGAGGCGTCCCGTTACCTCTGCATATTGCCGATTAAGAATAGTCTGCACATCTACGGGTATTGATGCATTGAAATGAATTCCCCTATCGAGAGATGGTGCGATGTCCTTCAGAGATACAGAAGGTTCAATTTCTATGGTGTACCCAGGCTTTTTGACAGCCGTACTTGGAGTGGTGGATGTTGTTGAGTCTAGAGGTGCGGTGAGTGATGAGTTGAGGCTTTCCGATGGCGATGTACGCATAGCAAAATATGCAATGCCTCCAAGCACAGCAAGTGTAAGCACGGTGCCAAGAATAAAGAGAGTAAGGTTTGATTTCATCTTGTTAGAAAGTGTTTTGGATTCTTCAGTCATATGATTAGTGTAGAAGTGTAATGTATCCATTCATTCTAAACTAGTAATCTAGAAAGCCAAAACCAGATACGCAAAAACCCCCGCCGTAAGGCGGGGGTTTTTGTTGCTAACCAGAATTTGTTAGCTAGACCAGGCTCCTGATGAGACTAGTTAGAGCGGGTGTTTGTAAGCCCGTTCTGTGGAAGGCCTGAAACTCCGTAACCTCCTGTCCAGTCAGCGTCAGCGCGAACTGCGGTTGTTGTGGAATTTGGAGACCAGATGAAGTCGTTGCCGAACGTTGCACTCGTAGATGTTGCGAGTGGGTTCGTTGCAGCATTCGACATAGAACCTTGGCCGTTTACGAAGGATGAAGCGCCCTGCAAGGTCGTCGTGATAGACGAACCTGAGACTACTCCTGAGACCGAGCCACGAACCGCAAAGTATACGGTTTGACCTGCTGGGATCTGGAGCGTTGTAGATGCTGTTCCGTTGTAAGCAGTGAACTCATAGTTCGATGACGAACTGACCCAGTTTGTACCGACACCATTCGTTGTCGAGAACATACCGCCTGACTGCAATCCAGATACTCCTGATGAGTAACCAGAATCAGAGTAAGCGTATACGTTTACGTTCGAAAGGGTGACAGAGGTCGTTGCGAAGAGGAAGTTCAACTCCGTAAGACCAACTGGACCTGCTGCATCAGCAGTTACCTTAAAGCGCATCAATTCACCATCGGCAAGGCCGGTTGAGCTGAGTGATGTGTCCTTAGCAACTGTTGGGAAGGACTTGAAGACACGGACACCCGAAACGGCTGTTGAGCCAGATGGGTAGACAGTGGTACCTGAAG
This sequence comes from Patescibacteria group bacterium, assembly GCA_040390125.1. Lineage (GTDB taxonomy): Bacteria > Patescibacteriota > Minisyncoccia > Phycocordibacterales > Phycocordibacteraceae > Phycocordibacter. Next base: position 22,601 of record JAZJYZ010000001.1, read on the forward strand.
AGGCACCAGTTGCTTCCGCATTCAAGAAGTCAACTTTCACGAGGTGACCAGAGAACGTAACTGCTTGGCTGGTGCCAACGTTTGCGAAATCAGCCTTGAGCGTGAGAAGTTTGTCGACATCGCGAGCGAGAACCAATGGTGTAGTCAATGTCGATGTAGCGACAGTTCCTGAACCAGTGAAGTACGCCTCGCCGACTTTCGTCGCACCATCGAAGATAGAGACTTTCACAAAGTCGGAAGCTGTCGTCGAACCAGATGTGTTCGAAGTGAGCTGGAGTCCGAGTCTGATCAAGTTCAAGTCTTCATTGGTTGCACGGAGCTTGAATTCGCCTACTGTCACGCCAGTTGAACCAGCGGAAGCAAACTTGTATCCAGGGCTTCCAGCACCAATTGCAACCGTAGCAGAACCTGAACCTACAGTCATGGTGACAGTAGAGTCAGATGCATCTGTTGGGCTGCTGATAGTTGTACCGGATGTAGCGCCCGTGAAGCTGTATGCAGAAGCTGCACCAGCATCCCATGCGAACGTACCATTGTTCGTTGCCGAACCTGAGACGTTACAACGGATACCGATAGTCTTAACTGTACCCTTCGTGACCGTAACAGGATTGTCCAGAGTGAACGTTTGAGTTGCACCCGTAGAACCTGATGGATTTACAACATTCGAACCAGTCGAAAGCTGTGTTGTACCGTCGTACGCTGCACATGATGTGAGGTCAGTGACCGCACCTGTTGCAAACGTAAGAGTAGAAGGAATTGAAGAGAAGCGGATGTCTTCACCAGATTGCGTTGCATCGTACTGGAAGTTCACGAAGAGAACTTGTGAGCCACCAGGAGTGATTGCTTGCGAAGCTGGGGAATTTGCACGTCCGACAGCCACAGTACCTGCCTTCACGGTCATGGTGTTCATAGTGAACGAACCATTTGATGAAAGAGAGATTGTGTTGCCAGTTGTTTCACCGCGAACTGTGGTCCATCCAGATGAAGGAACAGTAGTGACGATGTACGTACCTCCGTTTCCAATCGAGGAAGAAACCTTACCACGGATGGTGTAAACATGGCGACCAGTCTTGTAGGTGATTGAGTCAGTGAATGTAGCAGTCTGCGTTGTAGCAGATGCGTATACACCGTCAACAGGACCTGCAACTACTGAACCGTTCTCATCAACAATCGTAAGATTGGTGAGGAGGCCAGTGCCTGAACCTGTGGTTGAAGCGATAGTGAAGACAGATGACTGTACCGTTACAGACTCACCCTTCATATCAACTACGTAACCGCCGAGAGGCTGATTAGAGAGGTTGATTGCGATGTTCTGTGCAGGAACTTCGTTTGCCTTACCGATCGAAGTGACCGATGCGCCCGAAACAGTAATCTGTGCTGCGTAGATGTACGGAGTACCAGTAGTCTCAGTAGTGAGGCCGGTAGTCGTACGAGCAGCTGGAACTGCAGAACCGCCAGATGTCGTTGGTGAGATACCGTAGCCGTACGTCTCGCCTGTACCGAAGATATCCGTCGTCTTGTCAACGTCGAAGATTACGGTTCGGCCAGATGAGTTCGAGCCAAGGATATCAGCTTTGAGGTATACCTCAACCTGGTTGCCTTTTCCGACAACGATGCCACTGCCGAGGTTCGCTGTGTAGTAGCGACCATCAGAAGAAAGCACTGTTGGGTAGTCGGTGCCTGCAACATTGACCATCACGTTTGCGAGGTCAGATGCTGAGACAGAGCCAGCCTGGTTGAAAGTGATTGAACGAAGGCGAACATCTTCAGCAGATCCTGCCGTAAGGCGGAAGCCAGTGAACTTGTGCGCTGTCGTACCAATTTCCTTTGTTGAGTTCGAGTTCGAAGCGAATGCGTTCGAAGTATCGAGCGAGATAGTACCGACAGTCAAAGTTGAGTTGTTGGTGTTATGAGCACCGACGATAGGAAGTGAACCTGAAACAGTTGCTGAGGTGTTAACCGCAACAAGAGCAATTCCAGGAGCTTCACCAACGTACGAAGAAAGCGACGTATTCATGTTTCCTGCGAGCAAGAAAGTTTTAGTCGTTCCACGAGGAATGGTGAAAGTACCGCCGACAGTTGTCTGATGGTTTGAATTGAAGGTCTTTGCAATGCCGAGCTGTGCGCCGGTTGATTCGTCAACGAGGACGATACCTGCGAATGCTGCATCCTGTCCAAGACCATCTTTCTGTACCGTTACGCCGTTTACAACTACATCGCCGTCATTGCCGGCAGTGAGTGTAAAGCGAGTGAACGGAACGCGCGTCGCACCCTGAGGTGAGAGCGAATTCATAGGCTGTGAACCTGCAACAACCATAAGGCCTGTGCCAGTGGAAGGAGGTGTCACAACGACTGGACCACCTGAAGCACAAAGCTCATTTGCCTTTGCTCTCGAAGAAGCGCCAAAGAAAGCTGTTCCCTTGGTGAGTCCGAGCGGAGTGAGGATCTGAGCTGCGTACTTAAGCTGGAACTTCGTGACGGCTGCGCCTGTCGCAGGACCGAAGAACGAAGTTTCGTTTCCAGGAGAACCTGAGCCTGTTACTGCGACTTGAGTCGAAGTATCAGAGTTCAAGAACTTCTGGAGTGCCAACACGTCAGCGCCAGTGGCACCAGTCGTGAGGCTTCGAGTCCAGGTAAACGGACAGACAGCTGCACTTGAAGTGCCGCCGCCAACCGGTGCTGTTCCGTGCAATGAAGCACTTACATTTGCGATCGTTGCTGAATCAGCACCGAACGACTGCAAGAGCGAGATGATGGACGAGATTTGATCATTCGTAAGCGTTGCAGCCTCTGCCTTAGACGCTGTGAATGTGAATGCAAATCCAGCCACCAACGAAACTGCAACGACGATCGCTGCGATTTTCGTGAGAGAACTGTTTACAATTGAAGTCATAGATACAAGAATGATTTTCTAATTTTTGACACCACACTGTTTTACGTTTGAATTAAATAAACACGTAAATCAATGGGTGGGTGCGTGGACGATAGATTATTCGTTCGACCGAATAATCCACGACCCGCCGCATACCTGTTAATAAGCAGACTCGGGAGTCGTCCTTTCTGTCATCGATTGCTTGTCAAAAGAAATAAAATTTCTTTTGACTTCGCTCGCTCGACAGTAAGCACAACTAACTAACTTTCTGTCTTGTGCACCTCTCTAGAAAAATTTTCTAGATTTGGTTCAGAAGACAGCACAACTAACTTCCATCAACCCGTAACATCAATCGATGTGTCCGGGAACAATGGCAAAAAAAGAATGGGGTGCAGGAGTACAGACGTGGTGGGAAGGTGCTTCCTTACAGGATGTGCACATGCTTCATCTTAATGAAGAAGCCAAGGCGCACGCTTGAGCATCTCTGCTTTGCGTTCCGGGATATTAAAGATGTCAAAGTTCTGGTTGGTCTGAAATCGGCTTCGTGCCACAACAACACGCAACCGAACACCCAGTGCGGGAGTTCACCTATTATACGTCTCCACTCCGCTCTCTAATTAGAACAGAGGGTTCGTACATGTGGACAACATGAGATTAGCAAAAAGCCCGTTTCCGGGTCTTCTACTATCTATGGGGTTACTCCGTCCACACCGGGCAATACTATATGAAATAAGGCTGAGAAGCAAGCGAAACATCTAAAGCTTCCAGCTGTCAGGTTCCAGCTTTCAGCTTTTGGCGAGAAAGTGCTTCCGAGATGCACCCCCTCCTCCCTGTAAGCTAGAAGCTAGAAGCTAGAAGCTAGAAGCTTTCAAAGCATTAGGCTTTTCGGTATGTGCTCCATCTACGCTCCCCTTCCTTAATAAGGATACCTGACTGGACTAATGCCAAAAGTTCCCTTTGGACAGTTTTTTCACTACAACCCTCAACTAAAGATGTAATGTCTTTTATTGAAAATTTTCCATTATTTTTAAAAGCAGATAATACTAAGCCTCTTCTATCGGACTGTCTTTTTTCAGGACTATGCGCGATTGAAATCTTCTTATTAATTTCAATAGGACGTAAAGGACTTTTCATTGAATGTCCTATAGAAGAAATGGCCGGTTTCTCAATTTCGGACAGAGACCCTTCTACACCGCTTGCTCTTTCTGAAATTTTTTCCTGATGATCCCTTACAAAAGACGCAAGAGATGCATACTCGTCACAGATAAGTTTTGCGTTCATTGAAGACACAAGCCCACCTGCTTTAGCGGCCTCCAGTATGGTTCCAATTTCCATGCAACGTGCGCCAAAAGATTCGATGCCAGCACCATGAAGTTTATTCTGATCGGTAGAACGATTAAGGAGGTCCAAAGCACACACACGCAAGCGTCCACGTACCGGTTCATCGGCGGGTATAAAGCCAGTTATGACGTATAGAGCCGAAGCTAGTCTTTCAGACTTTCTTACAACAAAAGCATGATGTCCGTTGGACAATAAGTGTCCTAAATGAAAAGAAGCGCTTATAGAAAGAGGATTACCGTTTGCCTGATTGCCAGTGTCTTTTATGCTATCGGACATATTTAGAAACCAATTCTGTCTTTAATTTCAAGGCCATTTTACCTCTAAGACGTTGTCCTTTGCAAGCTCCCTGTTTGCCCGAGAGCGAAGCGATTGGCTGCAAAAGCGTCCCTGCGGACGTGACGGGGCGTCAGCAGTCCAGCGAAGCCGCCTCGGGTGAGTCGGGCACGACGAGGCAAAGAACCAAACTCGCAGGCCAAGTACCAAGACCCAAATTCTAAGAACCAAAAATAGAACGGGGCCTTGAGTGACCAAACTCCGAGTACCAAATCAAGAATTTAATACTAATTGAGAATTATCTGTTTCTTGGTGCTTGCTTCTTGATTCTTTGCATCCATTTTTGGTACTTGGCATTTGGAATTTGGCACTTCTCGTTTCGAGTGGCGTGCTAAAATCCACCAATGGCTAAGAAAAAAAGAGGCAAAGAAAATAAGAAAAAAACTGGCCTCGCTGTCCCCCCTCTCTCTCTTCATCTCAAACCGGAAACCACGAAGAGTATCTACGCAATTCTCTCAATGATTGCGGCAGCACTCTTTCTTCTTGGCCCCTTGGGACAAGGCGGACCTGCAGGAAGCTTCCTTTATGAGTCGCTCACGGCACTTTTTGGTTTTGGGTATTTCCTCATTCCAATTTCACTAGTGTTTTTGGGTATTGGGCTTTTCCGACAACGCGAACAATCAGGTTTGGGAGGGACCCGAGTCTTTGGTGCATCAATCCTGTTTATGTCTGGTATCGCCATACTTTCACTCATCGACAACCACGGGGGGCTCGTAGGTCAGTGGATTGCGATGCCATTCACCTCTCTTTTTGATATTGCCCTTGCTTCGATCGTACTTGGTGGTATCGCTATCGTCGGAACACTGCTGGCTCTTGATACACCGCTTGGCATCCCTGCGTTTGCACTATCAGCATTTCGGCTACCCTGGACAGGAAAGAAAGCAGAAAATATCGCCGGAGAAGTGTTAGAAGAAAAAGAGATAGAACACATAGCAGAAGCAACGAATGTAGAGACACATCAAGAAGAAAAACCTACTCGAAAAGAAAAAGTACCTGAGAAGAAAATAGAAGCTGAACCCGAAGCAAATTTCGCATTTGCTCCTATTGGACAGGCATACAACCCCCCTCCTCTTTCACTGTTGGACCGTGATAAAGGAAAGCCAGATAACGGCGACATAAAAGCGAACGCTAACCTCATTAAGCGGACGCTCCAGAACTTCGGTATCACTGTAGAAATGGACGAAGTGTCTATTGGTCCTACCGTTACACGGTACGCACTGAAGCCTGCGGAAGGGGTTCGTTTGCAAAAGATACTCTCACTCCAAAACAACCTCGAGTTAGCACTTGCGGCACATCCGGTACGCATCGAAGCACCCATCCCAGGAAAGTCACTGGTGGGCATCGAAGTGCCGAACACGAAAAAATCAACAGTGGGCTTGGGGTCACTTTTGAGTGACACAAAATTCGAAGGTGATAAACGTCCGCTCATGGTCGCTCTTGGTCGTGACATTGCGGGTGCATCACATTTTGCAAACATTGGTAAGATGCCACACCTCCTCATTGCAGGTGCAACGGGGGCTGGTAAGTCAGTATCGATTCATGCGCTCATCACTTCCCTACTCTACAGAAATGGTCCGGCAGCACTTCGCTTTATCATGATTGATCCTAAGCGTGTTGAACTTACGCTCTATAACCCAATCCCTCATCTTCTCACCCCAGTCATCACCGATCCTAAGAAAGCAATTCTCTCTTTGAAGTGGGCAGCGAAAGAAATGGAACGCCGTTACACGATACTCGAGACGCATGCAGTTCGAGATGTGCAGTCCTACCATGAGAACATCGCAGCAACGTGGGATGGCACCGGCGACCAGCCAGACCAGATGCCCTACATCCTCATTATTCTGGATGAACTTGCCGACATCATGCAAACGTACCCACGAGAACTTGAAGCTGCCATCGTACGTTTAGCCCAAATGAGTCGTGCTGTGGGCATTCACTTAATACTTTCGACCCAACGACCCTCAGTGAACGTCATTACCGGTCTCATCAAAGCAAACGTACCTGCACGCATTGCGCTCCAAGTTGCCTCTCAAATTGACTCACGCACTATTCTCGACGCCGCAGGCGCTGAAAAACTCCTCGGAGCCGGAGACATGCTCTTCCAATCTGCAGACATGTCCAAACCGCACCGCATCCAGACTGCATTCATTTCTGAGAACGAGGTGAAAACAGTCGTTGAGTACATCAGAAAGCACAACGAGCCGTCGCTGGATTCCATTACCCTTTCGAGCAACATGCCGGAATCACCAAACGCCATCTTTTCAGCCTCTCTTGAGGATGATGACGTTGACGATGATCTCTTTACGGAAGCAAAGCAAATAGTCGAAGAGGCAGGCAAAGCCTCGACGTCATACTTGCAAAGAAAGCTTCGCATCGGCTATGCACGTGCCGCTAGGCTCATGGATATACTCGAAGAGAAAGGTATCATTGGTGCCGCAGATGGTGCCAGACCCCGCGATGTTTTAACGACGTCTGAAGGGGAAACAACCATGACAGAAGAAAATAATGGAACCACGTAACGTAATTTCATTCACTCCCGGGAGAACCGCCGTTTTCTTTGGGGCGCTCGCATTACTATTTATCTTGGGCTACAGCATCTATGCGGCACTTCCCCTATTAGCAGGGCCTTCGCTTTCCGTAATCGCTACCCCACAAAATCGCATAACTGCGATCAGTGGAATGACGAAGAGGGTGGCATTTTTGGAAATGAACGGCGCCCCAGTCTCGATACAAGAGGATGGAAGTTTTTTAATAGAACGTGCATTTCCTCCAGGGTATACTGCCATCACCGTCCGTGCCCGAGACCGTTTCGGAAAACGCATTACAAAAAATATATCTCTAGTGACCACCGCTCAGTAATAGATAATTAAAAATTTAATTCGTTTATATGGCAATAAAAAAGAAAGCAGAAAAAATACCTAAAGCCCCGGTAACCTCAGCACAAACTGGGGGACAACCAGTGTCCGAAAGAAAAGCCGCAATAAATGAAGCGATCGCAAGCATCAAGACAAAATTTGGCGATGAGTCTATTACTACACTCGGAGCAAGACCAAAAGTGGGCATTGACGCTATTCCAACCGGCTCCATAGGTCTTGATTGGGCACTCGGTATTGGCGGAGTCCCCCGAGGACGCATCATAGAAATTTTTGGACCTGAGTCGTCAGGCAAAACAACTCTCTCGTTGCATATTATTGCGGAAGCTCAAAAGAAAGGAGGTATCTGTGCATTTATTGATGCTGAACATGCCCTTGACCCTGATTACGCAAAAGTACTTGGTGTAAAAACAGATGACTTACTCGTATCGCAACCTGACACTGGAGAGCAATCACTTGAAATTACCGAGAGCTTGGTACGCTCAGGAAAAATTGATGTTGTAGTTGTCGATTCCGTCGCCGCATTAACTCCTAAAGACGAAATCGAAGGAGAAATGGGTCAACAACACATGGGCAAGCAGGCCAGACTCATGTCGCAGGCACTCCGCAAATTGACTGCAATCGTCGCAAAATCAAAAACGACCGTTATCTTTATAAACCAGATACGCATGCAAATTGGTGTTATGTTCGGTAACCCTGAAACCACACCAGGAGGAAAAGCATTAAAATTTTATACGTCAGTACGTCTTGATATACGCCGTATTGCACAGATTAAAAAAGGAGAAGAGATTGTAGGGGGTCGTGTGCGTGTGAAAGTGGTGAAAAACAAAATTGCCGCACCATTCAAAGTCACAGAGTTTGACCTCATGTACAACGAAGGCATCTCCCGTGAAGGAGAACTTATCGCTTTGGGTGAGAAGTTTGGTTTGGTTACAAAATCAGGTGCATCGTACAAGTACGGCGAGGAGTCCTTGGGGCGTGGCTACGACGCAACACGCACGTTCCTAAAAGAAAACCCTAAAATAGCAGGAGAAATTCTCAAGGGTATTCGAGCGAAATTTCTAGAGGCGTAACATTACGCCTCTGGCTTACTTGCTTGAGAGACTATCAAACCAGTTCCAATCCCAAGGTTCTTTTTTGAAAAGTTTGTGTTTGAGAGACCAGGCAAGCCCCCAATGAACCATGCACAAGTTTCTTCCTTCAATTAGCATAGTTGGGAAAGACCCACAATAAAAACAACCCTCCATCCCCTTTTCGTCCTCCGGGCTTAAGAAACAAAAAAACATCCATGGCACTCTGCCATGGAATGCTCTACATTGAAAGCTGAGCGTGAGGACGTCCAAGGAGATCACGCACAGTCCAAAGTGCAAGCGCAAAGGCGATAATTACAAAAATCTGCACGGCAAGAGTGGTATTTGCTACAGCAACTACCCAAAAATTTAAAAAGCCCGGAACACTACTAATATTGAGTGCGTTTTCTACAACGTGAGGCAATGACACCGAGGAGGCAATTGCAAAAAATGCGGTTGCAAGTGCTACAAAGCGCACCATTGGACTCGTGAGCTGGCGCATAACGTAGACGCCATACACACGGCGCATAATTCTCTTTCTCAATTCTTGATCTCTATCCATATAAAAATAGTTATTAATTATTCGGCCGAACCTATAATATCTCGTAATACTGCCTTTGCACGATGCACTCGGGTCTTTACCGCAGGAACGCTCGTGCCCAGCTTCTCCGCTATCTCTGCATACGGTAAACCATCAATAAAGGCGAGCTGGAGAATCTCAGCAACAGGCCCTGGAGCCTGCGCGAGTCCCTTTTCTATAACTTCACGTGCATAGGCTTGGTGACCTTCTTTGCTTTCAATTGATAGATCGGCGAGGGATTCATAATGCTCGGCCGTGAGCTCCGCAAAGCTCTCCCTACCACGCACACCCTTCCGGTAGTGGGTGCGTGCAACATTCATGAGGATGGTCAAAGACCATGCACGGAAACTTCCTGACTCTCCTTTGAAGCGAGGTGCGAAGCGGTACACTCGGATAAATGCCTCCTGAACCACATCCTCCGCAGCGTCCCGACTTCCAACAATTCCCTGAACCCGACTCAAAAATTGGGACTGGTACCTTGCAACGAGGACCTCAAAGGCACTTGGGTTAGACAAAGAGCGTGCCAGAAGCATCTCGTCGGACATACTCATGAGCTCATCCATACTGCCTATACTAAACCCTACGAGAGCAGTTTGAGCAATAGCCGTGGCTTTTGGTATAGTACTCATGTGAGACGCTTCGGCGCCTTTATTAATACCCATTTAGCAGGTTTTAGGTAACAGGTGATAGGTTATAGAAACTTCAGCCTTTCCACTATCCCCTACAACCTATCCGCTATAACCTAACTCCAATGTCCGTACTTTCATACAACGAAATAATTCCTAAGAAAATAATTGTCCATGAGGGACAGCCGTTCGAAGTGCTCTCTTCGCATGTATTTCGTAAACAACAAAGAAAGCCGGTGAATCAAACGAAGCTCCGGAACCTCAAGACTGGGAAGGTGCTCGAAATATCATTTCATCAGGCAGAAACCGTGCTGGAAGCGGACATGGAAAAACGTTCGGCAAAATTCATCTATAAGAATCGGGGCGAAGCCTGGTTTACCGACCCAGAAAATCCAAAAGATCGCTTCGTGGTGAGTGAAGACATCCTCGGAGAAAACGGGCAGTATTTGAAGCCCGACCTCATTGTGGAACTCCTGGTATGGAATGAGGAAATAATTGGCGCACGACTGCCAATAAAAATGGAATTTAAGGTGACTGACGCTCCCCCATCAGTTAAAGGAAATACTGCACAAGGTGGTACAAAACTTGTCACACTCGAAGGCGGTGCAACAGTAAACGTACCGATGTTCATCAACGAAGGCGACATCGTGAGAATAAATACTGAGACTGGAGAATACAACGAAAGAGTGGAGAAGGCGTGAAGCTAGCTTTCAGGTGCCAGCTTCCAGCTTTTAAGATTGAAATCAAAGATTTTCTGCTGCGGTGCGAGTTTGTACGAGCAGTTCAAGAAATTGAGAAGGAATAACCTTCACACCTTCTCTAATGCGTTCGGAAACAAATGTCCTCATCTGGGCATGAAGTTTTTGCTCTTTGGTTGGTTTAAAATTTTCAATAACTCTGGTCATGAGGAACACCTAAAATTCTATTTAATACATTTAATCTAAACCCGAGATCGGGAACATGCTGATCGCTCCCTGAATCGCCATTGGCTGTCTGTTGCACAAGAGCCTTCTCAGCAAGAAACATGTCACGAGCTACTTTTTCTGGTGTCTGACCATGAAATGCTTCAGCTACCATTTCGTGTTGGTTTATCTTGCGATATACGGCAAAAGCCCCATGAAGCGAGCGTGCTTGATAGCTTTTTGAATTTTGCGCTGATGACTTGCAGGCATGCTGGTTCGGCGAGCACCTTGAATGCGGGCATGCGGTGTCATAAACCCTTTAAGATACTGGGTATTTTTGTAATCAACGTATATTGGAAGTGAACTCATATTTTTTATTATTTTTTGTTTAAAGCTGGAAGCTGACAGCTGGCACCTGAAAGCTAGTAATTAAAAAGGTATATCATCCGGGCTTATTTCTTCGGCAGGATACTCGATATCAGAGCCTTTGTCACCTGTATCCTTCCCTGGGCGCATTGGAGCTCCATCTCCTTTAGCCTCGCTCGTACTACCCCCTCCAGTCTTTGAGCCGAACTGCACACGCTCTGCAACAATTTCAGTACGGTACTGCTTTGCACCATCCTTCTCCCACGAACGGGTCTGAAGCCTGCCTTCAACTAAAACTTGCTGACCTTTTTTCAAGTACTGTGCGCAGGTTTCTGCCTGACGACCAAAAACGACAATGTTATGAAACTCTGTGGCTTCTTTCTTCTCACCATTCTGGTCCTTCCATGTGCGGTTTGTTGCAACACCAAAAGAAGAAACATTAGCTCCTGATGGAAGGGCTTTAAGTTCCGGATCACGAGTCAAATTTCCTGCGATGAATACTTTGTTTAGATACATGTGATTAGAAGGTTGAAGGTTGAGAGTGGAGGGTAGTAAACAACTGAATGATTGATTGATTTTCCATTATCTACATTCTACCCTCTACTTTCTACTCACTAACTTTAGCGTCTTCAGTTGCAATGGTTTTTAGTGCTTCATCGAGGGCTACTTCGGACATTTCTCCACCTACCTCAACTTCTCGCTTCGGCTTATCAATTGAGCCAGTTGGGCCAACGACTGCGCCACTGAGTGCCGCCGCTACTGCATCCCTTTCGGTGACTACAATGAGTGAACGAAGGACTGAGACGTTAGCATCAAGAGCAGTTTTCAAGCGAGCAATTGCATCCCGGGGAGCCTCAAACGCCACCCATCCAAAATATGCACCATCAAAATTCGTTAATTTACCATTTACTCGCTTTGCGATGGTGTAAGCGAGGGCAATCTTTGAGGGAAACCTGTCCCCAACAAAAGTGACATTTTCAGCCTTCAGAGTGTCCATTATTCCCTGTACTGCCACGGTGACTTCCTCTTCAGAGAGCGTCGGGAGTAAGTGATAGCCTATTTCGTAGACATTCGTACGAACGTCACTAGCGTCATCGACAAGAGTCGAGACACCTTCCAAATCCTCTTCCAATATCTTTGTTTCCATTGTCCGAAGAGCGTACCATGGCTCGCCCGTTGAGGCAACGGGCGACTAGCTTTCAGCTTTCAGGTGCCAGCTTTCAGCTTTTGAGACCAAACATCCGGAGGGCGTTTTGGACGGTAGCTTCTCGAGCGACCTCATCTGAAACGCTGCGAATTGAAGCGATAGCCCCGACTATGTACTTCACGTATGAGGGTTCGTTCCTCCTCCCCCTAAAAGGGTTTGGAGTAGCGTACGGAGCATCAGTTTCAGTCATTAACATCTCAAGTGGTGCAAATTTCACTACATCATCGTATTCACGGGCAAAAGTGAGCACGCCAGTGAATGATGTTGTGAAGCCAATGGTGTAAAACCGCCTTGCGATATCAACGGTTCCAACAAAAAAATGGATATTGCCTCGAAGCTTTTCACCCACTTCTCTTTTCTTTGATTCCAGCATTACAAGCATATCGAGGTATGTGTCGACAGTACCTCGAGAAGGCCTACCGTGAATCATTAATGGTTTGTCGTATTTAATTGCAAAATCGACGTGTTTCTCAAACTCCCGCATCTGGCGTTTTTTCCCAGCCTCTCCGTCTTTGAGATGGAAATAATCTAGTCCGCACTCCCCTATTCCCACGACTTTCGGATTCAGAGTAAGTGATTTGTATTCGCTCTCTGAAAAAGTCTCGTTCTCTGTATCATTGGGATGCAAACCAACTGTCGCAAAAAAACCCTCCTTCCCTTCTCCAAAATTCACTGCCTCTTCTGAGGTTGCTTTATTTACCCCGACCGTGATAGTCCAAACACTGTCATCACGCATCCGTTGCAAAACTTCCTCAAGGTCTTGATCGTATTCCTTGAACGTAACGTGAGAATGAATATCGAAATAGCGTGGCACACCATGCATTATAGACACTCTCGAGATTTTTGATATAACAAACCGACATGGCAGGAGAAAAAGCACCCATTACATGCGATAACTGCACGAGCGCTTGTTGCCGAGCCGGTACAAGGCTCGCTCTTACGGACAGTGACGCACGTTTCTTGAAAGCCGGCGGAACAGCTCTTGGTATTAAAATGCACCCTAAGCAGATCGGAAAAATGGTCGCACAAGGAGAACCTAGAAAACCCGCATCGGAGTTTACAAGAAAAGACGCAAAGAAAACACGTCGTTATCGTTTAGCACAATGGCTGAAGGATAGGGATCCGAGCTGGAGTACTGGTCAATTCACTCTTAAGAGCGATTGTGGTTATTTACAAACAGGAAAGGACGGGGTGACATTTTGCGGGGTATATGAAGACCCCCGGAGACCGGCTACCTGTAGAAAATTTAAAGCCGGAAGCCATCACTGCCGACAAATCAGGGTTGATGCAGGAGTGGATGAGGAGTACTAACTAAGACGTGGAAATAAATTTTCTGGTTTTTTGTTTTCCTTAATTGCGTCGAGAATTTTTTTACTTGTCTCGGGCATGAAGGGGGCGAGAAGATAGCCAATGTTCCATACTTCAGCAGCGAGACCAGCGAGCATAACTCTGCCGTGCACAGGGTCGGATTTGACTACTTTGAAAGGCTCATCGTGAGTAATGCGTTCATCAGCAGTAGCTATAAGAGAGAAAACTAACTCCAGTGCTTGGTTGAAAGAAAAATCTCCGAGCGCTTTCTTTATTTCTTCTTTTCCTTGTGGCGCTTCGGGTTCAGGAATAGGTGCGCTCAAATTATCCTCACAGAGTTTCATCACACGTGCTACAAGATTTCCGATGCCGTTAGTAAGTCCTGCTGTGTACCACTCATCCAATTTCTCCCATGTAACATCAGAGTCCTCGGTTGAATGAACGTGGCGCAAAAGAAGATATCGAGTGGCATCAGGTCCGTATTTTTTAACCAAATCATACGGATTAATAACGTTGCCCAAAGACTTGGACATTTTTTGCCCACCTGAATTAATGAAACCATGATAGAACACCTGATCGGTATTTTTTATTCCCATCGACATCAGCATTGCCTGCCACATCAAAGATTGAAAACGCACCTGATCTTTCCCTGCCATCTGGAGCGTGTGACCTTCTTCCCAGAATTTTTTGAAATTTCCTTCAGAATCTGGCCAGCCCAAGGTCGAAATATAGTTCAGCAACGCTTCGAACCACACGTACATCACCTGAGTGTCATCACCAGGTACTGGAATACCCCATGTGAGTCTCTTTTTTTCACGAGAAATACTGAAATCCTCCAAGCCTTCCTTTATGAAATTAATGGCTTCATCCCTACGCCATTTTGGAACAACGACATTGGGACGCTCTAAATATTCAAGTAACCGCTTCTCGTATTTAGAAAATCTGAAAAAATAGTTTCTCTCTTTTAAAAGTTCCGGTTTTGTTTTGTGGATGTGGCATACGTCTTCAATTATTTCTTTCTGGGTGAGAAATTTTTCACAACCTACGCAATACAAACCTTCATATTCCTTGTCATAGATATCGCCTGCTACCGTACATCGTTTCCACATTTCGAGTGCAGCCATCTCGTGCTTTGTATCAGTGGTCCGAATAAATTGTAGTTCATCCCACAAATTCAGACTTTCTTTAAGTTTCTTAAATTCATTGGCGTAATAGTCTACGTATTCTTGAACAGGTTTTCCTGCTTTTTCTGCTGCTTCAAATATTTTCTGCCCGTGCTCATCGGTGCCGGTATTAAAAAATACTTCGTGCCCTTGTGAGCGCCAAAAACGCACCAGTGCGTCAGCTTGTACAAGCTCTAACGCAAACCCAATGTGAGGATCTGCGTTCACATACGGTAGTGTCGTGGTGAGATAAAAACGACGTGCACCCTCTTCGCTCTCTTGATGGGAAACCTTTGTCATCGCTACTCTGATTTCTTTTTTAATTCCGTAAGTTCACGAGCTTTTGATTTTTGCACATCATTCACAAATTCCTGAAGCGTGGCCGCAAAAGGCACGGCAAGCAAGATACCAAGAAATCCTGCGAGCTGACTGCCAGCGACCATCGCAAGAATAACCACAAGAGGCGCCACGCCAATAACTTTTTTTACAACTAATGGGTAAATAAGATTAGACTGCAAAAGGTTAATGACCACAAAGCCACCTCCAACAAGTAATGCCATTTCAGGACCTCCCGCCGTAAATGCAATTCCAACCGCAAGCGTTCCAGAAATGAGCGAACCAAACACAGGTATGATTTCAATACATGCAGCAAATATCGCTATCAGGAATGCATACGGCACCTGAAGAATCGCAAGCCACAAATAGCCCAAGATTCCTATAATGAGAGAGAGCATGAGTTGCCCCTGCATCCATAAACCAATCTTATGGCGAGATCTCTTCCAGAGATTAAGTGCATACTCTTGGCGTTTGACCGGCAAAACCACTTTCAAGAAATCGTCTACGTCCGTCTCCTGCACCGCAAAATAGAAAGACAACACAAGAATAAGAAAGAAAGAGAGGACGCCTCCGAAAATCCCAGAAATTGCACGGAAGGCTCCTTCACCTGTCGCAGTAAAGACATTTTGAAGTTCAAATAACGCCTCAGCGAGTGATGGGGGCGGAACAGCAGGGTTGGAAGCGAGTCCAGCAAAACCTTGAGACAAGAGTTCATTGATATTGAACGAGTGCAGGTATTGTGGAAGTAGGGTCACAAATCCACGCATTTCTTGAAGAAGTGGAGGGAAAAAGAAGTACACAATGCTGAAGAGTCCTCCAATTGCAATTGCGTACACAGACGCAACCGCAAAGATACGCCGGAAGCCATATTTCATGAACCACGCAACACCTGGCTCAACTGCAGAAGCTAACACAATAGCGGTAAGAATAATGAGAACGAGTTCCTTAAGAAAGAATAGGAGCCATACTAAAAGCCCAATGCCGACAACGGAGAATACTGTGGCGGGAGTTATGTTGATGGTGATGGGGCCACGGTCTGTCATGCGGGCATCATAACACCCTAAGCTTTTAGCTTGTAGCTGAGAGCGTAGAGGGTAGGGGGAGGAGAAATCAAACCTGAATGGAGGTGCGGACTTTTGAGACTGCGTCGGCTATCGACATGCGTGTCTGTGCCCCGGTGTCCCTGTCCCTGACGGTCACGGTTCCGATCAGTTCCTTGTTCTCGCCCAACGTATCGAAATCAATCGTAATGCACCACGGGGTACCTATCTCATCTTGTCTGCGATAGCGTTTGCCAATATTCCCATTGTCGTCCCACATGATTTGAGGCACTTCTTTCTTAAGTGTCATGTAAACCTCTCGTGCTTTTGCCACAAGCTCTGGTTTGTTTTTAAGGAGCGGAGACACCACCGCTTTAATAGGAGCCAGGTATGGCGGAAACTTCATCACGATACGTGACTCGCCACCCATTTCGTCCTCAGTGAATGCCTTAGCCATTACCGCAAGCACATGCCTTCCTAAACCAAAAGTGGGTTCCAATACGTGCGGAACAAATCGTTCACTCGAAACTGGATCGAGATACTGTAAGTCTTCACCAGATTTATCAATGTGATTCTTTAAGTCAAAGTCGGTACGGTATGCCAAGCCTCCTATCTCATCGAACTTATGCGGATATTTAAAATGAAAGTCGATGGTTCGTTTTGAGTAGTGTGCCCTGTCCCCCTCTTCTATCTCAACTTCTCGGATATCGTCTGTACCAAACCCAAGTGCCGTAAACCATTGAAGCATTTGCACTCGCCAATATTCAAACTGCTCTTGCCATGTCTTTTCTTCAATAAAATACTCAAGCTCCATAATCTCGAGTTCACGGACACGGAAAATGAAGTCGCGTGGTGCGATTTCGTTTCGAAAGTTGCGTCCAATCTGGGCGATACCAAAGGGAAGTTTTGGGTGGAATGAGTCAATGATATTTTTAAAATTCACAAACATACCCTGTGCTGTCTCGGGGCGTAGATACACCGTCGTATCAGAACCATCAACCGAGCCAACGCTAGTTTTAAACATCATATTAAATTGCCGTGACTCACCGAGTTTTCCACCGCAATCAGGACATTTTTTGGTGTCAGCCAGATGGTCAATACGGAAGCGGTGTTTACACTTCTCACATTCAACTAACGGGTCTGAAAATCCGCCCACGTGCCCTGACGCTTCCCACACCTTCGGGTTCATAAGAATCGCAGAGTCGATGCCATACATATCGTCACGACCATCGACAAACATACGCCACCAAAGGGCTTCAATATTCTTTTTGAGAGCAAGACCTAAAGGTCCGTAGTCGTAAGTACCTGAAAGACCGCCATATATTTCGGAACCCGGGAAAATAAAACCCCGTCGCTTTGCGAGCGACGTAATCTTTTCCATTATTCCTTCCTCTTTTTGCATTTGATGATTGTATCCTCCCTAAAAGCCAAAAGCTATACGCTCATGCGAACCTACGGTACTACGAGCCCGCCATTTGGTGCCCCCGCAACTGAATCAGTTGTCAAAGGCGGGGCTGTACTTTCTATTTGACCCCGTACGAAACGGTCATACGCAGATACCCGCTGACTACCAACAACGTTGGGTCTATTCCCTACTTGAGAAAGAGAAGGAGTTAGAGCCACTTGGAAAGAACCATTCTTCGACTGCCCTCCCGCAATGTCGCCGATAGTCCAGGTCACCACACGCCCCGAAGCACTGAAAGAAATGTTCGAGCCAGCAGTGCCTGCAATAAAACGAACATAGCTTGGCAACACAGCACTTACTGACGCATTCGCAAGTGCATTGGCGGAGCTCGAGACCACCCACACCACGCTATACGTAGTTTCAGTATCAGCCTTCGGAGCAGAGGGTCCACCTGCATGCGCCATAGTTGCAGAAAGAGCAACGTCGGTTGCAACAACCGCATCAGTGACCGCAGATGACTTCACTATGACGGGCACATTAGATTCACTTTGGCGCTCGGCTTGTACATTCACCACCAGATGCACAGATGGATTTTTAAATGTACCGTTGCTCATCGGGAGAGTATTAAACGAAAAAGAGAGCGTCTCTGAATCGCCAGGTGCAACATCTGCAAGATTTGAGTCGGTTGCCTTACTCCAGAGAATCTGGGAATTGTTTGAACTGTAAAATCCGTTTTGTGCTTTGACTTCTGTGCGATCCAAAATAGACCCATCAAGACTCAGTGTAATGGCAACATTTTGTACCTTCACCGGGAGATTGTTTGTCCAACGCACTTCTCCTCTGACTTCTTTGCCTCGAGTAATCGTATGCGTATCGGCAGTTGAGCCTTCGAGTGAAAGCGCTACTGATACGAAAGGCTTGGTGACGGTGATAGAAAGCTCTGATGCTGCGAGTGGAACCAGAATGGCATCGTTCTGATTTTCTTTTTTGGTGCCAGTGTTAAAGCGAAGTACCCTGCTCTCCCCATCTTCACCTGTGAAGGTGCCTTTGATTTCAATAACACGTCTACCTCCCGACTCGATGTCCCCCAGTACCCACGATGCAGTACCTACCGCAGGATCTGGTTTTGATGATTTAAAAGAAAACCCAGGAGGATAATTTGCCACCAAAAGCATGTCACTCAAAATACCTGGTGCGTTAGAAACAACAGAGACGGTGAGTGTGACTTCTTGACCTGACACTGCCTCCTTCAAAGCGTCTACCGTAATTGATACGGGAGACTGATTAATTTTAGCGACATACGTTGTTCCACTTACAAAAATTGCGTTTGAAGAAGGGACACGATATTCCGCCGATGCCTTAATGCTCACATCTTGGCCAGACTCACCAAACACGACCGCACGAATGGTGCGATTCACACTCTCTCCGGGCTTGATGGTCCCTAAGGATTCACGAACACGTGGGAGATCTCGAGAAATATCCGTGTCTGAGCGTGTTCCTGTAGGAAACTCAACAATCAAATCCGTAAGCTCCATAGGCACTGCATTTCTGTTGGTGATGACAACCTGGAGAGAAAGCGTACTGCCTGCACCGATTTCTGTAGGGCCCGTGACTTGCACGTCAACGTTTTTCGTCGAAATCGTATTATTTCCTGCAAACAAAATTATGCCTGCAACTGCAATCGCAACAAAAAAGAAAGCAACTGCCCCAGCGAAGAGCATCTCGGGCATTCTGCGTCGGCTACGCCGACGCACGGGAGTCGCACCACCTGTGCCTTCACTCTGCCAACCTTTTGGAGCACGAGGACTTCGTGAGAAAAGAGCAGAGCGATGTATCTCGCCGTCTACTGTTCCGCTGTCTAGTTTTTTTGCAAGATTCTCGAGAGAGCTGTTGTCGGACATTCAATCAGTGTACAGCGTTCAGTGGACAGTGGACAGCGTGTGATTGGTAAAAACCCGTTCTTAAACTTTGCTCCCTGTACACTGTTCCCTATCCACTGACGTAAAGGCTTACTCTTCCCTAAACACTAGCTACAGTCCACTCTCCGAAATAGCTTCGTTGATGCGGCGTACCAAAGTCGGGCGAGATTCACGTACAGCTTTTAGAGTTCCTATATCATACGCAATATCCAAAAACGCCTGTGTGGCTAGCTCTTCTCGAACATACCCCAATGCTGAAAGCACCCGAAACACCGTCACACATTCTGCCTCCAAAACATATTCCTGATCCATCGGAGGTAGTGCGGTAAAAAAACCAAAAAGTGCACTAAAAAGATACGGGTCACTCCCCTCACCACGAATAAATTGCCGTACGACTGCGATTATTCTGGCGGAAGCTTCTTGGGCGTCACTCTTTCCTGAAAGGGAAAAGTAAGAATTTTCAGTATTGGTGGCACCAATGATGCGCCACACATCACGCCCTTTTACTAACGTAAAAACTCCAGTTGTCCCTACTTGGAGATGCGGGCGGAGTTTAGAGCGTTCTTCTCTAGCGCTCTTCGCAAGAGCGGAAACAAGACCTAAGGAGTCTGTATATAAAGAAATGCGAACACTTCCCTCACCGGCGGAGCGTCTCGCAACCACAATGCCACGAGCTGTAACCTCACGAACGGACATCGAGAGATTCTCCTGTTTCCTTACCACTAAGGTTTGTCATTTTCATAAGATCATTCCAGTTAGCCTCAACTAAATCTGACTTCTCTGAAGGGAAAATAAGAGTCGCTGACTCTTTTGGTTGAAGGTTTGCTTTCTTTCTCAAGTCCTGAATCTCACGAACGAGCTCTCGAAACTCCCCTTCTCTCTTTAGTGTCTCGGTAATGTTTGTATCAAGAACGACTTCGCCTTTGGGAACAACTTCATCAATAACTACATTTTTAACATTCAACTCATCCTTAACAAGCTCCAATAGTTCCGTCCTCCCTCTAAGCTCTGGACTCTGAACTCTGAACTCATTCAGCGGTTGCCTCACCTTTACCCCCGCCTTCTGTCTCGCTTCAAGCCCTAAAGAAACTACTTTGCGTACTTCTTCCATCTCTCGAAGCAACACTTCATCTACCCTTAGAGCACGAGGCCATTCTGAGAGATGTACACTCTCTGGCGCACCATCTGCTTTCACTTTTTGGTAGGCATATTCAGCAGTGAACGGAACGAAGGGAGCAGAAACTTTTGCAAAAGTTTCTATAACATGACGCAATGTCGAAAGTGCGTGAGCCCCATCTTCTCCGGTTTCTTTAAAACGGTCACGAGAACGTCGAAGAAACCACGTTGAAAAATCGTCAACAAATAATGCGAGCGGGCGTGTTGCACGATCAAGCTCGTACGCATCCATACCCTTTTCGACTTCACTAATTACTTCACTCATGCGAGAAAGAATCCATCTATCTAAGGGGTGCGTACTTGGAGCTGTAGCCAGAGTACTCTCATTTTTATACAATTCATAAAAAGAAATCACATTGAGAAATCTTCCGATAAGTTTTGAAGCAATTTCTCCCACTCCTTTTTCTGAAAAATTTAAATCTTCTGCACGCATCAATGGTGACGCCAACAAATAATAACGAATAGCATCTGCGCCGTATTTTTCCAACACTTCAACGGGATCAGGATAATTTTTCAGACGTTTGGACATTTTTTGCCCATCTTCAGCGAGAACAATTCCGTTCACAATCACATTTTTATACGTCGCCTTGCCGAAAAGCCCAACCCCTAAAACTAAGAGCGAATAAAACCAGCCTCTTGTCTGGTCGAGACCTTCTGCAATAAAGTCTGCTGGGTAGCCAACGCCTCCAGTTTTCAATTTCCAGTTTTCAATTTTCAATCCGGACTTTGGATCAAAAACATCTTTGTTTTCAAACGGGTAATGATTCTGCGCATACGACATTGAGCCAGACTCAAACCAGCAATCAAAGACGTCGTGTACCCTCTCAAGCCTCGTGCCGTCAGAGGCAACAAGAACAACCTCGTCGATATAAGGACGATGATAATCAAGTTCAAAGTTTTCGTTGTGTGGAAGTGGAGTAAAAGGAAACTCTATTATTTCAGCATTTTTTAGAATCGGAAGTGGTCCATTTTTTTCAAGACTCCGAAATGTAAAACCTCCCGCAACAAAACTAAGTCCACGTGCTGCCCCCGCATGAGTTATAAATACTATGTTTTTGTTAGCGTATTTTTTTTCAATTTCATACAGAAAATTCCCAGTTCTCTCTACTAACTGTGCAAAATTTTCTCCACTGGAAAACTGTTTGTGCGGACTGTATATATAATCATGTTCATAATATTGCAACATGGTTGTAAGAGGTTTGCCTTCATATTCAGTACTTTCCCGCCATTCAACAATACGCTCATCGTAAATTACTCTATCAATCGGGAAACCGCTTTGTTTACAAAATATTTCGACCGTTTCTTTAGTTCTGAGCAAAGGCGAAACAAAAATAAAATCAATCTTTTCTTTAAAAGCGGAGGCTGACTTTAACACCTGCTCTTTCCCTAGTTCCGTTAATGAAGCATTGAGTTCACCGGACTGTGTCCAAACTTGCATCGTGTTATTTTCAGCCTGACCATGTCGCATCACAAAATACTTGTTGCCTGATTTTTTTGTGTGCGACTTCAACTCGTCGAGTGAACCTATGAAAGTATTTTCTTTTGTCTTTGGATTCCGCCATACGGGAATTGGCGCACCCCAATACCGAGCTCGTGAAATAGCCCAATCCCTAGCATTCTCAAGCCAATTGCCGAAGCGCTTCTCGCCGACCTCTTTCGGCACCCAGTGTATCTTTTTATTTTCGGAGACGAGCTTGTCTCTAAACTTCGTCACTTCTACAAACCACGATGACGATGCGTAATTCAAAAGAGGGGTATCGCAACGCCAACAATGCGGATAGGAATGTATTATTTTTTCCTTTGCAAAGAGTAACCCCTTCCCTGCAAGATATTTAATAACCGCAACATCGGTCGACTGTGAGTCATCTTTCGGCTTTGCTTGGAGTCCCTTGAAATCAGAAACAACATCGACAAAAAAACCATCCTTGTCGACATGGTGCACTATCGGGATTCCTTCTTTTTGTGCGAGCTCCAAGTCCTCAGCACCGAATGCAGGAGCTAAGTGCACCAATCCTGTTCCGCTATCATTAGTCACATAGGGAGCGTGATATACCTTCCACGCTCTCTCCTTCCCTTTGATGTTATGGTCTGCAAAATAAGAAAATGGCGGCTTGTATGATTTCCCAACAAGTGCGCTTCCAAGAAATTCTTTTTCTATTTTGTAACCAACTTTAATTACTTCCAACCTGTCTTTCGCAAGGATATATTTTTCATCCCCCACTGAAATCTTCACATAGGTAAAATCTTTATGTACCGCAGCCGCCATATTTCCAGGCAGAGTCCACGGAGTTGTTGTCCAAGCTAAAAGAAAAGTCCCCGGTTCATCAATCAGTTCCAACTTTACCGTGACAGAAATATCCGTGATGTCTTTGTATCCTTGTGCAACTTCAAAGTTAGAAAGCGTAGTGCCACAGCGAGGGCACAGATGCATTGCTTTAAATCCTTCATACACCAAACCCTTCTTATGGAGATCATTAAATGCCCACCACACGCTCTCCGTGTATGTCGCATCCATCGTCCGATAGTCATTCTCCATGTCTACCCACCTGCCGAACCTTGGAATAATTGCCTTCCAATCGTCTGAATACCGAAGTACTGCTTTACGAGCCGCTTCATTGAATGTCGCAACACCTAACGTTTCAATATCTCGCTTGGTGGCAAGACCAAGTTCTTTCTCTATTTGGTTTTCAAGTGGCAAGCCGTGGCAATCCCAACCCCAACGTCGAGGAACTCGGTAGCCCTGCATCGTCTTATAGCGGGGAATAGCATCCTTTATGGTGCCTGCAAGTATGTGCCCGTAGTGCGGGAGCCCTGTAGCAAACGGGGGGCCATCATAAAAAACAAACTCACCTTTTGGAGCCTCTTTTGAAAGAGTTTTTTCAAAAATCTCTTGTTCGTTCCAGAATTTTAAAATCTCCTCCTCCCGCTTGGCAGGCTCGCTTTTTTCTCTTTGCTCCCCTTCAGACATATAGTAAGACAAATAGTACCATCTTCACAAAGAGGCGTATTTTAGTATGCTAACGAGGTTTGCGACCAAAGAAAAATTCAGTCCCACCACGGTCGTTTTCTACTACTTCCACTGGTATGCCCGGAATTACTGCTTCTGCTTGTTTTACATCACTCTCACTAGGTCTCTCACTAGGTCTCAAAGGACCTCTTGGCCACCATCTGTCTGGTCTTCCGTTTTTTTCTCCCATAAATTTTTAGTTAAAAGAAAACCCCTTCTTTCGAAGGGGTTTTGTATGTTTTTGTAATGTTACTTATGCGTTTACTACAAAACCCCTTCGCTTGGAAAAGCGCTTTGTAATCTTAATGATTGTCGTAACTCGTACCATCACTTTCTATAGTATTGGAAAGTGTCTTTTTGTCAAGAAAGTCGAGGGGTCCCCGAGAGTTTTGACTTCAGGACATCTTCGAGAGCAATTTTAAACCAGTACGTATATTGTTCTGGATGTTCTGCAATCTGTCTCCGTAACTCTTCTATATCCATCCACTGCCATTCATCTACTTCCTCACTATTAATGAGGGGCGTACCATCCCATACTCCGACAAACATGTGATCATACTCGTGCTCAATAAGCCCATTGGAAAATTCGGCCCGGTATGTAAGCGAATGAACTTCAGTAAGTGGGCAATCAAAACCCATTTCACTTTTAAGACGTCTATGTGCGGCGTCCACAACTAACTCTCCGGCACGAGGATGGCTACAACACGTGTTCGTCCATAATCCACCAGAATGATATTTATTAGATGCTCTTTTTTGGAGCATGAGCCGACCACTAGAATCAAAAACAAATACCGAAAAAGCACGGTGGAGTACGCCTCGTTGGTGGGCTTCCAATTTACCCATCGTGCCGATTTCTGTATCGTTCTCGTCAACTAAAATAACTCGTTCTTCCATAAGGTATTCACGGAATAATACAGTATGAGAGAAAAATTAGTTTCAAAGAGGCATTAATCCTCCCAAACTTTCATTTCCGCCCTTAAAAGGCCCAAAACGGAAAGTGACATTAAAGGTTTTGAGTGCCCTGGCTTGAGAATTGAAGGAGCATGTGAAGCTAATATAGTTTTTGTCGCATTCCGTAAAGGAAACCTTTGGTGCAATTCTTCCGGATTAAACCAACCTTCAATTTCAACTTCATTATCTACCGGATGAGTCATCAGATCAGCGGCGGTTCCCACAAAGTGAACTTCGAAAACACGGGAATACCAATTTGAAATCATACCTTCACCACGATAACAAGTCTTAGGATCGATACGAAAAAGCTTTCCTACACGTTCGACTGGAATTCCCAACTCTTCAGAAAGTCCTCGCAACACTGCTTCTTCGAACATCTCGCCATTCTCTTCGTACTGAACCGTCTCGCAGGGAACACCGTATTCGTTTGGTTTTCTTTCGGTTATATCTTTCGTTTTATTTTCTTTAACTATAAGAATTTTCCCTTCTTTATTTAAAATAAAAACACCAACACCCAACCCCTTATGCCCCTTTTCAAAAGCAACCCCGGGGGGCGTAAGCAATTTACGAAATAGAGGAGCTTGTTCAATTCGGCGAGCTTCAGGTTGAAACAACATATACATTAATTAGTACGCAAAAGAAAATTAGAAAGTTCCACTGGAGTTTTCACAACCTTATTAGGTTTTCCTTTTTTAAGACGTGTACGGGAATGAAAACCGGAGGCAAAAGCAATAGTTTTAATACCCGTGCTACTAACCTCCTCAAGATCACCACGTGTGTCTGTAACGAACCAGGAATTTTCTGCAGTTACCCCGGTCTCTTCTAACAACCCTTGTATTTTTTCAACCTTACTTGCACTTTTTTGCACACCCCACACCTGGTTGAACAATGGCTTAATGCCATTACTTAAGAGGTACCCATTTATTCCATCCTCATCGCTTGAGGAAATGATCGCCATTGAAAATACCTTATGTAAAGCGGGCAAAGTACTCTTCCATCCAGATGCCAATCTCACATTTTTCAATGCTTCTGCATATTTTGCATAAAACTTAGGCATACTGAGCTCTATCTTTTTTCTTTTCAGATAGGTATGAAGGTTTTCATCGAACCACCTTCGATACTCAGTTTTCGTCAGCGTAGGAACCTGTTCTTTAAAAATTCTATAACTCAACTCAAATGTGTCCGCTAAAACACCGTCAAAATCAAATATAAGAAGCCTTTCCATGATATTTTATATAGTATATCATGATATATAGATAATGTCAATTATTCACATCGCCTCAGGAGCCCGTATTCCAAGAACGTAGAGGCCGTTTTTCATTGTTAGTGCAAAAGCACTTGTAAGAGCGAGTTTGTAGGATTCGTACTCATCTCCGATGATGCGTCCTTGTGCGTACCAACCATTAAATGCACTCGCAAGCTCCGTAAGGTACGTGGTGACGTGGTGTGGCTCGTATTCCTTCCCTGCTCTTTCCACGACTTCAGGAAAGCGATACAGAAGTCGCTCGAGCGAGGAAACCGTTTCGGGAAGGCTTCCAGCTTTCAGCTTCCAGCTTCCAGCTTTCTTCAAGACCGATTGGGAGCGAGCATAAGAATATTGCAAATACGGGCCGGAGTCGCCTTCAAATGAAAGTGAGGCTTCTGGATCAAAGATAATATTTTTTCCCGTTGACTGTTTCAACACCGAATACTTAATTGCAGAAACAGCCACTGCATCTGCGACATCACGTTTTATTTCTTCAGACTCAAACACACGCCCCTCCATTTTTGCCAATGCTTTTGCTCGCATCTCTTCTATCAAGGATTCTCCGGTAATTATGTTTCCTTTTCTCGATGACATCTTGCCTGTTGTTAGTTGCATCATGCCAAATACCACGTGCGTGTAGCGCCCATGAAGAGCCGGCATTAATTCTGCAAGCGATGATTCAACAACCTTAAAATAAGCGTCCTGCTCCACAGCGACAGTGGTTATGTTCAAATCAAAAGGCGATGTGTGCAACTTTGCCTCTACCAACCCAAGCTCTTTTGCTTCATAGGTTGGTGTTCCTTTGGATGTTAAAAACACTCGAGTGTGCAAACCTACTTTCTCGCCTTTGTATACAACGGCTCCGTCACTTTTCTCAAAAATCCCCTTCTCCAAACCTTCTCTCACAAGTTCGACACCTCGCCTCCATACTTCACTCTCAAAGAAATAGCGATCAAACCGTGAACCTAGAATAGTGTAGAGATCATCAAAGTGTGCGATTGAAGTTTTACGGCCTTCTGTGTAGAGGTCATGAAGTGTAGGATCATTTTCATATAAACGAACATTGAGAGAGTCGATTTCTTTTTTCGCTTCCGGGTCGTCCTCATACGCACTGTTACCTGCAACGTACGCCGCACCAAGTGCTGAAATATCTTTCGGATCAAGATGCTCCTTCATGATGCCCCATATGCACTTAGCAACATGGGGGCCGATATCGCCCTGATAATTTGCTCGGAATATTTTAGCCCCTGAGGCTTCTACTAAACGGGACACCGTTTCACCTACAGCCGTCGACATCAAGTGCCCAATATGGAATGGCTTGAAAGGATTTGGCTGTGAATACTCAACAATGATCTTCTTTCCTTTAAGAGTTGCATTACTGCCCCACAACTCTCCCCTCTCAAGAATTCCCAAAACACTGTCAGAAAAGAAAGCACGTGTGAGATGGAAGTTAATGAATCCAGCACCTGCAACGTCTATTTTCTCTACGCCCTCTATTGTTCCTAGGGTTGCGACAATCTCTTCCGCAAGTGTACGAGGATTCTTGCCTGCTTTTTTTGCAACAGCGAGTGCAATGTTTGTGGAATAATCCCCGTGTGAGAGCTCACTTGGGTGCTCAAGCACTACCTCGCCCTCAAGCCCGAGAGTCTTTAGCGAATGCTGTATTGCTTCAATAATTGCCTCAGAAATCATACTTTCGCCATCATACCTCGCTAGAGCATGTCTTAAAACGGGGGTGTCCAAGCCGAGACACCGACTCACCTCTGGAACCAACCATGAACACATGAAGGCTTGTCGTGACTTACGACTCCCGCTATGTTTATTGTTGGTTCGCCATGCCCTATTGATTCTCCACATCCCCTACATACGGGATAGTGCTCTTTAGGGGCAATCGTTGATTTTTCTTTTGTCGAGCCAATCATGCTTAGGAGCGTATTGAGGTTCGACTTAGTAAGTGGCCACCCTATAACGACTGGAAGTTGCCCATGATTTTTTTCTTTCATATTTTTTTTATTATTGTAGGTAATACGCTTGGAGCGTGTTTTATTTCATCTCGAAACTGTTCACGGTCTCCTCGACCATCTTCTGCAATTTTTTAATCACTCCTTCTTTGCCTATTTCCCTAATAAGCTTGGCTATTTCAACGGCGTAGAAGGTGATTCTAACTGGTGGTTCAGGTAGAGGATTTTCTTTGTTTGATGTTTCCATGGTTTTAGATTGTTAGATTGAGTATCTGGATAAGAAAAAACAGCCTCGCTTGAGGCTGTTTGGGAAATTTCGTCAGATACAAAAACTCGCAGACAGCCTCAAACAGAGTGTCTACGACGAGCCTGAATTGATACGACATGCCTATTCATAGGATTAATATTAACAACCAATGCAGTTAAGTCAATAGGCGGAGGTATATGTGCGTGCGTGAAAAAATTAAAGGATTTTCAGGAGAGCAAACTTTTCTTTATTGAACGTTCCAAAACCATGCTTATCAAACAGTGCCGGCACACCAGTAACGCTCAAGAGTTCGTAAATATCTTTTTTCTTTGCGAATGCTATGCAAGTATCGATCAATGCTGTTGCAATACCTCTGCGTTGAAAATCTTTAGAAACCGCAAGGCTTCTAATTTCACCGAGGCGTTTTGAATAAATCACTAGTGCACAGCATCCTATGATTTTCCCATCCTCTATGGCTACAAAAAACTCGCTCGGTTTCGGTAAATGCTTTTGCAAAAGCGTATCAGGATATTCTTTGATGAGTTTCTTGATGCCAAGAAAATCCCTCAGTGATGCCCTTCTTATTTTCACGGCAGCAGTAGGCACTTACACAAACGACTCAGGAATAGGAAACTGCTGAGCAAGCTCTTTTACTTCTTCATGCACCGCTCGCTTTGTATCCGCATTATCTTTATTTTTCAGCGTTTGAATCATAAGCTCTGCAACACGTGCACATTCCACTTCTTTAAATCCACGAGTGGTTATTGCGGGAGAGCCAAAGCGTATACCAGAAGGGTCGAGAGGTTTCCTCGTGTCTCCTGCAATTGAGTTCATGTTGAGTGTAATGCCAACCTCATCGAGCACCGTCTGTGATTCTTTGCCCGTCACCCCTAGGGAGCCAAATACATCCGCAAGAATCAAATGATTATCTGTACCTCCCCCAATCATGCGCACCCCCTCACGTCGAAGCACATGCTCCATCGCTTTGGCATTTTTCAAAATTTGCTGTGCATACTCTTGAAACGCTGGCGTTCCCGCCTCACCAAACGCAACGGCCTTCGCAGCGATAGTGTGCATGTGTGGCCCTCCTTGGATACCGGGGAAAATTGCTTTATCTATCTTGGTTGCGATTTCCTCGCTTTCACGGGTGAGGATAATGCCCCCACGAGGCCCCCTGAGTGTTTTGTGTGTCGTTGAAGTAATGATATCGAAACCATCGTCAAATGGGTTCCGGAGTGCCTTGCCCGCAATAAGGCCAGCAATGTGTGCCATGTCTGCCATCGTTATGGCTCCTACTTCATGCGCAATATCAACAAATTTTTTATAGTCGAGCGTGCGTGAATATGCACTGAAGCCTGCAAGAATAATTTTAGGTTTCGTTTCAATTGCAACACGGCGGAGCTCGTCATAATCTATCTCCCCTGTTTCAGGGTCTTTCATTTTGTAGGTAACAAACTTGTAGACCTTTGCGGGGAGTGTCATAGGATGCCCGTGCGTAAGGTGTCCGCCGTGTGACAAATCCATACCAAGAACGGTGTCGCCAGGATTCAAAAGTGCTGCGTAGACCGCTAAGTTTGCGGGAGCTCCTGAGTGAGGCTGTACATTCGCAAATTTACAATTAAAAAGTGCTTTCACCCGTTCAATCGCAAGACGCTCAACAATGTCAGTGAACTCCTGTCCGCCGTAGTAACGTTTTCCTGGGTATCCTTCAGAATATTTGTTTGTAAATACGGAACCATTGGCCTCTAGAACCGCTTTGGACACATAATTTTCAGACGGGATAAGCTCTAACCCTTCTTCCTCTCGTTTTTTCTCACCCGCTATTGCGTTAGCTACTTCTGTATCCTGTTTTTCGATGTATGCCATTGTGTTATTTCTTACCCTTAATAACTTTTAAAACAGTGCCATAAATTTGCTCATGTATTTCTTCTCTCGGAAGAATACCATTTCTGTTTCCGCACTCAATCTTCTTCCAATTTCCCTTTTGGCTGATGAGCTTCAAGGCACTTTTCTGTGCCGCCTCAAGATATTCTGCATCACCCTCTACAATATCCTTCCCTCGGTGGGCATAGCGTTTCTTATCGTCCCGATCCTTATTCTTTAGAAGCTTCAACACTTCCTTCATAGGAAGATGTAGGTAGACAATCAAATCAGGTCGTGGCAATCCAAAAACACCATGCTCCATGGTGTCGAGCCACTTCAAAAACGCACGGCGCTTCGCAGCATTTTGTATCTTTCCTCCTTGGTGGAGTTGATTTGCAGACACATATCGATCAAGAACGACTGTTTTCCCCTCTTTTAGCCACTTCTCCAATCTTTCTTTGGACTCAAAGCGGTCAGCTGCATACATAACTGAGGCAATGTACGGGTCAATATGCAAAAAATCGCCATACTCACCCGTGAGCATTGCGCCTATAAAGTGGCCAAAGAAATTCTTGTAGTACTGAGGAAAATCCAACGTTTCAACCCTCACCCCCTCTCGCTTGAGGCGGGCGACCAGAAGCTTTGTTTGTGTGGCTTTACCTACCCCGTCGGTACCGTCTATTACTATGAGTTTTCCACGTTTTGCCATTGAAGAAAGTATACCTTCTAAAAGCTTTGGTGCCATTTTTGAAGAATATGACATTTTAACTTCCAAGTTCTTCTGTGCATGATAATAGCAACCGCCCCGCCAACGGCGGGGCACATGCAAAACAGAAGGGCAAAATCAAAGTTCCAAAAGGCAATCAACAGCACAAAACAAAGCAAGAGGTCAAAAACAAAACTCAATATTTCTCGACAACGCAGTCGTACCCATCCCATTTGCCGCCACGACGAAAGGAGTCACGCCAGAACTTGCCACCAAGCCAGCGCGTAAACGAAACCGGATCGTCATCACCTGCGTTGGGGAAAAAGTTCCAGGTTGACTTCCACCTACGTGCCATATCTGAAGTGCAATTCTTGTTGAGCCATGCAAGCATTTCCTGAAGCTCATCTTCTCCTGCGCCATTCTTGCGTGTTTTATCAACCGCTTCCCCTATGGTCTGTGCTGTGACACGTCTGAGCCTTAGTTTAGGAGGGAGCTCGAGCGTTCCTCCCATCCGTTCGAGTTTTGACGCACTCATAAATATGCAGTTAGAGTATATTAAAAAGCTGAATAAAGCTGAATAAAGCTGAAATTAATATAACCTTGTATGAGAGAATTGTCAAGGTTTCGTAAAGTAAGTTCAAGAGTGAATCCTATTTGGATTTTAAAGCTATAAGCTATAAGCTATAAGCTATACGCTATAAGCTATAAGCTCTTTCTATGCGCCAATACAACAATCTCCTCAAGAAAGTTTTAGAAGAAGGGGCAGACCGTGAGACCCGTAATGGGAAAACCCGTGCGCTCTTTGGTCTCCAAATGCGTTTCAACATGGCAGATGGATTTCCTGCGGTCACCACAAAAAAACTGGCATTCAAAGCAGTGCAGAGCGAACTTCTATGGTTCATCGAAGGCTCGAATGATGATAACCGTTTGAAAGAATTAAATAGCAGTGAGCGCACTATCTGGACTGACAATGCTGAAGCTCCCTACTGGGCACCAAAAGCAAAATTTCCTGGCGACTTAGGGCGCGTGTACGGAGTGCAGTGGAGAAAATGGCAGGGACCAAACGGTAAGGTTGTCGACCAACTTGCAGAAGTCATTGAGAAAATAAAAACAGATCCGACTAACCGCAGGCTCATCGTCTCTGCATGGAATCCGGGCGAGCTCGACCAAATGGCATTACCTCCATGCCATATGTTCTTCCAGTTTTTTGTAGCCCCTTCGAATACCTCAGGGCAAGCAGGAAAGCTATCACTTCTCATGCATCAACGCTCATGCGATATGTTTCTTGGCGTGCCATTCAACATCGCTTCCTATTCCCTTCTGCTTGCAATGATTGCACAGGTTACAAATCTCGTGCCTCACGAATTTGTACACTCGCTCGGTGACGCACACATCTACCATGACCATTTGGATGCAGTGAAAGAACAACTCTCCCGTGAACCCCTCGCTCTCCCCTCTCTAAAATTGAATCCAAATATAAAAAACATTAATGATTTCAAAATGGAAGATATAGAATTAGAAAATTACCAATCTCACCCACCCATTAAAGCTAAAATGGCCGTTTAGAAAAATAACGAGCAGGGCGAGTATATTTTTGTTAACCCCGTTAAATCCTTGCAAGCGTATGTTTCAGT
This sequence comes from Patescibacteria group bacterium, assembly GCA_040390125.1. GTDB lineage: Bacteria > Patescibacteriota > Minisyncoccia > Phycocordibacterales > Phycocordibacteraceae > Phycocordibacter. The sequence continues at coordinate 54,733 of JAZJYZ010000001.1, forward strand.
ACATATATGTACTCCTATCAGGAAAAGATGGAAAATTCTACACCGGATATACAGAAAACTTGCAAGGACGACTTGAGGCGCATAAGAAAGGCGAGGTGACTTCGACAAAGCTCCGCCGACCATTCAAACTTATATACTCAGAAGCGTGTTTAGACCGCAAAGATGCTATTCGATGCGAAAAGTATTTAAAAACACATCATGGTAAAATGTTTCTACATGCACGCCTCAAGTCGTATTTAACAGGGTGTAAGATTTTTTAACTCATCTGATTCGTAACAAAATCTAACATGGCACTCTCCGACAAAAAAATACTTGAACACATGAAAGTGGGTACGGTCGTCATCGAGCCGTTTGACCGTGCAAATCTTGCAACGTCGAGTTACGACGTAACTCTCGGCGAGTGGTATTTCCGTGAACAGCCACCGCAAGGGCACAAGAAGGTCTACAACGTGTACAGCAAATCCGACACTGAAATTGTCTGGGACACCAAACCTCGCCGCGCAAAAACTGCCAAGGAAGCTCTGAAAAACTTTAACTTCTCGTTCGATGGCATCAGACCAGACGATAAAGTTATTTTGATGGAGCCAGGTGAAACAATCCTTGCGCACACACAAGAGTTCATTGGTGGCAGAGAGACGGTAACAACCATGATGAAAGCACGCTCTTCAATGGGACGGAATTTCATCAACGTCTGTAAATGTGCGGGCTGGGGAGACGTTGGCTATACCAACCGATGGGTAATGGAAATTTCGAATGCATCGCAACACTACATGATTCCAATTGTTGTAGGGCGCAGGATTGCACAGTTAGTATTCTTTGAAACAGGTCCTATTCTTGCTGGTGACTATACAAAAACAGGCAAGTACCAAACAACAAACAACATCAAAGAACTAAAGAGGTCGTGGAAACCGGAAACAATGCTCCCAAAACTCTGGGCTGACAGGGACATCAAGAAGCACCATCCATGGCACCAGAAAGGAAAGTAGTAGGTAGAATGTAGTGTGTAGTATGAAGAAAAGAAACCATGCAAAGTTGTTTGACGACCCTCTACGTTCCACTTTCTACTTACTATGACGAAGATCATTGCTATTGCTGCCATCGGGAAAAACCGAGGCCTTGGTAAGGACAACAGCCTTATCTATAAGATTCCCGAAGACATGAAGCATTTCCGTGATGCGACACTCGGGCACCCAATCATCAGTGGGCGGAAAAACTTCGAATCAATGGGCAGAGCACTCCCTGGTCGACCTACCATTGTAGTAACAAGAGACACGGACTACACGCATGAAGGTGTCATCGTAGTCCACACAATTGAAGACGCCGTAGCAAAAGCCAGAGAGCTCGACCAAGAGAAAATTTTTATTATTGGGGGAGGAGAAATATATAAAGCGGCACTCCCCTATACTGACCAACTCGACCTTACGCTCATAGACGACGACAAACCAGCCGATGTTTTTTTCCCAGACTATTCAGAATTCACAAAAGTTATTTCCGAAGAAAAAAAAGAGTACGAAGGAACTTCGTACTCGTTTGTCATTCTTGAGAAGTAATCCCAATAAGGTTTAATAGAAAAAATCTACTCCACTGCCGGCTTACCATTATCCCGAAATTCCCGATATCGTGGAGTCAAATGTGAAACAGGTTGAGGTAGAGGCGGGAGAGGATCCATTCTAAAATAAAGTGGATGATTTGCGTGTGGAGACCCCCACGAATTTCTTCCCGAATGATCCACTGGAACTAAATCACCTCCACCTTCTATAGCCAGAGAATAATTATCGTCCTATAAAAATAATCCGTCAAGAAATAACACTGAATGGGTTTGGTGAAATTTTTATAAAACACGCCCACCTTTCTGCCACTTCACGTTTTTCAAAAACGGCTCAAAAAGGTCTTCCTCTATTTTGGACGCAAAAAAATCCGTGCTTATGTGTTCCTGATCGCCAATGAAAGGGGCGTTCCGAATACGCACAATAGGTGTCTGCTCGTTCGCCTCCCCCATCACAAATGAGGCTGCTGCCGCAAGAGAGTCGGGAATGTTGGTCTGGCTTCCGCCGGAAGGAGTGCCAAGAATATCAATGCGGTTTTTATTGCTAAACAAAGGTTCAAACCCAGCCCATGCAAGAGCAATGCCAACGACCCCTTTGCGGAGAAACACGCTCCGAGAGTCCGTCATAATGAGATACAAGTTTTTGATGTTGTACGTCTCTTTGAACCATTGTAAAAGTTCCTCGGCAGACTTCTGCGGATTTTCTGGCCAGAGAACATAGTACTGACCCAACGGATCAATACCCGCTGACGGAATCAGAATACCGTTGGTTATGGTGTGCACTACAGCGCCGTCTCGCATGTCTTCACGGGGGAGAAACCATTCAGCTTCCTGTTTTACTAATTCGTCTTTCTTATTGAAATCCCGCTCGACACATCTTCCCTCATGGATTGAAACAACCTTTGAGGAAATTGCTACGACATCGCCTTCCTCGAGAGTAAGTGAAGATGCTTTTATTTTTGAAAACAAATCGTCTTTCGGCGGATGAAGAATATCAATAGAAAATGCGGTGATTTCCATCACCGCATTGTGCCCTAAAAGCTGAAAGTTGGAAGGTAGGGGGTAGAGAGTGGAAGCTGGAAGCTAAACCCTAAACGCTAACCCCTAGCCACTAACCACTAACCCCTATTTCACATCTATACCCATCGAGCGGGCAGTGCCTGCGATGATTTTCATTGCTTGCTCAGTATCTTTGGTATTCAAGTCAGGGATTTTCTTCTCAGCAATTTCCTTGAGTTGTGCTTTTGTTATTGAACCTGCTTTTACCGTAGGAACCTTACCCGAACCTTTCTCGAGTCCTGCCCATTTCAAAAGAAGACGTGACGCTGGAGAAACTTTGACAATGAACGTGAACGAACGGTCGTCCATGACGGAAATCTCAACAGGAAGTATGTCCCCCATCTGGTCTTGGGTTGCAGCATTGAACTGCTGAACAAACTGACCAATGTTAACGCCAGCTGGACCCAATGCTGTTCCTACTGGAGGCGCAGGCGTTGCCTTACCACCCGGAACCTGAAGCTTAATTTTCTTTACTACTTTTGCCATATGCGTTGATGATACTTATATTTTCTTAACTTGCAAAAAATCCAACTCGACCGGTGTTTCCCGTCCGAACATGGATACCAAGACCTTCACCTTACCCTTCTCCTCGTCAATCTCACCAATCCTGCCCTCCAAGTCTTTAAAGGGGCCATCTGCGACTACCACTGGCTCGCCAACCGCAAAGTCAATTTTGTGCTTGGCAACGTCCGTCGACATGCGCTTGAAGAGAATGTTCATTTCATCCTCTGTCAAAGGCACTGGCGTAACCCCAGAGCCCACGAAGCCGGTGACCCGAGGAGTATTGCGAACGATGTACCAACTTTCATCATCGACGATCATGTCGACCAAAATGTAGCCTGGGTAAATTTTTTCTTCAATGGTTGTTCTCTTGCCTCCTACTACTTTTATTTTTTTCTCAGTTGGAATAACCACGTTAAAAATCTTCTCCTGCATTCCCAAGGAATCAATGCGTTGTTTGAGGTTTCGGAGTACCGCATTTTCGTATCCTGAATATGTATGGACTGCATACCAGCCTCGTGTGCCTTCTGTTTGTTTTGCCATACGTTTATTTCTTAAGAAGAATCAACTTTTCGAGTCCCAATGTGAAAATAAAATCAAATGCCCCCAAGAGAACCGCTACACCAATCGAAATCGCAATGACGAGCAAGGTGTAAAGGATGGCTTGGTTGCGAGTTGGCCACGACACATGCGTGAGCTCGCTTCTAACTGCTTTGATGTATTCAACAAGTCTTTTCATAAAAAAAGCCCTGCTGGGGCTTCTTTTAGACTATCATCAGTGACTTTTTGTGTCAATTTATTCTATTCCTTCTATGGTTTTCGCAATAGGAAGACAGACGGCTACCGATCCTGCAACCCCCTTGCTACGTTCTTGGTCTACACATGCATCAAGCAACCTTTGGTATGCTTGTCGGGATCCATCACTTCTCCGTCTTGCAACCTCAATTGCCGCCTGTCTGCGTTCTTCGTCCGCTCGGATTTGTGCTCGCCTTGCATCTTCTGCCGCTTCACGCCGAGCTCTTGCCTCATTTTCTCGATCTTCTTGCTTGTTTCTTACGTATTCCTCAACTGCATTTCCTAAGACACCCCCCCAATCCGGCTCTGCATGTGCAGCTGGTGCACCCCCAAGAGAAAGTACTGAAGCAACAATAGCAAATCCCTTCCGGAAACCTTTACCTCGGGATATGAAAGTTGGAACAGGTGCAAATTCATTCATGTCGAGTACGGTAACACTCCTTACCCATGATGTCAATAGCATCAAAACTATACGATGAATCGTATAGTTTTGAAAAAATTCCGGCATACGCCGGAATTTTCCTCTGAACTCTGAACTCTGAACTCTGAACTCTGAACTCTGAACTCTGAACTCTGAACTCTGAACTCTCCTTACCGTATCTCGTACGTCACCGAGACATTTACTACAATTTCGTTCTCTCCAGTTGGAACTGATATTTCAGGGCGTGGCGCAGTGGCACTGGCGCTCACTGCCATGTCTTTTGCGTAGTAAATTGGAGATCCGCCGTTTTCAGAATAATTAACTACCCGCACCAAGCGGACACCAAGATCCCCTGCAAGACCTTTTGCTTGTGCCCGAGCTTTGTCTATTGCCTCTTTACGAGCCTCTGCTTTCAATGCATCTGGATCGTCAACGGAGAAGTTAGGGCCGTAGAGGTTTGTGACTCCAGCATCACCCAACACTGAGAGGACTTTGCCGGTATCATCAATTTTTCGCACCGTTACTTCAACCGTCTCTGAAGCGGTGAAGCCAATTATCTTACTTTCTTGATTGTACGGACAAGGAACCCCTGTGTAGCAAGGCGCTGGTTGCGAGTAACGAGGTGAAATGTTGTATGAACTTGTCTGAATGTCTTTATCAGCAACCTTCAGATCCTTTAAGAGAGCGAGCGCAACATTCACTTTTTTCGCCACACCATCTTGTGCATGTGAAGAGGTGTCTGCATCTTCAGAAATAGTAAAAGATATAGTGGCAATGTCTGGCACTGCCGACACCTTACCTTCTCCCATGACAGTGATGACGTTAGAAGGTGGCTCTGAAAGTGTATCGAAGTTGATAATTGCATTAACTGCCTTTGCACCAACAAAAATCGTTGCAACGATAAGAAACGCTGCAAATAATTTCATAACGAGTCGACTCTTGAGAAGGCCGTGATGATGCGGATGATCATGCATGTCTTTATGTTCGTCCATCATAGAAAATATATTAGTAGTATGAAATTAGTATAACACTGAGGTGTTTTGATAAAAAAGAGCGAATTTTAGTGAAAAACCGCCCCCTCCAATTAAGAAGACGTATGTCCACCTTCATTCTTACGGGCGCAAACGAGAAGGAAAGTGTCTGCGAAGTAGTGTTTTTGGGGCGGAGAGACGGAGGAAAGTTTTACTTTCATTCTGGCTCGACGAAGCAAAAACAAGAGTGCTAGCGAACTTTCTTCGAGTGACCCGCCCGAAAGGTTTCCTTACGCACCCTGGTAACGAGTACATAGGTTGCAATAGCTGTGGTTATAGGCACCGCAAGCACAATGCCAATACCGCCAATCATTGCCCGAACTATTTCGGTTGCAAAAATCTCTCTATTTAAAGTAGTTAAAAAAGATACATCGGGCGACAGCCTATAAAACAACAACAGAAGCGGGAGAGAGACACCAACATACGCAATAGCAAGCATATTAACGAGAGCTCCAATATGCTCACGGCCAATACGCAAAGCTCGTCTGTAAATTTCAAGTGGCGACGCATGAGGTGCCGCACGACTAAGCTCATCCACTGCGACTGCCTGCCCTATAGATGCATCATAGAGAACACCGAGAAGACCAATTAAGACCGCACCTAACAAGAGTCCCGCAAAATCAATTGTGCCCGCAGTATCAAAATTCAAATACACTGCTTCGTCCGAGGCAAAGCCTGAAAGTCGGGTAAGACTAATGGCAAAAAACGCAAGCACCCCCGTGATCAGAATAGTTCCAACCATACCTACCACCGCACTCGTCGTTACTCTATTGAAGCCATGCGTGATATACGACCCAAGAATAATTATTAGAGACGAAACGCCCATGCTTACGAGAATTGGTGAGTAATTATGCAAAATTCCAGGAAGTAATAGATACGCAATAAAAAAGAAACTGAGTGCAAGTGCGAGGAGCCCCCGTATACCTTGTATGCCACCAAAAATAATTACTACGAGAACAAAAAGACCTACAAGTAGAAGAAGCTGAGGAATACGATAGGGCTCGAACACAGCGTACGAATCAATACCTTCAGGTATATCGACCGTGTGCAGTGCATAAAATTTCTCACCAACATTGAGGGCAAGATAGTCGTTTTGAACCGTTACCACTTCGCCCTTCCTGCTTCCCTCAAGTACCTCAGCACGAAGAGTTTGGAACGTTCCCGCAACATCAGTACCAGGAACCGGACGCTCTTCTTGAAGTGTGATTGCAATCACTTTCGCAAGCTCAGTGGTTACATGACTCTGCAACTCTTCTGCATATACGGGAATCGCACACGCTAGAAATAAAACGCTGACGAGAAACACCTTTCGCATACATACAGTGTATCTCGAGAGACTTACACACCGGCAAATTTAATTGCGACGTAGAGTACCCCCATTCCAAGAAGCGTCATTGCAGTCGTCAAAAACTTAGGATGGCCGTGATGACTTTCAGGAATGAGATCGCTCGCACCGATATACAAAAAGAAACCACAGAAAACCGAGAGAATAACGGCAAGTGCACTTTCAGGGAGTGTAAAAAATAATGTTGAAGTAGCCCCTAAGACTGGCGCAAGTGCGTCAACAATAAGCCATCGAAAAGCAAGCTTTTTTTCGCCTTTATTCTTAAGAATCATATTGACCGTATTGATGCCATCTGAAAAATCGTGGGCAAGCACTGCAATCGTCACTACGGCTCCTATCGCAACCGAAACCTGAAATGCGAGACCGATAGCAACACCATCAAGAAAACTATGCACAGCCAAACTCCCCGCACCGAGCAGGCCTCGACTTGACGAGCCATGCGAGTGCCCCGTGTGATCGTCGTCGCAGGAAAAAAATATCGAAATGGTACGATCGAGAACGAGGTACAGAACAAAACCTAATGCAACCCATGTGGCTATTGTTCCAGCATCGAAAAACTGAGAGCCAAGTTCCAAAGCTTCAGGAAGAAGATCAAAAAAAGCGACCCCAATAACAGCACCTGCACTAAATCCAAGAACGAGATGAAGTTTATCCTTAAAGCGGAGAGCAAAGAGTCCTCCTACCATTGTTGAAACAAACGTAGCGAAAGCGATGAGTAAGATCATGAAAAAATAAAATTAGTAGACCGCTTATACAGTTTGACATCTCCGACACATACCGAAGAACTCCATCGAATGAGAAATAATAGATCTGAAACTCTTTGATTTTTTAAGGACACCTTTTTCAAGACTGGTGGGTACACATGTTGTTATATCTTCAACCGTACCGCATCCTTGGCAAACGAGATGATGATGATGCTTTTTCCCTACAACAAGCTCGTAGTGAGCGTGACCGTGTTGCAAATCAACTTTCCGTACAATGCCGGATTTCACAAATAGTTCGAGACTTCTATACAGGGTCACCGTATCAGATACTCCTTGCAATTTGTTTTGTATTTCAGACACAGTTAAGGGCATCGAAGCCCCCCAGAGCACCTTGAGAAGGCTCATACGTGCAGGAGTTATGCGAGATCCTATCGTGTGTAACGTCACCCTGAAATCCGGCATGTTCATACTCATAGATGTCTATCGTAATGCAAACGCAAAAGTTTTGCAAGTAGTTGACGTGTAGTAAACAGATCGCATGGTAAGGCCGTGACTTCCATCAGTAAGAATTAAGCGTGCACATACTGGAGGTCCGACAGAGAACCATTGACGTGGAAACTCTCGTCTGAAAAAGCAAGCGGGATTTGCGAATGGATTTCCCACGAGCGACCTTCTTTTTTTAGAATTGCAATCGTGTCGAATGTGGACTCGAAGCGAGGACTGAGTGTGCGGAGTTCACGCCAAATTCTCCTAAATTGCCTTCGGTCCAAAAATCGTGCGACAGATGCATGAAGCTTGTTCCCTTCAAGTGGATACGCTGGCATCCACGAGATATTTGTGTTTAGTGTATGAATGAGACGACGCACCAAGGACACTACCTCTCCACTCTTGTAGACGTCCAGATAAATAGTGCGAAAACCGAAACGCCCAAACCCATCAATAACAAGAGGTAGTGCAGGCTCACTTCGCACGAACGAGCGAAGTACCCGTTCGACTTCCTTAATGCCTAACTCATCCGTTTCAAAGGGCGGTTTGATGGTGACGTGCGGGGGAATGCGCTCATGGAGAGGAGTAACTCGATACTTCAATGCGAGCCTGCGAGTCAAACCCGCATGATACTGCTTTGCGTCTCCTGAAAGGAGGTGGGCAATGAAGTACTTCACTAACTACCAGTGTACCAATACCTAGTCACGCCAGCGAAACTCTGTGTGTATATTTAAGTTTTTACTTTTTTATTCAAACGAAGAGACGAATAGTAAGCAGCGAGAACAAAGATTATTCCGATAGTACCCGTTACGATTTCCGGTACCTCTGTAAGTAGATTCACAAACATACTCATCGCAAGGCCAAAAATTGCCCAGTGTGCCCCATGTTCCAAAAACACGAGAGTGTCCAGAGTTCTTTGACGAACCATATAGATAGTAAGAGAACGTACAAAATACGCACCGATACCCAAGCCCACAGCAATCACCGGGAGTGCACTCGTCAACGCAAACGCACCAACCACGCCGTCCAGAGAAAAAGCCGAGTCCAACACCTCAAGATAAATGAATAGAGCGACACTTTGAGAAACCCCCGCAGAGGCCTCCATGGAAAATGCACTCGTTATTGCCTGCATGATAACGAAAAGAATGACACCAAAAACCCCGGAAACTAAAACAGTCGCCTGTGCCTCAGGAGGAACAAGAAATGAGAGTCCTGCAATAGCCGAGAGCGCAAGGATAATCTCAATCGCTTCAACACGTCCCCAGAGCGTTAAGTGTTTTTCAATGGCCTGTATCCAATGAGTTTTCTTAGTGCTGTCGAGAAAATATTTAAGTGCAACTAGAAGCAGAAACGCCGCACCAAATGAATGAATGGCATATGCGGATCCCTCCAAAAGCTCGCCATAATGAGCTGGATTGAAGAGGGCCATTTCGGCAATGAAAAGAGGCGATGCCCACACGGCCAGAGAGACAATGATTATTGGAAGAAGGATGCGAGTGCCAAACACCGCAATAAAAATACCCCACGTGAGAAAGCGCTTCTGCCACTTTTCATCCATTTTTGCGAGCACCCGTGCATTCACCACAGCGTTATCAAAAGATAACGTCACTTCAAGAATAGTAAGCAATATCGCAGTGAAAAACGCTGCAAGACCGAGGTAGTACCACACGAACCCGAGAGCAACTACCGAGAAAAGTGCTGGGATTCCAAAAAATCGAGCTAACTGAAGCATATAATTTTCAAATAGTTTCTCTGCGTACGTTATTAAATTGCTTCTCTATTTTCAGAAAAATAAATCTGCCGTGCAGGAATCCCAAACGCTTTCAGGCGTGTGACAAGAAAACGCTTCATTTCTTTTTCTCCTTTAAATTTCACAACTTTGCCCGCCATTAATACCGCCCAGTGCCCCACGTCACGCATTACATCAGTTTTATTGAAAACTAAATGCGTAACACCGTTCATGCGCACAGCTTGCTCTATTAAATCAACGTTCATCCAATTGCACTGACGAGGTCTGCCGGTGGTAGAGCCATACTCTTCCCCTACTCGTCGTAGCTCTTCAAAGACAGGATTTTTTGGTTCAAATTTCTTCGTACCAACATACGTCTCGTACATTTTTGCAACACCCCATACATGACGAACAGACTGCGGTGGCAAACCATTTAACAGAGCGCCTGCAACGGTGCAGTGGCTTGAGGTGACGAATGGATAATCTCCCCAATCAATATCAAGACCAAAACCTTGCGCCCCCTCTCCTAAAATCACCACATTTTTCTTGCCATAAAATTCATCGTACAAATCTATGAGGTAGGGCTTCAATGCCTTTACATGTTCCGCACGCACGCCAGTGCGTGCGTACTTATCACGGTACGCTGGGCCATTCCCTCTTTTCGTTGTACCAATAGCAACATCAACTGAATCTTCGTTCCTATGTGCTGAGGTAATAACGTGTGTGTTTTTCGCAACAAAGAGCTTTCCTTTAGTCTTGATGCCTCCCGCTTCAAGCATTTTTATTTCTTTCAGAAACTGAATCGGATCAATGACACATCCCGGACCTATGATGGACTTAACGCCCCAGAAAACGCCCGCAGGAACATGATGGGTGACAAACTTCTTACCTTTATGAAAAATGGTGTGTCCCGCATTACAACCTCCGTTGTAACGAAGTACATGCGTATATTTTTTCGTCTTACACAAAAAATGAGCTACTTTGCCCTTTCCCGAATCTCCATATTGCAAGTCAACGATAATGTCAGTGTCCACGTTGCAAAATGATATCACCGTTTTATTGATAGTGCGAATTAAAGAGCCTGTCTAAAAACCGGGGTGTCCAAGCCGAGATGCATGTTTCCGCAGGCGAGACATCGAGTCGGAATCCGAAATGTACTGCAAGTACATAGAGGATGAGACGAGTGTGTCGTAGCCCGGAGGCATGCGTCGGAGGCAGGACGGGGTTTTTAGATAGGCTCTACTCCAGTGTTTTTTGAATTACATCCACGGGAGTGGCAACCCGGACCACGAGCAATTCCACTCGTCCAATAACACCACCCTGAGGAGTTTCTACCGAAACACGCCAATGACCAGGCACCGGGTTCTCCATGAACGAGTAGCCTCGATATCCGTTAGGTCGTCCGCCAAGAATTGGGAAACGCACCGTGTTCTTCGAGATCCATTCCCCGCTGTCCTCGTCGAACATTTCCCACCTATGCACAATGTTGGCACCGAAGCGTGCCGGAGCAAAAACAGACGTATACACATAAGCGGACTCACCTTCACCGAGATGAAGTGGCACGCCCCCAATATCGAGGAATCGCTCGTACCAGGTGCGCACTTCATCCAGAACAACATACGTGTCTCCTACCTTTTCAACTGAATGGTAGACATCGATATTTTTGGCCGAAAGCGGAATGGGTGGTATGAGGTGAGTCATATACAGCGCCACAACCAGCACACACATGCCAAGCGCTCCGCCGATAATAGAGCGTCCATTATCTTTAAACGCAGTGGGTGCAAAAAATTTCCCAGCGAGAAAAAATAAAATAAAAACTAGAATTGAGACCCCGATGCTCGAAAGAAACGTGAGAAGCCCTAGAGAGCCAAAGGCAATCGGGACTGCAAGTGCGAAGAAGAGCACGAGGTTGAAGAAAAAAAGTGTCGTCTGAAAAGAGGTACGGTACTTTTCAAAAAAGGATGTCTCGTTGCTGAGGGCTGCGAGCGCCACAATGATGAGGAACGGCCAACTTTGAGAAAAAGAACCGCTTGAGAAATACAATACAAGAAACGCTGACAGTAAATTTCCTGTCACGTACTGATGAACAATTGGAAGCCACGTGCGCACGTGCTTAGTAATCCCCTTTGCATCAGTGCGTACTGGTCCAGAAAGAATGAGTATTGAACCTGCAACAATGAGAAGATAGCCCGTGAGGATTATTTGACTGATAGTCAGGTTAATAGTTCGAAACGTGATGATGTCAACAAAAAATCCTGCAAAAAATGCCACCGTTGCAACGTGACGACGATGTCGAAATAGAAAGTCCGTAACAGGCTTTATGGTTTGCATGCTCTTAAATGCAGGATATCAGATTACACAAATCAACACATGCAAGCATTCCGTACTCGCTTCACACAAATCACATCACTGTAGAGCTACCCTGGAGAAGGATCGTAAGAATTCATCAGATTGTACGGCTTATATGAGTGGGCTCGATGTCGCCTCGTCATCCCTACACGTACAAATCAATCTCTCTTAATTCTAAATACAAACACTATGGCAAAAATATTAAATACACTTCAGCGCAATATAATTGTGGTTGCAACAGTATTCACACTTTCACTTATCGGCTTACTATTTGCACTTCCGCTTTCCGTTCACGCTACGTCTCTTACTGCACACATGAGTCCTGAAGTGCGTTAGTGTGGCCTGGCCTAACACATTCACTACAAAGCAATAAGTAACGTGAATTACTAAGTGGTGTAGTGAATAGAAAACCCCCGCCAACTTGGCGGGGGTTTTTATTTGGGTGACTTAGTGGATGCTGTTGGAACTGCGGTTAGAGGTCAAAAGAAAATTTCTGAGTGGACACTACAAACTCGAAAGTAAAATACTTACGGTACCCAAAAACGCTTAGGTGGCTCTGGGGACGGTTTTGTGAATGAAATCTCGAGCATTCCCTTGAGCTTATATTTGTGCTCGCGATGGATATCCCCTCGTGAAACAAACCCGTTCCAAACGTGAAAACCTAAAGAACTAAAGTATGCATACACGGCTGACAACCTCTCTGCTCGTTGGGCCGCAGAGTACCAGTGTGTCTCCGCATCGCTAAACGGAAAGTCAGGGGCTAACGCAAATCGCACACTCTCTTCCCCGGCTTCAGCTGCTTTTTGTAATGCAGCTTCAATGTTTTGAATTAAAGGTACACTAGCATCAATAGCTTTAATGAGTGGCTCAATCTTAATTTCTGAATTTCTTCTTTCGCTCTCCGTCGCATTTTCTAAATTCCTTTTATTAACCTCCGATGAAATTCTTCTTAAATCTTCTGGACCCATACAACAAGCACAATATGTCCAGGATACTCTTTATGTCAATGGGGCTTCAATTTTGAATTGGCTACAGGGAATCGGTCACGAGTCACTAAGCATTTTACTTCTTTTCTCGCTTACACTCGACAGTGCGACGAGGCGTCGAATACTAAGTGCTCTCGAATCCTCTCGACACGATTTGCTAATCGCCCGCCTCAGCGCTTTCTCCTGCCCCGCAGGCACGCTTCCGGCTTTCGATTCCCTGTAGAACACAATGTGTTAAAAATTATCCCGTCTTTGAGACGGGATAATTTTCACCAAGGGTGACTACAGGGAATCGAACCCTGATCGAGAGCTCCACAAGCTCCAGTGTTAACCGTTACACCATAGCCACCATATACTCCACTTCCTTCGCCTTGTGTTTACAGTGAGCGAGTAAAACGAGTCGAAGTGTGCCCAGGAGAGGACTCGAACCTCCACGCCCTTGCGGGCTTCACCACCTCAAGGTGAAATGTCTACCAGTTTCAACACCTGGGCAGGTTTTTATATTCTAAGTACTTTTAAGTCTTTTGCAAAGGACGCAAGACTTACGCCGCCTCTTTTGCAGCTTCTTTTTCTTCTGCTGTCACTGGCTCTCCGACTTCAATTGGTGCGTTGTCATTTGCTGCTTCTGTTTCGGCAACTGCTTGCTCTGCTTTAATTGCTTCTTCTGCGGCTGCATTTTCAGCGGCTTTCGCTTCGGCGAGAGAAGCTACTTCGGCTGCTTCTCGATCGCTTCCTGTAGTTAGTGAAACAATACTCATCTTGCGAAGCTGGCGACGCATTTCTCGAGAAACCTTGTCACGGATGTAGTAGAGTTTCGCACGACGCACTTTCGAACGACGTACAATATCTATCTTATCGATCATTGGGGAATAGAGGGGGAAAATCTTCTCAACGCCCACGCCAGAGAGCGTGGCACGAACCGTAAACGTAGCACCAGCCTCAGTACCGTGCTTTCGTGCAAGTACGAGCCCTTCGTACATCTGAATGCGAGTTTTGCCTTTTTCCTGGATCTTCTGATGCACACGCACCACGTCGCCAGAGCGAATATCAAGCTTTTTACGCTCTTCCACGTTCACCGAAGAAATAGTTTTGAGGTCAATTGCTACTACCATAGTGACGAAAAATAACACGGTTTGCATCCCTACGCAAACCGAGCTGAGAGCTTTGAGCGTAGAGGGAGGAAATTAAAAGCTCTGCCCTCTACGCTCTGCCCTCTACGCTATTTAAAATCTTTTCCGCTCTAAGAAAATCTTCCGGCAGGGGTGCCTCAAATATGGACTTCTTCCCATTCGGTAATGCAAGAGAAAGCGAGAGGGCGTGGAGTGCAAGCCGTTCAAACCCAAGGGCACTCTCACGCCGTGGGGCATAGAGGGTGTCATTCACGATTGGATGTTGGAGTGCCTTGAAGTGCACACGAATCTGGTGCATGCGTCCGGTTTTCGGTTTCGCTTCCACGTATGAAAAACCTCCTGCTACCATGAGACGTGTCCATGCGGTAACTGCATCTCGAAGAGGCTCTTTAGCACCCGGCTCAGCAGAACGACGTCTGAAGTCTGTTTTTGAACGCCCAATAGGCAGTGAGATAGTCCCTCCGCCTTCTTTCAGCTCTCCCCACAAAAATGCACGGTATGTTTTTTCAGCATGACGCCCCTTGAACTGCTCTTTCAAGAAAAGAAACGCCTCTTGATTCTTTGCAAGAATAATCACTCCTGATGTTTGCTTATCAAGCCTGTGCACTATGCCCGGCCTATCAACAACAACACCGCTCGTAAGCACCAACGGCTCCCCTACTCCTACCGCCTCCGGCACACGGGAAACAAACCAATCAGCGAGCGTCTCTTCTTCTCGTTTACCATCTTTATGCACGGACATACCTGCAGGTTTGTTGACCACCAGCACATCGTCATCTTCAAAAATTATTTCGGGCATCATGAGTCCTCAAACGCCACGTCGTTGTTCTCGGAGAGAATATTCTGCGAGGATTGAATCAAATTCAGCCTTCTCAAAAGCAGGCCATTTAGTGTCCGTAAAGAAAAGTTCGCTGTAGACAGATTGCCAGGTGAGGAAATTAGAAAGGCGTTTATCGCCTCCTGTTCGAATAATCAAATCTGGATCGCTAAATTCACCTCCCCAAAGTGCTTGCCGAAATGAGGCTTCATCTACCTGTTCAACTTTTTGAGCTAAAAGTGTATTCACTCCTCTAAGAATCTCTGCACGTCCTCCATAAGATAATGCAATGATGAGCGTACCTTTTGTGCCCTCTTTGGTTCGCACCTCAACTTCATCCATTTTTTTCTGCAAACTCACAGGTAAACGTTCACGTTGTCCTATGAATTTTACCCGGGCACCTTTCTTTACAATGTCATCTACATCTTTACCGAACGTCATCTCAAAAAGGTTCATCAGGTAATTAACCTCTTCTGGACTACGATTCCAATTTTCTGTAGAGAATGCGTATAAAATTAATTCTTTAATTCCTGCCTCCTGCACCCAAGAAACTAAATCTTTCACTTTATCTAAGCCCCGTCGATGCCCCTCAAGACTTGGCAGTCCTTGCTCTTTCGCCCACCTGCGATTGCCATCCATGATGATGCCAATTGATTTAATAGAAATGGAATTCATGATTCAAGATTCAAGAGTACCAGAGATATCACCCAGAGAAACCTTCTCTGGGTGATATTGGTTTCCTACCCCTTAAGGATACGATACATCGATACTAATAGAAGCGTTGCAGAACCCCAAAGAAATGGGAGCCAAAGTGGTATTCCGAAGAACGATGGCTCTGCATAACTCCAAGCACCTGCTCTGATCGCAAGTATTTCAGTTGCTGGTCCAAAAACAAAACCGAACGAATAGAGAGCAACAAGTCGCTTGCTTTTCATGTAGTACGCATAGAACACCGAAGATAGAAAGAGAGAGATGCTCAGTAGTACCTCTGCGTGCCAGAAGAAGAACACAAGGAGTGCAGTCCCAACGGCAAACAGAGTTGCTATCAGCAAGTTCAATAAAACTTTCATGGGAAGCACAATATCACACGAGACAAGTGGGCGATGCAGGACTTAATCAGGATTTTGCATAAAAAAGCATGTGGTGTACTCTAAATAATCTGCGCGGTTAGCTCAGTTGGTAGAGCATCTCATTTACACTGAGAGGGTCGTAGGTTCGAGCCCTACACCGCGCACCAGAAGCAAATTTCTTGCTACTATCTTAGAGATATGAGTTTTATAAAAACACTATGATTCACAATCGCTACACGAAAAGCTGGTCTGGTTTTAACTAAGAAATTCCTTCCGACGCCTGGAAAGCGTGTCGGAGTTTTCTTATTCTCCCCGCTATACACTATTCACTGTCCACTAATCACTACTCATCTATGATCCAACTCAGCGAATCATCATTCAAAAAACTGCTCCTTGCCCTTGCCATCTATCTCGCATCTCTTTTTGCGGCAAACACTTTGGGTCTAAAGATTATGCCGTTTCTGTTTGGCACCGGTCTCTCTGTCGCTGTATTCTCATTCCCCATTGTGTTTCTCATGACAGACGTCATCGGCGAAGTATATGGAAAACGCATCGCAAAATTCTTCGTTCTTGCTGGATTTATCGCCACTGCCCTATTCATTGCATATTCCTTCATTTCAATTGCCATGCCGTGGTCTGAGCGAGGCTTGTGGGTAAGCGAGAGCTACAATCAGGTCTTTGGCATTTCAGTGAGAATGGCAATCGCATCATTGGTCGCATTCGCCATTGCGCAATATCAAGACGTCATATCGTTTTTCTTCTTCAAAAAGCTCTTGGGAAAATCTGGCTTTTGGCTTCGCTCAACACTCTCGAACATCTGGTCACAGTTCCTCGACACAGTAATCTTCATGGTGATCGCATTTGCGGGAGTGTATTCAACGTCAACACTCATAGGCATCATGTTTAGCTGGTGGCTCTACAAGGTTGCGATGGGCTTCCTCTATACTCCCCTTTCCTATCTCGCAATACGCCTACTCAAAGACAAGAATGAAATCAAAGAGCCAGCCTCTGTCTAAAACACACTTCGTTGCCTATGTTGCGACATCCATAGATGGACGTATTTCACTTGAAAAAAGAAAGCTTCCTGATTGGACGAGCAAGGAGGATTGGAAATTCTTTCAGCGTGAACTCGCGAAAGCGGATGCCGTAGTGACAGGAAGAAACACATACCTATCTGCTGAGGGTCGCCTTAAAAAGCGTACGACTTTTGTATTGTCGAGCAGAGTAAAAAATACTCTCAAAAAAGGCACAGTGACCTTCATCAATCCAGCACACCAGAACCTTAAAAAACTCTTTTCAGAATATAAAACCGTCGCCATAGTTGGAGGTGCACGAGTGTATCAAGCAATGCTCGACAACAATCTACTCCATGATCTCTATGTAACTATTGAACCATTAGTGTTCGGGAGAGGAACCCCAATGTTTTCTGATGGACTACAAACAAAACGGTTTGAACTTGTCTCGGTAAAAAAACTAAACACGAAGAGCACTATTCTTCTTCACTACCGCATTAAAAAGTAAGCTCTCATGACTACATTCGTTAAAACTAATCAATATAGTATAAAGTAACGACCGTTACTTTATACTATACTGCCACCCTATATACAGTATGAATGTACGGGCAATCAAAACACGTATTTTCAAACAAGAAGAAAACCTCTCGATGTTCATTGAGGAGCATATAAAAAAAATCCCTGACGGTTCAATTCTCCTCATCGCCTCAAAAATCGTCGCCCTCTCCGAAGGCCAATTTGTGCAACCTCCGGAGGTTGCACAAATTGGAAAAGATTCTGTCGGCTCTCTGATAAGGAAAGAAAGTACGTGGGCAGTTCAGTCAGAGGGCGTATGGCTCACTGAGAAAGACGGAATGATCATGGCGAATGCTGGCATTGATAAGTCGAATGCAAACGGAGGCATCGTACTTCTCCCGAAAGACAGTTTTGCCTCAGCCGCACGCTTGCGAAAAGTTCTGCAAAAGAAATACCGAATAAAAAACCTCGGCATCGTGATTACCGACAGTGCACTCATGCCCTTGCGTGCGGGTGTAGTGGGAGTAGCACTTGGCTATGCCGGCTTTACGGGAGTGCGTGACTACCGAGGGAAGAAGGATATTGTTGGACGAAAGATGAAAATCTCTAGAACAAATATTGCCGACAGCATTGCAACCGCTGGAACTTTGATTATGGGGGAAGGAGCAGAACAACAACCAGTTGCTCTTATTACTGATGCTCCTGTTGAGTTTGTAGAGAAAATAAATAAAAAAGAATTGAAAATTAACCCCAAAGAGGATATTTTCTGGCCGTTGTTGAAACGGGTCAGACGCACGAAATAGGCTTGGTATAATTGCTATATATATGGAGCTTACCGTCTTGTTGAGCAGAGTATTCGGTGTGTACCTGCTTATTATGGCAGTGGCAATATTCACGCGTCGAAAAGCACTAATGGTGAGCGTAGAGGCGATGTTTAAAGAGCAATTTGCACAGCTTGTGGCTGCGATGATTTCAATTCTTGGAGGTCTAATTTTTATAAACATATATCAGGATTGGTCGTCAGTGCCGGCCGGGATTATCTCGACAATCGCCTGGCTGATTCTTATAAAGGGACTCTTGTACGCTTTCTTGCCTGAGGTCCGCCTTGCAGAGTTCACCAAGCTGTTCACGGAACGAGGGTGGTACACGATGGATGGGCTTTTGGCACTTAGTATCGGTATATATCTGACTGGTTTCGGATACGGACTCTGGTAAAAGATTCAAGTCGGTGCCCAGCCTCTCGGCACGATTTTCTAATCGCCTGCAGGAATCTCTCCTTACAGGAGCTGTACACCTCATTCAGCAGAATGACTCTTGGAGCACGTGGATTTTTTCTTTCGGGAACTCAGAAAAAATGCACGCAGGATCTTCGATTCCTGCACGGATGTCTCCCAGACATCCTAGGGGGCACCAACAAAAATCGCCGCTCATGCGGCTGGTTTTTGTTTCTGTGCCCCCTGCAGGAATCGAACCTACATCGACGGCTTAGAAGTCCGCAGCTCTATCCATTGAGCTAAGGGGGCGAGTACCGGGGCAATGATACCTCAATAACGGCTTATTTTCGAGCTGGAACGATGAGAGCAGGGTCAACAATTGGCAAAGGAAGTTCGGAGTTTGCATCATACATGGCCTTGCGGATGCGGTAAGAGGTAAGCACGGAGTCAATTTCATCTGACGTTACCACTTGTGCTGGGAATGATGCGACATTCGCATTCACTATCAATCCCGATTGAATACCGAAAAAAATGTACCCTGCGTACGCTATGAAAAAAAGAAATGGCACCAATGCGATCACGAGCACAAGAAACCAATGACGCTCGGGGTTCGGTTGCATACTTGATGCAAAAAAGTGACCAATGTTTCTGATTTGATTCATAGCGTGGGTGATTTTTCTTTTATAAAATCAATCACGAAAGTTCCAAACCAGAGATGATTATCTGAAACTTGGAATGACATAGTGACGAGTCGAGATGCCTCTGGCAATGTCTCAAGCGCTGATGCGAAGCGAACGAGGTCTCCCAGTGAACCTTGAGCGGAGAGCGTCACTCGTACCGGCTCATGATAGGTAAGCGTCGTAGACAACACTGAAACCGATCCGATTGTCGTTTTCACGTTTTCACGTTTTGCTGTAGCTTCAACCGCCTCGATAATACGCAATGAATTACTATCAGAAACTACAAACGTAGCTAGCTCTTCTCGACGTGAAGTTGTTTCAGCGAGTATGGTACCTGCACGTCGCAGAGCAAGATCCCGAGTATCGGTAGAGAAAGATACCTCCTTTGCTTTTGCAATTGTCGCAACAAATCCAGAAATGCGAACGTGGACAAACACGTACCCGGAAGTAGCTACACACAACAACAAGATTCCTAATAATAATGTGGTGACTTTTTTCATGGTGCGTTCACGTCAAAGGTAAATGGTATTGAAAAATCTATATCGACTCCGGTTGCAAGATCTGAAACTGGCACCACTGCTCCCTCGAACATACGCTCACTTTCGAGCTTCTTTCCAAAATTAATCAACGCAAGACGTGTGTTTGCCTTTCCGGAGACGGTTACCTTTCCAACACCGGAGCTCGTTACAACAAGAGATATTGCATTAACGTGTATGTCATCCGCTACCCCTGCAGTAATGCGTGAAAGTACCAGAGCAGTCGCTTGATCCCCCTGATACTCTTTCAGAACAGAAATACGTTCTTTCAAGAGTGAAATTTGCTGAACAGTGCCTGAAGATTGGTAGAGCTTTACGCTCTCGGCGGACGACTCCATGGCACGAACAGCAATACCCGCTTCGCTTTCTGCGAGGAAATACGACGGCATAAGGAGTGCAATACCGACAATACAAACACCCACGAGCAAGAACACAAAAAGACTCGCAAGCGCTGTGTAGTAACGAACACGAAGATTCATCTGCTCCTTTGGAGGAAGAAGGTTCACTCCGATAGAAATTTTGGAATTGTTTTTCATGATAGAAACGTCAAGAAATCGTGATGGACGATAGTGTATGTAGTTTTTTTCTAACGGAGCTCACCATAGTACTTGGCGGTTTCCACGAAGTGCGAGACCGATTGCGGTTGCGTATTCCAACGATTCAGAAAATTCCATCGGCGGTACGTAGCTATCGAGTGGGAAAGCATTCGTCCATACGTCTGCAATCGTCACAGGCACATTCAAAAATGTCTCAAGATATTCAGCGATGCCACGTAAATTTGTACCGCCCCCCGAGAGGATCACCTTCTCTACAGGGAGTCTGGTTACATCGTCTGCAGATGGCGCATTCCAGTAGGAAAAATGTTTCACTATTTCATCTTTCATAACTGACACTGTCGTCATGAGTGTTTCTACTAAGTCGGCATTTTGTGTACTCATCACAAAACCTTTTTCATTTTTCATCTTCTCGGCATCTACGCCAGAGATGCTGAATTTTTTCATGATGACACCCGTGAGTGCTTCGCTCCCCATGTCTACACTTGCCGTGAACGACACAACGCCTGCGTCCGCAATAGCAATGCGCGTGGAGTATCTCCCCAGGTCAATAATCATGATGGTGCGTGACAAATCCTCCGCACGTAACACTGAGCGAGCGAGTGCTTGTGACTCCACTTCTATGGCACGAAGTATCACACCTGCAGATCGGAAGACAGAGGAATATTCTTCTATCATACGCTTCGCATATGCTGTGACGGATACAATGGTGCCGGCCTGGATACGCCGTACAATCTCGAAGTCAAAAAGCACCTCTCCTGGCGGCAGTGGCACATGAGCCTCGAGTCCAGATTCAACCCCGGCACGAAGATTTGTCACATTCTCTGGTATAAGCGCCTGGTAAAGATAGGCTTTTTGTTCGGGAATACTTGCCATTGCGTTTCGCACATGATGGCGAAGCCGATAGGAACGCAGAACATCAATAACTTTTTCTGGCTGTTCGATCTCACCCTCAACAACAATATCTTTTTGAAGCGGTGTTTCTTCACATGTTCGAACCTCTAAGCCAAGTGCGGTTGATTTCAAAGAAACACATTTTATAGAATTACTAGAAATATCAACCCCCGCAGCCGGCATGGCAATTACTGAGGGAGGTGGAAACATCGCAAGTATGCGTTTCTGAAATGACATGCTTCTCATTATAAGCCCTCAATATCTCTGTACTCTATAGAGTCCCTCAAAAAAGAAGACACTAATTCCTCTCGATGGAGCAAAGTGCGGACTACACGGCAGTCCAAAAATTAACGTATGCGACTTCCTGGATCAACAAACCTTGTTGGCGATAAAAGTGCAAACGTACTCCCCTCACCAACAGCAAGAAGCATTCCATTGGAAACTTGTCCTCGAATTACACGTGGTTCAAGATTGGTGATGAAAGGAAACTGTCTACCTACAAGATCAGCCGGCGAAACATATTCCGCAATACCGGAAAGAATTTGTCGCGGAGTCTCTTCCCCGAAATCAACTTCAAGTCGAAGGAGCTTGTCAGTATCAGGTACGTGTTCTGCAGAGCGGATGGTTCCAATCTGAATTTCAGCACGCTTAAAATCATCTAGTGAAAGAGACATAGATTATTTTTTAGTTCGCTCTATGAAACTATTAAGAATTATAGCTGCTGCCTTTGCATCTACAAACTTATCGTCCGTGTCACGCCTCGCTTCAACGGAACTATAAAATTCAGGCTCATAGAAAATCTGCATCGCTGTCGCTCGCTCAAGATCCGCAACAAATTGCCGAGTATGTTTCATAACCGAGTTATCATTTCCGTCTTTATCCTTAGACTCCCCCACGACAATCTGTGCAACGTGTTCAGTTTTAATGAGCTCTGCCAACGTTGGTATAAGCGTGCGGTCAGTTGGAAAAATAGCTTTTGCAAAAGCAACAGAACCGGACTCGTCCGAAACTGCAACGCCAACGCGTTTTGTGCCATAGTCGATACCTAAAAGTTTGGAACCCATTATAAAAATAATTACGGAAGCTCTTCTTCAATAGTGGTTATTTTGAAATGGGATCCTTACACACTACTACTCTGTCCAGTATAGCGTGTTGCGAGTTCTAAGCGAGCACGCTAGGATGACGGTATGTTTGGTTTTAACGTTGCGGGCTTTAATCTATGGATTATTTTGTTGATCCTATGGACTTTGCCCTGGAAAGGCTACGCTCTTTGGCTTTCTGCAAGAAACAATCAGCCCCGCTGGTTTATCGCACTACTACTACTCAACACTGTTGCAATTCTTGAAATAATCTATATCTTCGCTATAGGCCGTAAGGTCACAAAAAATCCAAACATTCAAGCAAACAAGGGGAAAGTAACAGAATACAGCAAGCACGAAACAGTTCGAGTATATTCAGACTCTGAAAAATAAAAGTTCGACTAAGTCATGGTCTGACGTTCCATAAAAAATATCTGGTATAGTGGTTGAGTGCGTGAGTACAAAAGAAAACCTAACACAAAATGTTCAACCTGTGACAGGCCAATCTACAGGCGCCCTGTTGAGCTCCAACGGGGGGCCGTATTCTGTAGCTCCATATGCTACGGAAAAGCTAACAGAAAAGAAAGGCCGTGTGTCATATGCAACAACCCTATCTTAGCAAGAGCTAACAAAAAAACGTGTAGCAGGGGTTGTGCAAATAAAAACCGAGCAGGTATCAAATACGGCACCAAGAGGCCTTATGACAAGGTAAGGAACGAAAGAACCATTAAGCTACGGGTACTGGAAATCCGTGGAGCAAAATGTGAGCGATGCGAATATAGTAAAAAGCAAATTTTGCACGTACACCATAAGGACAGGAACCATAATAACAACGAACTTCGGAACCTAGAATTGATCTGCCCAAATTGCCACTACGAAGAACACTATTTAGAGAAAAGCTGGCTAAATGATACAGTGGGTCACTAACGGAGAGGTGGCAGAGTGGTCTAACGCACCGCACTTGAAATGCGGCGACCCTTAACGGGGTCCGAGAGTTCGAATCTCTCCCTCTCCGCACGTTCGTTTTTTTTGAGCAATCGTTTACCGTTGAACTGGTAAACATAAGACTACATAATCAGACAAAAAATAACTAAATGAAAATCCTTACTGCAAATATAGGGATGGGTATGCCCGGTATGCGGAGTGCTACAACAAGCCTCCGCATTCTTGTTGGCTTCCACGGATGGAGCGTTCTCCCTTTTATTATCTTCGGAGGAAGGCTCGGATGGCTCTTTCGTTACAGTGTCTATGCGGATAGTAAACGAGAACGATGGCTCGGTAGCAAAAGTACACTTACGCCGACACTTGATCTTATAGAGAAAGAACAGCCTGATGTAGTGATCCTCAACGAAGTGGTGTACGAAATCCATAAAGAAAGCCTGGAGACAGCACTGGAGCGACTTGGATTTCCACACATTGCGTGGGGTCGAAGTCTGCATCACCCAGGAGCAACTATGTCGACTGTGACCGCGTCTAAGTTGCCATGTCTTTCTGATGGATTCACTCCTGAAATTCTTCAGCTTCCACAAATTTCCGGAGGTGCAGGGATAAGCGGTGTGCGTTTAGCACACCTGCCAGTAACCATTGTTGGTTTTCATTTAACGCTGGGGCTGCGCAAACTTTTCCAGAGACAGCTTGCTGATCTCGTGAAACTTGCTGAAGCTGAAAGAGCTGAAGGAAGAACAATGCTCTTGGCGGGAGATTTCAACGCACGAGCAAAAATAATAGGAAAACAAAAAGCGTTTGCAAAACTCCAAATGACATCAGTAACACGCCAGGTTACCTCTCCCTTAGGACTTCCGAAACAATTCCAACGAGATTTGGACCATATTTTTATCCCAACAAACTGGCACATTCAAGAAACAAAATATGCAGCATTCGGTTCAGATCACTCAGCAGTCATTGCAACGGTCACTCCACCGGTAGAATCAGATCAATAGAGAGCGGTATAATTTCATACGTGCCCAAAAACACGATACCACTGAGTAGCGGAGCACTAATGCCAGCCTTAGGCTTAGGTACTTGGAAATCCCCTGCAGATATTGTGGGTCAGGCAGTTGAATATGCTCTTACTGAAGGTGGGTACCGACACATCGACTGTGCAGCAATCTACCAGAACGAGAAAGAAATAGGACGTGCCTTTAAAAAAGTATTCGAAGGAGGCGCCGTGAAGCGTTCTGACGTTTTTATCACGAGCAAATTATGGAATTCGGCTCATAGAAAAAATGAAGTTCGAATAGCGTGTGAAAAAACATTGTACGATTTGAATTTAAAATATTTGGATCTCTACCTTGTGCATTGGGGTATTGCTACTCCATCACACTGGGCTATACCAACTAACGGTGGGCCAGAAGCTGAGTACGATGAACATGGAGTCTTACTACTGGAAAAAATTCCAATTCGAGAAACATGGGAAGCAATGGAGGATTTGGTGCATGCGGGTCTGGTGAAAGCGATCGGCGTTGCGAACTTCACTGCACCAATGCTCATTGATATTCTCACCTATGCAACGATACCTCCTGCCATAAACCAGATAGAGCTTCATCCGTATCTTCAACAATCTCGACTTGTTGAGTTCTGCCAGCAAAAAAACATTGCGGTTACCGCATATTCCCCCCTTGGCTCTCCTGGGAATTACACGAAATCAAATGTGCTAGAAGATGCATTGATCACAGAAATTGCAGAGACTCACAAAAAGTCCCCTGCCCAAGTATTAATCCGCTTCGCACTCGAGAGAAACACCATTGTTATTCCAAAAAGCACCTCCCCCGAAAGAATTAAAGAAAATATAGATGTGTTTGATTTTGAACTATCAGACCCTGAAATGGCAAAGCTCCGAGCACTAGAGCAGGGGCTTCGTTTTGTTGATCCATATGAATGGGGTAAAGTGCCGTATTTCGACTGAATCAATACAACGTACATGAAGCTGATTACGGTCAACATTGAAGGCGACAAACACTTGGAACGTGTACTAGCTTTTTTAGAACGTGAACATGCGGACGTGATATGCATGCAAGAGCTTTTTGTAACAGATGCCGTGTTTTTTTCAGAGCGACTGAATATGCAGTATGCATACTCCCCTATGCTTTACGCAAAACGTAAAAAGTCTGATCTCGAAACAGGCGAAGAATTAGGTATAGGAATTTTTTCACACACTCCTTTAACCGATGTGAAATCACAAAACTATTGGTCACCGAGCGACACACTAGAACAATTTGACAGTACCGATGTGCACACCAAGCGTAAAACTGAAAGACATGTCCTTTTGTCAGGGAACATAGACATAGCCGGGGAACTATTTACAATTGCAACAACACATTTCACCTGGACGCCAAACGGACTGCCTGACCACTATCAAGAAACTGACGCTGAAGCACTGCTTTCTCTTCTCTCTAGAATGCCCGAGGTAATTGTATGTGGAGATTTCAATATTCCTCGTGGACACAATAACCTATACAAAAAAATCACTACGATCTATAAGGATGCAATACCCACTTCATACATTTCGAGCTTAGACCTTACCTTGCATCGTGCGGGGAAAGACCCGATAGAAGCGACGAATTTGGCAAAGTTCATGGTCGATTACATTTTCCTTTCAAAGAAGTATGAGGCAACAGAAGTACGCCTTGAGGGAAACATCAGCGATCACATGGCAGTGATAGGAACTATACATGTGCTACACCCGGGTGTAGCACATGTAACGAAATATGCAGGGACAGTAGCACGAGGAGAAAGCACGGGAACACGACTCGGCTTCCCTACCGCAAACATTCCCCTTCAAGATGCGAAACTAACGGGCATCTACGCTGGCACAGTCATCGTTCAGGGCACTTCCTATCAGGCGGGTATATACGCAAACCAGCATCGACACATTCTTGAAGCACATGTATTGGATTTTTCGGGAGATCTGTATGGAAAAACAATCACGATTACTCTCGATAAAAAAATCCGTGATGACAAAGAGTTCGCCTCTTTCTCAAACGAAGCAGAGCTCTCAAAGACGATTGCGGACGACATCAGACAGGTTCGTGAATATTTCAATAAATCCTAATTACACGGTATCCTGAATCAATGAATTTCTTTAAAAAATACGCTCCGTTTCTTGTCCTTTTTGCGGCGATGCTTTGGGCAACAGATGCACCTTTCCGTATCCATTTAACCGAAGGTCTTTCAAGTAATTTTATTGTTCTTGGTGAGCACTTCATCGCCATACTATTTGTATTACCTATACTCCTTCTCAATTTCAGAGAACTAAAAAAATTAAAACTAAAAGAGTGGTTAGCGGTTCTCTTCATTGCTATTGGCGGAAGTGCCCTTGCATCCATTGCGTTTACCCAAGCATTCCATTACCTCAACCCATCGGTTGCAATTCTCTTACAGAAACTTCAACCATTCATGGTGATTGGTTTAGCGGCAGTCGTTTTGAAAGAAACACTGGGCAAGCGTTTTTGGCTTTTCGCTCTGGTCTCAATCGTGGGTGCATACCTCATCTCATTCCCTAATCTTATTCCGCAAACGTATCCCGGTGAGACATTTAATGCGAACCTGCTTGGCGTAGGACTCGCACTCATCGCTGCATTCTTCTGGGGTGCATCGACGGTGTTTGGTAAGGTGGTGCTGAATAAAACAAACTTTAAAGTTATGACGTCGCTCCGGTTTTGCGTTGCGTTTGTGTTTCTTGTTTTCTTGAACCTATTCCAACACTCGTTCCCCGAATGGAGCACCGTTACATCAACTGACTATCTCTTCATATTCATAATCGGCATCACCTCAGGAGTGGTCTCACTCTTCATCTACTACAAAGGGCTTGAGAACACGAGTGCATCAGTTGCGACAATGGCGGAACTCGGCTTCCCTCTTGGGGCAGTTGTCGTGAACTGGATATTCCTAGGCGCCATTCTTCTCCCGATGCAAATCTTTGGCATGGCAATTCTACTGTTGGGTGTATACGGACTTGCGAAATACAACCGGGCATCTGAAGTGGCTAGCGTTTAGGGTTTAGTGCTCAGGGAACTCCCCTAAACGCTAAACGCTGTTCACTAACCCCTGCGCTCTATCTCCTCAATCGATTTGTTGCGGTGCATGATTTCATCATTTCTCACTGACCTGAAGAATTCGTATTGATTCGGGGCCTCTCTACCGTACCACTCAAGATATTTACTCACCATCGGTTTCTTTTTTAATTCTTCGCCGTTCGCTTCAAGAAAGCGAGAATACTGCTCAAATGCATGAGACTCAAAAAGATAGTTGAGCTCCAGTGCATTTCGTGGATTAAAAACATACAACCAGTAGGCCGCCCAAAAATAGAAGAAAGCAAAAAGCATCGGTATGACAGTGTGCACAAGCACGTTGTCTTTCTGTTCAGCCTTGGCAAGCGCTGAAATTACTACAACATGCATTGTTTCGTTGTCTGTTGCTAAGCGAGCAAATTGCGAGAGTTTTGCAAGTCGCATAGCTTTACTCTCATTTTGATAAAACATTGTGAGAAAAGTAAATGCAGCAGAGTCCCATGAATGGTATGGGACGCGCGCAATCACTTCCACTGCTCTGAATTTCAAATATGAAGGTGCCTTGCCGTATACGGTATTCCCGCACCACACGAGCATGTGACCAAGAATACGTGGAAGTAAGTGGGGCTTGTAGTCATCGTATGGCTTTTTATATTCTTCGAGGGTGGTGGGATCATTGAGTGAAGCATTTAAAGCCTCAAGTTCTTCGTGCGTCTGCTCCATGCCGTACATTGTAAACCAGTTCTTTTAAAGGAACGAGTGCCCTGTATGGTCTCAAAATGAGGTTATACTAAGCGGAATGGAAAAACAGATACTCGCAAGCTGGCAAGCTCGGGAATATGAGTTTCGCCCTAAAGAACAGCAATGGTATTGGATAGTAGGTATTGTTGCGGTGGGTGCAGCTGTTGCAGCATTCATTCTCACTGATTATCTTTTTTCTTTCATCGCAATCATAAGTGGGTTTGCCATCATGCTCGTTGGTTCAAAAAAACCTCAACGCCACAAGTATAGTCTTACGGAGCGAGGATTCTACATTGGCACACACCTCATCCCCTATTCCCAAATGACAAAATTCGCCATCCGTGAAGACGAACCTAGGAAACTGAGTATTGAAACAAAGGGACTCACGGGAACCCTCAGTGCCCCGCTTGGAGACACGGACCATCGTGCAATTCGCACTGAACTCAAAAATAGGAACATCGAGGAAGTAGAGTCACTTGATTCATTTATAGATCAAGTAGTGAGGGGGATGGGACTTTGAACTAGGCGATGCCCCATCGGATCCGCAGGGATCATTTAGTGTTTAGGGGATAGGGTCTAGAGAAAACACATAGGACAGTGTTTTTTCGGGGTTTTGTGCTAAATTTGAACGACTGTTCGTAGGCAACTGCTCCCGTAAGCGAAGCTTTCGGGGGCTCGCTCGAAGAGTATGAAAATGCTAGCATTTTCATGTTCCTTCTCTCTCGCTCCCGTCGTTCAATGGATAGGACATATCCTTGCGGAGGATACGATGTGGGTTCGATTCCTGCCGGGAGCACAGGTATAGAAAAAGTCGGGATTACTCCCGACTTTTTCTATACTCTAAATGTGCTCCCGGCAGGAATCGAACTGCGGGCCGCAGGGAGCGATGAGCGACCGTAGGTTTCGAGTCGTAGCAACGACGAGAGGCGATTCCTGCCGCAACTCGTGACCGATTCCTGCTGAGAGGCGATTCCTGCCAAAATGCACGACCGATTCCTAATAAAAAAATAAAACCTCGCAAATGGCGAGGTTTTATTTTTAGAAAATCTTAATCCCCCCTACTCAGCGTTAGCCGCATCTATTTCTTGTCCGCAAAACTCATTGCCACAGATACCAGTCTTTCGATCCTTCAAACCTACATGGCAAATTCCACACCTTACCCCCGTTTCTCTCGAAACTGAAGTTCCACCAATGAGGCCTCTTTCAAGAGCACTCCATCTATCTGCACTAGACATAATTCTACGAAATTTATTTCCCTGACTTCTTCAAAAGTGCAGAAAGACGAGCTTTCTTGCGGGAGGCAGTGTTCTTTTTGATAACCCCACGCTTTGCTGCCTTATCTATAACGCTATATGCCTTTGCGAGCTCAATCATCTGTTCCTTTCTGTCTTTACCAACGAATGAACGTGCTACTTTGACGCCCTCTGCCATAGCTCGCTTCCGACGGATATTGAAAACACGCTTACGTAGCGACGCACGATGTGCCTTTTTTGCTCCCTTTGTTATTGCCATAGTGTTCGCAGGCTACCATGAGTGGATTCAAGATTCAAGATTCACGAGCTAAAACTGTCCACTGTACACTCTTCGCTGTACACTATTCTCATGATTGGCTCTTTAGACGGCACTGTGCGGGGGATAATCCGTGACAGCATCATTCTTGAAATAAACGGGGTTGGCTACCGTGTGGCGGTACCAATACCAACGCTCACAGGCGCAAAAGAAAACGACCATCTGTTCCTCTGGACACATATGGCAGTGCGGGAAACTGCCCAAGATCTCTACGGATTTGAAACACAAAACGAATTGTCGTGGTTTGAGCTACTCCTCAGTGTTTCGGGTATAGGCCCTAAATCAGCACTGAACATCATGAATACGGTTGATACTAAATCTTTAGAAAGTGCGATTGGTAGAAATGATGCAGGTATGCTCTCAAAATCGTTTGGAATCGGAAAGAAAACTGCAGAAAAAATAGTACTGGAACTTCGAGAGAAGGTTGGCTCCATTCAAGACAAAGGAACCGAAAGCGGGTCTGATGGTGATGTGGTTGATGCACTCGTAGGCTTGGGATATTCACTTCGTGAAGCTAGGGACGCCGTACATGCGGTTTCCAAAGATCTGGTAACGCCGGAAGCACGCTTACGCGGTGCAATTCGCATTGCATCACGCTCTCGCTAACACCCATGCACAATTTGCTGAAAAAAGTTCTCCAAACACTCATTCCTCCATTTATATTTTCTCGCTTACTTGCGACGTATCATTTTCTGTTTGCATGGGGGGCAACAATACGTTACGGATTCCCCTCTCGAAAACTTTTCGTCATTGGTGTTACTGGCACTAAAGGAAAATCGTCCGTTTCTGAAATGATGAATGCGATTCTTGAGGAAGCCGGATACCGCACTGCACTTGCAAATACCATTCGTTTTAAGATAGATAAAAATTCAAAACCAAATCTCTTTAAAATGACCATGCCGGGACGAGGATTTCTTCAGAAATTCTTAAGGGAAGCGAAAAATAAAGACTGCACGCACGTGGTGTTAGAAATCACCTCCGAGGGTGCCAGGCAATTCAGGCACCAAGGCATTGACCTTAATGCACTCATCTTCACCAATATTGCGCCTGAACATATTGAATCGCATGGCTCATTTGAAGCATACAAGCAAGCGAAGTTGGCTATCGGCATGTCACTCGTGCACTCACCAAAACGTCCACGCATCGTAGTAGCAAACGCCGAAGACGAAGTTGGAAAAAAATTCCTTACACTGCCCGTCGAGCACGTGCTCCCTTTTCATCTTGATGATGCGAAACCATATGAAACCAGAACAAATAAAATCTCAATGACATTCGATGGAGTTACCTTCGATATGCCGTTTCCAGGAATCTTCACCATTTTAAATGCACTTGCGGTAAGTACCCTTGCTCGAGCTCTGAACATCAACGCCGAAACAATAGGCCACGCTCTTCAGCATATACAGCCTATCCGTGGGCGAGTTGAGAGAATAGAATGCGGACAAACATTCACAGCAGTCGTGGACTATGCACACACCACAGATTCCCTCAAAGCGCTCTACGGTGCATTCCCTCAAACACGAAAAATTTGCGTGCTTGGAAATACTGGCGGTGGCAGAGACAGCTGGAAACGTAAAGAAATGGGTGCTATCGCAGATCAACTATGCGACACAGTGATTCTCACCGATGAAGACCCGTACGATGAGAACCCGACGGATATCGTCAGAGCTATGGCCGAAGGAATGTCACGACCACCTCTCATAATTATGGATCGACGAGAGGCAATTGCACATGCGCTAAAAGAAGCCCGCAAAGGAGATGCGGTATTGATTACTGGCAAAGGGACAGACCCATACATAATGGGACCACAAGGGACTAAAACACCTTGGTCAGACTCCAGTGTGGTTCGGGAAGAACTTGAAAAGTTACTGCATGAAGAAGACTCAGATTAAAAACAAGTAGTATCATTACATTAAATTTATATGGGGAACGCAAAGAGTGACTTCATGATTGTAATCTTGCTTGTGATAGCACTCGGCATTGCGTGGGTGATGACTGGTGGCCCAAGTAATCCTATGACACATCAAGGCGGGCTTTTCAGTGCCCCATGGCCCTTAGGAGACGGAGGAAACGCATACACAGTGCCAACTATTCCCTTGGAATCAGGTAGTGTGTCTTCAAACAACGAAGTAGCCCCAACAGCTCCAACAAACTCAACCACAAAATCAAAAACAACCGTTTTTGATTACTTTTTTGGATACCGTCCTGGTGTGGGCGCCGTAGCAGATCCGAGTGCTTCACCCTATGCATCGTATGTGCGACTAGAAAGAGGTAATGCAGAGAATACAGACCCCAAAAAAGAATACGTGACCATCCGCACGTCAGGCTCTCTCCAAAACAGCGTGACGATTACCGGCTGGGCACTGCAGAGCACGACAAACAACCTGCATGTCGTCATAGGTTCTGCAGCACAAATTCCATCCTTGGGTGGTCTAAACACCGACACACCAATCACACTCGGTTCAGACAGCGTTGTCTCCATAACAACAGGTCGCTCCCCAAATGGCGCATCGTTTCGCTTAAATATGTGCACTGGGTATTTTGAGCAGTTCCAAGATTTTTCACCATCACTTCCGCAAGAATGCCCGAGACCCCGAGATGAAATGTATCTTTTTCCTGAAAAAACCGCAGGCAATGCAGAGTGTGAAAACTTCATCAACACGCTCAACCAATGCACACTTACAGTTACAGAAATCCCTGGAAAAATTGGCAACTCCTGCCAAGATTTCGTACTCACTAACCTCTCCTATAACGGATGCATCGCGAAGCACAGGAATGACCCCGACTTCTATCACAATGAATGGCGTGTCTTTTTAGGGCGTGACCAAGAACTTTGGAATAATAGCCACGACCGCATTCTCCTTCTTGATGAAAATGGGAAATTAGTGTCGGTAGTGAGTTACTGATTTTCTACTTCTTCTTTGTGGTTGGAGGTACAGTCACATCATTGGGGTGCACCGACATCAGCCCTTTACCTTTTTCACCGTCCTTACGCTGAATACGCACGTACCCGTCATGAGCTCGGGCTTTGATGATGTAACGATGCCCATGCATTTCTACTATACGCCCAACACGTAATTTTTTAGACCTCCAAATTTCGAACATCCTCTTTCTAAAAAGATTAGCCGCATGTCGCATCTCAGCAACAAGATTAGAACCTATACCATGACGATTCTCCATAATTCGTAGGAGTCTAATTGTTTACCTGTCTCTTGTCAAAGATTCTGATGCTTTAAAAAGAATAATGCCTGCCGCCACAGAAACATTGAGTGACTCCTTCTTTCCTCGCATAGGAATTTCCACGATCTCATCGCACACACGAAGTAAGGCGGATGACACACCCAAGACTTCATTTCCCAAAATCAATGCGGTTGGAAATTTTGGCTGCCACTTTGTATAAGAAACAGCACTCCGTGCTTGCTCGACTGCAACCACTCTCACGCCTTCTTTCTTTAGTCGTTTTATGAGTGCTGATGCACTTTTGCACGACTCCCATGCAATCACCTGTTCAGCACCAAGCGCCGTCTTTGCTATCTTGCCGTCAGCTCTTCCAAAACGATCCAACGGTGCGGGTGTGTAGCCAGTTAAATATATCTTCCCTACCCCAACTGCATCTGCAGTGCGAAAAACAGAGCCTACGTTTTGAGCACTCCTAATATTGTGGAGAATAACGGAAAGAGTTGGAGAGCTTGAGTTCACAGACATACCGTAGCATTTTGAAGCTTATCGCTCCATGTGCTACCATTTTGCGAATGGAAAGCTTATTCCCCTCACTCTTTACGTTTACTTTTTTTGCACCACTCATTCTACGAATTGCGATTGCATTTGTATTCTTCGAAGCAGCTCGTGGCACTTGGAAGCAACAGAAGTCAGGCAAGGTGGCATCTTTCACCTCCGGCATCCTAGGCATTGCGCTTATGCTTGGTGCGTTTACCCAGCTCGCTGCAATATTAGGAATTGCAAAAATTATTCTTCTCACTTCTCAGAGACGAGTTCCTTCTATCTTTCATCGTAGAGCATTTGCACTTCTCGTTATTGCCATACTACTCTCGCTCATTTTGACCGGCCCTGGAGCAATAGCGATTGATTTGCCGTATTAGGACTCTCACGCTCGACTTTTGAAGAGTGAATTGCTTTTTCTATTTTAAGGATTATTCTTGACCGGGTATGGGACCTGGACATAAAGAAAAATCTGGACCTTCGGGCGACAGTCCGGCCACTGAAGAATTCCCGACTAAAATTCCTGGTGAGGGCCCTGGCCATGAAAATATTGATTGGAATCTACGTGCGGCGCTGCGGGCGCAAGAAAGGTTTGAGGAAGAGGGTGAGTTTGATGACGATTAACCATACCGGGGCTCGGCTACAACTCTCGGCTCACCCATGTTCACCTCGGTCGCAGCCCCAGCTCACGGTTTTTTGAAACCAAAAAACATCGTTCCGCTTTTCGAGCCCAGGACGCATGCAAACTATTGCATGCTCGGTCGCACAGCAAAAACAGCACTTTCGTGCTGTTTTTAAAAGCTGTGCGCCCGCCTGGGCTCGAACCAGGGACCCATTCCTTAAAAGGGAATTGCTCTACCAACTGAGCTACGGGCGCAAGCGAGAAGGAAAGTGTCTGCGGAGCAGTGTTTTTGCGAGGAAGAGGCAAAGGAAAGTCTTGCTTTCATTTTGACTCGACGAAACAAAAACAAGAGCGTCAGCGAACTTTCTTCGAGTGACCCGCCCGAAAGGTTCCCTTACGGGCGGGTGTTTCTTCTCCTAGTGTCCACCCGAAAGCAAAGCTTTGGGGCGAATTCGTGGATTATGCTCTAAAAATCTTATTTTTTCAACAAGAACGCCTCGAGTAAGTCCCCCAAATTCCCCCCACCCATACGAGACCGGTGCACTATTGCGACAAGCTCTCGAGAGATTTCTTCACATCCCGCCTCCCCTAAACGGGCTCCCGCTTTTTTTGCTTTTGAATATACAAATGGTTTTAGCCCTGCCTCTTCTGCTGTTTTTGATTTAGACGCAACAACCATCGCACGTGCCTGCCACATCAAAATTCCGTGAATTTCTTCAGGTTGAGATCCTGCCTCAATAAGCCTACGGTACGTTATCCAAGAGCCTTTCCTGTCACCTGTCGCAAACGAATCGGTTAATGCAAATGCACTCAGTGGTGGTGCTTCATTTTTTTCTTTTACATCAAAGTGTTCTATCTCTGCACTCTTGGGGATTGCCTTAAGAATGAGGGCTGAAAGTGCAAGTTCAACAACAATAACAAGAGCATCTCCTTCTGCTAAATCTTTTCCATGCTCAGTGAGTAACACTTTCCCATCTGCATCCTCGAGAGGCCTGTCTAGAAGAAGGGTCGTTTTTGGAACAAAGAGACCTCTAGCACTCAAGTATCCAAGCGCATTGAAAAACGGTTCGCCTCCTTCACCAAACCGCACAACCTCGGAGCCTTCTGCAAGCTTCGCTGCTCGCACTTTTGCTTTTGGTATGTCAGAACCTATAAGTAAATAAAGCATGATGATGTTCCCTAAACGCTAAACCCTATTCACTAAATGTTCCCTCCGGAACCGACGAGGCGTCGCCTAGTTTAGACATTTCCCCCCAATTAGCTCCGACGGAAGAAGAGGAAAGAATGGGAACGCCTTTTGTTTTCTCAGGCGGGACTATTCCCTGCATATGCTCAAGGATTTTTGGGGCAAGCTCTTTTACTTTTTCTTTTCGTATTTCGAAAATAAGCTCATCGTGCACCTGGAGAATGAGGTGGGCATCTCCTTTGTATTCTCTCTGCAAAAGAGCATCGATTTCAATCATGGCGAGCTTGATGATGTCAGCTTGGGTGCCCTGCATCGGTGCGTTCAGTGCCTGTCGCTCTGCCTCGGCGCGCACGAAGGGCAATTTTGAACGAAGCCCCAGGAAAAAACGTTTCCTGCCGAAAAGTGTTTTCGTATAGCCGAGCCTGGACGCATCCGCTTTCACTGAAGTTAGATACTCTGCAAGACCTGCAAAGTTTGCAAAGTAGTCAGTGAGGTATGCCTGTGCTTCGCTACGCTCAACTTTTTGTGCTCCAGTATCGAGGTTCATCTTGAGCGCATTGACTCCCATGCCATAGAGAATGCCGAAGTTAATAACCTTTGCCCTGCGACGCATCTCCGCATCAACTTCCTCGGGTGGAACTTTAAAAACGGCGGCGGCGACCGCACGGTGTACGTCCTCTCCACGCTTAAAAATATCAATGAGCTTTTCATCACCCGAGAGAAATGCTGCAATGCGCAATTCTATTTGCGAATAGTCGAATGCTGCGAGCACAAAGCCTGGAGTAGCAACAAACGCATTGCGGATACGTCGGCCAAGTTCGGTCTTAACAGGAATATTTTGCAAACCCGGGTCCTTTGAAGCCATGCGACCAGTTGCAGCGCCGGTCTGAATAAACGTCGTGTGCAGACGACTTTCCTCGTCCAAGAGAGGCGGAATGGCGTCAATGTAGGTACCTAACAGCTTGGAGAGACTGCGATACGCAAGAATGTCATCGATAATAGGATGTGCGTCTTTTAATTTTACTAGCTCGGATTCTTTAGTTGAGAGTTGGCCAGTTGCTGTCTTTTTTTGGCGTTTACCCTCTATGCCAATGCCAAGTTTAGTAAAAAGAATATCCCCTAGTTGCTTTGGTGAACTTATATTAAATTCTGTCCCCGCATGGGCATGTATTTTTTTCTCGAGCTTCGCAAGTTCTTTTGTATATTGATGCGATAGGTCTTTTAAATACGGCGCATCAATCAATACGCCACGTTTATTCATAGCCTCAACGACAGGAATGAGTGGTTTTTCAATGTTTTCAAAAACCCATGTTAATTCTTCCTTTTCCACCAGGATTTTGAGCTTCGCATGTGCCTCAGCAATACTGGCTGATTTTGTGTTCGCAAGCACGTCGTCGAGCGTCGGATTCGTAATCTCTGACTGGGTGAGCCAAAGCATGACTGCAGATTCAGCGAGAAGCGCTGAATCTGCAGAGTTTAGAGTACTGAGTCCAGAGTTCTGAGTTTCAGTAGTAACTTTGGACTCTGGACTCAGTACTCTCGACTCAGAACTGCCCGCCAAAGCACTCATTCTCGGCACAAGAGAACGGAACCCCAGATCGGTAAAAAGAGCCGTAGCGTTTGCAACATCAAGAGTGTCTCTAAATGTCTTTTCAGGTTCTTTAAAAACAATTGGTGCGTCGGTGCGTATCGTTGCCAAAACCTTTGAAAATTCAGCTTCATCTTCGTGCTCCCGAAGTAAATTTACGTTCCTCTCTGAAAACCCCGCCTCTTTCCACCTGTCCGTCGTCCACTGCGCACTGTGCACTGCTTTATATACCCCTTCCATTGAGTCAAATGCCTGCAAAAGCTTGGTTGCAGTTTTCTCACCAATACCAGGAATTCCTATGATGTTGTCAGATGGATCACCTGCAAATCCTTTGTAATCAGGAATGCGAACAGGTAGAAACCCGTATCTCGCAAGCACTGCTTTCTCATCGTAGAGAATAGTATCTTGAATACCTTTGCGAAGCGTAAATACTCGAACTTTTTCATCGTCAACCAACTGCAATGTATCCATGTCGCCGGACGCAATGATGACATTAAAGTTTTTTTTCGCACTCGTGGCTATCGTGCCAATAATATCGTCGGCTTCAAAGCCTGGCATTTCATAGATAGGAATACTGAACGCCGACAAAATGTCCCTTGAGCGATTAATTTGCGTTATGAGAGAATCATCGATTTGTGGACGTTTCGCTTTGTACTCTTTATATACCTCGTGACGATGCGTTGGCCCTGGCAGGTCATACGCGGCAACTACGTGGTCGGGCTTTAAATCCTTGATGATTTTTATGAGCATCGCTGCAAGTCCGTACACAGCATTCACTGGCTCCCCTGACGGCGAGTACATCTCCGGTAGTGCATGGTAGGCGCGATGGATAATCGCATGGGTATCAAGGAGGATGAGCGTCTCTTTTGCTTTTTTTGCACTCATACGATCCTCTCTCTAAGCTCCCGTTCGTTTTCAGATAAGACTTCGAAATCAAGACAATGAAGCCCTGGTTGCATCCCACCGGGCACCCGCTCAGGCCACTCTACAAGAATGAGATTCTCGGGCTCTCCTATGTACTCTTTCCATCCGACAGTGTCGGTGTCGGCACTCTCTAGACGATACGCATCAACGTGTACTAATTTCTTGAAGGGAGGATGTGGAATGGGCATAGGATATACCTGAACAATTGGGAATGTCGGGCTCGTTACTGCAGATTCAATACCTAGTGCCTTAGCCACTTCTTTGGTAAAAGCAGTCTTCCCCGCACCAAGCTCCCCACATAAGCCCACAATGTACGCCCCCTGCCTATGGTGTTTCGGCAAACCCTCCACAAACTTTCTGGCATATTCTGGCAGTTCTTCCAACGTCACTTTCATATCTCTTATAATCAGTATAATGCCGTTTCTTGGATGTTCCCAAGCTAAAAGCTAGAAGCTAGAAGCTAGAAGCTACCTTTAAGGTACTATTCTCTCTATGGTACAAACCGACGACACTGACAACCGCCTCCGAGAGCTACAGCTCAGGGAAGAAGAAGAGCTCACACTTATGCTTTCGCATAGGTATAAGGTTCGCTATCTGGATTTGACTCGGGTCTCCATTAACACTGATGCACTTCGTCTTATTCTGGAACCTACCGCTCGGGACGCTGAAGTTGCAGCGTTCGACATCGTTGGTAAAAAACTTACACTCGCTGTACGCTCTCCTCAACATCCGAAGCTTCCACTACTCTTAGAAGATTTAAAAAAACTTGGATACGAAATCGAAGAGGTAATGGTGTCACGTGTATCTTTGGAGCGTGCATGGGAACACTATAAAGATCTTTCTTTCGCAGTAGAGTCAAAGCAAGGTGTGCTGGATGTTTCACCGGAGGAGTTAAAAAAGGTAATCGGGACAATACATACCATAGAAGACATACAGAAAGCTGTTGCAAGCGTGACTGAGATGAAGCGTGCGTATCGTGTATCAAAAATACTTGAAGTAGTTCTTGCTGGAGCATTTGCGGTTGAAGCCTCCGACATTCACATTGAGCCGGAACAAACTCAAGTACGCCTGAGGTATCGCCTTGATGGTGTCTTGCACGACGTTATCAATTTCGACACAGATACATCAAATCTTCTATTGTCCCGACTAAAGCTACTCTCGGGGTTGAAGTTGAACCTTAAGAGTCGCCCACAAGACGGACGATTTAGTCTTGCAATGGAAGGCAAAGAGATAGAAATTCGCACTTCTGTGATTCCCGGTGCGTACGGAGAAACAGTGGTGATGCGTCTTTTGAACCCTGACACTATTTCCGTACCATTTGAGGCTCTCGGCATGGAACCGAAACTACGAGCGCTCGTTGAGCGTGAAATCGGTAATCCAAACGGCATGCTCTTAAACACGGGGCCAACAGGTAGTGGAAAAACAACCACGTTGTATGCGTGCATGAAAAAAATAAATTCTTCTGAAATCAAAATAATTACCATTGAAGACCCTGTTGAATATCACGTCGACGGCCTCGTGCAAACCCAAGTGGATGAAAAAAATTACACATTCCTCCAAGGGCTACGTTCCGCCTTGCGACAAGATCCCGATGTCATCATGATTGGAGAAATTCGTGACGAGGAAGTTGCGAAAACTGCAATTGATGCTGCACTCACCGGTCACTTCGTATTCTCAACATTGCACACAAACGATGCCGCCGGCTCATTCCCTCGCCTTGTTGATCTTGGAGTGGATGCAAAAGTGTTTGGCTCTGCAATCAACGTGGCAATGGCACAAAGATTGGTGCGAGTTTTGTGCAAGCAATGCAAGAAACAAGTTCCACTTGAAGGTAAAGATAAGGAGCACGTTGATACGGTGCTTGCGGGTCTGCGGGATAAAAGCATCATTCCAGCTGACATCTCAAAGGTATTTGCACCAGTGGGGTGTCCTGCCTGCAACAATACTGGGTTCAAGGGTCGTATCGGTGTATTTGAAGCGGTAGTAATTGATACTGAGATGGACACACTGCTTCGCACATCCCCTTCCGAACACGACATACAGAAGCTTCAACGCACAAAAGAAATACTCACGATGGTTGAAGACGGCATTATGAAAGTTTTGACTGGCGTCACTTCTCTCGACGAACTCAACCGAGTGGTCTTAATTGAGGAAACCCTGAAATAAAAAAACCGCACCCCTCTAAACAACGCTTTGCAGTGAAGGTGGAACAAGTGATGAGGAGGTCGCCAGAGTGTAGGCCGAAACCTAGAACCAGCGAATCCTTACAATGATGCCACGGCGTTGCTTAGATGGGCACGATTTCTGTACAAGAAAACCCCTTTCGGGGCTATAATACAATGCTAGCATAGGCTTTTAGATATGTCAAGGGCACAACCATTACGGAACGATTCAGAAGACGACGCACCCAAAGAGGCCGGCGAGCGTGTTTTAGATCAGACACTTCGCCCGGAAGCATGGGAAGAATATGTCGGACAGGAAAATGTAAAAGAAAATCTACGTGTGCTCATAGCAGCAGCAAGAGAAAGAAACCACGCCCCCGAACACACACTCCTTTATGGTCCTCCTGGTCTTGGAAAAACTACACTTGCACATTTGATGGCAAAAGAGCTCGGTGCAAACATGCGTGCAACGGCAGGTCCCGTTATAGAGCGTGTGGGTGATCTTGCTGCGATTCTTACAAACCTCGAGCCAGGTGATGTGCTTTTTATCGACGAGATACATAGACTCAACAAAACTATTGAGGAAGTTTTGTATCCTGCAATGGAAGCAGGTAAGCTCGACATTATTATCGGCAAAGGCCCCTCAGCTCGCACCATAGAGCTCGCCCTCCCCTCTTTCACGCTCGTAGGCGCAACAACAAGAATTGGACTCATCTCGGCACCACTGCGCTCACGCTTCTCAGGCGGAGTATTCCAACTTGATTTTTATTCTGAAAAAGAAATCGAGAGAATCCTTGCCCGCTCTGCACAAATTCTAGGAATTGAAGCTGACGCAGATGCACTTCAGGAAATTGCAAAACGTTCACGTAAAACACCACGCACCGCAAACTATCTTTTAAAAAGAAGCCGTGATGTTGCACAGCTTGATAGAACGGCACTCTCAAAAGTAGCAGCAGAAAAAGCGCTCGCCATGATTGGTATTGATACTGCCGGCCTCACCCCTTCCGACAGGCGAATCCTTGAAGCCCTTATAACGAAATTCGGCGGAGGGCCCGTGGGCGTAAAGACACTCGCAGCGGCAGCAGCTGAGGACGAGCAAACAATCGAGGATGTGTATGAGCCGTACTTAATGCAAGAGGGATTCTTGGAACGCACACCTCGTGGGCGTATTGTTACTGCTAGAGCTCGAGAGCATTTAGGGAAAGGAGGTGCGCAAAAAAAACTTATATGAGTTTACTTTCAGACAAATTAAAGGCTTGGGTAAAAAATCAGGAGGCAATTATTTGGCAAGCCCAGAAGAAAGAGCGTGGTGATGCATCACACCTACTTGCCTACACAGTAAAACTTGGGGAAGAAGTTGGAGAACTTGCAGAACAGGTATTGGCTCGGTTTGGGTATCAAAGAAAGTCAAAAGTGCTTGCACAAGGAGACGATGAACTTGCTGACGAATGTGCCGATGTCATTATCGTGTCACTCTTTCTCGCAGAAGCTGCGGGTATTGATGTAGAAAAAGCGCTGGAGAGAAAAATGGAGAAGCTAGAAAAACGGAACCGTGAATAATCAATCGTCTTCCTTTATCCAGCCCAAAGCGTTTGCTACATCTCTCGGCACTATTCCAGAACCGTTACAGGTGGAGCAACTCTCCTCTTTCATACCAGAGCGTCTTCCATAGAAGCCCGGGCGCACTTTGCTGCAACCCTCCGCCATGCAACGTAACGCTCTATTTTCAAAACGTAAGTGAGGCTCTCCAAGCATCTGAAGAAGATATCATTTTTAGGCTGACTAACTTGAGTTTTTTAGAAAAACTATTGTTTTTATCAACCTTTGTTACATTCATAACAAAACCTCTCTACTATTTGAGATAAATCTCTGTCATTGATCAGGATTCGGTTGACGTCCTGTTCCGCCACACCAAACACAGTCCCCTCCTTTGCCGCCACACATCCAGCATTGTTCCTCCGGGAGAATGTGCGAGCGTCTTTCGTTATTCAAGAACATAAATATTTGTCCCCTCTATATTCCTGTAATGTCGACCTGTTACTTCCTGCTCAGGCTGTATTGAAGTAGGCCGTGTCTCCGACGTGTACGTCAGAGAACGTGGCCGCCCCCCTAATCGCCCGGCATTGCTAATGAGAACATCGAGAATGGACGGTTGTTCTGATGGGTGTTCGTAGTTCATATTGTTTTTTTATTTATTACCACTACTAATATTTAAAGTGTGCCGGCATGAAGGAATAAAGTTAATTTCTTTGCGAAGGTTATTGATTTTTAACAAATTATGTTACATTTAAAACATGTTAAGTATTCCTGAAGCCGTACAGCAAGCTACGGAGAAGGATGGATTTCTTCATTTCGGACTCTCGAATGGAGTGTTAAACCTTTCTAAAACAGCACGTTTCATAAAACCGCTCATTGAGGTTCGTACGAAAAAAAGCGTGAGCGTGGCGGCTATCACTATGGCGCTTTCACGCCTTAAAACATTAAAAAAGAGAACTAATGTTCAATTGAAACAAGTAAAACTTGATTCAATAAATATCACAAAAAATCTTGCGGAAATTACATTCGAAAGAACCTCACACAATATTGCTGCACTTGAAAAAGTAGAGAAAGAAGTGCGTAGTAAGAACGGGTATATCGTCATAACGTTCGGCACTACTGAACTTACCATCATCGTCGAGGAAAATTTTCTTCCGAGTATTAAAAAAATCATGCCCGCAAGCCCGAAAGTAATACTGCCAGGACTTGTTGCCGTAGGGGCACAATTTAATGAAAATTATATTGCTCACGTCGGAATGGTATACGCACTGATACAGCAACTCACCTTTCAAAACATTAACGTAGTTGAATTCTCCTCAACATATACGGAACTCGTTTTTTACCTCAATAAGAAAGATATGAAGCTCGCATTTGATACGCTGTACGAGCAATTCATGTAAATATTCATGTCCTCCCTAAAAGCTGAAAGCCAAAAGCTAAAAGCCTCTGTCATCGCTGTCGACCCTGGTTACGATCGGGTGGGCATTGCGGTAATGGAAGGAAGCGCCCTCATTCACTCTGAATGCTTCACTCCTGAGAAGGGCGCCGTATCGTTGCGCTTAGGTGCAGTGTTTCAACACGTGAATGCTGTTATAAAAAAATACGCCCCTGACGCACTCGCAATAGAGACTCTCTTTTTCACTAAGAACCAAAAGACCGCAATACACGTAGCTGAAGCTCGGGGCGTGATAACCCTCGCCGGGGTGGAGGCGGGCATCCCTGTGTTTGAATATTCTCCTCAAGAGGTGAAAATCGCAGTATCAGGATCAGGCAATGCAAGCAAAAAGGGCGTCATCAGAATGGTGGAGATGTTGGTGCCAATGGGTCATAAAAAGCGTCATGACGACGAATACGACGCCATAGCATTAGCTATAGCTCATCAATCGAGTGCAAAATTCAGGCAGGCTCGCAGTGGAAAATAATAGAACCTGTCTAGAACCTTCCCCCTGCCCAAAAAGCTCTGTTTCCGGCTACAAAACTTCGTCTCGTCCTTAACGTAATGCTATTACGTTTCGGATTCCGACTCGTTTCTCGCTCAGAAACAGAACTTTTCAGTCTGGGTACCACGAGATTCTAGACAGGTTCTTACGTTTCTGGTGTTTTCCCCTACCGCCCCCTAATGCCACTTGCTAAGAAATAAAGTTTTGGTACAAATAGGGCGTTAGAAAAATATATTACGTATGCTGAGCGATTCTAAGAAAAAGAAAGGTTTTGAGGACGAGGAGCTGGAAGATACGCTTGTGTCTCCTCCGGCGGAAGAAGATTTACTCGATGAGGAGGAAGAGGAAGACACCTTCGGAGACGAAGACGACATGATGTAATAAAGCTCCGCCCGACGAGACACTCCAGGGCGGTTTTTTTATTTACGACTGATCGCAGCAAACCTATGTTTGCCTACACGAATAATCGTTCCGTTTTCGGGTTGAAAATCAATGTCTGTAATTTTCTCATCGCTTCCAACTATCCGCACCGCCCCCTCGTTTATTAACCGCCGCCATTCCGTCTTCGAAGCAATCACCCTATTTCGAACAAGCACATCAACGAGCAATTCGCTGGCCGACATTTCGTACACAGGCACACCACTTGGTGCTTCTCGTTTAGAAAAAGCCGAAGTGAAATGTTCCTCTGCCTTCTTGCTTTCCTTATCGCCGTGATACATCCGCACAATTTCTGATGCAAGTTCAAATTTCGCATCCCGGGGACCTTTGGTGAGAATACTCTTCACTGTGTCGAGTGGTACACGTGTGCAGTGAATAAAATACGTCTCAATAAGTGGGTCAGGTATGCTCATGACTTTGCCAAACATATCTTCCGGCACATCATTGAGATTTATAGTGTTGCCCCAGCTTGAGCTCATCTTTCTACCGTCAGTTCCAGGAATAAGCTCGCTCATCAGAATATGCTGAGGAGCTTGGCCTGCTTTCCCTTGGAGCACTCTGCCTGCAAGGAGATTAAATCTCTGGTCGGTACCGCCTAACTCAACGTCCGCTTGAACCGCAACGCTGTCATACCCTTGCATGAGTGGGTACAGCACTTCACGAAGAGAAACCCGCTTCCCGTCGTCTAAGCGACGCTTAATGTTGTCGCGAGCAATGAAGTCGGATACAGAAAA
Organism: Patescibacteria group bacterium; assembly: GCA_040390125.1. Lineage (GTDB taxonomy): Bacteria > Patescibacteriota > Minisyncoccia > Phycocordibacterales > Phycocordibacteraceae > Phycocordibacter. The sequence continues at coordinate 99,354 of JAZJYZ010000001.1, forward strand.
CGCATCTGCCTGATCGCCAATTTGCGCATAATTCAGTTTTAAAAGCCACTCAGAGTTGTGTCGCACTTCAAGTAAGTTTTTGTCGAGGATTTTCTCTGCTTGTGCAACATACTGTGCGAGGTTCTTTTCGACATCAGCTTGACTGAGCATGGGGCGTTCACTCTCTTTGTCTGAAGTGTCGCCAACAACGCCCGTTGCATCCCCTATGATGAAAACTACGGTGTGCCCTAGGTTCTGAAAATCTCTAAGTTTCAAAAGTGGTACTGCTCGGCCAATGTGAAGATTCGGACTCGTCGGGTCTATGCCAAGCTTGATACGTAAACGCTTTCCGCTCAATAAAAGTTTCCGGAGCGATTCACCCGATGGAATAATTTCAATGACACTCCTCGTTACTAGTGTTTCTATCTTCGCAGGGTCAGTGCTCACGGGGACTTTAGATTTAAAAAACATGAAATAACTCTAGCATGCCACCTGGCACAGAGCCTCTTCCCTTGCTACGATTCACTCTATGCGGAAAAGAGGATTCATTCGTAAGCACAAACGAAACATTGCGTTAATACTAGGGGCAGGAGCACTTTTTTCTTTTGGCGTACTCGCACTATGGGCAGTGTCTCTAAAGATTCCCGATATTACATCCTTAGAAACCCGCAAAGTTGAGCAGTCGACAAAAATTTATGATCGCACCGGCACTGTTCTTCTGGACGACTTGAGTGAGAACATGAAACGTACCGTAGTTAAAAGCGACGAGATTTCGCCATACATAAAACAAGCAACGGTAGCTATCGAGGACACGGAATTTTACAATCACATCGGAGTGCGGCCAATAGCATTTTTGCGAGCGGCTATTGTTAACGTACTTTCTCTCGGATTTGAACAAGGAGGCTCAACCATCACACAACAGGTGGTCAAAAATTCGATACTCACACTCGACAAAACCATTGCCAGGAAAGTGAAGGAATGGATCTTAGCAATAAAACTTGAGCGGGTCCTCACGAAAGAGCAGATACTCGAGCTTTACCTAAACGGGAACCCCTATGGCGGACTCATTTATGGCGTTGAGGAAGCAAGTGAACAGTTTTTCAGCAAACACGCAAAAGATGTGAGCCTAGCCGAAGCCGCGTATCTCGCAGCACTACCCCAAGCTCCCACCTATTACTCACCGTACGGGAATCACCAAGACGCCTTGGACACACGAAAAAACGTAGTGTTGTCGAGAATGAAGGAGCTCGGATTCATCACTACAGAGGAGTACGAACAGGCTAAGGCTGAAAGAGTGGCGTTTGCTCCGCAAGCAACATCTGGCATACGTGCTCCACATTTTGTTTTCTATGTCCGAGGTTTGCTCGAGCAAGAATTTGGAACAAGTGCACTCGAACAATCCGGCTGGCGTATTATCACCACACTCGATGCCGACCTTGAAGCAAAGGCAGAGGAAATCGTTAAAAAGAGAGCTACTGAAAATGAAAAAAACTTTAATGCAGAGAATGCGAGTCTCGTTGCGATCGACCCAAAAACAGGAGACATCCTTGTAATGGCTGGCTCTCGAGACTATTTTGATCCCGAAATAAATGGTGCCTACAATATTACCCTTGCAAAACGCCAGCCTGGTTCATCATTTAAACCATTCGTATACGCAGCATCCTTTCTAAAGGGATACACACCTGACACCGTGCTCTTCGATGTGCCTACACAATTTTCAACCTCGTGCCCCCCAACAAGTCTCAGCAATACTCCCCCATGCTATGCACCACAAAACTTTGATGACAAATTCTTTGGCCCCCTAACCCTCCGCGATGCACTCGCACAATCAAGAAACATTCCCGCACTGAAAGTTCTCTATCTTGTAGGAATTAATAATGCACTATCGCTTGCACGGTCTATGGGTATCTCAACCTTGGCGGGGGCCGACCGATACGGCCTCACATTAGTGCTCGGAGGCGGAGAAGTGACACCACTTGATATGACGAGTGCCTACGGCGTCTTCGCAAATGAAGGTGTGCGAAACCCACATCGTGCACTACTGCGTATCGAAGATAAGGACGGAAAGGAAATAAAAACATACCCTCTATCGCCAGAGCGAGTCCTTGATCAGAATGTAGCCTTAAACATATCTGACATCCTATCTGACAACGTGGCACGCACCCCCGAGTTCGGATCAGACTCAGCACTTAACTTTCCGGGTCGCCACGTTACCGCAAAAACCGGCACAACCAACGACTATAGGGACGCCTGGATCATGGGTTATACACCAGACATTGCAGTGGGTGCGTGGGCTGGCAATAACGACAACACGCCCATGGTAAAGCGAATTGCGGGCTTCATCGTCGCACCGCTTTGGCATGAATTTTTCGAATACGCACTCACTAAGTTTCCTAATACCCCATTCCCTGAAGCACGGGCATTAGACAGTGCGAGCGATAAACCGATCTTGCGAGGAATATGGCAGGGGGGTGATGTAACCCCCGTTGATGGGGGTACTACTTCAGGGGCTGATGTAGGCAAAAACCGCATTACCGTATCGGTGCATTCCATTCTCTTCTGGTTAAATAAAGACGATCCCCGTGGAGCGCCTCCTAGTAATCCGAACGAAGACCCTCAATTTGCACGCTGGGAGTGGGGTGTTAGAAATTGGGCCACGCAACATGGACTTGTTGATGGAACCACAATCATTCAGTAGTGGGGGGGGCTTCCAGCTGTCAGCTTCTAGCTTTCAGCTTTCAGCTTTAATTTCAGAAAAGCTGGAAGCTGGCACCTGGAAGCTAGAAGCTAATTAGCGGATATCCCTCACTATATTTCGAGCTTTAGGTATTTCTTGAAATAGCTCTGCAAGAATCGCACCCCTCGCAACTTGAATTGCACTTTTTGCAATAGAGGAACACTTAACAAACGCCACATTGTTAGAAATTGAAATATCTTCTTTTTTAACAGGTACTTTTGCAATAAAAGAAACTGAAGACGCAACGGCACGACGAATCGCATCATCTGGCGGGGTGAGGTTCTGGAACCTGGCGAGAAAATCATTTACGAGTTTCATAAGGTGCTAGGTGCTAGGTGCTAGGTGCTAGCTTTAAAAGCTAGAAGCTAGTCCCTAGAACCTGACTAACGATTCATCGGCATCACAAGGTAGGTGAACCCCTTTCCTTGGCTATCGGTCATAACCATTGGTTTCCCGGCGCCCGCCACAGAAAAAGTAACACTATCCCCCGCAACGATTGAGAGTGCATCAATGATGTATTTTGCATTAAAGTTTATATCGATATCCTCGCCGGTGAGCACTGCGGGAATATGATCAACCGTCTCCCCCACTGACGCATTAACCGCACGAACCGTAAAAGTCTTCTCTGAGGGTTTAAGAGAAATGTGGACCTGATTAAATGAGTCAGTGAATATGGATACTTTGCGAAACGCACGTATAGCATCCTCTTTGAGACAGGTTGCGGACGCAACGTAATCTCGAGGAATAATCGCATGATAGTCAGGAAAGGCACCATCAATAGTTCTTGAAGTAATGTGCCCAAAATCAGAAATAAATGAGCACTGATTATCCCCCACACGTACTTCAACCTCAGACCCAAACTCAATCGCTCGCAGGATATCAAGAACATTCCGAGCAGGAATCAATACCGAACCAAAAGAACTTTTTGTTTTGATGGGTATTTTTACCTCAGCAAGACGAAATGAGTCGGTAGCCACCGCAACCAATTCCCCTTTTTCTAAAGTAAGAGAAATACTTGAGAGCTCAGGCTTAACGCTCGACACTGATGCAGAAAATGAAACCGACTTTAGTGCACCAATAAACTCACGGACTGGTAATACAGTAGACGTACCCACACCCTCCTTTACATACGGCAGTGTAGGAAATTCCGATGGATCGACTAACGTAATTGATGTAGTCCCCCTATCCCCATCAATAATAAGATTATTACCTGATGTTTTTAAAATTAATTTCTGATCAGTAAGTGCTGAAACTGTTTGCGACAAGATATGTGCAGGGACAGCAATAACCCCATCCTGACTCGTCTTTGCTTTAAGTACCACCTCAACACTCAAATCAAGATTGGTGGCACGAAGAACAGCCCTCCCACCTTCAACTACTATCAAAACACAACCAAATACTGGAAGTGAGAGACTTTTATTACTCACCTTAGAGGCAATACCAACAGCCCTCTCTAAATTCTCTCTTAATATCTCAATTTTCATATGTATTTATAGTTAAGAGAATATCTCTATTCTAATACACTGTGGACTGTGTGGGTAGCTTAAAAAACCTTTAATTAAGCTGTATTTATTAATTATTTTTATGAAAAGCTGTTTATTAGCCACGTTTCTACTGTGCGTAATGTCTCTAAGTATATTTTGTGATTTTTTAGAAAAAACTCTCCACATGTTTTCCACTAACTTTTTCAAGTAGTTATTCATGTTATTTTCAACATCATTTCAACATCCCACGAATTTCCTCTATTTGGGTTTTTAAATCACCATCAGTAATGATTCCTCCACGAACTTTTTCACATGCATGAATAACAGTTGTGTGATCTCGCCCACCAAAAACAGTCCCTATAGCTGGATACGATAGATGAAAATCTTCCCGGAGTATGTACATCATTATTTGACGAGGACGAACCACCTCTCTGCGTCTTGTTTTTGCATACATACTCGCCTCATCGATGTTATAGAATTCAGCAATTCTTGAAATAACATGCTTTACAGACACAATACGTTTAGGTCTGGCGGTATTTTTTATAAGATCTTTTATTTGATCTTCTCCTAGTATTCCCTTGAGTTGTATTTGGCAAAGAATAGTATTTAACATACCCTCTATTTCACGGATGTTTCCTGGCACCGCCATAGAAAGGCTCTCTATAGCCGTATCTGAGAGGTTGAGGTTCATTGATTCAGCTTTCGTTTTAATGATTGCCATTCTGGACTCATGGTCAGGTTCATTTATGGCGACAGCCATCCCCGCTACAAAACGAGACTTGAGACGTTCCGTTATGTCAGGGATGAGGTTTGGGTGTTTATCGCTTGAGCAAACGATTTGCTTGTTCGCATCGTGGAGTGTATTGAAAAGGTGGAAAAATTCTTCTTGGATCGTCCCCTTTTTCGAAAAGAACTGTATGTCGTCGATTATAAGAACGTCATACGAGCGATATTTCTCTTTAAATGAAGGGATACTGCGGTTATTGATGGCGTTCATGAACTCAAACCCAAATCTCTCAGCAGTAAGATAGAACACTTTCTTTGATGGGTAGGCTTTTTTTATCTGATTACCCACCGCTTGAGTGAGATGCGTTTTCCCGCGTCCTGTTTCTCCGTATACGAAGAGTGGGTTGTAGGCAATACCGGGATTTTTAACAACCACTTGACCTGCAGTGAAGGCGAGCTCATTAAAAGGCCCCACGACGAAGGTATCGAAGGTGTAGCGTGGATTAAGATTGTCTGAGCGGTTGATGTAGTAGTCGGACAAAGGAAGCTCTGATTCGGTTCGAGTTTCTACGATGACCTTTTCTGGTGCTCTTTTAGGGCTTTCTTTTGAAACGATATATTCGACGCCACGAAGTGTGTCAACAAAGCCACGGATGGTCTTTAAAACGAGTTTTCCGAAGCGTTCAGATATCCATTCTTTCGTCAGTTGGTTGGGAACCCCGACAAACACAACCCCGTCTTCTATCCGTACAATGTGAGTTTCGCCGAACCACATCTTGAAACTCGCAGGAGATATTGAAAGCTCTATGTTCGTAAGCGTATTTTCCCAGAGTTGTTTTGTGTCAAGTTCCATGCAAAAGTATTGTGAGTTCAGCTATTATACCTGTGTGGAGAAAACGGCAAACTTGCGGAAAAGCCCCGCTCATGTTAATAAACTGTGAGATACTTGTGTATAACAGTTCACTTCAATGAAAAGAACATACCAACCTAAAAAAAGAAAGAGAGCTACAACCCACGGCTTCTTGGTCCGCACAGCAACTACCTCTGGCAGGAAGGTTTTGAAGAATCGTCGTCGCAAAGGCCGTGCAAAACTCACTGTTCAAAGCAAGAAAAAGGGAAAATAGTGTTTAGGGTGTAGGGAAAGAAGTTTATTTTTCATGCTTCCCTAGTGGCTATACCCTAGTGGCTACCCCCTAATCTATGTTGTCGAAAAAAGAGCGCGTTTCAAGGCTCACATTCCAAAAGCGACCTGTACGTACAGGTCGCTTTATATATGGCTCTATAAAAGGGTTTGAGGGAGATCCTGCTGGGGCCGTTGTCGTTTCAAAAAAAGTCTGCCGTACGGCTCCAGCACGAAATAAGCTTAGACGAAGGATTTACAATATTCTCCGTCCTCTCATCCGCACCAAGGCACTTCAAGGTAACGTTATCGTGTATCCAAATGCACTGGCTATGAAGGCTCCGTTTCAAGAGCTGAAGAAAGAACTGGAGAAGCGTTTAGGGGTTAGCGTTTAGGGGCTAGTGTTGACAGAAAGGTAAAAAATATAGAACCCTACTTCGCTAAACGCTAAACACTAGCCCCTAACCCCTCTCCTGCGTTATGATGCCTTGAAATGGCATCTTTTTTTCATACAGCGGTATATCAGCCAATCTATAACGCACTCGCATTCATTATAGGTATTGTGCCGGGAGGCGACATAGGTGTCGCCATTATAGTTATTACCATTTTGGTGCGTTTTGTTCTGTTCCCTCTTTCCCTTACGGCAATAAAAACGCAAATCTCGATGCGTGCCATTGAACCGCAATTGAAGGCACTGAGAGATGAGCTGAAAGATAACAAGGAAGAGCTGGCACGCCGTACCATGGCACTTTTTAAAGAAAATAATATTAATCCGTTTGCAAGCTTCCTTTTGATACTGATCCAACTTCCTATAATTATTGGCTTGTATTTAGTGCTTCAAAGTGAGACTAAGGTCGTATCGTTTGATCCAAGCGTACTCTACTCATTTGTGCACGCCCCCGAACAAGCGTCACTCCTATTTCTTGGTCTTATGGACCTTACGGGCAAAAGTATCCTCTTGGCACTCTTGGTCGCAGTCACCCAATTCATCTATGCCCGCCTCATGACCCCCGTGGCTCCTCCAAAAAATACTTCAGGAAAACCTGCTTCTTTTCAAGATGATTTGGCAAGGAGTATGCATCTTCAAATGAGATATGTCTTCCCTGCGGTTATTGGCTTTGTCGCATACGCCGCATCCTCAGCCATCGCACTCTACTTCCTTGTCGGTAACCTTTTCAGTATTGGACAGGAAATACTTATACGACGTATGCATCATGGAAAAAGATAAAGTAATTGCGATAATTAAAGAACTTGTTTCAAGAATGGGCTTACACCTCAAGGATGTTCAGGTATCTGAGGTTGCGGGGCACACGCTTTTCACACTTCTTTCCGATGATTCAGGAGCTCTTATTGGTACCGGGGGAGAGACACTCCACGCCTTAAACCATATAGTCAAAAAATCGCTTGAGTCGGGGACAAAAACAGACGAGCCATTTCGTTTCGTTGTTGATGTTAATGGGTACCACCTAAAACATATCAAAATGCTTGAAGCACAAGCTCACATGCTTGCTGAGCGTGCACGCACATTCAAATACGACATCGATATGAGCCCTATGAGTCCGTACGACCGTATGATCGTTCACGCATCACTACAAGGCTCTCCAGACGTCCTTACAGAATCAAACGGCGAAGGAAAGCTTCGGCACATCGTGATCCGCTATAAGGGAGAGACTCCACCAACGGTGTAAGTTCACTGCTACTCGTCTCGAGTGAGGTCGAGCGACCATAAAGTGAGGTCGTTTTTATTCATGAATGTGACGTATTTTTGATCAGGAGAAATCACTGGGTTTATTAGATCAACTGGTGTGCCTGCTATTTCTTCAAGATGTCCTAATGACTGAGCTGTGCTTTCAAGGGGACGAATAATCCATGCGGAGTCATTGCGGGCAATTTTTCCTAAGAGCCAGTCGTCAGGAAGTGCAATGCTACCTGCCATGAGAGGATCTGAAACCCCGCAGAATACAAGAGGAGCTTCCTCGGAAATCCACGCACACTTTGTTGCAAGCGTTCCCAAAGGCGATGCATAGGTTTGTCCGGTTTTAGTATCCACCATTCCCAAAGTAGTGCGAATGCCTACACCACTGCTATAAAGCACGTAACGCCCTCCCGGGCTTGGTAGTGCGAGTAGCCCCGGTACGTCACCTATAATTTTTGTCAGAGTGCCATTGGTTTTGATTTCATATAAAAACCCAGAGATTCCGGAGGATGGTGCACTTGCTATAAAGAAACGCTCTCCGCCAGCTAAGGGTACCCATGAGCGAATGGGAGACAATAGAACTGTTCGAGGTTTAGCTCCATCAGGTTGCATGAGCTCTATGTGTGAACCGCCCGAGGTTTCGCTCACGGTAAGCATGGTTAATCCGCTTTTTGCCACTGCAGAACGCTTGAATCCTTTGAGCGGAAGCGTATACACGGACTGCTGAGAACTTGTTGCATTTAAAACCGCGAACGCATTAACGATTGTTTCTGTGTCGGGCAATGTACGGAGTAGCAGTGTGGAATCGGTAATCGCAATCAAATCTTGTATTAGGGGGATGGTGGTGTTGGAGAGTCGTACTTCTGTGTATGAGTCTACTGGTGTTTCAAATATATGTCCCGTCGCTCTTTCCATGAAGCGAATGTGCGAAGGAGTGGTGGTACTCGCTTCCGAGGCAAACCATGATCCTGCCGTTGGGCGACTGCTCACTTGGCGGAGGCGTGTAAGTACTTTTTGTACGGAAACTTCTTCGGTGCTCCCTTCAGGTGTTTTTGTTGCAGGAGTTCCAGCTCCGAATGGGAAAAATGCACTGAAAAAATCTCTTGGTGCTGGGGTGCCGCCATTCGGTGTTTTTTGGGCAGTGAAAAAAAAGTACCCCGAAACTAAGACAATGCCGAAGAGAAAGAGAACGACAATGAGGATGAGACGTCTATTCATAGAAGCTCAAAGTTATTTAGGGAGGGCACAGCACTGGTACCCTTCCGCAAGAGCCGGGCAACACTGGTTGTTTATTCTGGAGTAACCGACATCCATGAGTCGTTCACACGAGGCCCCGGTGGGCACAGCTCGAGGATTCTTAAATTGCGTACACGCCACCGTTACTTCCGCAGCTTGGGACACTGTTGGAACGGTACAGATAATAACAGACTCATTTTTTGTAGCAGTTCCACCTTGCTTTTTGCAGTCTGCTTCGCTCGTTGCAGGAATTGTCGTTCGAGCGTCACTTTCAAAACTGCCCAGCATCGTTAAATCTTTGGTAAGTGCATCCAGGTTAAGAATATTGGGGTTAATCACGTGCAAAATTACATATGCCAAGAGAAGCAGGATAAGACCCATCGCCGCACCCTGCAGGCCCTCCATCGCAGCCTGCTTTTTACCGACGACATCTGATGCCATGTATTTGAATCCGTCGAACGTAATCATGATGACCCCAAGGATTGCCGCAATGGCAATCGTGAGCCCAAACACCGCATTCAGGTAGCTGGTGAGCGAGGTGCTGGAATCAACGGCACCACTTCCAGTTGGGAGTGGCACTGAGACGATTGGTTGAAACTGAAATTGCGGAGCTTTGTCTGCCGCTAGTGCAGGAGTTATTCCTCCGAGGAGTGAAGCGAAGAGAAATGCGAGGGTTATGAGTATGCGGGACATATTAAAATGTAAGTTGGAATGATGTGTTTGCATGTTCTAAGAATTTTTTTATGTTTTCAAAAGATACACGCACCGTGTGTGCGCCACTTCCAGTTCCAACTTTTCTAAATGTTGCACTCTGTGGCTTTGTTGGATCGACAGTAAAGGGCACCGTGTCGAGAGTCCATGTGTATGATACGTCACCGGTGTTCTCTATGGAAAGAGGGTACGCAACAAATGATACTTCGTCTCCAGTTAGTGGAAACAATGCTGTGTGTGCCTTATCAAATCGCACGCCAAGTAGTGGCGCATCCTCGTATATAACCAGAGATGGCGTTTGAGGCTGCACCGTGAGCGACTGCTCGCCAGCAATGGAGCCGTCTTGCGTGCTCACCACAACGGAGACAGTGAATGCGCCTCCGAAGCTGGGGGCTGTGACCACCGCACTCCATTTACCGTACCCAGATTGCTTTTGCAAAGGTACGTTATTTACTTTCCATGAATATACCAATGCGTTTGAAGGGGCCTCAGCTCCGTTTATTACCAAATGCGGTATAGCCATGAGTGTAACGGAACTGTGACCATTGGGGAGTGGGCGTCCGATGTAAAGAGCTGGCGTGTATGTGTTCCCTTCCCAGAGGATATCGACTGACGCTGGTCGAATAATGGTTATGCCGTCCGCTCGAGCGGAGTTGTTTTCGACCGCAATAACACGAATGGTTTCCGTCGTGCCCAAGCCATCGAGAATAATGGCAATTGAGGTGTGGTCAATTCCTTGGTCAACAACCTCACCGTTCAGACTCCATACGTATGCGGTGGTACCTACTTCCCTGCCTGGATCAGAGACCGTCAATGTAACCTGGCTTCCTGGTCGTGGGTGTGCAGGGTTCACCCCTATTTCGAGCTCGGAGCTGAACGTTGGCAGAATTTCCGCCGAAGCGAAGACTGGAGCCAGGAATAGTAAAGAAAGCGCAAATGTCGCCCGAAGCATCTGTTCATTATAAGGGATGGGGAAGCTTTCAGCTTTCAGCTTTCAGCTTTCAGGGGGGAAATCAGCAGGGAGGCTTCTAGCGGACAGGCGATGTTTCATCGGATCCGTAGGGATCATTTAGCGTCTAGCTTTAACTGCAGAAGCTAGTCGCTAAACGCTAGCCGCTATCCCCTAGCTGTTTCCCTCTCTTTTCTCCCGTGCTATCGAAAGCAACTGGGATGGGTCTGAGGTAATTATCTGGTCTTCTGTGTAGGAGGCGATGATTTTTATGGCTACGTGCTTAAGACCTGCGAAGAAAATACCTTCACCGACGTCAGATTCTAGAAGCAGGTATTTCTCCTCCTCGGTTAAGTTGAAGGTTTTTTGCACGGCCTCTATGGATGTGGGTGACTGCTTGAGAAGAATCTGAATAGAAGAGTTGGTGAGCATCGGCAAACCGTAGGGAGACTTCAAGAAGTCTTCTACGTCTTGAGTAATAGTGGCGAGCCCCAGATAGTATTTTCTTCCACGTTTCGCCATACCATAGAGGAATGCAGCAGTGTCTTCAGATTTCATCATCCACCACGCCTCGTCAATGACGAGCAGACGTTTACGCAGGTCCTTCCTGACCGCATTCCAAATAAAGTGCGTAATGATATACATCGCAATCGTTTTTAGCTCGTCTTCCATGTTTCGAACTGAAAACGCCACGAACTTTTTGTTGATGTCTACGTTTGTTGGTCGGTTAATGAAGCCAGACCACGTACCTTTTGTGTATTTTGTAACTCTCTGCACCAAGGACTCGCTTCCTTCCATGCCTGCAAGCACAAGTTCGAAGTCAGACAAAAGCGGCGGCTCCATGTTGGTGAAGTCGTTGGCACCAGTGATGTCTTTAAGTGCGTACGTTTCTGTAATGGCCCGATCAATAATTGCATCTTCTTCAGGGGTAAGACCGCCAAGCATCAACCGAAACAATCCCACTAAGTTGATTATGTTTGATCGCAAGATGTCAGCCGGCGATTCATCTTCACGTGGCACCGGCAAATCGAAAGGGTTGATGCGGTTTTCTGAAGACAGTGAAATATTGAAAAATCTTCCACCAACGGCGTTTGCCAGGTACTCGTATTCGCTTTCAGGGTCTATGACGATGACTTCAGTGTCGAACATGAGCGACCGCAATATTTCAAGCTTCGTACCATATGACTTTCCGGAGCCAGATTTCGCAAAGGTGACGGAGTTATAGTTTTCCAAGGAAAATCTGTCGAACAAGATTAACGATGAGTTGTGTCTGTTAATGCCGTACAGAATTCCCTTGTCGCTTGTGAGGTCGAATGAAATGAATGGGAAGAAGCTTGAAAGCGGAGCAGAGTTCATTTTTGAGTTAACGGCGAGCTGGTCATCCCCTATCGGTATGACGCTTCGAAATCCCTGCTCTTGCTGGAAGAGAGCTGGTTTTATGTATACGAGTTTTGCGTCAAGAATCGAACGCATTTCGGCCTCTGTTTTGTCGAGCTCATCTTGGTTCGTGCCATAAATCGATATATAAAGACCAACATCAAATATGCGTTCTTGTGCCTGCTGGAGTTGATCACGGAGTTGTTCAATGTCTTGGGAGGCCGTGTCGAGTATTGGGTCACGCACCATCCCCTTCTCTTGGCGTGTCATTCTTTGGCTTTGAACCTCGGCAACCTTTTTCTGTAGTTTTCGAAGGACTGCCGCAGTGTCGATTGGATGGATGAATATAGAAATATCCAAAACCCTGTCACGGTTAATGATTGGTGCAAACCATGTGCCAGACAAAAAGCGAGGATATGAAATCACGTAAAAGGTACGCACCAGCTTGTCGCCCAAGTTCATCTCACGAGGAGTAATTTTGAGAGCTGACGGTGCAATAATGTCAGCAAAGTCTAACTTCGCCGCTTCGTAAATGTCTTTTGGCAAAAACGGCGTCAGTGCGTCTTTCTTTTTTGTTCCTTTCCCAGTGAATGCGTCGAAAATTCCCATATTTATTGAGTTTCAGCTGGCTGTTCCATAACAATTGGTTTTTCTAATTCGCCCGGATTAAATTCCTTATACAAAAGTTCAATCACCTCTTCAGTGCCAAGGGGTACTGTTCGCACTCCCGTGCGGGCAAGTCCTTGCTCCACCGTTCCCATTCTTTGCTCAAGTTGAGTGCGGTGCTCTTCAAATCCTATGGCCCCTTTATCTTGCCTCGCAGAAAGATCAGTTTTCCCGAAAATTTTGTTTTGCACAGTCTTTTTAATATCAAGCATTGGAGGAGCATACGGAATCACTATAAAGAAGTGCTTGCTCATGATGTTGGCACGTTCAGTGAATGTTTTTATGAATTCTATATATTCACGCACCTGTATTTTCATGAGCTCCTCTGTTTGTGCTTTGAGACGCTCTTCAAGGAGTGCGATATAAGGACGGATGTCCAGTTTTCGAGATTGAATGAAAAACTGTACGCTGAAATCGAGCGAATTCATGAAGCTCTGAAATTGCGAGAGTATCGCATTCTGCTCGTCTTCGGATTTAAGTGCGAAGTTCACGGATGACGCTAGCATCACCCCCACGAGCGTTCCGCTTTTCATTACCATCACGCCCCCACGCACTTCTTTCACCGGAACGAAGTCCTGTGCCGCTTTTGTTTTTGCTGTTTTTTCGTCTCCGCCTGCCATAGTATTTGAAAGGTTCTAGCTTCTAGGTGCTAGCTTTAAGGCTAGCAATCACAGCGACAAGCATTCTTGAAACTTCTTCGAGCATTGCCGTCGATTCATTATAGTCGATTTTTTCTCCGTATTCTAAGCGTTTAGCCATTTCCAACTGTGTTTCTAGCTCTGAAGTAGATCCTAATGCGATGTGTAAAAATTGTGCAAAATCTTTTCTGGTACCACGTGATCTACCTTCGGCTATATTGGAAGGAATAGAAACAGCACTTCTTCTCATTTGAGAAATAAGTCCAAATTTTTCTTCCGATGGAAACTTTGAAGTAAATTTGTAAATAACCATTGCTAAATCTACCCCCTTTTGCCAAACAATCAGGTCTTTATGAGAACGTATTTGAGTTTTAGTTTTTTGCATTTGAAAGCTAGCACCTAGAACCTAGTCCCTAGCACCCCCCCCCTCTACTGTTGTTTCTTGTCACTATATACACTCTCCTTTATATCCAAACTCCACGCCAGATCTTTTATCTTGTTCGAGGTTGCTGAGGGCACATATTTTGAAGGATCTTCAGCACGTATTTCTCCTGGCAGTATGATTTCGTCAGGCAGTACCGTTTTTGATTGCTTCTTTTCCCAAATGTAGAGTTTAGTGCGAAATAGGTATTGAAAACCTGCCTCAAGAGCATTGATGAGTGGTCGGTCATTTATTTTATAGAATGCGAGTCCAGCACCTAGTGCCGCTACGGGTCCGCCTATAAGGATGGCAAGCCAATGGGGAGCAATGAGCCACATGGCAAACAAGAACCCACCTCCTCCAATGAGATAGATGAATTGCACTGCGGTTAAGGGACCGAAGATTTTATCTTCAACTTCTACGAATTGTGGTACTTGGAATTGCATGGAAGTGAATAGAACAGTGAACAGAGTACAGTGTACAGTGAACAGAGAGAAAAATGGAGTTACGTATGTGCTTTTGTTTTCAATACTGCGATAAGTTTTGAAAGCATGAGTTTAAGTTCAAGGGTTTGTTGGCGTAAATTGACACATTCTTTATTTGAGGAAAATTTGAGTTTTTCGGCTATAACAATTTGAGTATCTAACTCCGCAAGTGAACCAAGTGCAATGTGCAAAAACTGTATAAAGTCTTTAGTGGTATTACGTGATTTCCCTTCAGCAATATTTGATGGAATAGAAACCGCTGACCTCCGCATCTGAGAGATAAGTCCAAATTTTTCATCGGACGGATATTTTGATGTCGCAATATATATTTTTTCTACAAGGTTGATTGATTTCTGCCACACCAATAAATTCTCATGCGAAGCTACACGGCCACCGTTATCAGAGTCACTCATATTTTCTAGCTTCTTAATTCAGCGTCTTAAAGCTGTACACTGTTCACTAAACACTATCCCCTACCTCATTCCACTGGTTCTCTATACGGGTCCACTCCTCCTTTATATATTGGTTTTGCTGATGTTGGCGACGGTGGGGGCGTTGGTGCTTTTTCTGCGACCGGTGTTTCTTTTGCAGGCTGAACGCTCTCCGCAGGAGCTGGTTCAGATTTAGGGGTTGTTTCTAGCCCGAGTTTTTGTAGGGCGATGTTTGGCTGTATTGGAGAGATACGAGGTGCGCTCGAGTCAGTCTCTCTTGGTTTCAGTTCTATTGAGTTGTCATGCTCTGGTACTGGAGTTTTTTCAGCTTCAAGGAGTGCTTCTGCAAGCTCCTTGTCCGCCTCCTCTTGCAATTTTTGAGCCTCCTCTTGCTCGGCTTTTTCTAGTGCCAACAGTTCCGGGTCATCGTCTGCCAGGTACTCTATTCTTTCTCTACGTGCATTTTCGGCTATTTCTTCTGCGGTAAGTTCTCGTTCGGGTTCGGAGACTCCCTCCGCAACTTTCTTAGGTTCGAGGATACCCTCTTTGAGGCGTCTTTTTGCTTCCTTAAATAGGCGGTCATTCATGTCAGCAACGAGTTCATGCGTTATTGCGTTCGACAGCTCCGGCATCCATTGGTGCAGATTTGTTTCAAGGGCCGACTCTGCTTCCAATCCCATCAACGTGACGTTGCCAATTTCGCTTATTATCATAAGCTCCCGTAAATCCAGGTTGAACTTTTTTTGTATCCCAATATAGATATTTGTTAAGGCTTCTGTACCTAGGAAATCAGAAACCGACTCAGGTAGTTTTTTTCTCGCTTCATCTTTTTCTTCGTTGGTGTGGGGTTTCATAGGTTATGTGGTTGGTGGTGGCAGTAGTGTATTGAATTCATCTGAATCTACAAATTGTTGCACATCTCTACTCAATGCAACATCAGGTCGCCTACGGAATTCTTGCAGTGTTCTTCTAATATACTGCAGTCCTGTAGTATCACCTCTGCTTTGTGCCTTGCTTATGATTGCACGAAGTGCTGACGCCCTTGGTGCTGCAGCTACTGCGTTTGGAATAAATTCATACGGCACCTGAGCCCACTGTTCATCCGTGCGACCCTCCATGAATTTGCGGGTACTCTCCAATACTTGCGGGGTAAAGCGTGCTGCGGGGTCGATATTTCTAAAATGATCTTCCCATGTCGTTGGTGTTACTAAGTTACCCGCAGTAGGAGTGTCTGTGGAGGTGTTTACTAAACTACTTGCTACAGGTTCAGTCCCTGTGTATGTTTGTCCAACTAAACGAGGTGCATCAATGTCACTTTGGCCTCCTGGCATTCGTGCTTGTGAGCCCGACAGTGACATATTTGCGGATGGTTCCTCGGCATCCTCTGGCTCGCTATCGGCTTCATCAGGTCCTGATACGTTTACATCACTATTATTTGGGATGATTTGTGGTTCGTAGATTGGCTCGCTTCTGGTTATTGTTGGGGGTTCTATTGTCTGCCCACCCCCGTCCGGACTACTACCTCCCGGGTTATTCCCGTTATCGCCCCCATCATTTCCGTCGTCTGGATCATCATCTTCGTCGTCCCCATCATCACGGTTATCATTCATAGAAGCTTGTCCAGGTACAAATTCAGTCGTGAATGGGTCAGAAGGTAGATTATTTTTCCCATACCAGTTTCTACGGATTTTGTTGATTTCTGCCAATCGCTCTTCGTTTGGCCAACCGAATTGTTTTTTGATGTCGGGGTTTGTTAGGGCATTTGCAATGAAGGTGTCGTCGCCGTGCATAAGCATATTTTCCCATACTGCCGTTTTCTCGGCTTTATCCTGTCCTGAAAAGAGTGCTGTCAATCTGTCCGCATCTTTTACACCGAATACGGTCGAGATAGTGTGCGCCTCTCTTTTACCTAAGAGACCCATTTCGAAGTCATTTTTCCCATCATGCCATCCTGGGATACCCGTTGGATCGTTGGGGTCATACCCACCTTCAATCATTTTCATCCTGTCGAAAATGATATTCAAAGGATCTGAACCAACCACTCCTCTAATTGCCTCTGCTTTTTCCTGTGGCGTTTTCTTTCCTACAAGGGCCGCGGCAATTTTTTTGTCATACTCTTTTCTTGCGTCACGAATTGCTCGCATCCTTTGAGCTTCGTTTTTGATACTGCTGAGTTCTGTTTTTTTGCCGTCCGGTGATGTTAGTGTTAAATTTTTATTTAATGTAGCTTCAGCAAAATCTCGATCTCGCTTTGCTATCTTATAAGTGCTTACAGTGACCCCAGACAATTCACCGTCACCGTAGGCCCTCTCGGCACCCTCATAGAGATCGATTGTCTTTTGTCTATCTGCCATGAGACTTGTTCGACGTTTATAACCTCTCTCGACACCGTCATATTCTACGGTGCCGCCTACCTCTGGGACCATATTCTTGTTTTTTCCAAGTCCAAGTGCTAGCAAGGCCAAGCTGTATTCGTCACGCATGTCGGTCATCGGTGAGCGTTTCATACTGCCTGCTTTTCGTTGTTCAGTGGAAGAAAGAAGTTTGTCCCGTTTGATTTCAATTGCTGCGGTACTGCTGGTGCCAAGCCATAACTCCGGCATGGCACGCAGTTGTGCACCGGTCAGTGCATCGTGTCCAGTACCAATGTGGTCAGCTTTGATGAGTGCCTTCAGCTCGTCATTTGGGAGGTATTTTGACTGATAGTTGTACGGAACCAATATGCGCCTACCATACTCCTCGCTACCGCGGATAAGCTTGCCATCCTCTACATCTTTATTTATATCCTTAATCATGCCTACAAACTCACCTGTGCGGAGTCCCCACATTGCATCTTTGATGTCATGTCTTATGGAATGATCATCTTGGAGTGCTTTAAATTGCGGGGTTGAAAGTAGCGTTGAATACTGAAGAAGTGATTTAGGGTCCTTGCGGTATTCACGTTTCAAGAATTCCGGAGAAAACACGTCAACAATACTTTGGGCTTCGCCTCGCAATTCACGTGATTTGAAATGGTTATCCAAACGTTCGTAGTAGCCCCAGTCCCCGTTGCTTTCATCGGCTGCGGCACCGTTAACGCCTTTTTTCTTTTTGCCGACCCCTTGTTTGATGCGAAGTGTAATTTCGTCGTCGTTTTCCAATCTATCGAGACCGGTATCTTTGTCTTTCACCATTATTTTTGCTTTATCAAGACCACCTCGAGCTCGCAATTCTTGCAGGTTTTCCCACCGCATCTTGCCATTTTTGTCTTTCACTTTCTGAAGGCCAGTACGTGCCAACACCTCCTCGTCGGTCTCCATTTCCCCGTTCTCTTTCCTTATTTTGTGATCACGCAGTGCTTGCCTATTCCAAAATTCGTCTTGTGTCTCCACTCTGTCTTTAGAGAGTTTTTGTCCGGTCGTTGGGTCTATCTCCCCTTTCTTAAGTGTTTTTGGTTTGAAGCCGTCATTGAATTCTCTCTGGAAGTTTCTTTGTGCTTTTTCTAGAGCTGGACGTTTATCTGCGAGTTCTTTTTTTCTCTCCTCGTCCTTTTTAATTTCGTCTATGGCGATTTCACGAGCTTCTCTTTCTTTTTTTACAGTTTCATAACCTTTGAATCCTTCGTGTTTTTTGCCGTCTGCGTCGGTGTAGGCGCCGAACTTTTTGTCTGCAAGTTTATCCAAAACCTGAGCTTTTATAACTCGATCAGCACCTGTTCTCATAAGAAATTTTCCAAGGCGTGTCTCTTTTGCTATGTATTCGTCAAATTTATATGTAGCTCTTTCAGCCACTCTCCCCACAGTATTTCGTGCTGCAACAGCTCCAATCCAACTGGTAAGGCCAATGTAACCGTTTGGCATCCAGTTGGTCCATTTACCCGCAGCCTTGTATACATCGCCGAGCCTTTTTGCTTGTTCACTTAAGCCTTTCGCCATTGTAAGCGACTGTTGCATAAAAACAGTCGCCACTATGAATGTCAGCATGGTGCCAAGAAGCGCCTCGAGCCCAACTGCATTCACGCTAAAGAGTGCCCCCTTAGAGCCTTCTAGAATGGTGAGTGAAATACCTACAAGAAGAAAATATACCGGGGCAAAAAATGACTGACTGAAAATATCTTCCCACCACTCCTTTGCGTATTTGTTGACACGAGGTATCGCCATTGCCGCTATGCCAACGGGCGAGGTGATTATCAAAAACACCAGTGCAACGAAGCGTCCCACGAGCAGGCCTATGACTGATAAAAAGAGGAAAATGGTTGTACTTTCAAAACCTATGAGGAAAATATTAAAGACGAGATGGTCGAGAGTGCTTAAAACAGTGAGACCGGTGGTATTGAATATGCCCTGCTCGGGAGAGCGGAGCTTTTGATAATCTGCAATCTGCATAAATCTGCTGGCGATGTTGCACTTGAAGAATGTTTTATCTACACATGATTCCGTGGTGATGACACTTTCATATATTTTCGTTGCAACAAAATTTGATGAATCAATGATGGCTCCGGCAAAGAAGTAGCTGAAATTGATGAGGAGTGCTCCAATGATGAGGCGCACAAGCCACTTTTGTACGTTTATATTAGGCAGATGGAGGATCGTCCCGATGGCGGTAGCGATGAGTCCGCCAATGATGCCGATGTTTGCGAGGTCGCGCATTATCCCCCACGCAATGCGTACCCCCACAGCGTCTGAAGAAGTGACGAAACGCCCCATCTGTACGACTGTGGTATTTACAACGAAGTTCATAAGTGAACCCACAAAAGCCAGGACGATACTCATTACTATGAGTATGATTTCGGTAAGTTGAACTAGTCCTTTTAGAAGATTGTCAAAAGGTTGCAGAAGCGTGTTTGCGATAACCATTTTTGCTCCAGAAGCAAACTTCTCCACTCCACTAGGAGAATCGTCCGAAGATGTGGGTTCCGCTGTGGTGGCAGCCGCAGAAGGTGTTGCAGGAGCTGGAGTCGTTGCTGAGGCAGGTGCAGTAGTTGCAGGAGGAGGTACAACTGTTGCCGAAAGAGCACTGAGAGGCAGGGCTCCTGCAGTAAGGAAAACGAGAACTCCAAAAAGTATTAGGAGTTTTTTCATGCCTAATAGTTCTTGCATTGATTCAGCTCTGTGTTTGCATCCTCAGTCATACCATCCAAGAGTGTTTTTGATGCGTCGCGGTCGTTGGTAAGCTGTGCCAAGTCATTTTCAGTGTGGAGAGTGCTGTACGAGCGAAGGCCATTAAACGCATCCGAAAGTGCATTAATTTCAGTGGCAGTCGTTGCACCTGCAACTTGCTCTTGCAGAGCTTCAAGTGATGCGACTGTCCCTTCTGAGTCATCAAGTGCATTCGATTCTATCTGTATCTGGGGCTCTATAACAGTGAGAATTGTTGATGATGCCTGGTTCATCTTTAGTGTTGCACCAGAAAGATCAATACTTGTTGTCCCTCCTCTGGTGACGAGCGTTTTGTAGCAAGCCTGCACTTCGCTATATGTGTCTTTCGTGTTTTCCAAGTTCCACAGCATGTCGGCAAGGGTCACTTGATATGCGTACTCAACTTCGAGTGCATTGTTTACGCTGTTTCGAAGGCTCGTTTTCGCTGGTGTGATTGCAGAATTCTGACTCGTGCCTGCAACGGTGTCGAGATATGAGCCTTTTCCTGTAGAGCTTTTTTCTGAGAGCCCCACCAAGCCTGTTAGGCTCGTGAGAACCTGCTGGCCGATTTGTGCAAACAGAGGATCAACCAACTGGCCAATTTGCGTTGCACGTGCCTGCTGGTCGTACCCAGCATTCACTGCTCTTTGTACTACGCTGTTGTTAATTGAGCTTGGACTTTTGATTATGAAATGTTCACACTGGTTCAAAGGCTTTCCTTCCCCGCCTTCATCGTTGCACGTAATGGCAGGGTAGATGTCTGATGTTTTTGTTATTTCTTCTTGTACTGCTAACCTATTTGCTGTGCGTGTGTACAGCAGCGAGTTTGCAGCAGAATACGCACCGAGATCTGTGCACTGCGGATTGTATGCCATAATATCTGCAAAGTTTTCAAACGTAGTGAAATGTTTTAGGTCTACATTTTCGATTGGGCATTTCAGTGCATTTTTATTTTCAGCTTTATTTATTTCATCGAGGTATTGTTGCACTTTGTGTGGGTTGTTGACTCCACTTTCAGGCAGTTCATTTATCAGGTTTGTAAATACTGTGTTTGTCAAAGAAGCAATATCATCTCCGGGGTTTTGAGAATACCCTGGTGTGCCACCGTTTCCAGTGTTTAATTGGTTTAAGACATTCTTACTATTTTCAGCTGCGAATTGCTGGCTTACTTTACTCACCAATACGTTTTGAACGCACGTTACTTCAAGTTGAGTGTCTTGATCGGCTTGTATCTTTTGGGTGTTTCCTTGAATTTTTTGCGTGGTGCTTCTCACTTGACTGTCGTTTACCGGAACACCCCCTAAAAACCCGCTTACAAGCCCTAAAGGTCCACTTGTAAGAGCACTTAATCCTCCACCACTAATAAGACTAGTGACAGAACTACCAATATTGCCAAGCCCGTTGCCGCTTAACAGATTTCCAGCAATATTTCCCAAAGATGAGCTTATGCTTCCACCACTACCACCAAGTAGACTAGAAATGATTTGACCGGTTTGACTACCTCCGGTAATTGCACTAATTACCCCGCCGGTATTTCCGCTTCGAAGGCTACTGAGTGCAGAGCTCCAGTTAGCGTCTTTCACTAGGTCTTTAAAGGCAGAGCTTATTCCTCCAAGGGAACCCGATGATTTCGAATTACAATTTGCAAGTGCAGAATGAGATGAAGTATCAAGCTCTACATCCGTTGGTGCACCTGGGAGGAGATCAACATTATTTTGAACAGTTTCTGCTTGTATCACTTCCTCTGCGACCGCAGACATTGGCACAAGAGCAATTACCAGAATCATGGCTAAAATTTTTTTCATGTTTTCTTTTGGAGCGTTACGATTGCGACCGCAAGAGTATCCATGCTGTTGGTCACGTACACTTGTGCTTTGTTAAATGTGTCCACATCGGTGAGTGCTTGTATTGGATCGCCTTTCCAATTTGCCATGTTCTCAACGGCTTTTGCTAGGGCCCCAACGCTTTTTACTGCTTCGAGATGTTGTGGTGCAAGTTTTACGGGAACCTCCATTACAAGGAGTGATGCGGCAATTCTCTTATAGAGTTCTGCCGTCTCTTGCAGTGCAGGTGTTCCGTGTATGTTGCCCGCCGTGACGCTTTCTGTGAATACGGCAACTTCATATTTTTTTACCAAAGAAGCCTGACTCATAATGACGGCAAATAGTTTGACGTAGACATCTAAAGACGCTGTGTTGCTTGCATTCAAGTCAGCGAGGTTGATGATTGGGACTATCGCAGGAGTGGTGATGTGTCGCTTTGCCAAGTCTGCCAGCATTGCGTCTCTTTCAAGGGCCGTAAATGTGCCACTTTGAGCGAGGTCAAGGTAGTTGTTATACAAATCCGTAGAAAGCGACTCGGATGTATTGAGATTAGAAGAAGCGTTTAAGGCAGTGCTCGACACTTTTTGCCAATCCCCCAAATTTCCTTCTCCGAGGCGTGAGGCGTCTTTTGCAGGTTGGTTTTGAAAGTAATAGAAAGAAGCACCGCCTATCATAAGTAGCGCAAATATCACTGCCAAAAAAGACCCACCCCATTTTTTTCGGGTTTCCATTCTACCCTCAAGTATAACCCCACGTATAAAGGACGCTTGTCCTTTATACGTGTGCGTGGGGATTAGGACGGGATATAGTGTACGTATGATTTCACTCCGCACGAATCTAAAAACTCACCGCAGTTTCACCGCCGTTCTTTTTTTGCTCGCACTTATAGTGATACCCGTTTCTGCACTGGCAATCAGTCAAGCACCAGTGAAACAAGGCTCTTTCGGAGGCACGGTACTTCAAATTCTTCCGTGCACCAACATTTCTGGCTCTCTCATAATGGTTTCTCCCTCTGGTTTTCAGTTTGTACACCGTACCAATGTCCCAAAATTACCTTTTTTAGGGAAAATGCCAACTCTTGGACAAGAGGTTGGGGGTGTATTGCTCCCCTCTTTTGTTGAATGCACTGTGGTAGAGGCGGGTGAGTCAAAGACTTTCTTAAAACAACCTGCTCTTTACTACTCTGCCAAGCGATCTAGCAATACAGCTACCCCACCATCTCAAGGGTCGTCCTCGGGTTCTGGCAGTTCGTTTTCATCAAGTAACCTTTCATCACTATTCAACACGCTCAAAAACCCACTTTCCTCTCTGTTTTCTAATGGAGCTGGAAGTTTACTCTCCAATGGCATGGCGAATGTTGGTGCCCATAGTGTGCTCACGTCCTCCGCCAGTGGCGTCGCTGCCACAAATGCTGTGGCGGGAGGATCGGGAATTACTTTGATACCGTTTGGCGGGATAGTGCTGAGTCCTCCTGTTCCTTGCACCACCCCGCCGGGGGCATATATGGTAGTTCTTGGGCCACCGAGCCCAGGTAGTTACATGTACGTTCCTGTAGTTACAAAAAGTTATTTGTACGGACCTCCAGTTATTCCCGGTCAATGGGTTTTGGGACAAGCGGTGCCTGGGGTGTGCGTGGTAGGTACTGTACCAACTCCGGTCATGTTAATAATGACTCACGGCACAAGCCTTTTGCCAATATAATTTCTCTCTTTATTTATTACTCGACAGTGCCTCGGTGATTTTGAGCCACATATCCAAGGGCACATCTTCTGCACGGGTGTTCTTTGTAAGTTGAAATCTCTCCCACGCTAGTTCAATAGGTACCGCAGGAAATGCTTTTTTCAAATTCCCCAACAGCGTTTTTCTCTTTTGTGCAAAGCCTGCTTTCAGGATTGAAAAAAAACGTTCCTCAGAAATAGTTTTAAAATTTTTCCCTGAAATTTCAGTGATTGCAAGAATTGCCGAATCCACAGACGGTGGTGGATTAAAGCTCCCTCTCGAAACGGTCTTCACATATTTGGGAGTACCGTACACTTTTACTGACAGCGAAAGAATACTTTCTTTTTTGTTTCTTGCGATTCTTTCGGCAACTTCTTTTTGAACGAGGAACGCTAATGCGACCGGTTTATTTTTTGCAGAGAGTGCACTTCGCACGAGCTCTCCCGTGATGTAGTACGGAATGTTAGCAGCAATCTTGTATTCGCCTTTAGGAAAAAGTGTGTCGGGCGTGAGTTCCCTCGCATCCCCTTCGTAAATCGTAAATCGTAACTCTTTAATCTCAAGTGCGAATCTTTCACGAAGCACTTCAATCATTCCCGGATCTTTTTCAACTGCACTCACCTCTGCCCCAAGTGCCAAAATTTCTTTTGTGAGCATTCCTTTGCCCGGCCCTATCTCCAGTACTCGGTCTCCTTTTTGAATAGTTGCAGCAAGAGCTACCGCTTTTGCGATTCCAACATTGGTAAGCAAATGTTGCCCGAGCTTTGCTCCTGGGCGTTTTTTATGTGATCGAGGGGATTTCATCACTCCAAAAAGGAAAGGTTATCATCATTTTAAGATCGGGGTCGAGTTCGCTCATAAATACTGAAGGAGTGTTCTCTGAACGTGTGCCAAATATTCGACGTGTTTGTGCGTATGTTGCGTACACAAGCTTTCTGGCTCGAGTGAGTGCAACGTAGAAAAGTCGTCGCTCTTCCTCAGTGTCGACGTCGTCAGAGCCGTCTCGCTCATGTGGGAAAAGTCCCTCTTCAAGGCCTGTAATAAAGACCGTATCAAATTCAAGACCTTTTGCGGCGTGTATGGTCATAAGTTTTACCCCCGACTTTTCTTCTTTCAGTTCATCTTGATCTGACTGGAGTACCGCTTCTTCTATAAGTCGTTCAATGCCAGCCCCTCCCACAAGCTCGTCATATTTTGTGGCGACGGTAATCAATTCTTTCAGGTTTTCCAAACGTTCTTTATCTTCTGCATCGCCGTGCTCGTACATATGCCACATCCCGCTCTCTTTAATGGCATATAAAACAGCGTCAGAAGTTTTTTTGTCGTTGATAGCTTTTTCTATTCGCTCTAATGTTTGGCGAAACAGATATATTTTTTCTTGAGTTTTTGCTGGGAGCGTATGCTCGGTGTGATTGATTATTTTTGCAAGACTAACTTTCCCGATACCGCGAGACGGTGTGGCGATAGCTCGCATCATGTCCCCTGCTGAATCGGGGTTGAGTGCGGCACGAATATAGGAAAGCGTGTCTTTGATTTCTTTTCGCTCAAAAAATCGAGTTCCGAGAACCTGATAGACAACTCCAGCTTTCAAATACGCTTCTTCGAGTACTCTCGATTGGAAGTTTGCTCGATACAAGACTGCAATGTTGTCAGGTTTTTCTCCTCTTTCAATCAGTCCTTTTGATTCGTTAGCCACGAAGCGTGCTTCCTGAACTTCGTCACTGAACGCACCTATTTTTATTTTTTCTCCATCTTCGTTTTTTGTGTGCAATTCTTTTTCACGGCGGTTAACATTTTTTGCAATTGCATCGTTTGCAGCGGTCAAAATAGTTTTGGTGGAGCGATAATTTTCTGTGAGCAAGATTATCTCGGCGTTTGGGAATGCAGTTTCAAAATTCATAATGTGTTCGATGGAAGCTCCTCTCCACGAGTAGATATTTTGATCCACGTCACCAACGGCAGCAATGTTGCCATGACGCTCGGCAAGGATTTTTACAATCTCATATTGAACCCGATTGGTATCCTGATATTCGTCAACGTGTACGTAGTCCCATGCGTTTTGGAAATGTTCCCGAGCAGGTGCATGGTTTTCAAGGAGCCAGTGTGCGGTAAGAAGTATGTCGTCAAAATCGAGTGCCTTCTCTTTTTTTAATAGTGCTTCGTATCGCCCCCACACTTCAGCTATCGCTTCATCTATATACGAGGAAGCATGTTCATTTTGAAATTCCTTTTGGCCTATGGCGTCCCCCTTCTTTCTTCCAATGACAGAAATCACCCGGCGTGGTTCTAGTTGTTTCGGGTCAAAACCAGCTAGAGTAATTGCCTCTCGCATGGCACGCATTGAGTCTGAGCGGTCGTAAATGGTAAACCGTGCTGGCAGTCCTACTGCCCCATGAAAAGCTTTGATTATTTCTAGAGAAAGTCGATGAAATGTACCGATGAATGGAGCGTGGCGAGGCTTGTCGTATGGAGAAAGGGTAAGGTCAGTCTTTATCAGGTGCTCAACTCGCTCTTTCATCTCCCGGGCCGCTTTATTGGTGAAGGTAACTGCAAGTATCCTCTCAGGGGGCACACCGTGCCGAATAATTTCCGCAATACGGTGGACTATAACTCGGGTTTTACCTGCCCCAGCACCTGCCAATATAAGGAGGGGGCCTTCTAGATGAGTAACTGCCTTTTTCTGGGCTTCGTTGAGGTGCTTGAGGTGATCCATCCCCATGACTATAGCAGTGCATTGTCCCTAAGTGTTTATATTCTTATAAAATGGCTCTGTAGAGGCATATTTTTATATATACAGGAAAAAGTACCTAAAAACCATTTTCCCCGTCATTTAAAGAGGTGTTTTTCTAAAATATGGCTTAAATAAAAGGTTTTATGAATTTTTATTACTAAAAACACCCTTTGTCCAGCATATTATCCCCCTAATGAGTTTTTCATGGTTGACTCCAAAGTTGGTGAGGATATAGTGAACGTAAGGTACCGCCCATCCTCGTCTCTCGCATTGGCTCGTATCAGCCATTCTTCTTGGAGACTCCCGTTCGGCTATCCCTAGAGTGGGGAATACATATAGAAAAAGAAAATAATAACGCCCGTGACCTCTCTCATTCAGGTCTTCGAGCTACACAAAGGAAGTACCGTTCGGTTTTCATTGCCGTCCTCATCTTCTTTTCATGTGTCGGAATTTTTAATGAAGCACAAGCCTTCTCTTTTTCTTCCTTGTCTAACTTCTTTTCTCCTCTTATCTCTCTTTCGGGAGATCCTGCCCCGTATTTCTCTGCTTCAAAGACTCCCGCCCTTAAGGCTGCGGTAAACGTTGACCCAAACCCAGCAAAAGGCGGTGGGGATATTAGTATTGTGGGTGGTGTGGCTCTTGTGTCGGAGGCTGGCCCCGAAGGGACACTCGCAGACATCGAGGAGCAGAAACCAGTTTCGAGCCAGATTTCAATATATGTAGTCCGGCAGGGAGATTCACTCTCCGAAATCGCAGGAATGTTTGATGTTTCTGTAAATACCATCCTTTGGGCTAACAATTTGACGAGTGCAAAATCAGTGCACCCTGGCGATACTCTAGTCATTCTTCCAGTTACAGGAGTCGAGCACACCGTTTTGAAAGGAGAGACACTCGCTGGAATTGTTAAGAAGTACAAGGGAGACATGAAAGATGTGCTGGATTTCAATAATCTTTCTTCTGGGGCATCGCTTGCAGTCGGAGACACCATTGTGATACCTGACGGGGTTGAGGCATCTGCTCCTAGTGTGTCTTCTGGTTCTTCCTCGAAGGGTAATACAAAACTCGTAAAAAGTGCCGGAGGTCCAGTTGTGGAAGGGTATTACTTGCGACCTCTCATCGGTGGTAGGAAGTCGCAGGGACTTCACGGATATAACGGTGTGGACATCAGCACTCCTGTCGGTACGCAGATATTAGCTTCATGTCCTGGTAGTGTCATGGTAAGCAGAAACTCTGGCTGGAACGGTGGTTATGGCGACTACATAGTCATTCAGTGTTCAAACGGTACGCAAACAGTGTACGGGCATCTTTCGGAAACACTGGTGTCTGCGGGCTCGTCAGTGGTACAAGGACAAGTCATCGCTCTCTCAGGAAACACAGGGCGTTCAACAGGTGCACATCTTCACTTCGAAATTCGTGGTGCCACGAATCCTTTTTAAAAATTTACGTTAGCGTTTAAGCAACTCGCTGGGTTTGAGCCTCATCAAAAAATTCTTCCCCGTCTTCATTTGCAGGAAGAGTGTTTTCGGTTTCAGAAATTTCTACTTCTTCTGGGTCATCCACAGGCTCTTGTCTGAATACTGGTTGTGTATTTACGAGTGTGGAACTTTCAGGTCTACTAGAGCCACTAGTATTCATTAAATTGCTAGCGACTGGTTGCCTATTTGACGCATTACTTACAAACGCTGCACTTTGAGGGTCACCGGTGTTCCCTCTATTCACCAAATCGCTGGAGCTAGTAGTCCTCTCGGAAGATTGATTGACGAGGGTGGTACCTGTCGTTTGTGGTGGCCTTGCAATTCCGTCTACATTTCTACTTTCAAGTGGAGTATTTTCTCTACGGGAGTCCCTCGAGGCATTTTGTGGGCTGTTGTCGTTTGCACCTGCCATGTTTGAAGGATCATAATTTTGGTTTGGAGTTCCTCCATAAGAGCTCATTCCTCCGTTGTAGCCGGCAGGCATAGGGCCTTCTGCCGTTTGAGTATCTTGGAGTTCTTCACGGGCATCGTTCAGCATTTTTACGATGCTTCTTTTTTTGCGGTATGCCACGAGAACGAATATAGTTTCGAGGGGAAGCACGTTGAGGCCGGGTATGAACTCTGCCACAACAGTTGTGCTCAATCTTTTCCATATCCACTTTTTCCAAATGCTTTTTATCAGCATTTTTTTCCACCAATCGCCATGCCGTATGTCGTCGGCGATACACCAGAAAAATAGAACTACCCATAAGACCACTCCTGTAACAAAAGTTAATACAATGCCGACACCGGTTAAAGTTAGGCCAATATCTAAAGCATCTTTCAATGCAGATAACCCGAAGAGGTTAAAAGGGAATTTTGGCATTTCTATAGGATCGTCCTCGAGTAGTTTTTCTTCGCTGTCTTGAAGGTCGCCACCTCCATCACGCATTGCCTTGCGTGTTTCTTCAAGAGCCGTTCCCTTTCCTTTCCAAGATGCCATTACGCTATTGTAACTCGTTACTCTTGGCTTACTGTC
Organism: Patescibacteria group bacterium; assembly: GCA_040390125.1. Classification (GTDB taxonomy): domain Bacteria; phylum Patescibacteriota; class Minisyncoccia; order Phycocordibacterales; family Phycocordibacteraceae; genus Phycocordibacter. The sequence continues at coordinate 127,893 of JAZJYZ010000001.1, forward strand.
GGGGCAGACGTGGCCGGTACTGCAAGGCTTCAAGTACGTGAGATGAGCCAACCACTTCCTCATCCGAAAGATCTGCGATAGTTCGTGCAAGCCGAAGCACACGATGGTACGAGCGTGGTGAGAGTTTTAATGTTTTTGCAGCACCAGTTAAGGTATTTCGTGCGTCATCAGAAATATCCACCTGCTCGTCGAGAACTTTTGAGGGAAGTTCGCTGTTTGTGGTGATGTTCAGCTTAAGATTTTTTGAACGTTCAATTTGTTTTTCTCTCGCTTTCATCACACGAGCCCGCACCGTGTGAGATTTTTCAGATTCGTTTTTGCTATTCAGTTTTTCGTGCGGAACGTGCGGAGCGTCTATCCATACGTCAACCCTATCAACGATGGCACCAGAAAGTTTTTTATAAAAACGAGACGCTTCTCGGGGGTCAGCGTTATTTCCAGGTGGGTTCATCGCAGCGACGAGCATAATGTTAGCGGGGAACGTGGTTGAACCCACGGCTCTGGAGATGGTGATGGCTCGATTCTCCAAAGGTTCTCGTAGCGCTTCAAGAGCTCGTCTATCAAATTCAGGAAATTCATCAAGGAAAAGTACACCACGATGTGCAAGTGTTATCTCCCCTGGCCTGAGTGAGTTACCTCCACCAACGAGTGCGACATAGGAAGATGTGTGATGTGGTGCACGCACAGGTGCATAGGTAATGAGTGTTTCTTTGAGTGTTCCTGCAACTGAGTGAATTGCGGTTACTTCCACGGCTTCTTCAAAAGATAACGGCGGGAGGATTCCTGAAAGTGCGTGTGCAAGCATGGTCTTTCCTGTGCCGGGAGGGCCAACAAACGCAATGTTATGGCGTCCTGCAGCCGCAATTTCAAGCCCACGTTTTGCAGTTTCTTGGCCTTTTATATCTGCAATGTCTACCGACGGGAGCATACTTTCTTCCGTTTTCCCTCCGTGGTGTGGAGTTTCAGCGAGTGCTTTTCTCCCCGTTATGTGTTCAATTACTTCTTTGAGTGAGTGTGCTCCGAATACCTTAATGCCAGCGACGAGCCCTGCTTCAAGGGCGTTTTTTTCAGGGACGAATATCGTAGTAAATCCTTTTGCTTTTGCGGTGAGTGTTGCTGGCAGTATTCCTCGTACCTCTCTGAGTGTTCCGTCGAGCGCCAATTCTCCCAAGAAAGCTATTTTTTCGGGATCAAATTTAATTTCTTCTGCAGACAACAGATACGACAATGCCATTGGTAAATCAAAAACCGCCCCCTCCTTTTTCAGTCCGGCGGGGGCGAGTGAAATAACTATTTTATGATTGAACGTCTTTGGCGACTTGAAGCCAGAGTGTTTTATTGCGGCTGAAAGGCGATCTCTCGCTTCTTCCACTGCTTTATCTGCAAGTCCGACAACTGAAAATGCATACAGCGTCCTTTCGGTGACGTCAGCTTCAATAGTTACTATCGTGGAATGTGGAAATCCTGGCTGAACGCTAAAGGTGCGTGCAAACATAACTGCGAGCAGTATATCAGCTCAGAGAATGATCAAATTTCAATTATCAATTTTCCAGTCTAATATTCCAAACCTTCCCTCATGATCTGACTATACGATCAATCGTATAGTCAGGAGTCATAGTATTCACTTTGGCGAGCCCCACGCTTGAATGCATCCCATCTGCCACGTCCTAGTGGGAGCACGCCGGCTTCAAGCAGTTTTTCTAAAAGATCTAGAAATGACTCACCTTCGAATTTTTTTGAGTTGTTCTTTGCGTACCGAATGACATGTGCATAACGACCCTTCTTCATATCTCGCACAATCCGGCCAACGGTATCCGGGCTTACCTTCAGAAGTTCCTCTATTTGTGGTGCACTATATGAACGAACGAGCATCACTATGATTGCCAGTCGTTTTGCTAGCACGATACGCTCCTCTTTTCCTAAGAGTTCCTTTATGAGGGCATATGCATCGCGTTTGGTTCGTGCGTGCACTACCGACATAAGAAAGTAATCACCAATCGTTTCCGCAGTGTTAGGAGCGAGTTTCTTTTTTGAAGTATGTGCCATAGACACGCATACCATACCACAAGACTATACGATCAATCGTATAGTCTTGTGTAGTGAATATAGCTCACTAGAATCTGAATTTTCCTCGGAGCTCTGCTACGAGGTTCTTAATTTAAATGAGTGCTCCAAAAATTCGAAGGAGTTTATCCAACCGTTTCTCGCATGTGCTTCTTGCAGGTGGGTGCTGCAGGATTTGCTTCAAGGCGATCCATTTCAATTGCCTCTCCTGAAATTTCACACGTACCGTACGTGCCCTCTGTTATTTTCAACAGTGCGTTCACGACTTGGTTCAATCTGCCTTCGAGTTCATTGAGAGCTGCATTGTTGTCTTGCATGTCTTCAATGATGTCGGCGTTGTCATTTCGGTCAGCACCAAATTCGTCTCCCGCAGGTTTAACAGGCATCCAGTCTGAAGGGTTTGAAGGATTTCTGCTCCCAAGCTCTGAAAGCTCTGTTTCTAGGAGCACCTTCTCTTCTTCGAGCAATTTTTTAAACTTTACAGTGTCGTTTTGTGTGAGCATGCGGGTATCCTAACATGGCTAGCCATTAGCCACTAGAGATTAGCCAATAGGGAGGATTTGGTCAGTCTGAGTTCCCTACACCCTAGTGGCGAGTGGCTAATTACTCGTTTTTTGCAATGAAAGCCGGGTGATTATTTCACGGAGTGTACTTTCGTTTGTGGTTATGAGAATAAGGTCAGGTCGAAGGAAGGTGTACATAATGTGCCACGAGACTTGGCTTTCACGGATGTCGATATTTTGAATAGTGCGATCAGTAAATGTGAGGGCTGGCGGAGTGGAAGTGATGCTTGCGGGTGCAAGCGAGGAAGGTCGGAAGAAATCCCCCAAGCCCTCGTTCATTCTTGTTTCCCAAGAGAGCATCGCTTCAAAGGCGCGGTCATACGCTGAAACAGTAACTAAGAGAAATGGTTGATTGTGATCAAACGCATGTATGCCGACCATAATGCCCGTTGCATTGCGCGACAATTCGTTCGGTGAACCAAGAAGTGTAAGAATTTCTGATGCATTCAACTCACTTCCATTGCTGGCTATTACAAATTCTTCCACTTCCCCGAGATTAATAACGGCCGACTCTTTTATTTTTGCGAGCTCGGTAGAAAGCACTTCTTCCGAAGTATGTTCTACCGAGAGTGCATGGTTAGCTGGAATGAGCGATTGGCGTGGTGGATTTATTTCTGAAGACGTGTGTAAGAAAAATGCGACACCAACACTCCCAATGCCAATCACTATCAAAAAAAGAGCTCCCACCAAAAACATGCGTCCACGATTTTTACGTCGGCCAATTGCTGCCTCGTCTTCGTATGGTCCTTCAGTCATCGTGCGTTGTTGCTCAGCACCTACAATTGCGGTGAGTGTAGTATTTCTCTTTCGAATTTCCATACTGATGTCGTTCGCATAGGTGCGAACTCGGGGGATCCCATCTCCCCCGTCCTCAGTGTGTTTGATAGATTCAATTTCTGGTGGCGGAGTTTTTTCCCTGATTGGCTGTTCTCCAATGCCAATTTCACGCTCGCTTCTTTCGGCGGGTGGGATTGAACGCACAAGCTCAGGAGCGTCCTTTGCCAGTTCTTTTTTTCCCGGTAGAGTCGAGGCGATATTTTGTGCCTCAGTGATTGCGTTTCCTATATGCAAAGAATTTTGCGCTTTTGTGAGAGGTTCTTCCAATCCAAACTTTCTTTTCAACTCCAAAGCTCCCAGTGGCAGTACTACTTTATTAGGAACTACCGGGGCTGGTTTCTCAGTATTTTTTTCAGGCCCATCAAGAAGTACTGGTGCAATAACTGGCAACAGTTCAGGGTGGTCTGTATTTGGAGAGTCCGCACTCTTTGTAGGGGCATCAAGAAGAGGCTCTTTCTCTGGGGTTCTATTACCAGCGGTGTCCTCCGCCTTGTTCACGTCTGTCTCCATTTCGTCTATCATTGTAACCTCCTCTCGGTGCTTCTCCTCCTCCATTCCCCTCGGCAGGCTTCAAGCCTTTCCTTGTAGCGAAATCAGGGTCAATCATTTTTATAGAAAGATTCACCCGTCCTTGGTCGTCAACCTCTTTCACTACTACTTTCACCACGTCACCCACTTTAAACGCCTCATCTACTGTGGCAATTTTGAAAGGTGCTACTTCAGAGATGTGCACTAATCCTTCTGCTTTGGCGTTGAGTCGGACGAATGCTCCGAAATTCATCAATCGTGTTACTGGCCCCTCAATTACGTCGCCCGCTTTGAATACACGTGTCATGTCTCGAATTATCTGTGCCGCTTTCTCTGGCGCATCCCCCACTCCGGTGAGGAATACGGTACCGTCATCATCTATTGCGATTGAACCGACTCCTGTCTCTTCTTCAATTTTGCGAATATTTTTTCCTTGTGGTCCGATTACCATACCAATCATGTCAGGAGGAATGGTGAGCGAAACAATTTTTGGGGCACGAGGTGAGAGGTCGCCTCGTGGCTCTGCAATAGCTCCTGCCATTGTTTCAAGAATACTGAGGCGTGCTTTTTTTGCTGCAACGAGACCTTCAGCAAGTACCGCTACAGGTACACCTTCGACTTTCACGTCGAGCTGGATTGCAGTTACTCCGTTTTTTGTACCAGCTACTTTGAAATCCATATCGCCGTGGTGATCTTCAGGCCCCTGAATATCAGTCATTATTGCGTAGCGTGTTGGGCCATCGTACATAACGCCCATCGCAATGCCAGCAACCGGAGCTGAAAGTGGAACGCCACCATCCATAAGTGCCAACGTTGATGCACACACAGAACCCATTGAAGTGGAACCATTTGATGCGAGCGCTTCTGAAACGAGGCGAATGGTGTACGGGAAAGTTTCTTTTGGAGGAATCACAGCCGAGAGTGCTTTTTCTGCGAGTGCACCATGGCCAATCATGCGACGGTTCATGCCTCCCATGCGCCCCGTCTCACCGACTGAGAATGGAGGAAAGTTGTAGTGATGCATGAAACGCTTCTTCACTTCTTTACCCTCGATGGAGTCAATAATTTGTGAATCATCGGGTCCACCCAAGGTGAGTGCTGAGAACACGTGCGTTCCACCACGATAGAAAATCCCTGAGCCGTGGAGCATTGGAGAAAAACCACCTGCTTCTGCGAAGAGTGGACGTAGCTCATCGAGCGCTCTTCCGTCCACACGCTCTTTTTTGTCGATGGCACGATCACGCATCATTTGTGCAACTTGATCTTCAAAATATGAGTCAGCTGTTTTGACTAACTCCGGCAAGGTTTCTGCTACGGTTTTTAGAAACCGATCTTTCAACTCAGCAGAGGCTTCTTTTCCTGGAACCCCCGAGAACACTGCCTGGCTAAACTCCCCTTCTATCGTTTTAAACAGGTCAGCAATTTGAGTATTCACTACTCGTTCCGGTACTACTTTTTTCTGCTTACCCATCGCTGCAATAATTTCCTTTTGAAACGCTTGAAGTTTTTCAAGTTCTTCCACTCCTCGAGAAAGCCCTGCAACAAGCACGTCTTCAGAAACTTCTTTTGAGCCGACCTCAATCATCGTAACGACCCCGTCTTTACCACAGACCAGCAAGTCGAGCTCTGCGTCATCCGCATTTCTCATTGCATACGTAGGGTTCACATCGAATTCCGTTGCTCCTTTTTTTCTTCCGATACGTACCGCTGACACTGGACCGTTCCATGGGATGTGAGAAACGGCGAGTGCAATTGATGCCGCATTCACTGCCAAAATATCAGGATCGTCTTCGTCGATCGAGAGCACTGTAGTTACCACCTGCACTTCTTGTCGAAGATTGTGATCGAAAAGAGGGCGAACCGTTCTGTCGATAACCCGACCCGAAAGAATGGCATCTTCAGAAGGTCTGCCTTCTCTGCGGAGGTAGCGTGAACCCAAGATGGAGCCTGCTGCATAAAATTTTTCTTCGTACTCAACGGTGAGAGGAAAATAATCAATGTCATTTCGCTCTCGTTTGCTCATGACGGCCGTTGCAAAGACTATCGTGTTGCCATAGCGAACCATGACACTGCCATGTGCTTGTTCTGCAAGATCAGTAAATGTTGCAGTCAGCTTTTTCCCGCCAATCTCGGTCGAGAATTCTTTTTTTTGCATGAATGTATAACGTTATGAGATTCGCAGAATTCAGGGCGGGCTAACCCTCCTCTGTATCTGAGAACCTCGCTTTTAATAGGCTGAGTATAGCAAAAAACGCCTTTTGTGAAAGACGTTTTTTGCGCCGTCGTTTTTAGAAAAGCTGAAAGCTGACACCTGTAAGCTGAAAGCTTCTTGTTTATCTCCCATCCGTATCCGACCCAACTACCGTAGGGGCTGAGTCATCAGTGTCATCGAACTCGCCAGACTTCGGAGCTGTGCCAATTGCTTCCGCTGCCATATCAAGGAAGTTGCGGCCGTGAGGCATGAGGAATTTTTTAGGTTCTTCCGACATATCGATGAAATCGTTTGCTGACTCTATAAGTCGTGCTGAAGACGATTTACCAAACGAAATAACCTCTACTTGTGTGCCGTGACTGTTTTTTAAGTATTCAACGAGTGGTACGAAGTCTCCGTCGCCTGTTGCGAGAATGACGGCGTCTAGTTTTGGTGCCATCTTCACAGCATCGACTGCCATACCAACGTCCCAGTCTGCTTTTTTTGCACCACCGTAGAAAATTTGTAAGTCTTTTGTTTTTGTTTCGATGCCGATTTTTGTGAGTGCATCAAAAAATGCTTTCTCTTCACCTGATTCTGTTGTAACAACGTATGCGACTGCTCGAATAAGAATGCGTCCTGCGACCGATTCTTTGAGAACGTTTGCAAAATTAACCCGTGCTTTATAAAGGTTCTTTGCACTGTGATAAAGGTTTTGGGTGTCTATAAAGACACCGACTCTCTGTGCTTTGTGTTTGATTGCGGCCATAAAATTAGTGATTAGCGTTTAGTGAATAGTGTACAGGGAATATTATTAAAAAATGAAAAGGAATTAGTTTAAAAATATCGACCTGCTTGAATGTAGACGGTCTAAAGGTAGACCAAGTTACAAGAAGAACGAATGAAGTCACGCCCGAAGTAGTACACCGCTCGGAGTAAAAAATTTCAAGCGACTCCTACGGCCCTGCGTTGTTATAATTATCAACGCAATTTAGGTGGTTCTCCCCAATCTCCTGTACGTCTATGATCGGCTCTCCCAGTGGTTTCACCTTGTCTGAGTCTTCGAAGAGCGGCTCGTGCATGTAGAGCCTCTGCCACTTTAACTGACAAGCGAGAAGCACGTATATCCGCAGTACCTCTAACTGTTTCGTTCATATTTTTTGCTTATGAAAACTACTTTTCTAAGCATCAATTATACCCCCGTCACAGAGAAGTCAAAAAATAAAACCCAGATTAAGTGCCTCCTAATGAGAACTACTTCTTCAGCCCCAAACCTTTGATGACTTTGTTGTATTCCTTTTTGTCGGACTTTTCGAGGTACTTGAGGTGGCTTCTGCGGTCGGCAACCATCTGAAGAAGGCCTCGGCGGGAGTGCTTATCTTTGAGGTGTTTACGCAAATGAGTGGTCAATTCGCCTATTTGCTTGGTCAAAAGAGCTACCTGAACTGAAGCTGAACCGGTGTCAGTTTGGTGCTTCTGAACGCTTTTCATAACCCGAGCTTTCTGTGTTTTCGTGAGCATGGACGTCAATATACCACGTCTCTGCCCTCTCTGCAATATATTGTGCGAAGTTCGAGCTATACTCTACGGAATGGATATTCAGCAGATGAAACGCGAATTTCTCGAATATATCGAGATTACCAAGGGCCGTAGTATAAAAACGGTTGAGAATTACGACCATTACCTTTCTCGTTTTCTAGAATTTTCGAAAGCCAATAGTGTTTCCGACGTAACTGAAGAAAAATTGCGTGAATTTAGGCTCTGGCTCAACCGTCAGTCTGGCACCAGTGGCAATACGATGAAGCGTAAGACCCAAAACTATTACCTTATTGCACTTCGTGCCTTTCTTAAATTTCTAGCAAAACGAGGTATCAAAGCACTTCCGCCTGAACACATAGAGCTTGCAAAGGTTCCTGAACGCTCGCTCGATCTCATTACCGCACAGGAGCTTGAGCGTCTTATGAAAGCTCCCGAGGGAAACGGTGTAAAAGAGCTTAGAGATAGGGCCATTATGGAGATGTTTTTTTCTACAGGTCTTCGTGTCTCTGAGCTCTGTGCACTTGATACGGATTTAGACCTCTCTAGGGATGAGCTTTCAGTGCGTGGCAAGGGCGACAAGGTCCGGGTGGTGTTTCTCTCCCCTACCGCAAAAGCTGCAGTTTCTGCCTATTTAAAGGCACGAAAAGATATGGCCGAAGCATTGTTTGTGCGTCACAGCACGGGGAAGAAAATTCCTTCACGTCTTACTCCTCGCTCTATAGAAAACATTATAAAGAGTTGTGCCATCAAAGCGGGCATCACAAAAAAAGTGACGCCACACGTTATTCGGCATTCCTTCGCAACCGATCTTCTTGAAAATGGAGCAGATCTCCGCTCTGTACAGGCACTTTTAGGGCATGCAAACATAGCAACAACCCAAATTTACACGCACGTCACCGACAAGCATCTTCTCGACGTCCATAAAGCATTTCACGGAAAGAAGCGGGCGAAGTAATATACGTTCAAACATGAAACTCATATCGTGGAACGTTAACGGCATCAGAGCAGTCCATAGAAAGGAGCTTTTTGTGCCATTTGTGGAGAAGTACAAGCCGGATATTCTCTGTTTGCAGGAAACTAAAGCAGAACAGCATCAATCCGAAGTTGATTTGCCTGAATACGAAGAATATTGGAACTCAGCCGTGAAAAAGGGATACGCAGGAACAGCCATTTTTACTCGTACGAAACCGAAAAACATACTCTTGGATTTTCCGAGCAAAATTGTTTCCAAATTTGATCTGAAAGATTCGTATGGAGATACGAATAGTGAGGGTCGTGTGCTTGCACTCGAATTTGAAGAGTTCTTTGTGGTGACCGTCTACACACCTAACTCAAAGGGTGATTTGAGCCGACTTTCTCTTCGTCACAAGGCGTGGGACAAGGCATTTCTCGAGTACGTGAAAGAGTTAGAAAAGCAGAAACCCGTTATTTTCTGCGGGGACTTGAATGTGGCGCACACGGAAGACGATCTTGCGAACCCCGCATCAAACGAAGGAGAGCATGGATTCACCAAAGAAGAGCGAGAAGGTGTTGATTCTATTATCCAGGCAGGTTTTGTTGATTCGTTCCGGATGTTCACCGAGGGGAAAGGTCATTACAGTTGGTGGAGTCATTTTGCAAAATCTCGAGAGCGAAATGTTGGATGGCGTATCGATTACTTTTTTATAAGTAAGGTGCTTGCCGGTAAGGTCACAAAGGCAGAGATTCTTTCTCACATTTTAGGCTCCGATCACTGCCCCGTTACTCTCGAAATCAATCTCCCGTAACTACTCTGTGCAACACCTAGGTGTTGCACAGAGGGGGTAATATACACAGGGTCGCCCTAGTAATTTTTAAAGGACACGAGATAATCATATAGGACAGTTCTTTTCGAGGCAGGTCACAAGCCCAAGTTATACGCGCTTTCAAAAAACATTGATAAAGAGGCGCTATAAAGGCATCTGCCCTTAAAGGCTCGCTATACGGGGTTTCCGTACAGCGAGCTTTTTCTATTTCTAAAGGACACTAAAATGTGCTACACCCGGGTGTAGCACATTACTTTTTTCTTCCCCTAAACACTAAACTCTAACCTCTACTTTCTTATACATGATGTTTTGCTCTGATTGAGGCTAGTTCCGCTTCCTCTGCTTCCTCACGAGCTTTCTTCCCTTCCTCCCCCATTTCTCTTAACGCTCCGTCCTCCATAAGTGCCAGAATTCCTACTTTTTCTTCAAGGTATGCTTCCGTATTTTTCTTTGGGTCTTCCAAAACCTCTTCCAACAGTGCATGCAATATCCAACCTACTCTTGGTCCTGGTTTTTCACCAAGTATTTCTATAACTTTCTCTCCGTTAACTTTGAGCATTGCTACCGAAATTGGATCACGAAGTGCTTCGTCCACCATTGATTTGTATTTTCTGAAGCGAAATGGCTGTTCTTTGGGTCTACCGGTGCCAATGCGGTCGCAAATTCGTAGGTTCAACAAATCCCATATGTTTTCCTGCCCTACGTTTACAATCATTCGCCGTACGGCCGAGAGGGTTATTTTATCGGGGTCTGAGAAGAACATATGCCAACGTACTAGTTTGACAACTTTTTCTATTACCTCGTTTGAAAATTTCAAATCTTGTAGGGCTCGCTTTGCGACTCGAGCACCTACTACTTCGTGCCCATGGAACGTCCAGTCTTTCTTTTCATCAGACCAACGGCGAGTTTCTGGTTTTGCAACATCATGGAAGAGAGCAGCGAGCCGGATGACAGGCTCCCAGTCCTTGTCAGCTGCGTGTTGCATGGCACGAACAAGGTGTTCGAACACGTCGAATGAGTGTGCCTGATTTTGACCAATGCCAATGCCACGCTCCAAGTCTGGTGCAATGTATTTCAAAAGGCCGAGTTTTTGTGAAATATAGATTGCCTGCATGGGCTCTTTTGTTTCAAGTATGCGCATCAATTCGTCGCGAATGCGTTCTTTTGATATTTTCCCCAGTTGCGTTGCATTTGTATGAATTGCAGTCGCTGTTTCCTGTTCGATAGCAAAGCCCAGCTCTGCTGAAAGTCGTACGCCTCGCATCATGCGAAGGGCATCCTCTTGAAATCGAGTGTCTGGCTTTCCTACGGCTCTAATGAGCCTTTTTTTTATGTCTTCGTGCCCTCCGTGTTGGTCTACCATCTCCCCTGTTTTTGGGCGGTATGCGAGAGCGTTGACGGTAAAATCACGTCGCTTTAAGTCTTCTTCGAGAGAAACACCAAACTCCACACTGTCGGGCCTGCGTGCATCTGAATATGTCCCCTCTTTCCTGTACGGGGTTACCTCGATAACTTTCAGTGTTGGGTCATCTGACTCCCCCACTACGCCGACGGTGCCGTAGGTGTTTTCATAGAATGTCTCAGGGAATATTTTCTGTATATCTTCTGGGGTTGCGTTTGTGGTGAGGTCCCAATCTTTCGGTTTTTTTTCGAGAATAATATCCCGTACGCACCCACCAACCAGATATGCTTCAAAGCCCGCATCCTCTAGTCCATTCGCAACAACCATCACCTCTGCTGGTATAGCTAATTTCTTCATACACGCATTGTACGGTATCGGTTTCTTTTTTTGTTACAGTGGCGTAGGATACCCTTTAAGGCTCTTGTGGTGAAATGGATATCATAACTGCCTTCGAAGCAGTCGTTGGGGGTTCGAATCCCTCCGGGAGCACCTAGTTATCATTTGTGGCCCAAAATGTGGGCTCTTGGTCAATCCAAGGGGCGTATGGGGCTTCGGCTGGTACCGTTAGTTTTCTCTGTGGCTGGAGTTGTTCTGGTGTTTTTTGTAGTTTAATTTCCCCCATTTCATCAATATGAACTCCTCCATTTTCAATCCTCATTATCACTTTTTATCACAAGTTAACTCTGAATCCGAATAGATTTTTCTGGTCAGTGCTAGTTTTCAATGCTATAAATAAGCACATTGCGGGTATGGTTTAGTGGTAGAATGCGTCCTTGCCAAGGACGAGACTCGGGTTCGATTCCCGATACCCGCACCAGTTTTTATGTCAGCAGAGGTTGTAGATCTTGAGTCAGTCCGCAGGAGTACTTTGTGGCGGAAAGCTCGCCCTTTAGTAGGCAGTAATATTATTCTTACTTTGAAGTGTTGGCGTGACAAGCCAAACAAACCAGTTACTAGGTTTCGTTTACTCGGTACAGGAATCAGTGCATCTGGTAGACCAAGTTTATTTGTTCGAGCAGGCAGGGTTACTACATCCATAGCTATAGGATTCGATGAAATAGATCGTATCGATTTTGAAAGTTGGGAAAAAGATGTTTCATAAGAAACGGGTTTCACGTGAAACTATTGATTTTTGGGGATAAGTCTGTGTCTTGTGTGTATAAAGGACATAATGTAATGTCCGTGAATATTTGATGAAGATATAAAATGGCTTAAAATAAGTCTTTTTAGTAAAAGACACTTAAATCCGTTTCACGTGAAATATGGCCCGTCATAATATAACTGGCAAAATAGGAGAAGAAATTGCTAAGAAATTTCTTATTGGTAAAGGACTTAAATTTGTTTCTGCTAATTACCGGAAACCATACGGAGAAATAGACTTAATCTTCAAGGACAGTCAAAATAGGTATATATTTGTTGAGGTTAAGAGCGTTTCATGGGAAACACCAACTTCGAGTGAGAATGCTGTTTCCCATGAAACGCCTCATCCTGAGGAGAATATAAACTCTGAAAAGGTTAAGCGTTTAAAACGAGTGATTCAGGTCTACCTTGTTTCACATGAAATAGTAGGGGAGTGGCAATTTGATGTAATTGCTGTCTTTCTTGACCAAAAAAACAAAACCGCCACAGTTAGGCATTTAAGGGATGTCATCTTAGGATCTTAAACTTAGTCGGGGCGCCTTGCACTCGTCAGCACGATGGGGCATCGAATCGGCGTCAGCTCACTAAGCTCGCAGACTCGCTAAGTGGCAGAGCCTCTCGGCACGATTTGCTAATCGCCTGCCCGACCTCACCCATCGCAAAGCGACATGGTTGCGGTTTTCGATTCTGGACACAGACCGAGCAGTCGGTCTGTTCTTCCTCCTTCACTTTGTTCAGTCGGGGCGCCGAGAATTGCCTACAACTCTCGCCTCACCCATGTTCGGCTCGGTCGCAGACCCCGCTCACGGTTTTTCGCAACGAAAAAAATCGTTCCGCGCTTCGATTCTCGACGGAAAGCACGCAGGTGCTTTCCTGCGTCTCTCCATTCGTTTCACTCTGTCGGGGCGCCGAGAATCGAACTCGGTCTATCTGCTCCCAAAGCAGACGTACTACCGGTATACTACGCCCCGCGACGAGAAAGAGAATATCATGCCCGCATGTATTCTTTTCGAGGAGCGAGGGCGAAAGCCCGGCTTACGCCCCGAAGCGAGTTTTCACTCCTTTCTTTCACCCCAGAGAATAGCATCTTTCTAAAATTTTTGCTCTCAAATCCTAGAAGCTCAACTGTCCTTTATAATTTTTCCAAAAATTTTGCTACACTACATATATGAGACCAGTTGATGCGTTTGACGCTTTTTCTCCCATTGACTACCGCTACTGGGATGAATCTCTTGCTCCATATTTGTCGGACAGAGGATTTTTAAATTACAAAATGCTTGTTGAGCAGGCTTTGGTAAAGGTTCTTCATAACCGTGGTTTGTGCTCCGAAGCAGTGGTTAATGAAGTAGGGGAGGCGTGCAAAAAAGTAATGCCCGAAGAAGTATATGCGGAAGAAAAACGCATCAAGCACGACATCAGAGCGTTGGTAAATGTAATTCGCTCAAAAGTTTCTGATGCAACGAAGCCCTACGTGCACATGACAGCAACGTCGTACGACATTATTGATACTGCAAACGCTGCACGCTTTCGTGATGCCACCGTTAAAGTTATGGTGCCTGCTTTGAAGAATCTTGAAAGGGAACTCATTGCTATCACTATTCGGGAAGCTGGCACTCTGCAGGTTGGTCGTACACACGGTCAGCATGCAGTTCCAATTACGTTTGGTTTTGCATTGTCTGGATATGTGAGCCGACTTGGTGCTTCTATAGAGGCGCTTGAGGCACTGGCAAAAGAATTGCGAGGAAAATTTTCTGGTGCAGTGGGTGCATACAATGCGTCTTCACTTTTCTTTGATGACCCTGAATTGTTTGAAGCAGAAGTGCTCGCACAACTTGATTTGGAACCTTCAGAGCAATCAACGCAAGTCACACAACCAGAACCTTTAGCACGCTTGATGGCAGAAACAGCAATTGCCATGGGCATTCTTGCAAATCTTTCGGATGATATGCGTGCATTGCAACGAACAGAAATTGGAGAAATCGGAGAAGAGTTTGAAGCGTCCCAGGTAGGGTCTTCAACAATGCCTCAAAAAAGAAATCCTATAAATTTTGAAAATGTAAAAAGCTTTTGGAAGATTGTCGTACCTCGAGTTCTCACTGTATTCATGGATCAGATTAGTGAACATCAGCGAGACTTAACAAACTCAGCATCTTCACGCACCTATGGAGAAATAATTGCGTACACCGTCTCCGCTTCGAAGCGTTTAACGGGAACTATGCAGAAACTCAAAGTAGATACCGCAAATCTCGAAAAGAATTTTTCAATCGGAAAAGGATTAATTGCTGCAGAACCGCTCTACATTCTCCTCGCATCTTTAGGACATCCTGATGCACACGAGAAAGTGAGGGATGTAACGCTTACCGCACAAAAAGAAGGGAAGTCTCTTGAAGAAATAGTTATGAATGATTCTGAAATGAAACCATACTTGGCAAAAATGAGTGACACACAGAAAAATATCATTCAAGATCCTTCTTCATACACTGGTATCGCAGAGAAGAAAGCACTCGCTGTTGCCGAGCGTTGGCACAAAAAACTTTCCCTCTAATAATTAGTAAGTCTTGTATCGTCCGTACGTCTAATCAAAGGAAAACATGAAAGGAGGTACTGAAGAGGACTTTCTTGCAGTATTCCGGGAACACTATGACGGGCTGTTTCGTCATGCCTTTTTTCGGGTGAGCTCCAGAGAGCGAGCGCTCGATCTCACGCAAGACACTTTCATCAAGGCGTGGGATTACCTGCGTGGCGGTGGGGAAGTGAAGCAGTTCAAGGGTTTTTTGTATCGCATCATGCATAACCTCATCATTGATGAATATAGGCGCAAAAAGACAGAATCACTCGATGACATGAGTGATGAGCGGCGAGCGCTCATTGATGCAGATCTAGCTGAAGGTGGTGTGTGGGAAACTGAAGAGCGTATCGATGAGGAAGAGCTTGTGGTGAAAGTTCGTGAACAGCTTGGCAATCTTCCGCCAGACTACTGCTCAGTAGTGACCATGCGGTACATAGACGGATTTTCTCCCAAAGAAATAGCAAAGATGACAGGAGAGACGGAAAACGTAATATCAGTCAGGCTTCATCGTGCCATTATCAAGCTTCGCACTATGCTTTCGTAGACTTCATATGAAAATTAATTTAATTGATTACATCAAGAAAGCTGGCGAAACGACGTCGCTCTCTGCATTGGAGCAAGAGAAGCTGGAGGGTGTATTGACGGAGTACATGGCGATGAAACCTATTCGTGGTGTAAGTGGCACAAAGGATGCTCGTCTTACGGAGGTGAGAGGAGGTCTCTTCTCATCTTTATCCTTCATACATTTAAAGAAAAGATATATGCCTATAGCAATAATTCTTGCACTCGTTCTTTCAGGAAGCGCATCCTATGCCGCTGAGGGTTCTATGCCCGGAGATTTACTCTACCCGGTAAAGGTTGGAGTTAACGAAAAAGTAGGAAGTGCACTTGCACTTTCCACGGAGTCTAAAGCAACGCTTGACGCTAAGCTTGCAGAACGCCGTCTTGCCGAAGCAACACACCTTGCAGCTGATAACAAACTGACAACTGTTATGAGTGCTAGGCTATCAAATGACTTCGAAGCCCATGCTGATAGAGCTGTGGCGAATACGAAAGAGTTAGAAAAGAAAGATGCTTCTGTTGCAATAGGGTTTGCATCAAACTTTGAAAGTTCTCTCGTTGCACATGAGACGCTACTTGCTGAAGTGAATGCAAAAGGAGAGACAGACAATCTTCGTGCACTCGTGCGTGAAAAAGCACTCTTGGTTTCGAAAATCCGCATGAATGCGGAAGGGCAGGCTGAAGTAAGTGCTCGCTCAAATGAGAGTATTGCCACTCGGAAAGCCACTGGTGTTTCGGAAGTTGTGAAAGTAGATGCACATGTAAAAGAAGAGACTGCGCTTGCAATGGGTAGAAATGTAAAAATTGCCATTAAAGATGCAGAAACTATTCTTGCACGTGTAGAGGGACGCCTTGATGATTCAACGTTAGCAAATGCGAAAGCACAGATTAGAGTGGCGCTGGAGCTTGCAGTAAAGGGCGATTCACTTTACAAGGCGGGTGATTTTACGAGTGCCTTCCACGCCTACCAGGATGCTTTGGTGACGGTGAGAAAGCTCTCGGTGTACCTCAATGCTTCAAGTGGAGTGAATATCAGAATCTTGGCTCCGGTAAAACCTTCACCTCAAACTGAAAGCGACACCGGTGGAAATAGCGAGACAAATGACGATGCAGACACTCCGCCGGAATCTAGAGAGATACTCCTAGGTGATATCCAAGTGGATAGCTCAGCAAACGTTCGAACAGAAACGAATGCAGGTAGTGTGAATGTTGGAGGTAGCGGAAGTGGTAGGGTCAATGTAGGGCTCTGATCGATGCGACTTTTTCTACAAAAAAGCCCCGAATCGGGGCTTTTTTGTGAGGAGCTCAAAATTGACAAAATGTCCAGACTACTATATAGTATTTCATGATAGAAGCAGTCGAATCTATCATTCTATTTTTTATTTGTATTGTTAATTAAGAACATATGGAAGGAGACACTTTGACAAAAGCAGGGCCGCAGAGAAAGCGCGCACTCGCTCAGCTTGATCAGCTGATGATTAAGGGGTTTACAAGCGGAAACATGGATGAAGCGCTGGCGTATATGGAGGCTATCCCCGACTTTGATCCCGGCTACTAAAATCAAAAAAAGTTGGAGGATAAACACTAACTTTTATAGTCGATCCACACAAAACCCCGCTAATGGCGGGTTTTTGTATGCAGTTTGAAAAAAGTTATATGTTGAGGTAAAATGAAGCATGATCGTAGTTCTCAATTTTGGAGGACAGTTTGCTCATCTTATAGCGAGGCGTGTCAGGGATCTCGGCGTGAAGGCCGAGATTTTGCATGGAGATGCGACTCTCGCAGAGATTCAATCTTTGAATCCTGTTGGCATTATTCTCTCCGGAAGCCCTCACTCAGTACTCGAGGGTGGTCCTCTACCAGATGTAGAGGTATTTGAGATTGGTGTACCAGTTCTTGGTATTTGTTACGGGCATCAGCTCATGGCACACCTACTAGGCGGGCAAGTTCAAAATAAAGAGAACAAAGAGTTTGGGAAAGAAGTTGTTTCAATAAAAAAGAAAACGGGTATCTTAAAAGGACTTTCTGCAAAAGAAGTTGTGTGGTTTTCACATGGCGATCAAGCTACGAAACTTCCAAAGGGCTTCCAGGTTACGGCCTCTACAAAAACCTGCACATACGCTGGATTTGCCGATGAGAAGCGCCGATTCTTTGGTATTCAATTCCATCCAGAAGTAACGCACACTACCAAAGGAAAAAAAATAATCTCAAATTTTATCTTCGGGATTTGCAAAGCCAAGAAAGATTGGGATATGAAGTCTGTCGGAGAAAAAATTGTAGCAGACCTGAAAAAAGAAATAGGACAAGAACATGTCGTGGTTGGAATTTCTGGCGGTGTAGATTCACTGGTTGCAGCAACGCTTCTCTATAAAGCAATAGGGAATCACCTGCATGCGGTGTTTGTAGACACAGGGCTTTTGCGGAAAGGGGAAGTAGAGAGTGTTTCAAAGGCGCTCCGTTCTCGTGGATTTAAAAATCTTCACGTTATTGATGCGAGCGAGATGTTTCTATCCCGCTTGGCAGGTGTTACTGAGCCGGAAGAAAAACGCAAAATCATCGGCCATTCATTCGTCGAAGTTTTTGAAAAAGCCCTGACTGAAGAGCTAAAAGCATATCCAATTCGCTATCTTGCACAGGGGACTATTTATCCTGATCGTATTGAGTCTGCGTCTACCTCAAAGCATGCCTCAAAAATCAAAAGTCATCACAATTTGACGCTCCCCGAGAGAATGAAACTTGAAGTAGTTGAGCCAGTAAAGGATCTCTACAAAGATGAAGTACGCCGTGTTGGAGAGTCGCTAGGAATTCCAAAGGAGATGGTCTGGCGTCATCCGTTTCCGGGGCCAGGACTTGCTATTCGTATTGTTGGCGAAATTACACCAGAACGCCTCGCAATTTTGCGAGAGGCCGACGCTGTATTCACTGAAGAGCTAAAATCAGCAGGAGAATACGAGAAGATTTGGCAATCATTCGCAGCGCTCTTACCACTGAAAGTTGTTGGTGTTATGGGAGACGCTCGTACCTACGAGTACATCATTGCACTTCGTGCAGTGGACTCTATTGATGGCATGAGTGCTGATTGGCACAAGATGCCACACGAGCTCTTGGAGAAGATTTCAAGTGCAATTGTGGGAAAAGTCCGTGGCGTGAATCGTGTTTTGTACGATGTCACCCAAAAGCCTCCCGCAACTATTGAGTACGAATAGCTGAGTTTTTGGTTTAAAGGTCTTTTTTGGTGTCTGAACCAATGGCAGACATACGATGTCTGCCATTGTGTTATTCTCTTAGTGTTTTTTTCTCTGGCTTGGGTTTTATTGTTGCTTCTGGTGCACCACGCCCTTCACCAACGAACGCTTGCCCGTCATTGCGGTATGGCCATAGAGCGTTTTTCTTTTCTTGCATAGTAGGAACAGGTTATTTTTAATTATCAGCAGTGTTTAGGTGCATGTCTTTATGCGGTAGGAATCGTAATTTTTTCTTCCCGAGGCTTTCTGCCGGCTCGCTTTTGGAGTTCTTTTTCTACATCTGTTAATGTCACATTTTTCTCAACCAAAAGAACGAAAAGGTGATAGAGAAGGTCAGCCGTTTCTTCGATTACCCGCTCTCGTGTTTCTTTGGTAGCCGCTTGGATTACCTCAAGTGATTCCTCGGCAACTTTGAGTGCAATTCTGTCGAGCCCTGCTTCAAAGAGCTTTGTGGTATAGGAGCCTTTTGGTAAATCTCGTTTACGTTGCTCGAGTACTCCGAAAAGTGTCTTTAGCTCGTTTATTGGTCTTTCTTCTTTGAAACATGTTGTGTCCCCCGTGTGACACACGGGGCCAGTGGGGCGAGCTTTTACGAGGATAGTATCGTTGTCGCAGTCCACACGTATGTCTTCGACGGAAAGTACATTACCCGACGTTTCACCCTTCTTCCACAGAGTCTTTCTGGTACGGCTGTAAAACCACACAGAGCCAGTGCTCAACGTTCGTGTCAGTGCCTCTTCGTTCATATACCCAAGCATGAGTACTAAACCGTTTTCGGCATCTTGAATAATTGCTGGCACGAGGCCTTTCACTTTCTCCCAGTCCATGTCTCTCACAAGTTCTTTGGATTTCATATTGTTATCGTTTTGGTTTTACTTTTGCTTTTTTGGCAGTGATGACAACTGCTTCAAAATCACGAACCGTTTCAAGTTCGGTAAGTCCATTTGCTATAAATGAGCTCCCTGTTTCAGTGATATCGCAGACGGCATCTGCAAAGCCGAGTGCTGTTGCTGCTTCGACGGAGCCACCAAGCTCGATGATGCTTTTTGGTCTCACCTTCTTTTCCTGCAAGTATTTTTTCAGAATTGTCGGCAAGGATGTGGCAATGGTTTTACCATTCAGGTCTTTGAGTGTCGTAATTTGTGAACCCTCTGGCACGGCAATTGCGAGCGAACATTCTCCTAAGCCCAGTCGTGCCACAATCTCGACTTTAGAATTTTTCTCAAGTACCTGATCTTCGCCAATAATGCCAATGTCTGCGTTTCCGCTCTCGACATACCATGCAATGTCGCCTGATCGTGCCGATACTATTTTTACGTTAGGCAGTGTTGGTATCTCATATACGAGCGCTCTGTTTTTTCGCTGTAGTTGACGCTCTTCTTCGGTGGTCGGAACTCCAGCTGCCTCTAGGCATGCTTCAAGGAGTCCCCAGGCAACTGCTGAGAGTCGTCCATTTTTTTGTATAGCGATGCGTACTTCGTTTCCCGATTGAGCCATTTCGGTGATTATCTTTTTAGCTCGTTCACGCCCCTCCTTCCTTTTCTCGTAGTACTCAAGGATTGCCTCGGGTTCAGGGGGAAGGATTCTTGGTGTGTAGCGAGCACGATCTGCTTCTTCTTGTTGCCAGTTCTGCCTATCGGCTCTTGAGCCAGGAATCACAGGGACTCTGCGTGAAGTGCCCAACTCGAGAGGTCTTTTAAGTGTTTCGTTCATATTTTTTGTTGTTAGATTTTTATTTTGAATTAAAAAAGCCGCCCTCTGGGGCGGTATGCGTTTCTTTTTTTCTTTTCTTGCCTTCTGATTATGGTCAGATTATTTTTTATGCAATCGAGAAATGATGGTGCTATACCCGCCCCGTCCATGGTGGAGCCAATGGGAAACACGACTAACAGTGGTAGTAGAAGCACCGGTTTCGTCTGCCACATTGCGGTATGAGACGTCTTTAGTAAGTAGGCGAGCTATGGCAAAACGTTCAGCAAATGCGTCTAATTCTGCTTGAGTGCAGAGATCACGCAGGAATGCAGAGCACTCCTCTCTGTTTTTGAGCGAAAGCACAGCATCGTAGAGAGTCACAAGGTTTTGTTTTGAACCCGGGGTTTCTTTAGCTGTTTTATTCTTTAGATTTACGCTATTCATAGTGTATCACTGTAGTACTACAGTGATACATACTATAACAAAGGTCTGTATATCCCGTCAAGTGGACGCTTAAAAGATCGCACCTCTGTTTTATAGGTTGTCCTGCAGAGACGATGATGGTCTGTTTAGATTGCCTGTATGGTTACGAGAAAAGATACTCCACTTTGAACGCCACAATCTGCGACAGGAAACACAGAACAACGCTCACCAAAGACACGTGATGCCTTGTTCACCAGTCCTTTGTTGATTGAGCGAAATCCAATGACTGCTGGTTCGAGCAAGTCGAATATTTTCTCGCACATTTCTTCGAAGTGTGCCAAGTTGCCCGACGATTGTTTTTCCAAGTCGGCCAATATCTCATCAAGCCAAATAGTGTGTTGAGGAAGTTTTTCTGAAAGAGCATCTAAAAGAGGAGGGTGTGTATCTTTGCTCTGTTTGTAGGATGATTCATATATTGCAATAGGATTACTCTCAAAAGCTATTGCGCCCAATTCAATAGCCCCATCAGGACCACGCTCTATGTACACGACGCTTGGTCTTGCTATGATTTTTTTTGAAATTGAATCGATAAGTTCATTTGCGGGGTATGCTTCTGTGGTCAAAATCACCCCACATCCTTTGCAGTTCTGCCCAACTTTTTCTGCTGAAAAACCACGAATACAGTTTGTGCAACGTGAGACTTCATACCAAGGTTCTCCAGCGAAGGCTTTTTGGTAGCAGGGCGCTAACTCTTTAAGAATGGCAAGTTGTTCGGTCAGATTTTCCAGAAATTCTCCCGGTTTGCGTCGGGTGCTCGGCCTTATTACGGTGTTATCCACGTTGGTATCTGCTTTATTATTCAATCCGTCCAGCAATTTATAATTTCGCCATCATATAGTATGTCGGTACCCTAACGCAACCCGTGTATACCAATTGCGTCGCTGTTCTATTTTTTTATTGAAAAATAAAAAAATAGTAATAACTACTCTTTATTTTTCATACAAAGATCTCTAGCGTCCTTCTATGGCGTTTACTAGTGTTTGTGTGAGGGTGGGTGCAATGGTTTGTGCAAATGTGTGAGCTTCCGTTTCGGTGTCGCCTTGAAGATAGGTGTCGATGGGTATGCCGGCTTCTTTTTGAAAATCACGAATGATGTAGGACGTGGTGATTGCACGCAAATCTCGGGACGCTGTGTCAGGCGCATCGGTGGCAGTAACGATGAGTCCCATGAGAACGCCATCTTCGTTTGCCGCAGCTCCACCTGACGCACCTTGTTGTGCAACCACAGATCCTCCAAGGGAGAAGAGGTCGATGGTATCTGTATCAAAAGTGAATACATCACCCACATGAGTGACCGCAGACGTTCCGTAGAGTTCTTTCTGCACCGTGATGCCCCCTAAGAATCCCGCCGGATAGCCAGCAGCGATGAGAAATTGCCCTTCTCCTGGTGGATTTATAGATACCGGCAAAAAGGGGAATGCACTTGGAAGTGGAATGTTTGGGTGCACTACTCCGGTGATCCGCAAGAATGCGTAGTCGTGTTCGCCGTTTCCGGTTGGTTTTTGTTGTTTTATTTTTAGTGCGTTATCGGCAATCCATGATGGTGGCAGGAATAAAAGTTCTGCTGTGTATTTTGGTTGAGCTGGGCTACCGGTTCGAATTGTGCACTCTACAAATCCAGGGCTTGGGTAGTCTTTAAGCAGGAAGTATTGCCCTACATGGGAGTTGGTAAGTATGGTGCCTCGTGAATCGATGATGACTCCACTTGCAGATATAGAATTCAAAGGCCCAGCAGTCTTCGTGACGCAAATGATGTTTACGATGCTTGCACGTACCCGATCATTTAAAGCGACCTGGTTTACGGGATTTTTTATGGGGGTTGCGATGATGGTATTCCCGGTACTTTTTGTAGTCACTTGCGTAGCAGGTGAAGATTTAACAATAGATTTTGTTTTATTCCCACTTAAACTCTCCTCTGTTTTTGCTGTGGTGCTACTAATGCTTCCTACGGTAGTTGTGGCAAAGGGTGTAGCCTCGACCTCGGGGGTTGCTGTAATTACATCTTGCGAGACTGAAATATGTTCAGGTGAACTTGAGAGACCTGCGACGATTGCAAATGCGAGCCCAGTGAGCGCAAGGAGTAGTGTGCGGAAGAAGACGAACATTCAACTAGCGTATACCCCATGAGATAATTTCACAAACCAAGAAGCTACCCAGAATAATAAAGCTATGCAGCGTAAATTTTTTTCTACGTTCCGATTTTCATATCTCACGGGGTATAGCGTTTAGGCGATGCCTCATCGGATCCGTAGGGATCATCTAGCGTCTAGCTTTCAAAGTAAGTCATATTTTGCTAGAGTACGCTCTACGCGGGATTAGTTTAATGGTAGAACATCAGTTTTCCAAACTGATAGCAAGGGTTCGATTCCCTTATCCCGCACAAAAATAATGAGCCAGACACGGAAGTGTCTGGCGATTATATTTTGTAGCGGGATAAGGGAATCGAAAGGCGGAGACCGCGAAGCCAATTCTGAAGCGAAGCGAAAGAATTGTAGGTCGAGCCCGGGGAGGAAGTGCTTAGTGAAGGCAAGTCCGTAGGACGAAGCCTGAACTTAGCAACTTGACCCCGATTCCCGACTACATGTCAGGTGAGCCGAAAGTTGTAGCCGATTCCAGGTCACAAAAATAACAAACCCAACACGAAAGAACAGTAAGCGACGACGGGGTCGAGAGTTCTTAGTATTTTACGAGCGATAGCGAAGTAAAATGCTTAGAACTGGTGACCGATTCCATATGTTTTGCTCACATAGGGAATCGGAAGGCGGACATCGTAATTCTTGACAGAATTACAATATGGTGGTAGTATATAAAATATACTTAAAATAGTAATGAAATTAAATAGATATGGGCGAATTACAGATGAATAGTGAAGGGCTGGTGCCAGAAAGGCGACGAATGGGGCCGATTGAAGAAGAGGTATTACTCATGTCTGCGCACTTTCGCAAAAGGGGAAAGCGTAGTCGTTCATTTTCATAGAAGATACCTTTCCATAGAGGTTAGACTGAAGTTGGAAAATAATCTTAAATCAAAACCCCCGCCATTGGCGGGGGTTTTGATTGGAAGTTTCCTCTGAAAGCTAAACGCTATCAGCTAGAAGCTATACGCTGGCTGTTACTTCACCGCATCCTTAAGGCCTTTTGCTGCACGGAACTTAGGTACACGCATAGAAGGAACCTTAATGCTCTCACCTGTGCGAGGGTTACGGCCAGTTCTAGCTGGGCGCATTTTTGTTGAGAAGATACCCAATCCTGCGATTGATACCTCGTCACCCTTTTTGAGGGCAGCAATAATAGAATCAACTACGGTTTCAACAACAGCCTCAGACTGTGTCTTAGTACCGCCGAGCATATCGTGAACTTTGCCTGCGAGATCTGCTTTATTCATGAAATATAAACTAGTGGCTAATCGCCATTATCTAAAAGGCGTTAAAACAGTATATCTCGAGCCGTTTTTCATGCAATAGTCTTGCAAATATTGACGTTCCTTGCATAATACTGTATACTAAATAATAATATGAGTGATAGAGAAGAATTAAATCGGAGGGATATAACGCATTCACCTGGAGAAGCATGGGATGGTGAAAGAGACGGTCTTCCTGACCCAGCTCCGGGAAAAACTAGGCTAGGCGATCCAAGTGGGCGTACTCATCTAGATCCCAAAGATCGCGGAGAATAAATGAATATAAAAACGCCCCGAATAGGGCGTTTTTATATTCGCTCAGAATCTTCGATGTCTTAGTGGGCAAACTCTATTGTTCTCGTTTCCCGGATGACATTAATTTTCACTTCGCCTGGGTAGTGCATCTCGTTTTCAACTCGCATAGCGATGTTGCGAGCCAACTCATGTGCTTGCAGGTCGGAGATTTCATCTGGTTTCACGAAGATACGCACTTCACGACCTGCTTGGATGGCGTATGCTTTTTCTACTCCAGCGAACGACGTAGCAATCGCTTCCAGTTCCTGCAAGCGTTTGATGTAGTTTTCTACGGAGTCTCTGCGTGCACCCGGGCGACCGCCTGAAATGGAGTCTGCAACCTGCACAATAAGAGATTCCATCGTTTCATACGGATATTCCTCGTGGTGTGCCTGCATTGCCTGGATGACACGCTTATCAACGCCAAATTTCTCAAGAATTCTCCTGCCAATTTCTACGTGCGTACCTTGCACTGCATGATCTACTGCCTTACCGATGTCGTGCAGAAGTGCTCCTGCTTTTGCCACTTTTACATCAAGCCCCAACTCTGTTGCGAGGACTCCTGCGATGTGTGCCATTTCTATTGAGTGCTGAAGAACGTTTTGTCCGTAGCTAGTGCGGAAGTAAAGACGCCCCAGTATCGACATCAAGCGAGGGTCAAGGCCGTGGATGCCACACTCATATGCCGCTTGCTCAGCTTTTTCTTTCATTACCTTACCGATTTCCTCCTTTGCCTTTTCAACGGCATCTTCAATGCGTGCGGGTTGTATACGTGCATCGATGATGAGATTTTCAAGTGCAACACGTGCGATGTTTCTCCGTACCGGATCAAAACATGAGAGGGTAATAGCACCCGGTGTGTCATCAACAATCAAATCAACACCCGTAGCACGCTCAAATGCACGAATATTTCTACCCTCTCTTCCAATTATTTTTCCTTTAATATCGTCTGAAGGGATAGGAATCGAAGAGGTGAGTACATCAGAGTGCACCGAATTACCCATGCGGTGAATCGCAGTGGTCAGAATTTCACGTGCTTTTGCATCGAGCCTCTCTTTTCCATCAATCTCGAGTTTCTGGACACGAACCATCATGTCTTCCTCGTGATTCTTTTCTAGTTCTCTGAAAAGTTCTGCTTTTGCTTCTTCTTCAGTGAGCTTCGCAACATCTTGAAGAGATTTTTCTCGATCAAGAATAAGTGCATCGGCACGCTCTTTAATGCGCTTAACTTCTTCAATCTGGGCTTTGATACGTTCCGCTTCTTTATCAATATCAAGCTGGCGCTTATCGAGAAAGGTTTCTTTTTCTCCGATACGCTTTTCTTTGAGGAGTGCCGCCTCTTCTTTTAGGCGAAGTTCATCTCGAAGGCCCGCTTCTAACTTGCCGGATTCTTTTTCTCCTTCGGAAATAATCCGCTTGGCTTCTTCCCGAGCTTCAAGCAGTCGTTGCTTGATTTGAAGTTCTACCGAGCCTTTCTGCCCGAGTGCAACAAGCCAGCGAAGAGCGTAGCCTGCACCAATGCCAATAAGACCCGTAAGGGCGAGGACGATGAGGAGTGTTGTTGTAGACATAGGTCACGTGCGACGTGCCGATGTATACAAAAATAGTTCAAACTTAAACGAGGTGTGCGTCTCTAGAGAGAGTACTGAAAATTCGGCCTAAAATAACACGGTTCGTCATGGATCTGCTCTGTTTTTGCATTAATCGGTCGTATCGCTACTATTCAAATTTGATCATAAAAGGAACTTTGTTAGTGTACCAGGGCATAGGGTGAGGTGCAAAGAATTTCTTGCGTTATCCCCTAAACCCTAAATGATCCCTGCGGATCCGACCAGGGGTCGACTGTCCCCTGTACACTAAACACTATTCACTTAGGCTCCGCGCTTATAGATGTCGTCAATAATCCCGTATTTCTTTGCTTCGTCAGAAGTCATCCAATAGTCACGCTCGGCGTCAGCCTCAACCTGCGCATAGGTCTTGCCTGTGTTCTTTGCGAGGATCTTTGTAAGGTTTTCCTTGGTACGGAGTATGTGCTTTGCGGCAATCGCAATGTCTGTTGCTTGTCCTTCTACACCACCCATAACTTGGTGAATCATTACTTCTGAGTTTGGAAGCGTGAAGCGCTTACCTTTTTTACCCGCAGAGAGAATGACAGCGGCAGCGGATGCTGCAATACCCACACACACCGTTGCGATGTCAGGTTTTACGTAGTTCATTGTGTCAAGAATAGCGAGACCTGCAGACACTGAGCCCCCCGGAGAATTTATATAAAGGAATACATCTTTTTTAGGATCTTCCGCTTCCAAAAAGAGGAGCTGTGCAATAACGAGGTTGGCAGTGTAGTCGTCTATTGGGCCTCCCAAGAAAACAATACGCTCTTTAAGGAGGCGCGAATAAATGTCATAGGCACGCTCACCGAGAGCGGTTTTTTCAATAACCATCGGGATGACATTGTTTGAGTGAGGTTGTACTTTTTTGTTTGTCATAGTGTCTTTACTATACCCATTAGAAATTCAGTATACAAGCAGATTATCAGTAAGTTTACTTCTGTCGTATATGTGATTTGAGGTATGTTGCTTTATAATTGAGGAATGTCAGAAACTACGCCATCTCGACCCTCAAGGAATACAGAAAGAAAACTGACATTGCCGGATGAATTGTTGCCTGAACCTATGCGGGTCATGACTTGGAAGGATGGGAAAGAATATTGGTATGAAGAGCCGGAGCCAGCAGAAATCAAACAAGGGTGGCGTCCGCATGCAGTTGAAGTGGACGGAAAACGTGTTCATTTTTATGGAGTTGCACACACACGCGATACCCTTATCTACCACGGGAAGGAATTGAAAGAAGCTATCGAAGGAGCGTCTCTTGTGTTGCTGGAAGGTGCTCCTATTGCGGGGGATCTTTTTAACAGGAAAAAAATTGAAAATCTCTATAAGAAAATTCAAAAAAATTCTGGCTACCGAACTATTGATGAGTTCATTCAAAATTTGCACGATGATTATTTTGTTGAGTTTTATTCAGTTGTCGAACGTATAGCTGCGTGTGCGGGAGTGCCCATCGCTCTCGCTGACCCTGAGGCGCATGAGTACAAAACGATTCACGACCTTAGAAACCTCGACACAACAGTTCAAAATACAAAACTGGCTACTGCACTAGCATCAGCCAGCGGAATAATCGGACTTGCTTTCTGCGAAGCTTTTAGAAGGAATCCAAATCCATCTCGCAGGTCATTTTTACTAGGAGGCGGTGCTCTTGCGTTGACGACGGGTGTTACGGGAACTTCTGCCATGGCAGACGCATTGGAAACCAAGCTTATGGAACAAGGGGGGATCGAAGATGTTGTTGAACGTACTGGGCGCTCTCATGAGCTACTGGATCCTGCACTGTATAATCTCATGGACTTTCGGAATGTGGTTGCTGCAGGCGGGCTTGTTTCTCTGATTAAAAATTTTCCTCAGTTGTCTCGGAAGATAGTCGTTATTTATGGTGCTGCTCACCAAGCCTCAATAGAGTATTACAGCAAGCATCATGTGGAACGGAAGGTGCGTGCCGAGATGTATCGACCGTACTGGAGTGTGGCACGCCCTGTTCTTTCGGTGTACACCTCGCAGGGTGCAGAGCATACTGAAGATGGAATACAGCCGGTGTGGAAACGTACCAATCGAGAAAAATTATAACCCATGCATTAGTAACCACTATGATATATCATAGTGGTTCTCTCATTATCCGGCGAGTGATTTGCGAAGCCCTTTTCTGATAGCATGTCCCGGAGCTCGAAAATCTCCAAGACGTATCGCATTGTCCAAGAAATCGACAAAAGCATTTTCCTTCTTGAAGTGCCGTGTATATTCTCGAGCGTACCGTGCGATTTTTGAATACTTACCCTCCTTTCTAGCACGCCATACTCGTGTGATAGTTTGTGGAGTCACCTTTAAAACCTTTTCCGCCTCAGAAAAACTGTGTCCACGCTCAAGCATCACAATAATTGCAAGTCTCTTGGCGATCATGACTCGCTCCGTCTTTGTAAGAAGCTCTTGTGCAAGTATATGGGCGTCCGCTTTTGAACGTGCCACCGATAAAAATGTAAGGAGCTGATCTCCCAGAATCTCAGCAGTGTCAGATTCAAGTTTTTTCTTTGAAATATGTGGCATGTGTATCAACGAACGCTAATAAAAATAACTCTAACTACTATGATATATCATAGTAGTTAGAGTGTGTACGGACAAAAAGACTGGTAGAGGGGGGGGGATAGCTCGTTCAAGACCTAAATGGCCAAAAGGTCGGGGTATATGAAAGTAACTCCTCCAACCCCGACCCTTCGCTCTCAGGCTCGAAGAGGGTATAATTTAAAGATACTTAGTCATTTTAAAAAAGCACAAATTTAATCAAATATATGAATAAAACTTGGTTAGCGATAGGTGCGATTGTAGTTTTAGGACTCATCGTATGGGGAGTGTCATCGATGGGTGGAAAGAGTGCAGACACAAGCACGGGGCCAATTAAAGTTGGCGTCATCGTTCCTCTTACGGGAGATGCCGCTGTCTACGGTGAACCTGGACGCAATATCACCCAGCTTGCAGTCGACGAAATAAATGCAGCTGGAGGTATTAATGGTAGAGAGATGGAGCTCATTGTTGAAGATGGCAAGTGCAACGGACAGGATGCAGCAAGTGCTACTCAAAAATTGGTTAACGTTGATAAGGTACAAGTAATCATCGGTGCGTTCTGCTCAGGAGAGTCGCTCGCAGCGGTACCAGTTGCAGCATCTGGAAAGGTGGCGATGATTTCTCCAGGATCATCGAGTCCGAAGCTAACGGATGTTAGTCCGTATTTCGTACGCAATTATCCTAGCGATGCAACACAAGGCTCAGTCCTCGCAAACATCGCATATACAGATAAGGGCTACAAGAAAATCGCATTCATTCAGGAACAAACTGACTATGCTGCCGGAGTGTACACTGCATTCTCGAATGTGTTTTCTGGTTTAGGGGGTACGGTAACGAACGAAGCGTTTCCAACGGAGACATCGGATTTCCGTTCAATTATCTCGAAGGTGAAAGGTCAGAACCCTGATGCAGTCTTCATTGATACACAGACACCTGCAGTCACTGGACGCATTCTTGCGCAAATGGAACAGCTCGGGTGGAAGCCGAAACTTTTTGTTTCAGACATCCTTCCTGGTGACACGAAGACAGTGGAAGCGCATAAGGCAATACTGGAAGGAACGCTTGCTGCAGAAGTTGGTGTCGACCCTTCGAATCCTAAGTTTGCCGCATTGCTCGTTGCCTACAAGGCAAAATATGGTGTTGAGTTGCCATTCCAGAGCTATGCACAGACCGAGTACGACTCTGTGTATTTAGTGCGTGACGCTATTCTTGCGGTAGGCAATGACGGTACTAAAGTCGCTGCGTGGCTCCACACGGTAAAGGATTGGCAGGGGGCAGCCGGTTCTGTAACTATTGGTACAAATGGCGACCCAGTGGCAGGCCACAGACCAGAGGTGATTATGGCAGGCAAACCCGTGCCGTACGTGAAATAAGGAATACTTGAAAACCACCCCGACAATCGGGGTGGTTTGTTATAGACTGGAACAGAAATGGACGTATTAATCCAAATCATCCTGAACAGCGTGATTGCAGGCTCGATATATGCGCTCGCCGCTATGGGTTTTAATTTGATCTACGGCGTTTCCCGCTCTTTCAACCTTGCTCATGGAGTATTTGCATCAGTCGCTGTCTACGCAGTATTCTTTCTTGCAGTACAACATGCGATTTTGCTACCCATTGCGATTGCGCTTGGAATTTTTGTAGCTGTTTTCTTAGGATATGTTCTTGAGCGTTCAATATTCCGCCCGCTTCGTGCAAAGAGGGCATCTAACTTAGTTCTTCTTATTGCCTCTTTAGGGGCTTCCATTGTTGTTGAAGCACTGATTGCAATTTTTTTCAGCAGCCAATTTCAAACTCTCTCATCTGTGGTGCCTTCATTTGGTGCAGTTCGTATTTTCGGAGGTGTTTTGACAGGAGTGCAGGTAGTTATGATTGTCAGTGCCCCTTTAGTGCTCGCTCTATTTTGGTTGATGCTTTCGCATACTCGTTTTGGCAAAGCAGTGCGGGCTGTTTCAGATGATGAAGAGGTTGCAAAAATTGTTGGCATCAACACGAATGCGATCATCGGAGTTGTTTTTATGATCGGTGCAGGTGTTATGGGGGTTGCGGGCATTCTCACTGGCTTTGATACAGGGTTGGATCCACGCATGGGCTTCCTCCTCCTCTTGGGGGCAGCAATCGCTTCTATAATTGGAGGCACAGGCAATGTGTACGGTGCATTTTTGGGTGCATTCATCTTAGGCTTCGCCGAAAACTTTGGCGTATTCTTTGTTTCAGGAGAGTGGAAATATGCGATAGCGTTCAGTGTTCTTATCCTTTTTCTTCTTTTTAGACCGCAAGGGATTCTTGGCAAAAAATAGCTATGGAATACATTTTTCATCTTGCTATTCTCATCGCCCTCTTTTCTATCTTTGCTGTTTCGCTTGATTTAGTTGCCGGGTATACAGGCTTGATTTCTGTCTGTCAGGCAGCTTTTTATGGCATCGGTGCATATACAACAGCACTCCTTATGCAGAATATGGGATTGAATTTTTTTCTTGCACTCTTAGCAGGAATGCTTTTGACAGGACTCGTGGCGCTTATCTTAGGCTTGGTATTTTCAAAATTCAAAGGTGATTATTACGTGCTTGGCACTGTGGCGTTCACCTACATTGCGTATTCGGTTTTTATAAATTGGCAAAGTCTTACGGGCGGGCCTTTGGGAATCCCGGGAATACCAAGGCCAGAATTATTTGGTTTTTCTTTTTCAAGCAGTTTTTCATTTCTGCTTCTCGCTGTAGCTTTTCTTGGGGCTGTGTACGTCGGTGCTCGGTTTATTGTCTCGTCCCCATTTGGGAGAGTGCTTCGAGCAATCCGTGAGGACGAAGAAGCGATTTCTGTATTTGGTTATCGCACTAGCTTTTACAAACTTTTGATTTTTATCATCAGTACAATGATCGCCGCTCTTGGTGGAGGGCTCTTAGCTTCATATCTTACCTACATTGATCCGGGCACTTTTAGTATTACTGAATCCATTTTTGTTCTTGCCATTGTAGTCTTAGGAGGATTAGGGTCACTTCGAGGGCCCGTGTTAGGGGCTCTCATTCTTGTACTTCTCCCCGAAGCGCTTCGCTTCGTTGGATTTTCTCCGGATATTGCTGCGCAAATGCGTGTACTTATCTACGGTCTTCTTTTGGTGATTATGATGCGGTATCGACCTCAGGGATTAGTAGGAGAATACAAATTATGAACTACGCACTGCAAACAAAAAACCTCTCAAAAGTATTCGGTGGTGTGCATGCGGTTGACCATCTTTCTATTTCAATTTTGAAAGGCAAAATAACGGGAATCATTGGTCCTAATGGAAGCGGAAAAACAACGCTCACAAACGTGCTCACTGGATTTCATGAAATAGATGGAGGAGTCGTGGCTGTGAGTGCCGAGAAAGAGCATGAGCGCATTAATTCCTACGAGGTGCGGAGTTTAGGGATGACACGCACATTCCAGAATATCCGTGTATTTGAACAGATGAGCGTTTTGGATAATATTCTCGTCGTTCTCACGGAACGAGGCGTATTCGCATCACTTTTTCAGGCGCACGGTGCGTTCCACGAGAGCCAGGCACAGAGCGTTTTGATGCGGGTGGGTTTGTGGGAGAAGAGACACGAGAACGCTGCCAACCTTTCATATGGACAGAGAAAGCTTTTGGAAATAGCCCGAGCTCTTGCAGTTAACGCAGATATAATTTTCTTTGACGAGCCGTATGCGGGTTTATTTCCTGAAATGGTTAAGTTAGTTTCCACAATTATGCAGGAGCTTCGGGATACAGGGAAAACAGTTGTGCTGATTGAACATGACATGGCACTCATTCGAGAACTTTGTGACCACGTCATTGTGCTTGAAGCAGGTACACTTCTTGCGGAAGGGAAGCCAGAAGAGGTTCTTTCAAATTCAAAAGTCATTGAAGCGTATCTTGGCGCCTAATTTTTATGAAAAAAGAAACTCTACTCGAACTTAACGATATACACGTTCACTACGGCGGGGTGAAAGCATTGAATGGGGCGAGCGTTTTGCTTGATGCAGGCGAAATAGTTGCCTTGATGGGTCCGAATGGTGCAGGGAAATCGACTATTCTGAAAGCAATTTTCGGGCTTGCTCCCATTCAGTCAGGAAAAGTTTTGTGGGAAGGTCATGCATTCACTCCTGTGTCTCACGAGGTAGTGGAGAGGGGAATTGCTTTTGTTCCCCAAGGCAGGCGAGTGTTTTCTGATCTCACAATCCAAGAGAATTTGGAAGTGGGTGGATTTACTATTCACGATTCAAAAATTCTGAAAGAGAGAATGGAAAATATCTACGATTTGTTTCCAATGTTAAAGAAACGCCGAACACAGAAGTCAGGCGCACTCTCGGGTGGGCAACAACAACTTCTCGCTGTTGCTCGAGGGCTTATGACCGACCCGAAAGTGCTGCTTCTTGATGAGCCGTCACTTGGTCTTGCGCCAAAAGTAGTAAAAGAAGTTTTTGCTTTCATTAAGGAAATTAACCAGCGTCGGCAGACTGCGGTGATGATAGTGGAACACAATATCAAATCGCTCCTCGAAATCGCTGACAGAGGCTACATTCTCGACAAAGGGAAAGTAGTTGTTTCAGGCGAACCCAAAAAACTCATTTCAGAGGGAACGCTCGAAAAGGTATTTACTGGCAAGTGAGAGAGGGTAGTGTTCACGCTTGCACGAATACTGCCGAACAAACGCCGCCAGAAAGCTTTGCTTACTGGTGTGTCTAATAGGGGGGTAGTTGAAGGGTTAGGTATCTTCTTTTTCGTATCTCGTTTGAACTGCTACGGTCTTGTCAGGAGTATTTATTGGATATTTACGCAACACTTCAGATTCAGGAACTACCCTGTAGAAATCGCCACCATGCGAACTCGTTACGAGTTTTGCCGATTGCTTGTTTTTAAGCACGTGGACATTGGGTATACGAGACGTATCGGAAGTAGAGCGTGGCAGTATCTCAACAAGAATATTTTTTGATACGGGTTGAAATCCGGCACGAATTAAACTCAGCGCAATCAACGGCTTATTTATTTTTCCGGTGCTCCTAAATCGTAACCCGTGATTTTGAGAAAAATTTTCAAAATATTCAGCGAGTCTTTTTCCAAGGCTTCTGCCTGCGTAATGTTGCGGTACTGTCAGCCCTAGCAGGGTCGCTTCATCACCGAAGATTCGATACGTAATATGAGTAACGTCTCGTCCTCGTCGGTTTGATTCTCTTTTTAACTCATTTTCAGAATCTACAAAATATAAATGTTCACGTCCGTCTTCCCACCTTTCGCCAAATACTTGTAATGAGAGTCCGTCTTTTTTAAAATCATCGACCCTCGTTAGGGGATTCCTATGTTCGAGAGAGTATGCCATTAGGGTTAGAGATTATGTTGTTGGAGTTGCTTTTTCAGGTTTTTCTTCGGAGGTTTCGATGAGTTCGGTGGGTTCTTTTGAAATGGCACGAGCACCGAGCAGTTCCCAGACTTTTTCACGCATGACGGTGGCACGCACATACTGGTGTGCACGGTCGTGCTCCACTCCCTGTTCAATGAGCGCATGTGCAAGGCGTTCTTCGTCTTTTGAGTCAGCAACTATTTTTTCTGCACGAGCGATTTCGCCAAATATTAAGTCGAGTGCAATACGTTTTTCTGCCGGTACTTGGAGTTCTTCACGGATTGTGTCTTCAGTCTTTCCAATGCGTTTCAAGTAGTCATTGAAGGGAACGCCTTGGGCTGCTACGTCACGCTTCGTCGCATCCAAGAGTGCCCCCGCTTCTTCGCCAATGAGAATGCGAGGAATGTCGCACGATGCTTTTTCTATCAAAGCCTCTGCTATAGCCCCTCTTTTCTTTTGAAGTTCACGTTCTTTCACGGCACGCACCGATTCTTCCTTTAGGAAGTGTTCAACGGCGAGTGAGTTTTCGAAACCGAGCTTCTTTGCTTCATCGTCGGTAAGGATTCCAGTTCCGGTGGACTGCGTCATAGTTCTTGCTTGTGCACGCAGTGCTTCAAGGGCAAGCCCGTGTTCTTTTTCTTCATCGAGGGTAGGGATTTTAGTTACCGCTTTTTTAGCGACTTCCTGAAAATTTTCTATCGAACAGCTTGGAGCCACAACAGCGACAATTTCAAAAGGAACGTCGGTGTCTATGTCTGAGGCTCCCAATGTTGCTCCTACCGGCATCATTGGCATGACCTCGTGTTCCTTCAGGATGCTTTCAAGTTTGCTTTTGAGTGCCTCCTCTGCGGCCTCTCTCCAAAGTGCTTTTTCTCCTACGTGTTCACGGACTTTTTCGAGTGGAACCTTGCCTTTACGAAATCCAGGCATTGCAATGTCTTTCTGGATTCGAGCTAGTGTCTTTCCCTGCATTTCGCTCACTGTTTCTTTTGGTAAGGTGCCGGATACGCTGACTTCAGCATTCTTTCGCTTCTCTTTCTTCGTTTTTATTTCAGACATAATCCACGGATAGTACCTGAAAACTGGCAAAATAAAAACCTCCAGGTTTTTCCAGAGGTTTTTATTAAAAGCTAAAAGCTAGAATCCTGCCTCTACATCTGAAGAGGCACTATCCAAGCTCGACAGATCTGTTGCATTCATATCAGTTTCGATGTCGGCAAGCTCATCGGATGTGCCTTGGGTTTTTAGATTCTCAATTGCAGCCTCGTCTGCCTTTGCTTGTGCGGCACTTTGCTGGTCGAGTGTGCCGTCCACCTGCGTAAGGTAGTACCACCCGCCGAGTGCAAGCAAGACAACAATAACAACTATGGCAATTATGGGACCGAGCGAAGCATCTTTTGATGCATGGGTCTTTGGGGTCATTGGTGTGACTTGGGAAGAGCTGGTCTCTGGAGTCTGATTCATCTGATCCATAGTGTTTGTTTTTTAAAAATAATTATTATTACTCCACGTCTACCTGAGCTGAAGCATCGGCATCAACTAAGAGTTTCAAATTTTTAACTGCATCCATGAGTGCTTGATGTGCGGAGCGGGTGTGCTTCTTAGCGCTTTCAAGAACATCACGAATGTTACCAAACACAGTAGCCGGAGTTGAAGAAGCATTTGCGTTTACTGCAACAGCAATGCTTGCGGTAATGCTTGCAAGGTCTGCTTTTGCAGAGGCAAGTTCAGTGGTGGCAGTTGCGATGTTTGCCTTCGCACTCGTGACGTCTTTACCTTCGCTCGCAAGTTTATCGGCACGTGAGCTAATTCTTTCTGAGAGTGTAGTTTCACGCTCTATCGCTGCAGAGAGGAGGCGAACGAATCTTTCCATGTTCAATTTCACGTGTGCGATTGCGCTCTCGATGCTCTTTGCTTTTACCTCGGCTTGTTTCTCCCGCATATCTTCACGCTTGTCTTCTGCTTTGTCTCGCACATCCTCACGCTTATCACGGATGTCTTCACGAACGTCAGCACGTCCGGTAGTAGTTGCTGCGTCCCTCTTGTCTTCTCGCACATCCCTCCTGTCCTCTGCACGATCTTTCACATCTTCTCGCTTATCGGCGGGGAGGAGTGCTCGTATCGGCTGAGGAATAAGAGATTTTATTCGGGGTGCTGGTTTTGGTGGTACGGGTCTTTCTGTGGTTACGGTGGCATCAGCCTCTGCTGTAACTGTTGCTTCCTCGGCGGATACACTGCCTGCCCATAGGAATAGGGCAAGAAGGATGGAAAGAAAAGCACTCTGTGCAATAAGGCGTGGAATGTTATTGGGTACTGCAATTGATTTCATAACGATATAGATAAGTTAATAAAAATGCCACAGCGAATGTAGGGCATCTTTCTGTTACCAGTATATATGACGTTTGAGTGAGGTTTTTCTTTCCAACCCAACACAAAACCCGCCTTTTGGCGGGTTTTGTGTTGGGTAGCATTGATTATTTTAGGTTATTTTTTGAATTTTTCCTGGTAGAGCTTTCTTCCTCGCTCGAACGCTGCTTTTGCGTCTGCTGCACTCTTGAAGCCAGGGACGGTTACTTTCTCACCTTTTAAATCTTTATATGTTTCAAAGAAGTTCTGAATTTCTTTGAGTGTGTGCTTGTTTATGTCAGCAAGGTCGTGCACATCATCCCAACGCTTGTCTTTTACTGGAACACCTATGACCTTGTAGTCCTCCTCTCCTGCGTCAATCATTTCCATGAATGCTACAGGGCGAATACGGACGAGCATTCCAGAAGGGATTGGAAATGTTGCGAGTACCACAACATCCAAGGCATCACCGTCGTCCCAGTACGTTTTCGGGATGAAGCCATACTCAAAAGGATACGGTGCTGAGCCATAGTTTGCACGATCAAGTGCGAGCATTCCGGTTTCCTTATCTATTTCGTACTTGTTGTGCGATCCTTTTGGAATTTCAATAACCGCATTCATCTCATCTGCGGTGCCTGGGTCGATGTCGTGCCAAAGATTCATAGTGAACAGTTTACAGCTAACAGTTTACAGAAACAACTTTATTCGTCTGCTTTTTCTACTGATTGCTCAAGGGGAGCTTCTTCAATTGCTTCGGCTTCTGCCTCGCCAACCTCCTTATCTTCAGGGGAAGAGAGTTCTTCTTCGGCGGAGAGTTTTGCAGTATCGCCTTCGTTCTCGCTCACCGCTGCCACTGTTCCGCCAATTGGGCGGATGTCTATTGACCAGCCAGTAAGCTTTGCAGCGAGACGCACATTTTGACCGCCACGGCCGATTGCCAACGATTGCTGATCTTCAGAGACTTCAGCAACTGCACGATGTGTTTCTTCATCAAGCTCGATTGAGAGTACTTGAGCAGGGGAGAGTGCGTCTTCAATAAATTGCTTTGTTTCTTCTGACCATTCAATGATGTCGATGCGTTCACCGCCGAGCTCGCTCATGACAGTTGAGACACGAACACCTCGCTGACCTACGAGTGCACCCACTGGGTCAATGCGTGAATCGGTTGCATGCACAGCAACTTTGGAGCGACCGCCCGCTTCACGAGCGATAGCTTTTATGACAACTGCACCGCTTGCGATTTCAGGCACTTCAAGTTCGAAAAGTTTTTCCAAGAATTTTGGATGTGCACGTGACAAGCGCAAGAATACGCCACGAACTCCTTCCTCCACTGAAAAGAGGTATGCACGTACACGCTCACCTGCACGGTAGCGCTCACCTGGAATTTGCTCGTGGTACGGCATGATGCCTGTTGCACGACCCAAGTCCACGTAGAGGTTCCCACGTTCAATGCGTTGCACGATGCCGTGAACGATGTCTCCTTCTTTACCGCCGTATTCTTCAACAACTGAAGCACGTTCTGCTTCACGAATTTTCTGCATGATGACCTGCTTTGCGGTTTGTGCGGCGATGCGTCCGAAGTCAGTCTTTTGCTCTAAGGGAAAGATAAGTTCATCACCTACGGCGACATCTCTTTTAATACGCTTTGCGTCTTCAACAAAGAGGAATCGCTCTTCGTTGTAGTGAGGACGTTCATCGCCTTCTTCTACGGGCGATTCATCGCCGTCCATGCGAACTTCTGAAGGATCAACAACCATCTTTACTTGGAAGAAATTCACACCTCCGGTTGAAATATCAAATTGCGCACGGACTATTTGGTCACGCTTGCCGTATTCACGCTTGTAGGCAGTTGCAAGAGCACCTTCTATGGCTTCTATCATCTTGTCACGTGGGATGCCCCGCTCTTCAGAGAATTGATCGATGACGAGGTTTATTGTTTTGAGGTCGAACATGGTTAGATTTTATTAGCGAGTGATAACGAGTTTAGAAAATCTTCCACCCCGTTAAATCCCCGGAACGGGGACGCTTCGTATTCGAAGCGTATTTAACAGGGTTAACGAAAATATAGTCGAGTGGCTCTCCTTGTTTTCCTAAAAAAACAGGCCCGCTACGCGGACCCGTGGAGGGAAACTGACTCAAAAAGTATAGCTTAGAGGAGCAAACGTGTCAACGCTCCAAATGCATCAGCGTTACCACTTCTAATTATAGGGAGAAGTCCACTCGTCCAATTTACGTTTCATAGCACCTCCAATTTGTCGTATCTTACCTATCCCAAAAAGAGTGCCTATCAATCCAGCAAGGAACTTACCGTGTTGTATAATCACTTGTAAAAAATCTTGTCCCGTTCGTGCTCCTTCAGCAAGCACTTCGCCTCCGTAATAGACTCCAGCTTGTGCCAGCTCCTCTACCGATACGTTCTTTACCTTCGCATTTTCACCTGGTCCTCTAAAAACATTAGCTACGTCAACAGGAACAGAAAGATCCTCTCGTCTTATAACAGATTTACCACCGCTTGCAGGGTGAGATTCAAAAGCAGAATGAGTCAATTTTTCAGCAGCAAAAGCCATATGTAATTTTGTTCAATAAATTTCTCGGATTTCTAATATCAGTAGGGTACTACACTTAAACCATTCTGTCAAGTACTTCTTTCCGAGCATTTTTTAGCCGTATTTTTGGTATTTTCTCGCTTCTATTTTTAATGTTTTCTTTTATTTTTTATTTCTAATGTTTCGCCCTCCTACCGCCTGTTTCGCTTCCGCTCAACATCGGCGGTTCCCGAAACGGGATCGGAGGAAAATTGAAGCAGTTCAATTTTCCTCCCCAAAAGCCAAAAGCCAAAAGCTCAACGCTTCCCTGATGTTAGCCTGTATACAGAATGCGCGTACCTTGACAAGTAGTTATATTGCATGTAGGATGACCACCATTAGATTGGGTTTATTAATTCCCAGATTTAATTCTATTGCATAAATTTATGAACAATGAAGGTATAGGTATGACTTCCGGCCTCTCAAGACGTGGGAAAATCCGACGTGGAGGTTTAGTGCAAGCTGGTGGATTCACGGCTGGAGCTGCAGTTGTGGGAGTCATCGGTGAACGTATTTTGGCCGCTCATTCTGGCTTTAGTTTTGACAGTAGCTTTAGAGACAATCTACCTGCAATTATAGGGGAAGTCACAAACAATTTTGCTGGCCTTCTTGGTATTCTTGGTATTAAGGGAATGGCGGAATTACTTCTTGGGAAAAAAATTGTTTTAAGGACAGAAAAATAAAGTTACTTTTTGATTTCATAAAAACCCGAAGTCTCGCTTCGGGTTTTTATTTTGTAATTTCCTCCACTAAACCCTAGCCACTAAACGCTAAACCCTGCTCTGTAATGTTATTCTTACCAAAGAATGGTCGTTCCCGACGCACAATTAAAGACATTTGTGATTGATTCTGGGTTGGTATCCCGGAAAGATTTTGAATCTGCAGAGAAAACTGCAAAAGATACAGCACAGCCCTTGAGTGACACGCTGGTTTCTGCCGGTATTTTGAGCGAAGACGATCTTCGCCGGATGCAGGCACACATACTCGGGATTCCGTTTATATCTCTTTCAGGAATCAAGATAGATTTTGAAGTACTCTCGCTCATTCCGGAGCCTATTGCCCGCAAACACAATGTCATTGCATATAAGAAGACAGACGACTCTCTTGAAGTGGCAATGCTCTACACAAGCGACTTGGAGCCTTTGAATTTCATAAAGAAGAAAATAGGGTTGAAAATTCTACCTCGCCTGACCGACACTGCATCTCTAAAGAGTGCACTCTTGCAGTATCAGAAGTCTCTAAAGGAAGAATTTGGCGACATTATTCAAGGTGCTTCGCAGTCGATTACAGATACTGAGAGTTTGGACACCGCAGGCTTAAAGAAGCTTGCTGATGATGTGCCGGTCATTAAGGTGGTGGACACTCTGCTTCGGCATGCGGTAGTGCAGGGTGCATCGGACATCCATATTGAGCCATTAGAAGAGATGCTCCTGGTGCGGTATCGAATCGACGGGGTATTACATGATGCGATGGAGTTGCCAAAAAATATTGCAGCGGGTGTGACGGCACGCATTAAGGTGCTGGCAAACTTAAAACTTGATGAGAAACGTCTTCCGCAAGATGGTCGCTTTAAGATGGAAGCCGACAAAGAGAGAGTGTCGCTCCGTGTATCTGTGATGCCTACGTATTTTGGAGAAAAAACAGTGATGCGTCTTCTTCGTGAAGGCGGGGGAGGATTCACACTCGAATCGTTAG
This sequence comes from Patescibacteria group bacterium, assembly GCA_040390125.1. Classification (GTDB taxonomy): domain Bacteria; phylum Patescibacteriota; class Minisyncoccia; order Phycocordibacterales; family Phycocordibacteraceae; genus Phycocordibacter. The sequence continues at coordinate 168,336 of JAZJYZ010000001.1, forward strand.
GGTTTCATGGTGTTGCACTTGAGCGTGTACATGCAGCATCAAAACAATCGACAGGTATGATTTTGATGACGGGACCAACGGGAAGTGGAAAGACGACGACCTTGTACACCATTTTGGATATTTTGAACACGCCCGACGTAAATATTTCAACCATTGAAGATCCTATTGAATATCAAATGCCACGTGTAAACCAGACACAAGTGAGGGCCGACATTGGTTTCACTTTTGCCTCAGGCTTACGCTCTCTTGTGCGTCAAGACCCGGACATCATCATGGTTGGAGAAATTCGTGACACTGAAACTGCGTCACTTGCAATCAACGCAGCCTTGACGGGACATCTTGTCCTCTCAACCCTTCATACTAATTCTGCAGCGGCGGCAATACCACGTCTCGTCGACATGGAGGCAGAGCCGTTTCTCTTGGTTTCATCACTTAGAGTGATTATCGGTCAGCGGTTAGTGCGACGGTTAGCTTCTGATCGTATTGAATACACATTGTCTGAAGAAGAGATTCAGCAGTTGAAAGCCACCATTGATATTGATCGTGTTCTTGCTGTTCTAAAAGAAGAAAAACACATCCCTACCGAGGCAACCATTAAAGAGATTCCATTCTTTAAGCCGAAAGAAAACGGAGTCTCCGTTGATGGGTACTCTGGGCGTATTGGTATCCACGAAGTTTTGCCGGTAACTCACGAAATACGAGAGCTTATTTTGAAGCGAGTGTCGGCGGATGACATTGAAGTGCAAGCAAAGCATGAAGGCATGCTGACAATGGTGGAGGATGGAATTTTTAAGGCGGCGACAGGAATTACAACGATTGAAGAAGTCCTCCGAGTTATTAGCGAGTAGAATGTAGAAAGTAGAGAAGTAAACACACTATGCATATTCTTTCTACCTTCCACTTTCTACCTTCCACTTTCTACCTTCCATATACTCACTATGAAATTCAAAGTTACTGCTATCACTAAAAGCGGAGAAATGTACACGGACGTCGTCGATGTGGCGGATCGTTTTCAGGTATACCGCGATATACGCGAAAAAGGTGACACCGTTCTTGATTTAAAAGAGGAGGGGACAGGAAAATCCTTCTCACTCAATTTCTCCCTCGATATATTCAATCCTATTTCGCTTGATGAGAAGGTAGTGCTGGCACGCAATCTTGCTGCAATGCTTGAAGCAGGCCTCACTATTTCTCGTTCACTTGAAGTGATGAAGCGACAAACAAGAAACGTGCGAATGCAAAACACTCTGACTGCCATTATTGCTGATGTGAAGAAGGGCGAAACATTCTCCGCCGCTCTTGCCGGGTTCCCTAAGGTTTTTTCGCAGTTGATGATTGCTATGGTGCGTGCCGGAGAAGAATCAGGAAAACTCACTGAGGCACTACGGGTCGTTTCCATTCAGATGGAGCGCTCTTCTAATCTGCAGAAAAAAATTAAAGGTGCGCTTATTTACCCAGGAATAGTCTTGAGTGCAATGGTGGGCATTGGAATACTTATGCTCGTCTATGTTGTGCCGACGTTGTCTGGAACGTTCAAAGAATTGAAAGTGTCTCTCCCCCCAACCACTCAGTTTATTATTGGTGCAAGCGATTTCTTGATTCACAACACACTCGTCGCTCTGCTGTGTTTTGGCGTTCTGGCGGTAGTATGTGTGTGGGCTATGCGGTCAGTAAGAGGTAAGCATTTCTTAGGATGGCTTTTTTTGAAAATTCCCGTTATTGGTCCATTAATGGTGGAAATTAATGTTGCACGCACGACTCGAACACTCGCATCGTTATTTGCTTCGGGTGTTAATGCGATTTTGTCGGTGAAAATTACGTGCGATGTTCTTGAGAATGTTCAATATAAGAAGGTGCTCATTGAGGCAGAAAAAAGTCTCACTGAAGGTTCACCTTTGTCAGTAACTTTTGCAAAATATCCAAAACTTTTTCCGCCGTTGGTTTCTGAAATCATGGCGGTTGGCGAAGAAACGGGACGTTTGTCGGTTCTTCTTAAAGAGAATGCAGAATTTTATGAGGATTCGGTGGAACGTCAAACCAAGGACATGTCTACAATCATTGAGCCGTTCTTGATGATTATTATTGGTGTCATGGTTGGGTTTTTTGCGCTCTCAATGATCGCCCCAATCTATTCATTGTCGAGTGGAATTTAAATGAGGTGTCAGCTTTCAGCTTTCAGCTTTCAGGCGACGCCTCGTCGGATCCGAAGGGATCATAGGAGGAAAGAAAGCTTTTCGCGAGGGATGACACTTATTGAAGTAGTCGTCGCCGTCTCTTTGATGCTTATAATTTTCTTGGGATTTTTTGGTGCCTATGTGGCGTCTGCTGACTTGGTGCGGAGCACTTCTGCCCGAAGTGGAGCTCTCTTTCTTATGGCAAACAGAATGGAATACATAAGGGGGTTGGCGTATGGCTCTATAGGTACTGTGGGTGGAACGCCGTCAGGAAGTCTTGTGGCTAGTGAGCCAAGGATTTTGAATGGTATTACTTACACCATTCGTACAACGGTTGCATACATTGATGACGGAGCGAATGGTGCCGGTGCCGGCGATTATAAAACAGTGAAAGTTGAAGCAGATTGGAATTTTAGAAATGTCTCACAAAGTATCTCTACTGTTACCTATGTCGCACCGTAAAAACAGCACTACACGTGGCATGACCTTAGTTGAAGTCTTGATGACAGTTGCGGTTGTTGCAGTGGTTATGGTGAGTGCGTCTGATGCAGTGCTCTCGCTCTATCGGGCAAATTCCACAGGGACACGCGGAGTGTCGCAGGTCGGAAGTGCGAGGCACGCACTAGATGCATTGATGGAAGAGCTTCGCCAAAGCTCGTATGGTAACGATGGGTCTTATCCAATTGTTTCGATTGCCACTTCTTCGATTACTTTTTTTAGTGCTATTCCAAATAGTTCAAGTGCCATGCGAGTTCAGTATCAACTTTCAAGCACAACACTAAATCGAAGTACGGTGAGCCCAGGTACTCCGCCAACATACACAAGCGCCCCGGTCACCTCGGTTGCCACCGCATACAGTAACAATGTTGCTATGGGTATTCCTATTTTTCGCTATTACGATAAAAATGGTTTAGAAATTACTGACATGACTCGGACTACTGATGTTCGGTCTGTATCGATTGCAATTAGTATTCTCAATCCTGGGATGACTACTCCGTTTATGCTGACTGCAACAACGACGTTGCGTAATTTGAGAGGAATATGAAGAATCTACCTCAGGTTCCAGCTTTCAGGTTCCAGCTTTCAGCTACAGGCAACAGAAGGGTGCGGGGGTTTTTGACGATTTTTGTACTCGTTGCTTCCTCCGTGTTTTTATTTTTACTCTCTGAGCTTATGGGCTCACTGACGTTAGAGCGTTTAGGGGGAACAATAGAGGCCGACAGTGAAAAAGCTTTTCATATAGCCGAAGCCGGGCTTGAGTACTATCGTTGGCACTTTGCAGAGTTTCCAGGTGATCTACAAGACGGTACTGCAAGTGCGGGGCCCTATGAGCATGATGTAGCGGATCCAGAAACTAGTAACACAATTGGAACATTTTCTCTTGATATCTCAGGCATAACTTCATGCGGTGTACTCACATCCGCCACAGTGAACTCAACTGGTTCCATGGCTAGTAGCTCAACACACCGAACTACGTTGATTGCTGAATATGGAAAACCCACACTTTCCGCATCAACGAGTCCGGCGAAGTCCGATGCTACAGCAATTGCAACATCGCTCCCAAGTTTGAAGACGTACGCACAGTCGTCAGGCGTTTACATTGCGACATCCACAGGGTATGGATACAAAATTGTTTTCAAATCGAACGGAACATTTGATGCGTCGCCCGTTACTGGTGTCACGGAGGTATGGGGGTATTCAACGGATGATGGGTGGCAACAAGAGGATACGATTATTTCTACAACAGGTGTTGCGGTGAACCATACTGTGCCTTCCGAATGTCCGGTGGTATTTGTTGAAGATACTGTCTGGCTTCAAGGCACTGTTTCGGGCAAAGTTACGTTAGTTTCCGCAAATATAACAAACGCTGGCGTCGATCCGAATATTGTACTTACCGGAAACATTACGTACGCCCACGCATACGATGATGGTTTTACGGCGATTGCTGAAGATTCAGTACTGATATCACTAGATTCTCCTGACGTCATGCAACTCTCAGGAATCTATGTAGCCAGCAAGGGTCACTTTGGGCGGCATCGCTATGATGCATCCGGCACTCACGCTGTTCCCGTAAGCCTTCAGTCGTCAGTGCTCCGCTCCACCCTCAACACATTTGGGACATTTGCTTCAATGGAGACAGTTGATACTAAATGGCTCTCTTCCGGTGCGTTTATTTCAGGCTATAGCACAAGGACTGATGTCCATGATCCTTTCTTAGGAAAGCTACCTCCGCCGTTCACTCCGGTTACTTCAAATGACTTCCGTTTCACAGACTGGAGAATACAGGAGTAGTTGTTAGTGAACAGTGGACAGTGTTTAGGGAAAAGAAACAGCACTATTTTTGAATTCTTTTAGCGAGTACTTCTTAGTTTTTCTATAACTTTCACAACCAAATCTTTTGGGTTCGTGTCATATGCTATCACTGCACCATGATCAGTCGGACATACTTTCATAATGTCTCTGATTTTGTCACTGACTCCGCCCGACCCTTCGAGTACGCCAATTACTTTACCTTCGTAGTTTGCAATGCAAAATTCTTCTAGCGTTCCAGTTTCACCACCGATGAAGATAGCCCCATCGCAATTGCGGATATTCAAATAGTTTCTTCCCGTGTATCCGCTTCCAGTCCACATAATTACCGAAGCTCCATCGAGAGGTCTCTCATACCTTTCTACATGCTCCCTAGGATCATGTGCTGGTGAAATTCCCAATACAAACCCTCCTTTTTTAATCGCTGTTTTCCCTGCAATACCTGGCAAGCCTGCAGTGGCACCTGTAACTACTATTGCCTCGCACTCGATGATTGTTTCGCCGATTATAGCCGCCTGTTGTTCAGAATCTTTATTCCAAGTGAAAGCGCCCCCGAACACACCGATTCGTAGAGTCTTTTCGCTCAAAGAGTGTATTGAGTTACTTTTCATGTCTTTTGTTTAGTTTCTTATTTTTGGTCGACTGGAGTGATTTTTGTGTTTCTTCAATGAGAACCGCATTTTCTTCAATTTCCTTCATGGTTCTGTTGCCTACGACAATGGCACTCACCCCAGACTCTTTGAGTATGTGTTCGAAAGCCGACCTTCTGAGTCCTTTTGGTGAAGTATTTTTTTCTAGCAATACCAAAACCTTCTTCAAAACTTGCTCGACCTTGCCTCTGTTATGTTGTAGGTTCCATTTCCAATAATCGTCAATAAGAGGTAGGTCTTCTATTTTCTTAAAGTTTCCCGTGAGGTAGCCTCTTTTTAATGGGCCTCCAACGAGAACTCCTATGCCGTATTCTTCGGCTTCTTTAATAGCCTCTTTGCACTCAGTATCAATTAAATTGTACTGAAGCATGATGACATCAATGTCTTGCGTCAGAGCCGCTCTCACGTGTTCTGGTTCATTTTCAAAGCTGTACCCAATAGCTTTAACCAAACCTAATGCTTGGAGTGTTTTAGCGACAGCGATAGCCTTGCCATTTTTAACTTTTTCCAATGACGGTGCATGAATGAGTAGTATGTCGACATAATCCGTTTGGAGACGTCTCAAGCTTTGTTTGAATTGATCAACGATTCGTTCTGGTTCGAAATTGCTTCGGTGTGAATATTCATCGAATTGCCCAAGCTTGAGGCAATAAAATACCTCACTGCGTTTGTTTTTAAATGCTTTGCCCAATAACTCTTGGGCACGGCTCTGCAAATAGCCACGCTCGTCTTTATATTGTCCATAGACTACAGCGGCATCGAAAATATTGATGCCGAGTTTTTGTGCTGCTTGCAGGATCTCAATATTCTCTTTCTCAGAATTTGAATGCCATCTGCCACCGCCTATCTGCCAGACACCAAAACCCAAGAGGGAAACGTCAAAACCTGTATTGCCGAGTTTTCTATAAAGCATGCTTAGTATTATTGACTTGAGTTGAGAAAGTTGTCAAAATATAAATGACATATCTTGAAAATAACTATATTTATATTGAATAAAATAGCTTAAAACTGTTGTTATTTATTTGACAAAAATATTCAATTCAGCTTAACTGTTCGTATATGAAGGAGATAGATGAGCTATTACGTGATTTCGGTTTGTCCTCAAAAGAAATCCAAGTCTTGATGGCTGTTTTTCAAGCAGGCAAAATATCTCCGGCAGCTATTGCAAAACTGACAAAACTTAAAAGACCCACGGTGTATGTTCTTGCAAAAGAGCTCGCAAAACGGGGGTTTCTTCTGGAGGACACTACAGGAAAGACTATCAATTATCTTCCTACACAGCCTGAATATTTGTCTGAAGTTATCGAACGGGAACATTCAGTTCTTGCTGAAAAGGAGCGAATCATCAAAAATATTACCGAAAGCTTAAAAAGCTTACCTCGATCTTCCACCTACGCAGTACCAAAGATTCGTTTCGTTGAAGGAGAGAAGGAGGTCGAGCAGTTTCTGTACCGTCAGATTCCTGAGTGGTTTGCGAGTATGGAGGTAGCTCATACCAGAACGTGGTGGGGGTTTCAAGATAGCTCCTTCGTTCAATCGGCTCGCTATCGCAAGTGGATAGAGTGGCACTGGAAACAGATGCCAAATGACTTTGACCTTAGATTACTTTCTAATATTTCAGACACAGAAACCGCCATGCAAGGGAAAATCAGCGAACGACGGAGAATACGCTTCTGGGAAGATGCTGATTTTACAGCCACTCAGTGGTTTATGGGTGAATACTCAGTGATGATAATGACATCTGCTACACCGCATTATCTTGTCGAGACGAAAGATGCGGTGTATGCAAGAAATATGCGTGCATTATTCAAACATTTATGGCAGGAAGTTTCAAAATAAGTGCAGAAGGACTGAAGCCCGACAGCTGACCCCCACGGGGACTGAGATTTATAGCCAATCGTTGAACTCTTGGACAAATCGGGAGCCTGCAAGCTTCTGTGTTAGGATTTCTGCATGAATCCCGTTAGAAATTGCGAATGCGAAACAGATAGAAATGGACTGCTGAGGTCGATGTTTAGTATTTTAAATATAGGTAGGTGCGAGGCACAGGCATTCGCATTCTATTTCTAACGGGATGAAAAAACTCATCGTCGGTAACTGGAAACTGTATGTGAATACTCCTGCTGAAGGCAAAAAGCTCATTCGTGACATTGATAAGAAACTGCCCCGTGGACTCAAAGTGGAAGTAGCACTATGTCCGCAAGTGTCGCTCGCACCTCTTTTGAAGAGTGAGTATAAAGGGAAACGAATGTCTTTTGGTACGCAGGATGTTTTTTTCGAAGGGGGTGGAGCTCATACGGGGCAGACGTCTCCAAAAGCTCTTGTCGCATCTGGAATTAAGTATGTAATTGTGGGGCACGCAGAAAGAAGAGCAGAGGGGGACACTGATGAAATTGTTGCAAAAAAAGCAGTCACGGCAATTAAGGCAAAATTGCACCCAATCGTGTGTGTTGGTGAACCATCTCGTGACTCTGAGGGTGTGTATTTAACATATCTTGCGAACAGCGTGATTTCTTCACTCGCTCGTATTGAAGCTACGGACGCTTCAAAATTTACTATTGCGTATGACCCACTGTGGGCCATTGGTGCCCCGCTCGCTCCATCGCCTCGCATTGTTGCGGAGGCGGTTATGTTCATCAGAAAAACTATTGCAGATATGTGGGGACGAGAACGTGCGCTGAAAGTTCGTATTATTTATGGAGGCTCAGTCAATGCAGAAAGTGCTGCATTGTTTGCAGCAACTCCTGGTATACAAGGCCTTCTTCCGGGACGTGCAAGTGTTGACGCAGAAGAATTTACAGGAATCATTCGGGCTTTCAATTCGTAAATCCAATTTGTTCATGCACTCTATTGAAACAGTAACGAATTTGAGTGGTGTGCGAGTACTCGTGCGTTGTTCCTATGATGTGCCGGTAAAGGATGAAGTCGTTGTCGATACCATCCGACTGGACAACGGTTTACAGACGGTGGAGTATTTAATACGTAAAGGTGCACGTATTATTCTCATTGGGCACATTGGGCGAGATCCAAAAAATTCTTTGAAGCCCGTGTATGAATATCTGAAACAAAAAATAAATCTTACATTCGTTGATGATATTACTGGCGATGTAGCGCACAGGGCAGTTGAAGCTCTTGAGGACGGCGGAGTACTGTTGCTCGAGAATTTGCGTCGTGACCCTGGTGAGAAAGGTAATGATGAAAATTTCGCTCATTCGCTTGCATCTCTTGCGGACATATACGTGGATGATGCATTTACAAATGCACATCGCCATCATGCGTCCATGGTGGGAGTGACGAAGTTGTTGCCTTCGTATGCAGGATTTCAGTTTCTTGCTGAGGTGGAAGGGTTGAAGTCAGCTCTTGCCCCTTCGAGCCCGTCTCTAGCAATCGTAGGCGGAGCAAAATTTGAAACTAAAGTAGTATTGGTACATACGCTTTTAGAAAAATACGACTTTGTGTTTGTAGGTGGTGCGGTTGTAAATGATTTTTTTGTCGCAAAAGGATACAGCGTAGGTAAGTCGCTTGTTTCAAAAACGCCGGTGGACAAGGACATTTTACAGAGTCCAAAAATACTTCTTCCAGAAATAGTAACAGTTGAGGGCTCAGGTGGTCGACGTGATGTATTGGTGCGTGATGTTCTAGAGGACGACGTTATTTTAGATATTGCTCCCGCATCTATTTTGGCACTCCAGCCAACTATTAATTCGGCACGCTCTATTTTATGGAACGGTCCGATGGGTAATTTTGAAAAAGGATTTACTGCAGGGACTGACGCACTTGCCATTGCTATTGCTGGGTCGTCCGCAAAATCCATTGTTGGTGGCGGGGACACCCTTTCCTCAATTCAAAATCTTGGGCTCATGGATAAATTTACGTTCGTTTCAACAGCGGGGGGCGCCATGCTCGACTTTCTTGCAAACGGCACGTTGCCGGGGATTGAAGCGCTTGACTAGGCTTAATTGTTGTAGTTCTATAGACTAAATACATAGTTAATTTTTAATCAAAGAATATGCCTGGACCTCGTTTGGAACGTTTTTTATTAAAGCTTGTACCACGAAGAAGCTTAGAAAGGGAATCAGATAGACTGTACGGTTTAGTATATAAGCATGCAGCGTTTGAGCACCATGACGCTCGATTAAAGATAGTGGATGACGAGATTGGGGATCGTAATTTTAAAAAATACGGAACCAGGGTGCACCTTGAACCAAGACGTAAACCGGTAAGACTAGGAAAACCAAAGAAAGGATGGTTTGGTTAGTTTAAAAAAGAGATCCCCCCTAAACACTAGATGATTCCTGCGGATCCGATGAAACTGGTCCCTACGGACACGACGAAGCGTCGCCTAAACCCTGCTTAATTTTCTCCGCCACTTCTTTTGCTCCTCCTTCTTTATATTCAGTTCCTATCCACGGCTTATGGGGGTCTCCTTCAATGCGGGGGATGATGTGCATGTGTGCATGAAATACTAGCTGATGTGCGGCAGGTTCGTTGTTCATTGTTATGTTAATGCCGTCTGCTCCGACGGCATTTTTTATGACGGGTGCAAGATAGTACACTGTTTTCATTACTTCTAGCCAAACACTTTCCGGCATGTCCAGCATATTTCTATAATGAACTTTTGGAACTACGAGTGTGTGGCCTGCATTATTAGGACGGATATCAAGAAATGCGAACGTATGCTCGTTTTCAAATAGCATTTCTGCCGGGATTTCTTTGGCAATTATTTTACAAAATAGACAATCAGTCATAGGTTAGGTGTCAGCTGCCAGCTTTCAGGTTCCAGCTTCTCTTAATTCAAAGCTGAAAGCTGGAACCTGAAAGCTTCCTCTCTAAAATGTTACCATGTCCTAAATGCAGATACTCCACCCGTTAGTCGAGCGAATACTTGAAAATAGAAAGATTGAAGACCGAGAGTTGTTCTTGAATCCTCTGTATGACGCAAGACACGACCCATTTCTTTTGAAGGGGATGGATGTGTCAGTTGCACGGATTCTCGAAGCAATAAAAAAAGGAGAAAAGATATGCGTATGGCACGACTATGATTGTGATGGCATTCCCGGTGGAGCACTTCTTTTTGATTTTTTTCGTCGCATTGGATATGAGATCGAAACATACGTGCCCGAGCGAAGTGAAGGATATGGGCTCAATGTTCCCGGCATTGATTCTCTGAAAGAAAAAGGAATCTCTCTTATCATCACTGTTGATTGTGGAATCACTGATGTTCTAGAAGTGGCACATGCAAACAGTCTTGGAATTGAAACAATTGTTACTGACCATCACCTTCCGCAGGCAACACTTCCACCAGCACTTGCAGTTATCAATGCGCACCAATCGGATGATGTGTATCCGTTCAAGGGGCTGTGTGGCACTGGTGTTGCATTTAAGTTAGTAGAAGCTCTCATTCAAAAAGGTTCGTTCAATATACCCGAAGGATCTGAAAAGTGGCTATTGGATTTGGTAGCAGTTGCAACAGTTGCGGACATGGTGCCGTTAACTGGTGAGAATCGTACTCTTGTAAAATATGGGCTCACGGTTCTGAGAAAAGGCAGACGTCCTGGCTTGAAGGCATTGCTGGAAGCTGAACGCATTCCGCTTATGACCGTTGCTGAGGATGATATCGCTTTTTCTATTGCACCAAAAATAAATGCGGCGTCACGTATGAAGAGTCCGAAACTTTCCTTCGAGCTTCTCACAACCGAGTCAGAAACACGAGCACGGGAAATTGCAAAAGAGTTAGTGCAGTTAAATCAAGCACGGAAAATCGAAGGTATGCATGTAGCCAAAGATGTGAAGAAACGAATGGAAATGATGCCGAGCATTGATTCTGTAGTGGTTATGGGGAGTCAATCATGGCGACCCTCACTTTTAGGCATAGCGGCAACGAATATTGTTGAAACGTATCAGCGTACCGTGTGCTTGTGGGGAATGGACCCTTCGACCGACTCAGGGCAAGTGGGTCTTATTAAAGGATCATGCAGGTCAAACGGCACCGTGAATATTGTTTCCTTAATGGTAGAAGCCAAAGATGCCTTTTTGGATTTTGGTGGGCATGAGCTTGCGGGCGGGTTTTCTGTCTCGCCTGAAAAAATTCATGATTTACCTCTGAAGCTTCAGCAAGCACTCGAGTCGCTTACGTCGAGAGGGGGCGGAGAAATAGATTCAGGGGCCAGAAATAAAGGCGTAGTTGAAAGTTCATTAACACTCGCTGAAGTAAATGACATTGCATTTGATGCGCTTCGTTCTCTTGCTCCCTTTGGTATGGAAAATCCAAAGCCTTTTTTCAAATTCAACAACGTTTCAGTTCTCGGGATTAATCGTTTTGGTAAAGCAAAAGAACACATTCGGCTTACTTTTTCCGATGATTCGGGACGGAAAACAGACGGCATCGTTTTCTTCGTTCCACGTTCCTCATTCAAAGATACGCTCGAGCTTCTCTCGGTAGGGGATATGTGTACCATTGAGGCATCTATTGAGCGTTCGTATTTTGCTGGTAGGAAAGAATTACGTTTACGAATAGAAAACATGCTTGTGTCTTAGATCTCTATGAAAAAAGTTATACATCGAAGTGATGAGCGAGGGAGAGGAGAATACGGCTGGCTTACTACTCGCTACAGTTTTAGTTTTGCAGATTGGCATGAGCCGACACGTATGGGTTTTGGCGCACTTCGAGTTATTAACGACGACGTGATTTCAGCAAGCTCCGGTTTTGGTATGCACCATCATCGAGATATGGAAATAATTACTATAGTCACTAAAGGTACGGTGACCCATAAAGACAGTATGGGAAACGTCGGGGCAGTTCCCGCAGGTGACGTGCAGGTTATGTCGGCGGGAACTGGTGTTACTCACTCCGAATATAATGACTCGAAAGAAGAAGTGCTTTCTTTATTTCAAATATGGATACAGCCAAAAGAGTTTGGTATTAAACCCAAGTACGCTCAAAAATCTTTTAATCTTGCTGAAGTAAAGAATGGACTGACACTTCTTGTTGCACCTATTGGAATGGGAGATGGTTTGCCTATCAATCAGGACGCATATATTTCGTATGCAGTGTTGGACAAAAATACTCCGTGCAACTACACGTTGAGAGAGAAAGGTAATGGTGTGTATCTCTTTGTGGTGAACGGCGATGTCACTTTTGACGGGGAAATTCTAAACTCAAGGGATGCCGTGGGTGTGTCGGGTGCAGATGAGTTGCTGATGACCTCTTCTCTTTCAGCACGAGTACTTGTTATTGAGGCTCCTGTCTAAAAGGTTTTTTGAAAATTGGTCTAACGTATCTATATTCTTCCGCTTCCACCACAGGTGGAACATTTTCTGTATGCCCATCTTTTTTGTGGGACTCGAAATCTACCCGCTAGTTCAGTTTTCCAATACCCTAACCTCTTTTGTCCCTTGCACACTGGACACTTCTGCTTTCTTTTTTCGGGTGGACGAGAACCCGCAGTTTTTGATCCGATCATGGGGTCAAGTTTCACATCGGGATAGTTTTCTTTTCGCGCCTTCAGTCTTTCTTGACGTTTTTCTCTGGGTCTTTCTATCCGGTTCCTTGACATATTCTTATTGTATTCAATATATAATTTTTTATAAATATGTCAAAAAAGCATCTCCTGAATTCAACCTCTCCCTGCGTATCTACATTCAAGCGTAGGATACAATACCCCAATGTCTCAGATAATTATTTATACCGATGGAGGGTCTCGGGGGAATCCAGGGCCGTCGGGTTCGGGCGCTGTGGTAAAGGGTTTGAATGGAAAGAACGTCGCAAGTATCTCGGCGTTTTTGGGAGTACGCACTAACAACTGGGCGGAATATGAAGCACTCATTTTGGCACTTCGTGCTGCTGTTGATGCATTTGGAACACCAGTACCACATGGAGTGGTTGTGAGAATGGATTCAGAATTAATTGTTCGACAGATGAAAGGCGAATATAAAGTAAAACATCCAGTGCTTAAGGAGCAATACACAAAGGTCCGTGTACTTATTGCAGAATCATTTCCTCAAATAAAATTTACACATATACCACGTGAAGAAAACAGCGAAGCAGACGCTCTTGCAAACGAAGCAATGGATCGAGGGGTTTAAACATGCGTGCCGATTGGCTACTTCGTTTCATTGTCCCCGTACTCTGTATCGGGACGGTCATTGGTGCGGGAGCATATTCGGTATTTGCACCTGAAAAACTTTCCTCGCTTTTTGAGGATTCCATTGGTAGTACCTCTGTCATTGAAGGTGTGGTTATTAGAGATCCTGATCAACGTGAACGCACGACGCATCTTGCAGTGGAGGTGCAAAAGTTGAATGGCGTTTCTGTTACAGAGAAGGTGCGAGTGCTTATTTTCTCAGATACGTTTGAGACTGCCGTCTATGGCGACCGCATTAGTGTGAAAGGAAAAATTAAAAAGCCCGAACCATTTGAAACTGATTCAGGGCGAACATTTAATTATCCAAAATATCTTCGTGCGCACGGCATTCTTTACACGATGTCTTCACCGAGTGTTGCGAAACTAGCGACGGGAGAAGGGAACCCTATTGTTGCAGAGCTTCTCTCAATAAAGCACTCGTTTATCAAGGGTATCGAGCGTGCGGTGCCAGAACCTGAATCAGCCTTGCTTGCAGGGTTACTTCTTGGCGAGAAGCAGTCGCTCGGCGAAAAGCTCACGGAAGCATTCCGCAATGCTGGCGTGGTGCACATCATCGTGCTCTCTGGCTACAACGTGGCACTCGTTATTCAATGGATTTCGTTCGTATTTTTAAAAATATTTTCACAGAGGGTGGCGTATATTTTTTCCGCACTTTTTGTCGTTGGCTTTGCGATAATGACCGGCGGATCTGAAACGACTATTCGCGCCCTCATCATGGCGCTTCTCATGATGGTTGCAACCGTTTTGCATCGACCAAAGGCAGCACTTCGCATGCTCGCCATTGCTGCCGCCACAATGGCAGTCATGAATCCGTTTATCGTTTTGTATGATCTCTCGTTCCAGCTCTCCATTCTTGCAACGCTCGGGCTCATACTATTTTCTGAAACACTCGCGAGTCGTTTAACGTTCATTCCTAATTTTAAATACTTCCCATTTCGGGAAATTGTATCGACGACTCTGGCAACGCAGGTAACCGTGTTGCCACTTCTTATATTTTCTATTGGAGCAGTATCTCTTGTATTTTTGCCCGCGAATGTTCTGGTTCTTCCGGCAGTTCCTGTTGCAATGTTTGTTGGATTCTTTGCATCGATTACTGCACTTCTCTCGCCGATACTCGCTTTTCCATTAAGTATTGTTGCGTATGGAATTCTTTCCTACATTATTTCTATCGCAACATTTTTTGGGTCACTGCCATTTGCATCGCTCCCTATTCCACGGGAGTGGATGTGGCCACTGTTAATGGTGCTCGGGTTTGCGTATGCGACCATTGGATGGTTACTGTTTCACCTAAGGCAGAAATTTTTCTAGCGTGCATATATAAAAAGCCCTCAAATGAAGGCTTTTTATAAAGCAATTGTCTACGCTCTTATTATTTATACATGCGATTGCCTCTGGGCTCGCTTTGCGTTACGCCTCTGTGCACGTTCCCGGCGCAACATGTTAAAGTAATGCCGGAACCGCCATGATGCTGGCATTGCATTGGTATATCTTTCATCCATATTTTAGTATAGTACACTAACTAGTTGCCTTTGTCAAGCACTTACTAACAACTACGCCGTTCAGGTTTTTAAAGAAGGCCTCTATATATTGTTTTTTCTCAGCCGGAGTGTAATCCACCATGTAGGCGTGCTCCCACATATCGAGTGCAAGAATTGTTTTTGTGTCGTTGAGTTGTCCTAACTCGTGGTCAGCAACAAAGTGAGTGAGGAAGTTTTTAGTTGTTGCATCATATGAAAGCAATGCCCAGCCGATGCCTCGCATCATTCCGACGGCTTTAAATTCATTTTCCCATGATTCATATGAGCCGTACTGCGATACGAGTGCATCCTTGAGAGAGCCTTCGATAGGGGCGGGCGTTCCCTCCCACTGTGAGAAGTAGTGTTCGTGCATGCGCATGCCGTTCCACTCAAATCCGATGCGTCGAGTTACTTCAGCGAGGGCGTATGCGTTTTTTTCTGAATCTTTTTTCAGATCCAGAGCGGTTTCCTCAAGTGTGTTTAAAAATTTCACATAGCCCTCATATAGCTTGATGTGTATCTCAAGTTGCTTTGGTGAAATACCGTCCAAGTTTCCAAAGGTGAATTTTTTTGCAGTGTACATATGAATTAGTGATCAGTGTACAGGGTTCAGTGTTTAGAGAAAAATCTTCTGAGTGGCTATTTGGGCCTTGGGAGCATTATATCATTGTGGGTGTGGCGAGAATCCCAGTGAGCAGACTTTTGGTGTTACGACGCTTCGTATGGAAATATTTAAATTTTAAAGCGAATAGCTATTTGATTGCACTGCATGAGTAATCTTAAAACGAGTCGCACTACAGGATACCAAAAGGTCGCTACCGGGCAGGTGTTCCTCATCGGCATCCTTGTTTTTGGGAATATTTTTGTATGGACTATTCCTGTTCCGCACGGGCTTAAAGTTTCATTCCTCAACATTGGACAAGGGGATTCTATTTTTATAGAAGGGCCTACTGGCATACAAATGCTTGTCGATGCGGGACCTCCAGACAAGTCAGTACTGCGAGAACTTGGAAGCGTAATGCCTCTTTTTGATCGCTCCATCGATGCAGTAGTAGAGACGCATCCCGACCAAGATCACCTTGGAGGTATTCCTGATGTGTTTGACCGCTATCAGGTCGGGACATTTTTAGAGCCAGGAATTCCAAATGACACAAAAGCAACGAAGGCTGTTGTGCTCGCAGTAGAGAAGTCAGGAGTAAAAGATATTGTTGCGAGGCGGGGTATGCGGTTAATTCTTGGCGGTGGGGCATACGCGGATATTCTTTTCCCTGATAGGGATCTACCAAAGATTGAAACGAACACTGGCTCAATAGTAATGCGTGTTGTGTATGGAAACACATCGTTTTTATTAAACGGGGATTCTCCGCAGGTAATTGAAAAATATTTGGTGTCAATTGATGGCAAACAACTTCAAAGCACTGTGCTTAAAGCAGGGCACCATGGCTCGAAAAGTTCGAGTACTTCTGAATTTGTGAAAGTAGTGAACCCGAAGTACGGAATTTTCTCGAGAGGGTGTGACAATAAATACGGACATCCAGCACCTATCGTCGCTCAATTGTTTTCGAATCTGCAGATCCCGATCTTTGATACGTGCACTGATGGGCGTATTACGTTTATCTCTGACGGGGAGAGTCTTGCTATAAAAAGGCAATAATGAATCGTGTGCAATCGGGCGCTGTAGAGGTACTATTTTATCTGAAGCTACCTGTCAAACAGAAACCGCATTTATCAAACATTATTGGGGCCCTCTTCGCACATGCAGAACATGTTTCAACAGCCTCTTCACCTCGAGCTGCTTTAAGGGCATGTTCGACTAGATCGAGGTCGATGGTATGGCGATCCCCCCTGAAAGGAGGGACGAGTCTTAATTTTGATTCTGTTTTTGGTTCGCCCATATCAATAGTACAGAGATGAATCTGCAGGTAACGTACAAGTGTATTAGTGACTAAATGACGTTTGCTTTTCTGAGGGTCTTGAATGCACCACGTTTTGCAATGGTTTTTACTGCACGAGCAGAGAGGAGAACAGAGATGTGTTTATTCAATTCTGGTACGAATATCTTGTGCTTTTGGAGGTTAGCTTTGCGTCGAACTTTTCCGCATGGGTTGTACTGCGTAGCACGGGTACGGTTTGAATACCGACCTCCTACGAGAGATGATTTACCAGTTACAGCGCATGCTCTAGCCATAGTTTTTAGAGGATACCATGGAGGGATTCAAGATTCAAGAATTTAAAAGCTAGCACCTAGAAGCTAGAACCTTTTTCAAGGTATGCAACAATCGTGCGACGCTTCCATGCAGAGCCGTCAGCATGCTTGTGCTTGAATGATTTTTCGATCTTGTGAATGGTGAAATAGGGCTCGAAGAACCCTCGTACTGACTCTTCTGTCCACACATACTCAGCAGTGTGTATTTCTGGATGAATATACATGCCCATCTCATCTCCCGGGCTTTCACGAAGCAGGCGTTTTGCATGGGAATCATCGTCAAGGAGAAATGATTTGAAAAAGAGCCACCCACCTGGTTTTAAAACACGAAGAATTTCTTGTCGGAGATTTTCACGCCCGGCTTGTTTCAAGACATGCGAGCTCATCATGTCGAGTGCGATGGTAACGGAATTGTCAGGCAAAGGAATTGGTTTTTCCATGTCTTGTACAAAAAATTTGATAGGCAATCCTTCGCCAGCTTTTTTAGCAACAGTGATGGCGACTTCTGAAAGATCGTACCCAACACCACGCATGCCGAATGCATTTGCAAGGTAAATGAGGTTACGTCCGTTACCACATCCAACGTCGAGCGCTTGTGCCGTAACGTTCAGAAATTTCTTTCCATGTTCACGTATTAAATAGCGTGAGAATTTTTCAAGATCTTCCGAAGGCTCGGTCGAGAGTGCAAGATGAGGATTTGCCCCACCGGTGCGGTTTGATTTACCGTATTCCTTATTCCAGAAATTGTTTTGTTTGGACATACAGGTAGCTGTCAGCTTTCAGGTGTCAGCTTTCAGCTTTAAATCTAGAACTTCATAATTCTATTTGAGGGCTCCTTGGTGGCTTCGGCTCCACTCATAAAAAACGATTGCGGCTGAAGCGGCGGCGTTTAATGACTCTGTGCGTGGATGTACGGGAATGCGGAGCAGTATGTCACAAAGCTCTTCAGTTTTTTCACGAATTCCTTTTCCTTCGTTGCCTACAATAAATAGTGATGGCTCGCTGAAAGATTCATCGATGAGAGATTGTGCCCCTTTACCTGCGAGCCCATATGTCCAAAATCCTTTATCTTTTAGAAGTCGAATTGTTTGATTTACATTGCCAATCGTAACGAGTGGAATTCGGAATGCCATGCCCGCTGAAGTTTTTACCACGGCTCCTGTTATTGGGGCAGTGCGATGTTCAGGAATAAGGACAGCAGAGAGTCCCATTGCGGCGGCAGAGCGAATGATTGCACCGACGTTGTGCGGGTCTTGGAGTTCTCCTAAAAGCACGAGTGCGGGTTTTTTAGCAATGTTGAGTGTTTGTATGAATGTTTCAAATGGTACCAACAAAGCTTCGGTGTCGATGATAGCGACGATACCTTGATGAACCGCATCGTTTCCCACCATGTCGCTCCCTTTGAGTGTTGCAATGGTTATTTTTTTCTTCTCTAAAAGATTTTTTATTTTCTCATCATCAAAGACTGGGGAAAGGAAAACTTTCTTTACCACGTGCGTAGCGTGTTCGACCGCCTCAGCGACTGCGTGCTTTCCATAGATGTAGACCTTTTCTCGTTGCATATTTTTTAGCTTTCAGCTGTTAGCTTACCGCCTAGCGAGGTGAGAGGAAAGCGAATTCTTGCTTTCCCGAGGGAGCGACGGCGGAAAACCCTTTTAGGGTTTATAAGCTTATAGCTTTAAACAGCAAAGTTTCAAAAGACTTTCTTCTCCTCCCTGAAAGCTGTAAGCTATAACCTGAAAGCTGGTAGTTCAATATGGAATTTCTCATCGGCATCGTAATAGTCATTCTTTCAATCATCTTCCACGAAGTGGCACATGGATATGTGGCTGATTGGCTAGGCGACCCTACTGCTCGCTACGCAGGAAGGCTTACCTTGAACCCTGTACCACACGTAGACCCAATAGGTTCTATAGCTATTCCCGGTATTCTTGCCTTGACTGGCTCCCCGTTTTTGATTGGTTGGGCAAAACCTGTTCCGTATAACCCCTACAATTTAAAGAACCAGCGTTGGGGCGAGGCACTCGTTGGTTTAGCAGGTCCAGCGACCAACATCCTTATCGCCCTTATATTTGGGCTTATTTTGAGATTTTCTGCCCCCCTGGGCATTTCCGGTGCCTTGCTCGGGGTATTTGTAATGGTTATTTATACCAACCTGGTACTCGCTATATACAACATGATTCCGATACCACCCCTTGATGGGTCAAAAGTGCTTTCTGCAATACTTCCGCTCCAATTGCGTATGGGGTACAAGCGGTTAGAGGCTTCTATGTATGCCCTCGGTCCCTTTGGTCTTATTGGGGTGAGCTTAGTTGCCATATACCTCTTATGGCCGGTGCTTTCAGGTTTTGTGCAGGCTCTTTTCTCCTTGATCGTAGGGACATGAGGCCTTGTCTGTTGCGTTTTTAAGCCTTGCCTTGTATAGTATCCGAACTGCCCTTGCGCAGTTTTTTCGTAACAATGGCTACCATAAATCAACTGAGGAAGAATCCTCGCCGAAAAGCATCTCGAAAGACGAAAACCGTTGCGTTGTCTCGTGGTTTCAACGTTCTCAAAAATCGCCCTACATTCTACCCATCGCCTTTCAAGCGTGGTGTTTGTACAAAAGTAACAACAAAGACACCAAGAAAGCCTAACTCAGCTGTCCGAAAGATTGCTCGTGTCCGCCTTACAAACGGCATGGAGGTGACCGCCTACATTCCTGGCGAGGGTCACAATTTGCAGGAACACTCCGTTGTTATGCTTCGTGGTGGCCGTACTAAAGACCTTTCACTCCGTTACAAAGTGGTCCGTGGACGCCTTGACGCAGCCGGTCTTGAAAAACGTCGTCGTGGACGAAGCCGTTACGGAAGTAAACGCCCAAAGGCAAAATAATATATGCGTAGACGACTCAAAAAACAGAACGTCATTGCTCCTGATTCAAAATATGAATCAGAGTTTTTGGCACGATTCATCAATACCGTTATGTGGGATGGAAAGAAAAGCATCGCACAGACGATTGTTTACGATGCCCTCGACGAAATAAAGAAGCGTGATGACACACTCGATCCAATAGTTGTTTTTGATACAGCCATTTCAAATGTAAGCCCAACAATTGAAGTTCGTTCACGTCGTGTTGGTGGTGCAAACTATCAAGTTCCTCGTGAAGTACGGCCTGAACGTCGTCGCTCGCTCGCATTCAGATGGATTGTTACTGCTGCTCGTGCAAAGAAAGGAAAGCCAATGGCTTTGAAGCTTGCTGATGAGCTCATGGCAGCGTCAAAAAATGAAGGAAGTGCAGTGAAGAAGCGTGAAGACGTACACCGCATGGCAGAATCCAACCGTGCCTTTGCTCACTTGGCTTGGTAAATAGTATGAGTGAGCGTGAAGTGAGAGAGGGTTTTATACGAGGTGCACTAGAGGAGATTTTGACGACACCCGATAGAGCGGCACGTTTGTTAAGTGCTTTACCTAAGGGGGAGCGTACTGCGGTTGCTTCTGGAGCTTTTGATAGGATAGAAGCTGCTTTAGGTAGTCGAGATCCTCAAGATGTTGAAGCTCTCGGAACCACAGGAGGAATTATTGATGCTTATATGGATGTGCATGTAAGAGGAAATCGTCCGAAATAAGTATGGTTCGTGAAAATAGTCCGATTGCAGGCAGAATCGGCAGGCGCAGTACGCCAGCAGAAATAGAAGCCGAAATTGAAAGACTCAGGGAAGACTTGCGGGCAAGTGACGGAGACCCAGCATCCAACCAACCGCTCGTATCGAATATAAAAATTCTTCAGGAAATGTTGAACAAAAGAAGAAGCAAGGAACGAAAGCAAGAGAAAAAACCAAAAGCAACTATTACCACATTAAAACCGAGGTCAAAGAAATAATTTTTTAATACTATGGGCAAAAGAGACTATCCATTGGACAGAGTTCGAAACTTCGGCATCATTGCGCACATTGATGCAGGTAAGACGACAACCTCTGAGCGTGTTTTGTACTACACGGGCTCTCAACACAAAATCGGCGAAGTGCACGAAGGAGAGACGACGACCGACTGGATGGAGCAAGAGCGTGAGCGTGGTATCACCATTACCTCCGCTGCTATTACGTGTTTCTGGACACCCACTGAAGAGACAGATAAGAAAGACACGAGCAAAAAAATTCGCTTTAACGTCATCGACACTCCTGGACACATCGACTTCACCATTGAAGTGAAGCGCTCGCTTCGTGTGCTTGACGGCGCTGTGGTGGTTTTTGATGGCGTTGCAGGGGTTGAGCCACAATCAGAAACAAACTGGCGTTACGCTGACGAAGGAAAAGTTCCTCGCATTTGTTTCATCAATAAACTCGACCGAACTGGCGCATCATTTGAGCGTTCCTACGCATCTATTTTAGACCGCCTCACCAAGGACGCTGTTCGCATGCAGGTTCCGATTGGTGAAGAAGGAGATCATGTGGGTGTTGTAGAGCTGTTGACTCGTGAAGCAGTGTATTTCGATGGTGACATGGGTGAGATTGTTCGTCGTGAAAAAGAAATTCCAGAAAATTTGAAAGCAGATGTTGAAAAGTATCGTGGTGAGCTCATTGAGAAAATTGTTTCTGAGGATGACGCCATGATGTCGAGCTACCTCGACGGTGTTGAACCATCTCTTGCTGATTTGAAAAAGACGCTCCGCAAAGCAGTCATTGATAACAAAATTGTTCCTGTATATGCAGGCTCAGCACTGAAGAACAAAGGTGTTCAGCTTGTGCTCGATGCTGTGGTGGAATACCTCCCATCACCACTCGATTTGCCACCAACCAAAGGTATTAATCCAGACACAGGTGAAGAAGTATTCCGCAATGCTTCAGACGATGAGCCATTCTGTGCACTCGTCTTTAAACTCCAGACTGACCCATTCGTGGGGGCACTTTCATTTTTCCGTGTGTACTCAGGAAAAATTGAAGCAGGTTCGTATGTATACAACGCATCAACTGGCGTAAAGGAACGCCTTGGACGTATTGTGCGTCTTCAGGCTGACAAGCGTGAAGAAGTGAAAGAAGTTTTCACTGGGGAAATTGCAGCAGCAGTGGGCCTCAAAGAAGCAAAGACTTCTAACACGCTTGCTGACGAAGCAAACCCAATGATTCTTGAAATCATTAAGGCACCAGACCCAGTGGTTTCGATGCGTATTGAACCAAAAACAAAGGGTGACCAAGAAAGAATGGGTATGGCACTCAAAAAACTTTCTGATGAAGACCCAAGCTTCCGTGTCACCTCAGACGCTGAAACTATGGAAACAATTATTGCAGGCATGGGTGAGCTTCACCTTGAAATTCTTGTTGACCGTATGAAACGTGAGTTCAATGTGGATGCAACCACAGGCAAACCACAAGTTGCGTACCGAGAAACAATTCAGAAAGAAGCAGAAGCAAATCATAAATACATTAAGCAAACTGGAGGTAAGGGTCAGTACGGTCACGTGGCAATTAAAATCAGGCCAATGGAACCGCTTGACCCTGGTGCAAAAGTAAAGAACAACGTGAAGCGTGAAGCGCACTTCGAGTTCATAAACAACATTAAGGGGGGTGTTATTCCACAAGAATTTATTCCTGCAGTTGAGAAGGGTATTCGTGAAGCGATGGAGCGAGGTATTGTTGCAGGATTTAAAATGGAAGACATTTCAGTCGATCTCTTTGACGGTTCATCTCACGATGTCGACTCATCAGAAATCGCATTCAAAATTGCGGCATCAATGGCATTCAAAGAGGCTGCTGAGCGTGCACGGCCAGTCTTGCTCGAGCCAGTCATGAAAGTTGAAGTCGTGGTACCGGAGAAATTCATGGGTGATATCACAGGGCACGTGACTTCAAAGCGAGGTGCGATTGATTCAATAGAAGAGCGAGGTATGGCAAAGGTAGTGAACGCAAAAGTGCCACTTTCAGAAATGTTCGGCTACACAACAGCGCTTCGTTCCATGACCGAGGGTCGTGGCGTTATGGCAATGGAATTCGATCACTACGAAGTCGTTCCGCAAAACGTTGCTGAGACTATCAAGGCTGCACGGAAGTGATTAACGTGCGTTCTTGTAGGTAGGAAGCGTAGGGTGTATGACCTCAAGAGCCTCGGAAAAAATTAAAACTCAAAGAGAAATTGTTAGGCTAAAATTTGTTCGACCTAAAACTTTTAAAGAAGCCAATCTACGATTGGCGGATCTAAAAAAGACACTGGGGAAAATTGATTCGCAACTGAGTAGCGAGTTGTTTCGTAATCGTTTTCCTGATGCAGTAAGTTACGCACGATGGCGACGCAGTGCCTATAAGGCTAAAGCTTTTTGTGGAATTGAAATGGCATTCATCAAAGGTGTGTTGAAACAGTTCAAGAAAAATAACTCTAGACAAAAAGGGGCTCTACCAATAATCGCTCCTCATTCTTAAAAATCCTTAAAGTGTTTTTGATTGTTTTTTATGGCACACGGTTTTAGAGAGGGAACTTCTGCTGTTAACACTACGTGCCCTTTTTGTTTAAAAACTATTATGGTCATTAGAGATGGCCTTAGGAGGAAGATATTGCCACATTTCTCCACGAATACGAAGGGTGCTACTGAAGGTTGCGAGGGTAACGGGCGTGCAATCGAGGATTCGGATTAGTATTCCACAACACTCCGAACATTCTCTTGCGTAGTGAAACTAAGCGGAATACTATAGGTCTTATATGGAGGGTAGTACCCATCGGTTAGTGAGCTTTGGTAGGTCTTTTGTTGTAAGCAAAGGAGCAGATGTGAAACATAGGGGGATGAAGCGCCTTCCAGAAGACAGAAGCGTGCAAGGCCAGGATGGCTCAGCAGACAGGCATAATCGTACTCGTTTGAGGGGAAAGCGGGTTCGTTTCGATCCGAACGCACCATTCCCAACTTTGATGTAATTGTGCTTGAAATTCGAACCTGATTCTTGACTCTTTTTAAGCTTTCAGATACAGTACCCCGTAACGCTTCACGCGTTCTTTTCGTCTACGATTCCTGGTTGTGCGGGCTTTCGGAGCGAAGCAAGGGCTCGGTGGTTTTTCTTAGCTCTTTGATTTAGAATTTACTAGTCCCTATACACTAAACACTAATCACTAATTTATAATATGGTAGATTTCGCACGCACTAAGCCTCACGTCAACGTCGGTACTATCGGCCACGTCGACCACGGCAAGACTACCCTCACTGCGGCTATCCTTTCCGTTCTTGCAAAGGCAGGAAATGGATACAGCGCATCAGTGAAGGACGTCGCTCAGATCGACAATGCACCTGAAGAAAAGGCTCGTGGTATTACCATCTCCCTTTCGCACTCCGAGTACGAATCACCAGCTCGCCACTACGCACACATCGATGCTCCTGGCCACGCTGACTACATCAAGAACATGATTACTGGTGCCGCCCAAATGGACGGTGCAATTCTCGTTGTTGCTGCAACGGACGGTGTGATGCCTCAAACGCGTGAACACATTCTCCTCGCTAAGCAAGTTGGTGTACCAAAGGTCATTGTTTTCTTGAACAAGGTTGACATGGTTGACGATAAAGACCTCGTTGAGCTCGTTGAAGAAGAAGTTCGTGAGCTCCTCACCAAGCAAGGCTTTGATGGTGCTGCAACTCCGGTTATCCGTGGTTCAGGCTTGAAGGCTCTTGAGAATCCAGCACCAGGCAACGAATGGTCTGAGAAGATCATGGAGCTTGTAAAGGCACTCGATGATTACATTCCACAGCCAGAGAGAGACGTTTCTAAGCCATTCCTTATGCCAATTGAGGACATTTTCTCGATTGAAGGACGTGGCACCGTGGTTACTGGCCGTATTGAGCGTGGTCAGATAAAAGTAGGTGAAGAAGTTGAAATTGTCGGCCTCCAGCCAACAGTTAAGACCACTATCACTGGTATTGAAATGTTCAACAAGTCCTTGCAAGAAGGTATGGCAGGCGACAACGCAGGCATCTTGCTCCGTGGTACGAAGAAAGAAGACGTACACCGTGGACAAGTTCTCGGAAAGACTGGCACCGTTACTCCGCACACTGACTTTGAAGCAGAAGTCTACATTCTCTCAAAGGAAGAAGGAGGTCGTCACACACCGTTCTTTACAGGCTACAAGCCACAGTTCTACGTCCGCACTACTGACGTCACTGGCGATGTAACCTTGCCTGAAGGAGTTGAAATGGTTATGCCAGGAGATACCGTGAAGTTTAAAGTGAAACTTGTAGCACCAGTTGCCCTTGAAGAACAACAGCGCTTTGCTATCCGTGAAGGAGGTAAGACTGTCGGTGCTGGCGTGGTAACGAAGATAGTTGCGTAAATTAGAACGTAGAAAGTTGTAGGTAGAATGTAGAAAACATTTCAGCAAAGAAAGTTCTTTAAAAAACTACATACTACCTGCTACTTACTACCCACTTGTGCATATGGCTGAAGAAACAACAACAAAAGCAAAAACGAAGCGTGTAACAAAAAAGAGCGTGGGTGCTGTGGCACCTGCAACTACTTCGAAGTTGCGCCTTCGTGTGCGAGCCTATGATCACAAGGTCTTGGATGCTTCAGTGAAGCAGATTATCGACACCGCACTCCGTTTTGATGCGGAGGTTGTAGGTCCTATCCCGCTTCCAACTGACATCAAGAAGTTCACCGTGAACGCTTCGTCGTTCGTCTACAAAGATGCTCGTGAGCAGTTCGAGATTCGTACACATAAGCGAATTTTGGACATCGTAAACCCAACACCAAAAATCATTGATGCTTTGACGAACCTTTCGTTGCCATCAGGTGTCTCGGTTGATGTAAGGATGATGTAGTCGTTTGACGAGAATCGCAATCTGCTTTGTTGCAGGTTGCGGTGCTCTCTCGCCGTACGTAAGAGTACGGCTCGGTTTGCTCCTCGCCTGCGCCTCGCATCTCATCGATTCTCTCCAAACTCCAAATTAAAAACCGCCCGAAAGGGCGTTTTTTAATTTGTGTTGCGTACAAGTTCTACGTTCCCCTGCTCTTAGGCTCTTTTATACCATTCTTTGGTAAGTTTATTGTATACATAATCGAATGGCATAGAAAAAGGATGAGGGTGGTGTTTAAAACCTGGACCAGTCGTTTCATAACCACCTCGTCGTGAAATTAATTTTAGTCTCTCTTTCATAGATAAAATATAAGTTTTTAAGTGATACGTAAATAATAGCATATTAGAAACCTTCTGTCAAGTATTTCTATAGTGAGTTCAACAAGTAAGTGTACCACTCCAGACTTCTAAGGGGGGGCACCTTTGGTAAAATACCGAGGTTTCGTCGTGGTATTTTTAGGTTTCTTGCATCTTTTAGGTGCTTTGTGTATAGTAGCTGAAACGCTACGTTTGCCTCCGAAACATCGAAAGGGTTGGACCCTTCGACAAGCTCAGGGTAAACCAATGGTATATCGCACACTGCGAATACCGGTGTGCGTTTTTCTTTAAACAAAAATGAAATTTCTTATCGGTACAAAACAGGGAATGACACAGGTCTTCAATTCAGCAGGTCACGCTGTGCCTGTTACCGTTATACATGCGCCAAAGGTTACAGTGACCCAAGTAAAGAACGTGGAGACTGATGGCTACAAGGCAGTGCAGGTAGGGTACGGTGAACAAAAGCAATCACGCATTGCAAAACCACAGCAACCTAAAGGAAATGTTCGTGGGCTTCGTGAGTTTCGTTTCGACGGAGCTGAGGCTCTTGAGGTCGGTGCCACATTTGATGTCACTGCTTTCTCAGAAGGTGAAAGCGTCGTTGTTTCAGGAATTTCAAAAGGAAAAGGTTTCCAGGGCGTCGTAAAGCGATACGGTTTCAAAGGAGGTCCTCGTACACATGGTCAGAAACATTCTGAAAGAGAGCGTGGTTCTTCAGGAGGAGGCCCAGGCCGAGCAGGTGGTCGCGTCGTGAAGGGTATGCGCATGGCAGGCCGAATGGGTTCTGACCGTGTGACTGTTCCAAATCTCGAGGTCATTCGAGTGGACAGTGTAAAAAATGAGATTTTTGTTCGTGGAGCAGTTCCAGGACGAAAGGGAACAGTAATTGAGATTCGTGGCAAATAATATGAAAGCATCTATATACAACACAAGTGCAAAAGAAGTAGGGGAAATCGAACTCCCAGATAGCATTTTCGGTGTAAAGCGAAATGATGCCTTGGTGCATCAGGTTGTTCTTGCCATGCAGGCAAACGCTCGCACACCAGTGGCTCACACGAAGGGTCGTGGTGAAGTACGAGGAGGAGGTAAGAAGCCATGGAAGCAAAAAGGCACTGGACGAGCTCGTCATGGTTCTATTCGTTCTCCTATTTGGAGAGGAGGAGGCACCACACATGGTCCTGTAAAGGAACGTGATTTCTCGCAGAAGATAAATAAGAAGATGCGCGCAAAAGCAGTTGCAACAGTTCTTTCAGAAAAACTCCGCAAAGGAAAAATGATTTTTGTTGACTCGCTTTCCTTCAAGGCTCCAAAGACAAAAGATGCAAAGGCAACCCTCGGAGGTCTTGCTAAGATTGCAGGATTTGCAGAGCTTGCTACCCGAAGAAATAATGCAGCGCTCATTCTTCTTTCGAAGCATGATGTTGCTGCAGTAAAGAGTTTCCGCAACATGAAGAATGTGATGGTTGATGAAGCAAGAAATGCAAACCCTGTTGACTTGCTTACCTACCGATATATCCTCATTGTAGATCCACAGGTTGCTGTTAAAACCCTCTCATCCCGCCTTTCTGATATTAAAGCTAAAAGCTAAAAGCTATAACCTAAAAGCTGACTATATATGGCACTTTTCAACACAAAAAAGAATACGAAGAAGGCGAAGGAATCGATTCCAGAATCGAAGTCTGTTCTCCCTGAAAGCTCTAAGCCAAAAGCCAAAAGCTCTTCTGAACGTCCTTCTGCTCTCGCTGAGTATGCCAATGTTTTGGTACGCCCTCGCATTACCGAGAAAGCAGCAAACATGACCGCACAAGGTGTGTATACATTTGATATTCGCAAGACCGCAACAAAGAAGGATGTTGCTAAGGCGGTACACGCACTCTACAAAGTGATGCCAATTAAAGTGAATGTCGTAAATACACCAGCAAAACGTGTGCAGATGAGAAAGAAGCGTGGTTTTGGTAAGACTGCTGCATCAAGAAAAGCTCTTGTATTTTTAAAGAAAGGTGACACTATCCGTTTCTCATAAATTTTTTACTATACGCATATGTCTTCTACACGAAATTACAAAGCACGCACCGCATCTACTCGTCACATGAGTGTGATTCGTTACCGGGGTGTTGTGACGACCAGCAAGCCTCTAAAGTCTTTGACGAAGGGTAAGAAAAACCGTGCAGGCCGAAACTCTTTTGGTCGTATTACAACTCGCCACCAAGGAGGCGGACACAAACAGCAGGTGCGCATGGTTGATTTTATGTTCGCTAAAAAGAACATCTGGGGCAAGGTTGAGCACATTGAATACGATCCCACTCGCTCAGGTTTCATTGCTCGCATTGTAGACATAGACGGAGAGCGCCGATACATACTTGCACCGAAGTCTTTGAAAGTTGACGATAAAGTCATCACTTCTGAAACTGCCCCAATCACTCCTGGAAATCGTCTTCCTTTGAAGAATATTCCAATTGGAACATTCATCTACAACATTGAGATTCATGCAAACGGGGGTGCGAAGATTGCTCGAAGTGCTGGCAATCATGCCGAGCTTATTGCACTTGACGCTGGGTACGCTCAAATCAAGCTCCCTTCAACTGAAGTTCGCAAGGTGGTAGACACTGCATGGGCATCCATTGGCGAGGTTTCAAACGATGCACATCATCTTGTCATCATTGGTAAAGCAGGTCGTTCTAGACACATGGGTATCCGCCCAACGGTACGTGGTACTGCTATGAACCCAGTTGACCATCCACACGGAGGAGGTGAAGGCCGTCAGGGTCGTGGACACAGAAGGCAACGCACTATGTGGGGTAAGCCATCAGGAAAGGGTCAAAAGACACGAACTCCAAAGAAATACTCCAATCCGTTCATTGTTTCTCGTCGCCGTGTTGGAAAGAAGAGAACAAAGGGAGCGTAAATTTCAGAATAAAAAATCCCCCGCCATATATGGCGGGGGATTTTTAGTTGTACAATATAGGACATGAACGTTATTTCTCGAAGTGTCAATTTTTCGTTTCTTTTTTTCGGGATCTCTTTTGCTTTGGTAGCAGTGCTTTTTGTTGCATTGCCAACGCCTGTTCATGCTGGTCCTCAAACTGGTGGTTGCGGAGAATCTTGGGGATATGAGTATACCGTAGTAGTAAACCCGTATACGCCATTTACTCCTGCTCATGATGCCTGGCACTCACTTCACGGCGGTGATAGCTACACGGTACAGAGTGCATATCAAATAGCTAGCGTTGGTGATGAGGGATGTCCTGTTAGTGATCCACCATACATAGCCCCTACTGTTGGCGTTGTCGTAGTTCCTTTAACTATTACTGCGGGTGAATCTTCCCAGCTTGCGTGGGGGGCCGAGAATACACTTTCTTGTACGGGCACGAACTTTTCAACTGGCTCGGCCACTCAAGGTGTAGTCACTGTTTCTCCAACAGTGACTACAACCTATTCTGTTAGTTGTACTGACGGTGCTACTACTGTATCGTCGAGTGCTACGCTATTTGTTAATCCACCACCTGTACCCACAGCATCTCTAAGCGCAAGTACAAATTCTATTGTCTCAGGGAGCCCCTCAACGCTCACGTGGAATTCCACGAACGCCACTTCGTGTGCAGGTACTAATTTTTCAACCGGCGGAGCAACGGCAGGATCTGTGAGCGTTTCGCCAGTGAGTAGCACTTCATACCTTGTATCTTGCACAGGGCTTAGTGGATCGGCTTCAGCTTCTGTTACTGTCACCGTAACGCCTCCAGTCCTCCAAGCAAGTTGTTCAGTTTCATCCACGTCTGCCATTGTTGGGCAAGCAGTCACGTGGACTGCCGTACCTTCCGGTGGTACCGGCTCCTACACGTATTCCTGGAGTGGAAGTGATAGTCTTTCAGGTACAGGAAGTTCAGTTTCGAAATCATACTCATCGACGGGTACCAAAACTGGCTCTGTTAGTGTCACCTCTGGATCGCAAACAACTTCGGTGACTTGCTCGAACAGTGTGTCGATAAGTAATGCTCCAGTTGCTGTTTCTTGTTCAGTATCTCCAACCTCTGCCACCGTCGGTAGCTCTGCTACGTGGAGCGCAAGTGCCTCAGGTGGCACCGGCTCCTACACGTATTCGTGGACTGGTACTGACAGTCTTTCCGGCACGGGTGCGTCTGTATCCAAAACATATTCCACGACGGGAACAAAAACTGGATCGGTAAC
Organism: Patescibacteria group bacterium; assembly: GCA_040390125.1. Taxonomy (GTDB): domain Bacteria; phylum Patescibacteriota; class Minisyncoccia; order Phycocordibacterales; family Phycocordibacteraceae; genus Phycocordibacter. The sequence goes on from JAZJYZ010000001.1 coordinate 198,642, forward strand.
GGCAACCTCCGGCGGACAATCGGCTACAGCAAATTGTTCAAACAGTGTAGTGGTGAGTAACACTCCAGTAACTGGTTCTTGTTCGGTGTCGCCATCTTCTCAAACAACAGGCAGTGCCGTCACGTGGAGCGCAAGTGCTTCCGGTGGCACCGGCTCGTACAGCTATGTATGGAGTGGCACCGATAGTCTTTCAGGCAGTGCCAGTTCCGTTTCGAAGACGTATTCAAGCACTGGCACGAAGAGTGGCTCAGTAATAATTACTTCAGGGGGAAATTCTACGAGCGTGACCTGTGCAAACTCGGTATCAGTAAGTTATCCGGCAATTACCGGCTCGTGCTCTGTGTCGCCTACAACTATCACCGCAGGTGGTTCTGCAACGTGGAGTGCAAGTGCTTCTGGTGGCTCCGGTTCCTACACGTATTCTTGGAGTGGTACGGACAGCCTTTCTGGCACAGGCACATCAGTCACAAAAACCTACTCCAGTTCGGGTGCGAAGACTGCCTCGATTACTATTACTTCAGGCGGAAGTTCCGAGGTAATTAACTGCTCTAATGCACTCACGGTAGGTAATGTGCCGGTAGGTGGTTCCTGCTCTGTAACGCCAACCAGTATGTATGCCGGTAGTTCTGCAACATGGACTGCTGTACCTTCAGGTGGCACCGGCTCGTACACGTATGTATGGAGTGGCACTGACAGTCTTTCAGGTACTGCTAGCTCGGTTTCAAAAACGTATTCAGGAAGCGGTATTAAGACGGGTTCCGTCGCAATCACTTCAGGAGGAAATTCTGCTACTGTGACGTGTTCGAATTCTGTTGCAGTGAGTGTGACGTTGTCGGATCTCATTACTGGTGCTGTGTCTCCAACTTCTGCCGTTGCAGGTGTTGCACAAATGTTTTCTGCAACAATCACCAACATTGGGCAGTCTGGGACGAATGGTGCTTTCACGAGTTTATTCCAGCGAGCAACATCTGCAGGTGGTGCAAATACGACCGATATTGGCACCGATGGCTCTCCGAGTGTGTCTGCAAATGGTACAGACGTGGCTGGGCTTTCGTATGCGTTTCCCTCAGGAGGTATTTGGTACTTACGTGTTTGGGCCGACAAAAGCGGAACGGCGGATTCGGGGGCCATTAATGAGTCGAGTGAAAGCAATAACTCAGGTGCATGGACTGCAATCTCTGTGTCGAGCCCAACATTGAGTGCGTACTGTAATGTCGCACCTGCCTCGGGATATTCTGGAGATACATTTACGTGGACGGCATACCCATCTGGTGGCACCGGCTCCTACACCTATTCGTGGACTGGCAGTGACGGACTCTCCGGCACCACGCAAAGTGTTGCAAAATCATATTCGACTTCTGGCACTAAGACTGGTTCCGTGACGGTGGTTTCTGGCGGGCAATCGGTAGGTGCCACATGTGCATCTGCAAATCTATCGAATGTTCCAAGTGCGCTCATAACCGCAACTCCAAATTCTATTATTCTTGGCAACACGTCTCGTCTTGACTGGACTTCTTCAAACGCATCTTCCTGTAACAGTTCTGCTTTCTCGACCGGCGGGGCACCATCGGGTTCCGTAACCGTTACCCCTTTAACTACAAAAACCTATGACCTGACCTGTACTGATGGCACACGAACAGGTGTCTCTAGCGCAACGGTGACCGTCGTTCCTGTTGGACTCACGCTTTCAATCAATCCTTCAACGACAGTTCGTCAAGGGGATCCTGCAACAGTTAACTGGTCAGTGAGTGGAAGTCCTGATTCTTGTTCAATTCAGGGTCCTGGTCTCTCATCAACCGCTCTCTCTGGGTCACGGGTAGTGACTATTACTGCGGAGAGCACTTACGTCCTCACGTGTACCTCAGGAGGTTCTTCGATAACCACTTCAGTCACTATAGGCCTGACCCCCCACTTTGAAGAGTTTTAATTTAGCCGTTTAGTGCTATTGGACCCTTTGTGCAACCTCCGGAGGTTGCACAAAGAGTGTGGTAGCCTAAATTGATGCCTAAAGCATTACCAAAGTCGCGAGAAGGAATTGCTCCGGGGGAGTATTATCATATTGTTAATCGTGGCGCTCATCGACAGACGATCTTTAAAGAAAAAAGCGACTGGCGCCGATTTCTTTTTAATGTGTTGTTTCTTCAATCTCCACATCAATTTAAAAACATACATCGGATTACGGAAAGCTTTCTTCCAGATATTGGCTTTGCTGTCCCTAACGAAGATATCGAGGCTATCATAGAGAGTCGTTTTGTAGAAGTGGTTTGTTTTTGTCTCATGTCAAACCATTTTCACTTACTGGTCAAAGAAACTACTGAAGGCGGAATCGCACGCTATATGCAGCGTGTCTCTGACGGATACACAAAATATTACAATGTTAAATATGAAGCTACTGGGCATGTATTTCAGGGTCCATACAAAGCGGTGCATGTAAAAACAGACTCTCAGCTTCTCTACACATCCGCCTATATTCATAGAAATCCTCGTGACATACGAGAGTGGTCAGGGAAGGAGTTTGAATACCCGTGGTCGTCACTCCAAGATTTTACTGACGCAAATCGATGGGGAGGACTCATAGTGCCCGAGATTGTTACGGGTCAGTTTTCCGTCACACCTAAAAGTAATTATGCTGATTTTGTTAAAACAACAACCGCCAAACTTTTAGCTGAGGAGCTTGAAGGCATCATTCTATAAATTTCCTACAACGCCATTTGTGCAACCTCCGGAGGTTGCACAAATGGCGTTGACAGGAGGCGGGTGATTGGGATAGTATGCCCAAAGCTCGTGAGGGCGCATTTTTCTTAGTGCGTACCTGTTTGGGTAATACATACAACACAATGGCTCGCTCACTTAAAAAAGGTCCCTATGTTGCACACAAGCTTCTAAAGAAGATTGATGGCAAGAAGCCTGCAACGACAGCCCCTATAAAGACATGGGCACGTGCATCTGAAATCAGCCCTGAAATGGTTGGCTTTGTTTTTCTTGTTCATAACGGTAAGGATTTTCCAGAAGTATTTGTTACAGAGGAAATGGTAGGACACCGTCTTGGTGAATTTTCGGCGACAACGAAATTCACTCGTCACGGAGGTAAGATGCAGAAAGAACTTGAGCAGAAGAAGAAAGAGTCTGAAATTGCAGCAGCACAAGCAGCCAAGGCTCCAGCAGACGGAAAAACTAAAGCTCCGGCAAAAAAGTAATTTTTTGATACATAGCATTTAGAATATGAAGGCGACACTTTCCAACTACAAGCAGACTCCACGTAAAACAAGGCTCGTTACTGAACTTGTAAAAGGTAAGAGCATTGACGCAGCGCTTCTTGCGTTGAAGTTCTTGGACAAGCGTGCGGCTACGCCAGTTGCAAAACTTATTGCATCCGCCGTTGCAAACGCCGAGAAGCAAGGAGAAGACGCTCGCACCCTCGTGGTACAAAACATCACTGTTAACAAAGGACTCGTTGCTATGCGTTCTATGCCACGTGCATTTGGTCGTTCGTCCCCAATTCGTCATCGTATGAGCCACGTAACCGTTACTTTGGGTAAAGCTAAAGTCGCCAAGAAAAAGAAATAATATGACAAAAATTGTACATCCATACGCACACCGCCTTGGCATTCTTCGTGACTGGCAGAGTCGCTGGTTTGCAGGTTCTGCAAAGAAGAACCGTGAATTCATTCGCACCGACGCAATGATTAGGCAGTTTTTGAGCAAGCGTCTTCGTGGTTCTTACGTGTCGCATGTAGAAATCGAACGTTCCCAAAAAGATTTGCGTGTACAGATTCATACCGCACGCCCTGGTATGGTCATTGGACGCTCGGGTGAGGGAGCAACAAAACTCAAAAAAGACTTACATCAAATGTTGAAGAGCATGCAACTTGCATCAGTGCCTTCACTCCACCTCGATATCATTGAAGTACGCTCGCCTGAATCAAATGCTGCCATTGTTGCTGGTATGGTTGTGGAAAGTCTTGAAAAAAGATTGCCATTTCGTCGAGTGTTGAAGCAGACCATCGATAAAGTGATGGCGAACCGAGATGTGAAAGGTGTACGTATTGGCGTTTCCGGCATGCTCGGCTCTGGCTCAATGTCACGCACCGAAGAATTGAAGAGGGGGCGCATTCCTCTTCAGACATTTCGTGCAGACATCGACTATGCGCAGGTTGCGGCTAATCTTCCTTTGGGCAAAATCGGTGTAAAGGTATGGATTTATCGTGGCGATGTATTCGCTGACGACACGATGCGACCAAAAGTATAATTTTTCTATATGTTGTTCCCAAAAAAAGTAAAATACAGAAAGTGGCAACGCTCACGCGTGAACCCAAAAAAGAAACAGGTGGCAACACGTGGTATTACGCTTGCGTTCGGTTCCCACGGATTGAAAGCTATTTCTTCTGATCGTATTTCATCAAATCAGCTTGAGGCTGCTCGTAGAGCAGGAGCAAGACTCTTGGGTAAAACTGGTCGTGTGTGGATTCGTGTATTTCCTGATCGTCCTGACACAAAGAAGGGAGGGGAGTTGCCGATGGGTAAAGGTAAAGGCGACCCGTACCGCTTTGTTGTGGAGGTAAAGCCAGGCAGAATTCTTTTTGAGATTGATGGCGTTACTGATGCAATTGCTCGGGAGGCACTCCGTAAAGCTGCGACGAAATTGTCAGTTAAGACGACCGTAATTGCTCGCCACTAAATTTGCATATGAAAGCTATAGATGTTAGGAAGAAGAACGACAGTGAACTAATGAAGCTCCTTGGAGATCTCGAAATTGAGCTCCGTGAATTTCGTTTCGGTATGTCGGGAGGACGCACGAAAAATGTTCGCAAAGCTCGAGGAATACGTGCCGATATTGCCCGCATTAAAGCAATTATGACCGAGAGAAGCGCATAATCTATATGGAACCAACTACAAAACACAAAAAGACATTGAACGGCACGGTTGTGTCGACAAAAATGAAAGACACTATTACCGTGGCGGTGAATCGCTACGTTAAAGACTCGAAGTATAAGAAGTACGTTCGTCAGACCAAGAAGTATCTTGCGCATGATCCAGGCAACACCAAAGTAGAAGGTGAGCGAGTCACCATTGAAGAGTGTCGCCCTATGTCGAAGAATAAGCATTTCATAGTTATATGATTCAAGATCGCTCACTCGTCATCATTGCAGATAACACCGGCGGTAAGGTTGGACGCATTTTCAAAGTGCTTGGTGGTTCAAAAAAGACCATTGCACAAATTGGTGACCGAGTAGTGCTTTCAGTGCAATCTGCGGAACCTCGTAAGATGGTTAAGAAGAAAGAAGTTTTGACTGCGGTTGTTGTTCGTCAGCGAAAGTCATTCCGTCGAGTTGATGGTTCGTACATTCGTTTTGATGACAACGCTGTCGTGATTCTTTCAAAGAATGCAAAAGATCCGTTTGAGCCAAAAGCAAACCGTGTCTTCGGGCCTATCCCTCGAGAAATCGTAGACTTGGGGTACCAGAAGATTGGATCGCTGGCACCGGAGGTAGTATAAGGAGCTTTTAGGCAACGCTTCGTTGGATCCGTAGGGATCATAGGAAAAAGAAAAAACAAAAACAACATGAAAATAAAAAAAGGAGACAAAATAATTATCATCACCGGCAAGGACAAAGGCAAGACGGGGACGGTGACACGTGCACTTCCAGCAGTGAGTAAAATTATTGTTGAGGGTTTGAACCTCAAAAAGAAGCATCAGAAGCCACGAGGAAACCGCAAAGGTCAGATTGTTGATATGGCGATGCCATTCCATGTATCAAACGCCATGCTTGTTGATCCAAAATCAGGCAAAGGTACACGCATTTCTATTTCAATGAAGGGTGATAAGCGAGTCCGTATCGCAGTTAAGAGTGGATCAGAAGTGTAATTAGGCTTAGAGCTTCTAGCTTTCAGCTTTTAGGGAGGAAAAACAAAAATATGAAAACAACACTAGTACGAGAATTAGAAAAATCAGCATTCAAGACTCTGAAGGGAGATTTTGGTTACAAAAATACTTTTCAGGCTCCACACTTAGTAAAGGTGGTTATTTCGACAGGCATCGGAAAAATAAAGGATAAGAAGAAGGTTGAACTTATTGAAAATAGACTTGCTTTGATTACTGGCCAAAAAGCAGCTGTGCGTGGTGCTAAGAAGTCAGTCGCATCCTTCAAGGTGCGTCAGGGTGACCCAGTAGGGTATCAAGTAACGCTCCGTGGGGCTCGCATGTATGATTTTTTGGACAAACTCGTACACATCTCACTCCCTCGAACTCGTGACTTTCGTGGACTTTCCGCAAAAGCGATTGATTCTTTGGGTAACATAACCCTCGGCATTAAGGAGCACACGATTTTCCCTGAAACTTCAGACGAAGAATTGAAGGATGTGTTCGGTCTCGCCATCACCATTGTGACGACGGCAAAAGATGAGAAACAAGCAGAGGCATTCTTCCGCCACATTGGGGTCCCACTTCAGGAAGCCGTGTAAGTATCCACTCAAATTTTTATGGGACACGAAGATCAAGGTACTTCTTTTCCAATTCCCCCAGCAGAATCCATACCAGGACTGCTCGAAAGCCTCGGGCTTACCGGTAAAGCACTTCCCGGACCCTTGTTTGGTCAAAAACCATCATCAAAGCCTGAGGCAGATTAAACATAGCTAGATTTCGTCTCTTAATGTTTTGGTAAGATAAGGTTTCTTACGTCTTGATTCACAAAACATGAAAGGTATTACTTTTATAGGAATGTCAGGAAGTGGTAAATCAAGCGTAGGCGCAAGATTGGCAATGCAGATTGGATGGAAGTTTGTTGATCTTGATAAACTGATTTTGGAAAAACAATCTGCTACTCATCACGAAATAATGCAAAGGTTTGGTGAGGAAGGGCTTAAAGCTCTTGAGGAGCAGTACACACTAGAACTAGATTTTGCTAATACAGTTTTTGCACCTGGGGGGAGCTTAGTATATTCACAGCTCGCAATGGAAAAAGCGAAAGATGAATCTACGCTTATTTATCTTCGGGTTCCACCAAGGATCATTGAGAGTAGGTTAGGTGATCGCCTGCACCGAAATGGCATCGTTGGCCTTGAGGAGAAAGGCCTTGCTGGAGTTATGGCGGAACGCATTCCGCTCTATGAAGGCTATGCGGACTATGTGTTTGATTCAGAAATGCAGAGTGTTCAAGAGATGGCAGAAAAAATTATTACTACACTGCGAAGTCGTGGTTTAGATTTTCCCTATGCGGTTTCATAGCACTAACAAGCATTCAAAAGGCTTTTCTTTTTCTCAGGCAATTCTTGCAGGTCTTGCTCCTGACGGAGGGTTGTTCATGCCGGATCGCTGGCCATCTTTACCAAAACGTTTTTTTTTAGATTTAAAAGAGTCAACGTTCGCTGACAGTGCATTCTCAATAGCTAAGCATTTTGTGCCTCAAATCTCAGACAGAGACCTTCGTCGCCTAACAAAAGATGCCTTCAATTTTCCTGTACCCCTTGTTCCCCTTGGGGATGGGGTATTTTTGTTAGAACTTTTTCATGGTCCAACCATGGCTTTTAAAGACTTCGGTGCACGTTTTTTGTCTCGTATTTCAAGTTTTTTCCTCCGCCAATCAAAAAAGAAGATGACGATTATTGTTGCCACGTCGGGTGACACTGGCTCGGCAGTTGCAAGCGGGTTTTTCAAGGTTCCTCATGTGCGAATATTTATTTTGTATCCAAGTGGAAAGGTAAGTCCACTACAAGAAAAACAGCTAACGACGTACGGAGGGAATATTACCGCTATCGAAGTGAAGGGCACATTCGATGACTGCCAAAAGCTTGCAAAACAAGCACTTGCTGACAGAGAGCTTGTGGAAGCCCTCAACCTCTCTTCTGCAAATTCAATTAATTTCGGACGATTGTTACCGCAGTCGTTTTATTATTTTTGGGCATGGAAGCAATTGCAAGAGAAAGGAATTTACAAAGATCCTGTATTCGTCGTGCCGAGCGGAAATTTTGGTAATGGGTTTGCTGGTTTAATGGCAAAACGAATGGGACTCCCTGTCTCGAAGTTTGTTTTTGCAACAAATGCGAATGCAATTGTGCCTAGTTACCTAAAGACAGGGAAATTTCTAGCTCAAAAATCAAAAAATACTATTTCAAACGCAATGGACGTGGGCAATCCGAGTAACTTTGCTCGTATTCTAGCTCTATATGACGGGAAGAGAGTGAAAATGAAAGAGGATATATGGAGCGAGAGTGTATCTGATGGGGTGACAAAAAAAACTATCCGTCGAGTTTTTGAAGAGTATGGGTACACGCTTGACCCACATACAGCAGTTGGCGTTGCAGCTGCATGGCGATTTCGAAAAGAAACAAAAAATGAAAATCCGATCGTAGTTCTCTCAACGGCACATCCGGCAAAATTTCGTGAAGTTGTGGAACCTGTCATCGGGAAGAAAATCACGCTGCCGTTGCAATTACGTGCTCCAATGAAAAAGAAAAAACACTCACACCTGATTCCTGCTTCGTACGGCATCCTCAAGAAATTTTTATTGACTCACGAAGATTGACACGTACTTTCCCACTGGTAGAGTTGCATTGCATATATGCCAAAAGACCCAGAATCAGCACCCTTGAATCGAACATCTGTGAAGCATGTGCCTAGGTTTGGGAAAGGTTTTAGACTGATTCGAGAAATAGATGTGCCTGTGGGCGGGGGACAGGGAACAGAGAGAGTTTTTACTTTTATGGAGTTTCCGGATGGTCGTCGTCAGTGGTTAGGACGTCGTTAATATTTTCTGGGTTTATTTTTCGTAGTTTACATGTTTGAGCGAGGCGTGAGATCTGTGAAAGGCTCCAGTAGACCATGGGTCGCACTTGGGATGGTGGCGGCGCTTTTTTCTCCGGATAAATATCCTGATCCTGTACAGCGAGGTGTAGATGCCGGCTTTCGTTTGGCGGAAAGTGGCGATTGCAGGGGATCCATAAGAGATGAGTATATTGAGGTGCTTGCACAAGAGCATCGTCCTCTGCGTTACGTCCTGCCGTTCGTCAAGGCACGCAATGATACCTGTGCACGAGCGGAGTCCATGGTTGATTTTCGCTAGTTTGACCTCTTAGTTCGTTTCTGCTATCCTAGCAATAGCTTTTCGAAGCGCTTTTTCTTTACCCTTCAACTTCGTTCAGGGTGAAAGGCCTCTTCCCGAAAGGGTGAGGTACGGAAAAGGGCTCTAAAAGGCGAATACCCTTCATCTCAGCACAGGCTGAATGAATACGGTTCCCTAAAAAATGGCTAAAAAGTCACAATTGGCTCGCAATTCCAAGCGTATCAAAACGGTCGCTCGTTTTGCTGTTAAACGTGCTGCGTTAAAGAAGGCGGGAGATTGGGAAGGTCTACAGAAGCTTCCTAAGAACGCTTCACCAATTCGTGTGAAGAATCGCTGTGCAGTTACTGGTCGTGGTCAGGGCTATATGCGTCATTTCGGACTTTCTCGTATCCAGTTTCGTGAGATGGCACGCCGTGGCGAGATCCCAGGCGTTAAGAAGTCTTCTTGGTAATTCTGTTCACTTTTCACTATATTTATGATTACAGATCCTATTGGAGATTTCATAGTTCGACTCAAGAACGCCACAGCGGTGCGCAAAGCATCAGTCGCTGTTCCGTTTTCCAAGTTGAAACTCGCCGTAGCACTTGCATTGAAGAAATCAGGCTATCTTGGTGAAATTTCTGAAGAAGGCTCCGGTGTTCAAAAGACCCTTGTTGTTGAGCTTATCTATGGAGCCGACGGACTGCCAAAAATCAACGGTGTAAAGCGAATTTCAAAGCCTGGGCGCCGTCTCTATGCAAAGGCACGTGAAGTTTTCCCAGTTAAATATGGCAAAGGACTCCTGGTGCTTTCAACTCCGCAGGGCATTGTTACTGACCGTGAGGCTCGCCAAAATAGACTTGGAGGAGAGACGCTTTTCAAGATTTGGTAGTCGCGCTCACTATAAATAATTCACTATGTCACGCATCGGTAAAAACCCAATTACACTTCCAGCAAACACGCACGTTTCAGTTGCGGAAGGTGTTTTGACTGTGAAGGGGCCTTTGGGTTCCATCACAAAGCCTGTGCACTCGATGGTAGCGATTGCTGTCGATGGCTCTTCCGTGACCGTTACACCAGCCAACACCTCAAAGCTCGCACGATCTCTCTGGGGTACCTTCGCATCTCACATCAAGAACATGGTTGCCGGTGTGAATAAGAAATATGAGAAGAAGTTGACGCTTGAAGGTATCGGGTACCGTGTGGAAGTACAAGGTAAGAACATGAAATTTGCTGTTGGTTTTTCTCATCCAGTTATCCTTCCTATTCCTGCCGGTATTGAAGTAGCAGTTGAGAAGAATCAGATAACCGTTTCAGGTATCGACAAAGACGAAGTGGGGCAGTTTTCAGCAGTTGTTCGTGCGGTGAAGAAGCCTGAACCATACAAAGGCAAGGGCATTCGCTACGAAGGTGAGTACGTACGTCGTAAGCAAGGTAAGAAAGCATCTGCATAATTTTTCATATGTCTAAACTCACTCCAAAAACTCAATCAGCACTTCGCGCTCGCAGACACCGCCGTATTCGTGGAAAGGTGAAGGGTACTGCTACCTGTCCACGCCTTGCGATTTTTCGCTCAAACAAATATTTCTACGCTCAGCTCATTGATGACGACAAGCAGGTGACTCTTGCGAGCGCTTCATCTATGGATGTGAAGGGTAAGTCAATGATGGAAGATGCAAAAATTGTTGGTGAGCGTGTTGCGAAAGCGGGTATCGAAAAAGGCGTTAAGAAAGTAGTCTTTGATCGTGGAGGCTTTACGTACACAGGACGTGTGCGTGCACTTGCCGAAGCTGCACGAGCCGGAGGTCTTGAATTTTAGTGAACAGTGTACAGTGAATAGTAAATAACAATTATGAATGATGAACAAAACATGACCCCTTCAGACGGAAACACACCAGAAGCTGTATCTGTACCTACAGTGGTGGCTGACGCAAAAGGTGGAGCACCGAGAGGCTCTGGTAGCCCTCAGCGTGGAGGACGCCGTCCTCAGCGTGGAGGCCCGGGCGGAGACAGGAGACCTTCTCGTGGAGGAGATCGCAAGCGTGAGCCTCGTGAACGAGCAGAATTTGATCAACGCACCATTCTTATTCGCCGTGTTGCTCGTGTTATGGCTGGCGGTAGACGCTTCTCATTCTCAGCTGCTATTGCAGCGGGTGACAGGAAGGGCAGGGTAGGTATTGGCGTCGGCAAGGGTGGCGACACAGCGCTTGCAATTGAAAAGGCACTTCGAGATGCAAAGAAAAATATGATTACCGTTAAAATGACGAAGACCATGAGCATTGCGCATGACGTGATGGCAAAAACTTCTTCAGGTATCGTTTCGATTCGTCCTTCCCCTGAACGTGGTATCGTTGCCGGTTCCGCAGTGAAGATTGTATTGGAACTTGCTGGCGTTAAAGATGTGACCGCAAAAGTACTTTCGTCTTCAAAAAATAAACTCAACATTGCCCGTGCGACAATTAAAGCACTTTCGACTCTCAAGAAATAACATGGAACTCCACACACTTACACGCACAAAGAGTAACAAAGCAACCCGCCGTGTTGGCCGTGGAGGTAAGCGTGGCAAGACGTCTGGCCGTGGTTCAAAGGGTCAGAAGTCACGTGCTGGTGCAAAATTTCGTCCTGAATGGCGTGACATCATCAAAAAAATTCCAAAGCGACGTGGATACGGCAGAAACCGTTCTCGAACAGCCGTGCCACGCATCCGTTTTGCAACCGTGAATTTTGATACTCTCTCGAGACAGTTCAAGGCGGGGGACATCATTACTCCGATTGCATTGGTTAAGGCTGGAGCTGTACGCCGTATTTCTGGCAAAGTTCCTCCGATAAAGATTCTTGCTCGAGGAGAGATCAGCATGAAGCTCGCTTTTGAGGACGTTCTCATTTCAGAAGTAGCTAAGACACTAATTGAAAAAGCTGGTGGCACTGTCCGTGCTCCTATTTCAAAGAAGGTACTGCCTTCTAAAAAAGACACTTCTCCTAAAAAAGCTGCTTCCTCCCTAAAAGCTAAAAGCTAAAAGCTGGTTACTATGTCTGGATTTTTCACAAAACTCAAACTCATACTGAGCGACGGCACGCTTTTGAAGCGAATCGGTTTTGTCATTGCGGCACTCGCAGTATTCAGGCTTCTTGCTACGATACCGATTCCAGGCATTGATCCAGACCGTCTTTCACAGTTTTTCTCAGGCAATCAATTCTTGGGTCTTTTAAATATTTTCTCCGGAGGAGGTCTTTCAAATCTCTCTATCGTTATGCTCGGTGTTGCTCCATACATCACTGCGTCAATCATCATGCAGGTTTTGACCATCATGTTCCCAAAATTGAAGACGATGTATCAGGAAGAAGGAGATCAGGGTCGCAAGAAGTTCAGTCAGTATTCTCGTCTCTTATCTGTCCCACTCGCATTCATCCAAGGGTATGCATACCTCTCTCTGTTTGAGAGTCAGGGAGTTATTGATCAACTTCCGTTCATGGCGTTCATGTTGAACGTACTTATCGTAGCTGCAGGATCAGTCCTGTTGATGTGGATTGGCGAGCTCATGACTGAGTTCGGTATAGGTAATGGTGTCTCGCTCATCATTTTTGCAGGCATTGTGGCATCTGTTCCCCAGAATTTTGCTCAACTCTTATTTTCATTTAATCCCGCACAGATTCCTCTCTACATTGGTTTCATCGTCGCAGCCTTGGCGATTATCTACGGAGTGGTTGTCATGACTGAAGCTGAACGTCCAGTGCCAGTGACCTACGCAAAGCGTGTTCGTGGGAACAAACTCTACGGAGGTGTTTCTACCTACTTACCACTTCGCTTGAACCAAGCTGGCGTCATTCCAATTATTTTCGCTCTCTCTATTCTTCTTTTTCCTCAACTCCTTCTGAACTTCGCAGCGAAATCTTCTGTTCTCTGGCTTTCAGGGATCGCATCAGCGCTTCTTTCGTGGAATGGTGGTGCTGTGGTGTACGCTCTGTTCTATTTCCTCCTAGTCTTCCTCTTTACGTATTTCTACACCGCAGTCACGTTTGATCCAAACATGCTTGCCACAAACCTTCAGAAAAATGGTGCATTCGTTCCTGGTGTTCGTCCTGGGCTGCAGACCGCAGAGTATTTAGGGAAGGTTATTACTCGTATCACTATGGTCGGAGCACTCTTTCTTGGTGTTGTTGCCGTGTTGCCACTTATTATGCAGTCCGTTACCGGCTTAACGACTCTCGCTATCGGTGGTACCGCACTCCTCATTGTGGTGTCAGTGGTATTGGATTTGGTGCGTAAAATCGAAGGGCAGATTTCTTTGCGGGAATATTAAAATCAAAGCTGTCAGCTTCCGGCTGTCAGCTTACAGCTTTAAATAGCAAAAGCATGAAAGGAAAATTCATACTCGTTATTGGTCCATCCGGTTCCGGAAAAGGGACGCTCATAAATCATATTCGGCCTTTGTTTCCGGAACTTATGTATCCGAAGTCTTCAACAACTCGCTCCATGCGTGCAAATGAAAAACATGGTGAGCACTATTATTTTCTTTCTCGTGAGGAATTTCAAACCCGTATTGATAACAATGATTTTCTTGAATGGGCAGAGTATGGCGGACACTTTTACGGTACGCTTGCCTCTGAAGTTATACCTCTTCTCGATGTTGGAAAAACTGCCTTGAAGGAGCTTGAGGTACAAGGCGTTCGTCAACTGCAAGGGAAGATCCCGAAAGAGGAACTTGCTATCATTTTTGTGAATGCAGGTTCTTGGTCCGAAATGGAGACCCGCATTCGTGCACGTGCGCCAATATCGGAAACCGAACTAGAAAAACGAAAAGCACGCTATCAAGATGAGATGAGTTTCATGTCAGAGGCGGATTTTGTTGTTGAAAATCATTCAGGCGAGGTGGATTCTGCAAAGAAACGATTTGAAGAAGTCGTACGTTCTCTTATTGCAGGTTAATATAGTATTTATGGACACCGAACAAAAACATCTATTTTTCTTTGTAGGACGCATCGCCTCTGGTAAAGAAACACAGTGTGTACAGCTTGCTGAGAAGCTTGGATATACGGTTTTTAGTACCGGCGGAAAATTTCGTGAAATTGTTGCGTCAAATTCATTGTTAGGCAATCGTATCAAAGCCGACTACGAGAAAGGACTTCTCATGCCTTCCTGGGTTGCAAACTACATGTTTCAGGAATTTCTTTTCAATCTTCCTCCTCAAAACGGGGCAATTTTTGAAGGTTCAGGTCGGGACGTTGATCAAGCCAAGGTGATAGAAGAGGTTACCAGTTGGCTGGGTCGTTCATACACTGTTTTGAATTTGGACGTAAGTGAAGAAGAGGTAATCAAGCGTTCGCTTCTTCGAGGACGTGATTCTACTGACAAGGATGAATCAGTAATCCGCATGCGTCTTGCTGAATACAACCGTCTCACAAAACCTGCAATTGAATATTTCCAGTCTTTAGGAAAGTGTATGAATATCAATGGTGAACAGACACCTGAACAAGTGCACGAAGAGGTGATGCAAAAAGTGAGCGAGGTTTTGAAATAACCCACAGAGGATGATTGCAACAGAAAAAGATATTCCGATTCTTCGAGAGGGCGGAAAACATCTCGCAAGTGTGCTTAACGCAGTTGCGAAAGCTACTGTACCCGGTGTTTCAACCGACGAGCTCAATACTCTTGCAGAAAAACTAATACGGGACTTTGGGGACACGCCATCGTTAGTCGGATACACGCCTCGAGGAGCTTCACGTCCATACCCTGCAACTATCTGTATTTCAATAAACGAGGAAGTGGTACACGGCATTCCAAATGAAAACCCGAGCATTATTAAAGAAGGAGACGTTGTTGGGCTTGATTGTGTCCTCTCGCATGGTGGTCTCTTGGTGGATAGCGCACTCACCGTAATTGCAGGTAAGGGCGACATAGAGGCAAAGGCACTCCTTAAAGCAACCGAAGAAGCACTTATGGCTGGCATTCGTTCCGCAAAAGGAGGTGCACGCATAGGTGACATTAGTTCCGCCATTGAGGCGGTTGGTGTGAAGTGTGGATACGGTATTGTTTTTGAACTTGGAGGGCACGGAGTGGGGAATACAGTACATGAAGAGCCGTATGTGCCGAACGTTGGAGACGCTGGCACTGGCACACTTTTAACTCCAGGTCTTGTCATTGCTATTGAGCCAATGTTTACGGAAGGTACGCCCCGTGTGAAGCTTTTGAAAGATGGATATACATTCGTGACGACAGACGGTTCTCGTGCCGCACACTTTGAGCACACCATCCTCATCACTGAAGGAAAACCTGAAATACTTACGAGACTGTAAGGGCACAATTTCCCCAGTTTGCGCAAGGGAGAGGCTTGCTGGTATAACTGCATCAATGGCATTTGACTCACGTGGTCCGGAAGGATCTCATGACAGAAAACCAATCAAGTCGCTTGTACTTATGCAGTACCCTCCTCCATTAATATTTCCGATCAAGCCCACTACTCCAGCACGAGAGCAATATTTTGGTTCTGACCAATGTAAGGGTTGTTCTGGATGGGGAGAGCAATATCAGGGATATACGAATGAAAGAGGGGTGTCTGTGTCTACGTTGTTGCTCCCATGCAAAGTGTGCGGTGGAACGAAGAAAAAGCCAGCCTAAATATAATCTTGACAAAATAATTTTCAAAAGGCACAGTAGCTTCCATGACTGTTTTTGGTGCAGAGGCGTTGGATACTACAGAATGTGGGCCTGTGAAGGCGAGAGAAGTCTGGTGTGTTGCCTGTGAGGCAACTGGAAAATTAAAGGGAGAAGAATGCCCGCATTGTGAGGGAAGGAAAAAAGTGAAAGTTGCTGTTTCATCGAGAAAGTTTTAAGTGGAGGCATTTGTAGCGTGGTCACTTTGATTGTTGTCTGTTAGCATAAGAAACCCTTTAGGGGTTTTATGAATACAGGAAACATTCGCTCCAACACTTTTCCCACAAGTGTCACTTTCCCTGAAGTAACTATAGAGCTAGTTCGTACAAGGTTTGAATACGGCGACATCTCCACTTTTATTTTCAAATCCGAAGAATCTATTTCTTTTAAAGCAGGTCAGTACGTACACCTCCGTCTTTCAAATGTAGCCTCAGGGCATAAGGCAGTACGTGAGTTTTCCTTCGCCTCTGTACCAGGAGAAAAGGAAATCTGGTTTTCAGTAAATACTCGTTCCGGCAGTCCATATCAGGTAGCGTTGCGGGCACTCGTGCCTGGCAACAAAGCGTCTCTCTTCAAGATTAAAGGTGAGATGGTTGTGCCGGAAGACTTGGGTGCACACATAGTGTTAATTGCACACGGCGTCGGTATGGCGCCGTTTCGTGCAATTCTTCATGATGCTCATGCCCGAGACCTGAATGTAGATTTCACACTGGTACAAGTAGACAAAGAAAAGTACCTCTATGAAGAGGAGATTAGAGAGTTGTCTTATGAGCAGCATCGAATTACTCGTGTGCAATTAGGAGAAACACTCGAAGGTGTCATTCAAAAACACCCGGGAGCGTATTTTTTCTTAGCCGGCTCTCTGTCGTTTGTGGAAAGTATCAAAGGCAAGCTTATCGGGAGAGGTGTGAGTGTTGAAAAAATAAAAACTGACATCTTTAAAGGTCTTACTGATGATTTTTAGGATTCCATGGCAGGTTCTACGAAAATTTTAAACTTTAAATGGTATGTTAGACTAACGATGTTATTTAAAAATATTTTGGTGTTCTATGGCAAAAGGAAATCACTCGCAGAAAAAAGAGATGAAGAAGCCGAAGAAAGATAAGAAGAAGTAAGTAGCAAAAGGCACCCGTAGGGTGCCTTTTCTCTTCTCCAATCGGTAGCGTTACAATATGCACTATGTCGCCTAAAGCGTATTGGAGCTTTTTTGTACTAGCGGTAAGCATGTGTGCCATCGGGGCTTGGATTTTTTTTGAATCTCCGCATTCGCCAGCGTCTCAAGTGGCTTCTTGTACTGAGGAGGCAAAAATTTGTCCTGATGGTAGAGCGGTGATGCGTGGGGGGCCCGCATGTGAATTTGCGCCCTGCTTAGCGCCTGTCTACAACTGGATTGTGAGTGATACAGAAACAAAGAGTCGCTCCGGTGCGCCTCTCATTAACGTGGCGCTTTCCTTGAACGGTAAAGAATACCAAGCAGGAACATACGAGGGTGCATGTGCGGAAATTGGCGATGCCGAGTGGCCACTTCTCATTGGCGAAGAAGCAGGAGCGGCTTGTTGGTTTGGAGCTACCGGCATTGAGCTTGGTGTGTTTGAGGAGCAGGGGCGGTTGGTTTTGAAAAGGGCAGTGCTCAAAGAGGGTACAAATTCCGAAATCGTTCGAGATAATTTTGAAACATTGATGAAACTTGGGTCAAATATCTGATTGCCCGCAGGTGCGTGCGAGCGACACGTTATACTACTTGATACATGCCAGGATTTAATCCCAACAAAGGAATCGATACAAAAGCGGCAAAGCTCTCACCTGAGCATCAGCTTACGAAGCTTCGTGAGACTGCACGCTCAGGTGGTGGTGGCAGGGGTCAGCGAGGAGGTCCGGCATTGCCCGTTGAAACCTCTGTCCTTCCGGCTGTTTCGCAAGCTCTTGATGGCACCGAACAGGAAGAGAAGAGTGGCATCATTCTTGAACTCACACCAGACTCAAATGACAAGGACATGGAAGAGCTTTTGGGGATTCTCCACGCTAGAGGATTCAAAGCGGTGATGAAAGAGCTCGACCGCATAGATAATCCGCACCTTGAAGACGATTTTCATCGTTTACTTGTTCAATACCGAACGGCAGGGCACTCGATTCCGGGTCTTGATCCTAACGACCCTCTAGCAAAGGCACTCGATTTTGTACTTTTGGATGTTGCAGTTCCTGAGGCAGCACCGGGAAAACCAGGAGGCTCTTTGAAAGATATCTGTACGCAAATGGAGCAGTTTTATTTGAGTATGATTCCGTTTGTTGCCCTGCCGGATACTGTGTTTTTGAAGGATTGGCAAAAACGACGGAGAATTCATCTCCAACATTTCACATTGGAAATCGCTGTTTCGCACACAAAAGAAGAGGCAGTCTTTTACCTATCAGTGCCTCGTGCGAAACGGGAGACTTTCGAAAAGCAGATTTTTGCGATGTTTCCTCGTGCGCGTGTCGTTGAAAAGAAGGATGACTACAATATCTTTAACCAGTTTGGTGCAACTGTGGGTGCTTCTGCGTACTATCATCGTCCGCCACCAATCCCCTTGAAGACCTCTGAGGAGTTTACCCACGATCCTTTGAACGTCACCCTAGCTGCACTATCGAAAATTACAAAAGAAGGGGAGGGAGCTGCAATTCAGATTGCGGTTGCTCCTGCGGGCGATTATCACTCGAAGCGTATCCGCTATGTGCTCGATGAGCTCAATAAAGGAAAGAGCGGGGCGAACGATGTGTTCCGAAAGAATATGTATATGGAGCATTATTCGCCGATGCGTCGATTTTTCCAGAACCTCGGGAAAGGTTTCAAACTATTTCTTGAAAGTTCCGAGGAAAAAAAGAAGGACGATAAGCATATTGATGCCTTTGCGACAGAGGCAGTGTCCAAAAAACTGAAGAGCGTTATTGTGGGTGTGAATTTACGCATCGTTGCTTCGGCTCGAACAAAAGAACGGGCTCATGCGATTCTCACTGAGATCGAAAATACGTTCGGGCAGTACGAAGATGCAAAGGCAAACCGACTTCGCTTTAAGCATTTAAAAAAGAAAGAACTCCGAGATTTCCTACGTGCATTTATCTTTCGAACGTTCGATCGCCAAGCACACGAGGGCTTTTTCTATCAGCTTTGGCTTGAGTGGACACGCAAAGCTGCGCCAACGCCTTTAATGCATAAGATTCCTTTGATGCCTATGAACTTGGCAGAACTTTCAACCATTTTTCACCTCACCATTGCTGGTGGTACGGCGTCTCGTGAAGCGAAGACTGCAAGCGCTAAGCTTGCACCTGCACCACCAGGGCTTCCAGACAAAGGAATTGTCATTGGTAATAATCGCTACTCGAATATTGCAACACCCATTCATTTCACGCCGGACGACAGGCTCCGTCACATGTACACCATCGGACAGACCGGTACCGGTAAAACAAACTTCTTGAAGAATATGATTATTCAAGACATCGAAAATGGGGAAGGAGTGTGCTTCATCGACCCGCACGGCGTGGATGTATTGGAGATACTCTCACGCATTCCGAAAGAACGTTATGACGATCTCATTTACTTCGACCCGGCCTATACCGCACGGCCCATGGGCCTCAACATGCTTGAGTATGATCCACGGTTTCCTGAGCAAAAGACATTCGTGGTGGATGAGATGTTTAAGATTTTCAAAAAATTGTACGGCGATGTGCCGGAAGCTTTTGGTCCTATCTTCGAGCAGTACTTCCGTAATGCCACCATGCTTGTGCTTGAGGACCCTGACACTGGTTCCACGTTGATGGATATTTCACGAGTACTCGCTGACGATGAATTCCGTGCGTTGAAACTTTCTCGTTGCAGAAATCCCGTCGTGACGCATTTCTGGGAAGACATTGCGGAAAATGTGCGTGGCGAAGGAGACTTGCGTAACGTCGTGCCGTACATCACGTCAAAGTTCGACATCTTCATCGCAAACGAAATTATGCGTCCAATCATAGGTCAGCAACGTTCCGCCTTCAATTTCAAGGACATCATGGACAATAAGAAGATACTTTTAGTGAACCTCTCCAAGGGTCGACTTGGTGATGTGAATGCCAACCTCATTGGTCTTGTGATTGTCGGCAAGATTATGATGACCGCACTTGCACGCACGGAATATCTACATTTGAATCCGCCGAACTTCTATCTATATATCGACGAATTCCAAAATATCACCACCAACACTATTTCAACGATTCTCTCTGAAGCACGTAAATTCCGTCTCTCTATGACCATGGCACACCAGTATGTCGCACAGCTTGGCAAAGAAATCAAAGAGGCTGTTTTCGGTAACGTGGGCACCATGGCGGTGTTCCGTGTTGGGCCAGACGATGCTGAATATATTTCAAAACAATTTCAGCCAACATTTGAAGTCACTGATTTCCTTAAAATCGATAATTACCATGCATACTTGAAGCTTCTTGCAGGAGGAAAGCCAGCACCACCGTTTAGTATAGAAACTATTCCATTCCAGCCGGGCGATTTCCTTAACATTGATGCTCTGAAGCAGATTTCATATCAGCGCTATGGACGAGCACGAGAAGCGGTTGAAGCTGATATCCGTCAGAAATACGACCAGATGCGGGAAAACCAGAAAGACTAGGCGACGCTTCGTCGGATCCGTAGGGATCACTTAGTGTTTATAGAAACTTCTTATAATTTCTGAGCTCGCCCTCCCCTAAACACTAAACGCTAGCCCCTAACCCCTCTTAGTGGTATAGTCGCTTCAATGAATACAGATGCAAAATTTGAGAATGAGCGCACGCTAGTCATATTGAAGCCTGACGCTGTGCAACGCTCTCTCGTGGGCGAGATAATGAAGCGTATTGAAAGGACGGGACTAAAGTTTGTGGCCTTCAAGTTTGGTATCGCTACGGAAGATCAACTTGTTCGTCACTACAATAAGGACGAAAAGTGGTTTCTTGAGAAAGGAACTCGAATATTGAATGACCGAACCACCCATAACTTGCCAATAGAGAAGGATGCGCTTGGGTACGGTAAAGAAATAATAGATTCAATAGTGAAATTCATGACTGCAGGTCCTGTATTAATGATGGTGATTGAAGGAAATGAGTCAGTAGCCGTTGTGAAGAAGCTTGTGGGTGCCACAGAGCCAAAGACATCGGATGTCGGGACTATTCGAGGTGACTACACTGTGGATTCGTATGACCACTCATCGGTACAGAGTCGTGCCGTCAGAAACCTCGTCCACTGCTCTGAATCTCCTGAAGAAGCATCACGTGAAATTGCCGTGTGGTTTAAGCCCGAAGAAATTTTGAAATATCGTATCGTTCAGGAGCAGATCCTCTACGATGTGAACCTTGACGGGATAATGGAGTAGCTTCCAGCTTCCAGCTTCCAGCTTCCAGAGAAAATTGTATGTTTTTAGGAAGGCAAGATGATGCAGTAACAGTAGCCCCTGAGGTACATTCTGTTGTATTTGAGAATGAAAAAATTAGAGTTTTAGATGTTGTTGTTCCTGTGGGTTATAAAAGTGGATTGCATTGGCATCCCCAGAATATGGGATATGTTCTCACTCCGGGCACTTTGCGGTTCACTTTGCCTGATGGGGCAGTAAAAGATGTAGTGTTGTCTCTGAATCAGGTTACACAAGGGGAAGGTGCACATATCGTTGAAAATATAGGCACTGAGACCGTAAGAGTGATGCAAATTGAATTCAAGAATTAAAGTTTTTTAAGCTGGAACCTGACAGCTGGCACCTGAAAGCTGAAAGGCATGGTACGCTTTTAGAGGGGTTAGTGACGGAGTATTAACCTCGTTGAAAAACTTTAGGGAGCTTTACATCGTTATGTGCTGGTGACTCCCTTTGGGGGATTCCGAAGCCCATTAACTGCGAGCACCCACCTGGAGCTTCGGCTCTAAGGTTAATACTCCGTCAGTGACCCTTTCAAATTCCGCCGTACGAGCAGAGTCTTGTGGCGGTTTTTTTATTTTTGCCTAATTACAGACCTGCGTTTGCTACTATAGAGACTATGGAAAAATCTATTTCTATTATGTTTGCACGTGGCGCAAGGCGGGTCACGGGCTCTAACTTTCTTGTTGAAGCCAAGAGCGGTGACACTACTACACGCATTCTTATTGATTGCGGACTTGCTCAAGGGGAGCGTTTCTGTGAATCAACAAACAAGGATACATTTTCCTATGAGCCAGCATCTGTTGATGTTGTGCTGTTTACACATGCACATGCTGACCACATTGGACTATTCCCCAAACTTGTTAAAGATGGGTTTAAGGGGCGAGCTTTCGCAACAGCTCCTACCAAAGCACTCACTCCCATAATGCTCGAGGACTCCGTAAAGATAATCGCACTCGAAGCAAAGAGGTGCAACGATGAGCCACCATACGGCACGGAGGACGTGCTTCGGGCAGTAGAGTACATTGATGAAGCGGTCTATGAAAAACCTATCAATCTCGCACCTGGCATTACTGCAACGTTCAATAATGCAGGGCACATACTAGGCTCCGCTACGATTCTTCTTGATATCTTTGGAAAGAGAATTCTTTTTACAGGAGATCTAGGTCGTGTGCCCGCAGCTATTGTTCCAGATAGAGATGTCCCGGAAGGGGTAGAATTTCTCGTGACTGAGAGTGTGTATGGTAATAAGACGCACGGCTCGCTCCAAGAGAGTGAGGCAGTACTCCTCTCGGCAGTGAGGGGAGTTGTTGCAAACGAAGGAACGCTTTTAATTCCTGCTTTTTCACTTGAGCGCACACAAATTATTCTTGCGTCTCTTGATAAGGCAATTACAAGCGGGGCCATCCCGCCAGTTGCTGTATTTATGGATTCTCCTCTCGCCGCAAAAGTGACCGATGTATATCGGAAGTATCCAAAATTTCTTCGTGCTGATATCAGAGCACGATTAGAGAGTGGAGATGACCCTTTTTCATTTCCAAGCCTCAAAGTGAGCGTGCATCCGGATGAATCAGACGCCATTGATCGGCATCCTGGCCCTAAGATAATCATTGCGGGTGCTGGCATGAGTCACGGTGGGCGTATACGGAGGCACGAAGCGAAGTATCTACCCCAGAAATCAACCACACTTCTCCTGGCAGGCTATCAAGTGCCGGGAAGTTTAGGGCGAAGACTCAAGGACGGTGCAAAAAGCGTGGATATTGATGGTGTACGGGTCGCTGTGCGAGCGTCCATTGCCTCTACTGATGGTTTTTCGGCGCATGCTGATAAAGATGACCTCATGACATTTGCTGAGGCGGTGAGTCCAAAGCGTGTGTTTGTAGTATTAGGAGAAACTGAAGCTTCGGCATTTTTAGCTCAGCGTATCGCAGGGTTCTTGAACATCCCCGTTGATGTACCGAGGGAAGGGGAAACATACGAAATCCCTCTTGTTTGACAAAGTAGAGGTTTTTTATAGACTCTCTGTATTAACGTAAAAAATAGTTATTTTCTATGGCGAGGGATGGTGCAGAAAGTGTTCATAAAAAAGATCCAGTCGATGCCATTTTAGCTGGTGCCGCTCGTGTGAGGGCCAGCAGAGCAAAACTTCACAGAGACATAAGTAGATTGACCCCAGCACAGCGTGAAGAATATAAACGAAGAGCCGAAGCGCTACCTAATAGCTATTTCTGAATAAAAAATCCCCGCATAAGCGGGGATTTTTGTTAGACAGGTTCTTAGGCGATTTTCTTCACTACACGGTCGAATGCTTCTGGGTAGGCGACAGCAATTTCTGAAAGTACTTTGCGGTCGAGCTCGATGTTTGCTTTTTTGAGTGCACCCATGAAGGTGCTGTAGTTTTTGAAACCACGCTCACGGAGTGCCGCATTGATGCGGACAATTGCGAGTCCTCGCATCGTTCTTTTCTTAGCTCTACGGTCACGGAATGCGTACTTACCAGCGTGCTTCAAAGCTTCAAGCGCTTGTTTTGTTTTTGTTGAACGTCCAAAACGATAACCTTTTGCGGCTTTCAATATATTGCGACGGCGCTTCATTGCTTTCGGTCCTCCTTTTACTCGTGACATATGAAAT
The DNA here is from genome assembly GCA_040390125.1 of Patescibacteria group bacterium. Taxonomy (GTDB): domain Bacteria; phylum Patescibacteriota; class Minisyncoccia; order Phycocordibacterales; family Phycocordibacteraceae; genus Phycocordibacter. The sequence goes on from JAZJYZ010000001.1 coordinate 222,365, forward strand.
TAGGGATTAGTGTTTAGTGGATAGTGTTTAGGGAAAGAAAATCTAGGCGCCGTTTCCAGGAAGGAAGCGGGCACGCACCCCCGGACTCATTGTTACCAATTTGGCCCGTGCTTTGACGGTGCGAGTCTTTCGGCTGTCACGAGCATTGAAATGGTCTTGCCCACCCTTGCGAGCAACAATCTTGCCGGTTCGAGTAACCCTGAGTCGCTTTGTATAAGATTTGTTAGTTTTCATTTTATTATTTTACTGCCTTCTGTTTGCCTGCTTTTTCGATAATCATATTAAATCCTTTCGGACCTTTCTGAATATCTTCAGCGATGCGGTAGTCCTCGGGAACCAAGAGCACGAAACGCTTCAGTCGCTCCTTAAGGAACGCTGGATCCATGTATTTGTAGCGTCCCTTGAGGAATAACTCTACACGTACCCGGTGTCCTTCTTTGAGCCAGCCAGCTGCTTGTCGAGCCTTACGGAGAAGGTCATTCTCCCCAGTGCCCACCTCTACCTGGACTGCCTTTGTCTCTGTAATGTGCGATTTAGCCCTTATTTCCCGGTCTTTTTTCTGCTGCTCGTATTGAAATTTACCATAATCCATTATTTTCGCAACCGGCGGGGTGGCACTCGGCGAAACCTCAATTAAATCAAGTTCAGCCTCTTTGGCTTGAGCCATTGCGTCGGCCAGTGTGATAACGCCGATATTTTCGCCGTTAGGACCTATGACCCGAAGTTCGGGTGCGCGTATCTGCGCATTGATGCGTGTTTTTAGAGTAGCCAAGGTTTTGTAGGTTGACTTATCAACGTAGAATAGCGTTTTTAGTGGGTTTGTGCAATGACCTTTCGGCTTATTTTACGACACATCACCTCCATACTGAAAGCGTTTCCATGACGGCATGAAGACTCGTATTGCTTCTTCAGATTTTGTAAAGACGCACTGCTCATCATAGAGGGTTTGTATGGTGGGGAATTTTTTAAGCCGTTCAAGCAGCTTAGTGTTTCCCGAAGTGAGAAATACTTTCTTACCGTGTCCTCTGAGGTTTTCTATCGCTTCGACTAGCATATTTTCACCTTCGTAGTCGATGCCGAAAAGATTTCGAAGGCGGAGCATAACGATAGGAATGCTTTTCGTTCGTGCCATGTGTCGAAGATTCGCCGCATGCTGTCCGCTGTCGATATATCCCAAGAAGCCCGCAATACTGTACGTAACAAAAGCGAATTCTTTTCCTTCTGGAATTTTCAGAATCTTTGCCCGGCGGTTTTCGTCTTTCGTGCCGTCGCAGAAATTAAAAATGACATCGAAGTATCCATGGCTCACGCGGTCGGCAAAGAAAAGGAGCGAGAGCACTGCACCGATGAGGACTGCGATTCCTGCGTCCTCAAGAATCGTAATCAGAAGCACCAGAACTGCAATGAGGAATCCCTGCTTCTCTCGTTTGAAGAATTCAATAAAAACACTCACTTCAATTAGGCCAAGTGCCGTATTGACGAGGATGGCCGCAATAACGGCCATCGGGATAAAAACGAAATAGGGGAGTGCAATGAGTGCGATCAGTCCGGTTACGGCGGCGGCGATTATAGAGGAAGTCCGATGTGTGGCACCAGCTTTGATATTTGCACCTGCACGGATGAATACTCCAGTTGCTGGCAAGCCGCCCATAACGCCCGATCCGATATTTGCAAGGGCAAGTCCGAATAATTCACGTCTGCTTGATGACTGAGTCTTCGTAATTTTGTCTCCGATTTTTGCCGTAATGAGGGTTTCAAGGACGGCGATGAGTGCTACGGTCCCGCCTGTTCCGAGAAGGAACATGAATGTTTCGCGCGTTGAAAATAATTGTGGAAATTTTTCCCATGGAACTTGTGCGATAAGGGATGCCGAAAAGGATCCGAATTTATCACCGAGTGTGAATATGTCAGCTGCGGGAAAGTATGTTTTGCCGATCCATCCGCTCAGGATGCCGAGTATGGCCGCAGGAATGACAGCGGGAAGTCGTGGCATCCACCGCTTCCATAAAAGGATGAATGCGAGGAATGCGAAAAAAAAGAAGGCGGCAGTGACATGCGTTTCTCCGGCGTGTTTCATGTAGAGTCCGATGTCGCCGAGGAACGACCCTGTGCGTTTCAAGGCAGACAGGCCTGTCGCATCGAAAAGCTGAGAGGCTGCAATAAGGAGTGCAACGCCTGCCGCAAATCCGTGCATGACACTTGAGGGGATGTAATAGAGAAAACGGTCAGCGCCGATTGCCCAGACGATGAATATGAGAATGCCACAGACTATCGCAATAACAGGCAGGATGAGTGCACCAAGTCCCAAAGGAGCCGCAAGTGTTGCGGCGAACAGGACAGTGGTGAGGGCACCGGCTGCACCGACGACGTTATAATTGCTGCCACCGAAAAATCCTGCAATAAGTGTTGCCCAAATACCAGTGATGACGCCAGGAATCGGTCCTGCACCTGAAGCGACAGAGAGTGCTATTGAAAGCGGAACAGAAATCAACGCAACGGTAATGCCCGATTTCCAGTTCTTTTTTAAATGACTGAAAACATGATTCATAATCGGACAAGTATACATCCGTTCGCAGTAGGTCAAAATAATACTCTTAGAAAAATACAAAAATACCTAGCTGAAGCTAGGTATTTTTGTACTGGTGGAGATGGAGGGTAATGGTCACGAGTAGAATACTCACCTTCGTTCGCATTCTCTCTCGACCCCGTCTCGCAGTCTCGAGCGAGACGTCGAGACATAGCTCCGACTCTCATTACTCCACGTGCATACAGCAGTGTATGCACTCCACGCCACAAATACAAAAGCCCGCCTAAGCGGGTTTGTATTTGTGGAGGTGGGGAGAGTCGAACTCCCGTACGAAGAGGGTCTCCGAAATGTTTCTACAAGACATAGTTCGTTTCAAGATTTAAGACAGGTGGGTAGAGAACGAACAAAATGACACCTATCCGAGCTCTCCAATTTCATTCTTTTCTACGAGCAGTAGAGAAGAATATAGCCTGATGTTATGGCACTAGAAACTTCGTATCAGACGTCAGAAGTCTAGCGCCGTCCCGACCGAAGTGAGGACGGAAGAGGTAGCTTACGCTAATGCCAACGCGAAGTCAGCACGAGTGAAGTAGCCCTTTATAGTAGAAGCGTTTGCACGTTTCAGTGCTCGAGGTTTAAGGTGTTCTCCAGCATTCACCGTCTTGCGCACAACAGAGGAAATTCTCCGTCGAAACCAGTCACCCCCCGGGACAACAGGCATGCCTGTGATTTCGGGGACTGGCTAATTTAGTATTCAGTTTTCAAAGTACGTTCAATCTCACGTTTTGCGTCACGGCCCTTGAGGGTATCACGCTTGTCGTGCTTATTCTTATGACGCACAACTGCCACTTGAACTTTCAACTTACCGCTTTTATTATATACCATAATAGGTATAATTGTCAAACCCTTCTGTCCTTCTTTCAGAGCAAGTTCTCCAATTTCCTTCTTGCTCAAGAGGAGCCTTCTCGTTCGCTCAGTATCGTAGCTCTTCGGTGTATTGCTCACCTGGTACGCCGAGATAGTGGCGCCAGAGAGAAACGCTTCTCCACCTCGGACTACCACACGTGAACCTGCAAGCGAGGCTTTGCCTGTGCGGAGTGATTTCACCTCTAGTCCAATCAACTGAAGCCCCGCCTCGTATGAGTCGAGGATTTCATATTCAAGACGTGCTTTTTTATTTTCTACTAGGGCTTTCATACCAGGCTTTAGCATACCGCTATTTTTCTTTTTCACACGCCACATACCAGAGGTCTGTCGCAATTTCTTCGACGCACAGTGGAGCTGTGCCGAGAAGGGTATCGAGGCCGTAGATGGTGCTGATATACAAGGGTTTTTGAAAATCATATAAGAAAGCGATCTTCTCTTCTGTGGATGTTCCAGCCCACAGATGTGTCCACGTTTCGAGGTTGTGAGTATCATTGAGCATTCCAGGCGCTGCGATGTGTGCCGTGGTCCATCCCTCAAACCACGGAGCTTCGTTTGAAGTGGTGAGGATGGTTGCTTCGACGGGTACTATTTTTCCAATTTCCTCAATTCTTACAATCTGTGCATCGGGCATGAGCGGTAGAGTGGTGGTGATCTGATTCCACAGGTTCCCGAAAAAGAGGCCAACGATAAGAGAGAGTCCCATGAGCGGTAGAAGAACATTGCGTGTGCCCCACGATGAACGCAGGGAGGAGCATAGGTGTCGTATCCCGTATGCTGAAAGTGCCACGAGTGCAATATCTGAAAAGAGGAATATTCTTTCATAAAAGGGAAGTCGCAAGAGCACGAATAAAAAACTTACAGACGCAAAGGCAATAAGAGTTTTTGGAACTATAGAGTGGCGAAATGCTCCTCGCCCTAAAAGAATGGCAAGAATGAGTGGAAAAGAAAAAATAGTATACGTTCTCCAATCGAGAAATACTGCCGATGGAACTATGACAGTGAGCTCATGTACGGTGGGTGCATTCACGAGTGCAAAGAGCAGGCCTGCAAGTGCGATATGTATGCCGTACTCTTTTCTACGACCATGCGAGAACACAAAAAGTACGATAAGTGTGAGGATATAGATAATGGCCGTAGTTTTATGAGTGAGCACTAATGCGATGTCGAGTGCGAGCCATGCGAGTAGCCACTTCCGCTCAATTGCAATAAATGCGAGCAACATGAAATCAAGAGCCAGTGCATTTTTGAGAAGGAAATACCAGTATCCGCTGTAGGCTATCGATGAGCCGATTAAGAGCATTCCCGCAACAAATGCACCCCACGTGTGTAGATAGGGTTTGAGAAAGAGAAAGAGTAGTGCTGGCAGTATTGCCCAAAAGGCGAAATAGGTACCGTAGAGGATGAAGTCGGTTGGAAGATGAAGAAAGCGAAGTAGGTCGAGCAGTATTCTCACGATAAGTGCGTCATCGCCAAGACCGGGCACTGGGGTGTTGGGGAATGACGTAAACGGTTCAATCAAATAACGTCTATAAAAGCCGGTGTCGTAGCCAAGGGGGTGCCGGCCGAATAGAAGGAAGGGGAGGGCGTGCAGTAGTAGTGAAGAAAGTCCCAGGAGGAAACTCCAGAAGATAGTCTGCTTATTTTCGGAAAGGGCAGATATCTGCATCTTCGTCGTAGTGTATCTCATCCCCAGCGTGCGAAGGGCGTCTATGGTCTTGTGCTACGCTTTCTTCTATTAGGCGACTTTTATATAATTTATAGGTATTTTTTTATATGGCGTCAAAAAATAAAAATGGTCAGACCGCAAAGATGGTGTTTTCTCTCCTCGCTGCCGTAGTAATTACTGGCGGTGCTTTTTTTGTGGCGTCTGGCACGGTACTTGCTGACTCGAATTCATTAGTCGCTGCTGTTCTTTCGGCGTTCTCAGGAAAGCCAGTAATTACCATTACCCGTGCCAGCACGAGCCCTTCTGGCACTCTTGCGCTAGATCAAAGGCAAACGCTTGCGGTGTTTGATGTCAAAGCGACGAACGTTAAGTGGCAAGCAAATCTTGATTCGTTCACTGTCTCAATTCCAATTTCTGGTGCGGGCTCAGCGCTTGCAATAAACGATTTTGCTTTCAGTTATACCTACTGCACAACATCAGGAGTTGCATACGGATATGGGTATCAAGGTGGTGCGTGCGGAACCATGAGTTCTTTAGAGCCTTCTTCAGTGACACGAAATGGTAATACGTACACGTTAGTCTTTGTAAAAAGTATTCCGGTGTATCTAAAACAATCATCCGGCATGATTACCATAACGGGCACTCCTACCTATGTGACAGCGGGCATGAAGGCTGCACAGATCAGAGTTGCAGTGACCGCAGGCACTGGCATTGGTGATCAGTGTAAGGCTATTCAGTCTTCCGATAAGAAAAAGAATGGGTATCTACAGTGCTCAAATCAGTCGGCTCTCGTGAACGTCGGAAGCGCAAAGGGAAACACACTCGTCGTTACACGTCCGCCAGGATATGGATATCCAACGACGCCTGTACAAGCAACTACCACCATACCGAAAAGACCAACTCGTGTGAGTCCTGAACCACAAACGACCACGAACATCAGAAACCCAATTCAGTAAAAACAGGTTTCCTTTTTTCTAACTCTTTCACTTCTTGTCTGTAAGGTGCTTTTGGTATTCTCTTGAGTAGACGTATATAATGGCGTGATGACTGAAATCAATCTCAAAGAAACTTCACAGAAGAAAAAACCAATCCAAAAGAAGGGTTCGTTGAAAGACCTAGTACCGAAAGGCATGCCCGGCATGTCTCCTAAGGGAGGGTGGTGGAACAACATGACAACAATTGTGTTGGTCGTGCTCATTCTCGCTTCTCTCTATTCAGTTTTCTTTGGCAAAAACGTAGACGTTAAAGATGTGTCGCTGTCTCAACTTGCCGCAGACATTAAGACTGGCTCGGTAGAAAGCATCATCGTAGAAGGAGGAAAGCTCACCGCTACCTACACCGACAGCAGTAAGAAGACAAGTAAAAAGGAGCCGGACGCCGCACTTTCAACAACACTTTCAAACTACGGGTTGAAAGCAGATGAGATTTCAAAAGTTTCTATTGAGGTTAAAGATCAAGGCGGTTTTCAGTTCTGGTTCTTTACACTGGCACCCATCATTCTCCCGTTGATTCTTATTGTGGTGTTCATATGGTTTTTAACGAAACAAGTTCGTGGTGCAGGCATGCAGGCATTCACGTTCGGCCAATCAAAAGCACGAATGATAGATCCGAAAGATTTGACCCAGCGTGTCACGTTTAGCGATGTTGCCGGAGCAAAAGAAGCAAAAGAAGAACTTACCGAGATTGTCGACTTCTTAAAGAATCCTAAGAAATTTTTGGACATTGGTGCTCGCATCCCGAAAGGAGTTCTTCTCATGGGTGCTCCCGGAACAGGTAAGACCTTGCTTGGTCGTGCTGTTGCGGGTGAGGCAGGTGTGCCATTCTTCTCCATTTCTGGTTCTGAATTCGTGGAAATGTTCGTCGGCGTTGGAGCATCACGTGTTCGTGACCTCTTTCATATGGCAAAGCATGCCGCTCCCGCAATCATATTCATTGATGAAATCGATGCAGTGGGGCGAGTGCGTGGGACAGGAGTAGGTGGAGGGAATGATGAGCGTGAACAAACACTGAACCAAATCTTGGTTGAGATGGACGGCTTTGAGCAAAACGAAAAAGTTATCATTATGGCTGCAACGAACAGGCCTGATGTGCTTGACCCAGCATTGCTACGTCCGGGCCGATTCGACAGGCGTGTCACCATTGACCTTCCTGACCGTGATGATCGTGAAGCGATTTTGAAGATTCACGCACGCAAAAAACCGCTCGCAGAAGATGTACAGCTCCGTACCATTGCAGAGCGTACCCCAGGATTTTCTGGCGCTGACTTGTATTCCTTGATGAACGAGGGAGCCATTCTTGCAGCGAGAGAGGACCGTAAGAAAGTTGCGCAGTTCGACTTGGTGCGTTCCATTGAGAAAGTAATGCTTGGGCCTGAGCGTCGCAGTCACTTGCTCAATAAAAAAGAAAAAGAAATTACCGCATACCATGAAGGCGGTCATGCACTCGTTGCCTCTATTCTTCCGTACGCTGATCCCGTTCATAAAATTTCCATCATTTCTCGTGGTCGTGCTGCGGGATACACACTCAAGCTTCCTGACGAGGACACAAAAATGCAATCCAAGAAAGAATTCTTGGATGACATTGCTGTTTCTTTGGGCGGGTACGTTGCTGAGATGGAAGTATTTGGCGACTTAACTACAGGACCATCGAACGATCTGCAGGTCGCAACGGCACTCGCACGTGACATGGTGACGAAGTACGGCATGTCAGACACTCTAGGGCCTATGGCACTTGAAGGGGAGGGTGGACGCACACTTTTCGGACGTGGTATCTCAGACAAAGAGTACTCAGAAGAAGTGTCAGCCAAGATTGATTCGGAAGTAAAAAAGATTATTGATGATGCGCATGAGAAGGCAAAAGACTTAATTCAAAAGCATCGCAAGCTCTTGGATATGATTGCCGCAAAGCTCGTTGAGGTGGAAACTGTGGAGCGTGAGGAGTTTGAAAAGGTCTTGATTGCAGGAGGTATTACTCCCAAAAAGAAAAAAGACATCGAGCATCAGGCATAGCTACTATGAGTTGGAACGGAACGGAGTGGAGTGGACATTGGGAGCCGGACATAATACATTCGGAGAAGCACCCTCGTTTCGATGATATTCCTCCCGTAGTTTCTATTCCGTTGTACGAATGTTTCCAGGAACCAGATCAATCATATTTGATCGAAGTTCGAGATGCACTTGCTGAGTCTCAGCATTCAATTGTTGATTGATTTATCCGCCCGTGAGGATATATAGTGCGGATACCCGCCCCTAGCTCAGTTGGTTAGAGCATCGAGCTTTAAGCCAAGCCAGCGAGGGGTATGGAAATGCGCCCGTAGCTCAGTTGGTTAGAGCATCGAGCTTATACCTCGAGGGTCCTTGGTTCGAATCCAAGCGGGCGCACTAAGTTAGGAGTTTCACCAAGAAACTCCTCAAAAAGCCTTGTGTGGCTTAGAGAATCAGCGGTTCGAAATCCGTCTTCCTTGGCATATTCTAGTTTTGCTTCGAAAAGAAAGAAAAACCATCTATGTTTTTCTATAACATTCAAACTTTGCCATGTCTTGTAAGGCTTTTGTAGAAGTCCGGTCGCCTTTTTAAGGGCGGTTCGATAAGGAACATTTAGGTCGTTTTCCTCATGGGGTTTTAAGTGCGCTAGCTCATCTAAAGCCTTTTCGATTTGAGCTTCATAGGCTCTTTTAAGGGATTCTGAAGAGGACCTCCTGACCATCTCTGTTAGTTCTTCTACTTTCTCATTCAAGCCCTTGATATGTTGGAGAGTGAGGCGCTCTTCTTGTTCCAAGGTCTTAATCTCTTCTGCCCAAACTCTATCAAAAACGGCGGTGATAACTTTCCCACTGTCTGCTTTAAGCTTATTCCGCTGCATTACAATCCTGAAGGTTTCTTCAACGTCTTTTTTGGCGAAATTTTTGTTGAACAATTTACATTGTTTATTAAAGCAAAAATAATACGAATAATGATTTTTACGTCCGCGCGAAGCAGCTCCAGTCAGAGGTTTTTTGCAGTCAGAACATAACAGAAGGCCCCTAAGAGGAAAACGGTCTGAAATATTTCTACGAGGTTTTGACCTAGCTGAGTCTCTGTAAAGTCGTTTTTGGATAAGTGAAAAAGTTTCTCGAGAAATGAGAGCTTGATGTACTCCAGGTCTTCTACTGACTTCCCACCTCGGATATTCTATGTCGCCACAATAAAAACACTCTCCTAGGAATTTAGATACTTGGTCAAGATGGCGTTCGGGTGGATGTTTCTTTTTCCAAAAGTTATTACGCACCAAGTACTCTGCAACATCAATTTTTCTTGGCAGATTCCCTGTGGCGAATCCCTCTAGCGCCTTTGCTAATACTCTACCTTCCTTGTTAGGAACCGCTATGCGCCTGTATATAGGGTCCGGGACGATGTCGTAGCCCTTCTTGCCGTTAAAGGTCCAGCAACCTCTCTCAAGGCGTGCTTTTTGTTTCTGTACAACCTGTCTAGCATTTTGAAGACGTTCCAGCTCTCCTCCCGCTGCTAGGATGATTTCTGTGTATTTTCCTTCAGGACTTTCATCGAGATTATAGTTGAGACACTTCAAAACCACACCTCTTATCTTAAAAGCAGCTCTGAGTTTAAGGTGGAATTCCACATCACGAGCAAAACGTTTTAAGTCATCAAAGACCACAACATACTTTCTGTGGGGATGAGAGTCTATGTAATCCAATAGTGCTTTCATTGCAGGACGTTTCATAAAATCTCCCGCCCCAGAAAAAGTGTCTAAAAAAGATTCTTCATATTTAACGTTTACAGAATCTAAAAAACGTTTGCATCTCTGGTCCTGACTTTCTCTTCCGTGTCCCTCCACCTCCTGTTTTTTACTGGATACGCGTGCATAAACTAACCCAGTCCTGCCTTCGTACTCGTTTCTTGTTAGTGTTTCAAACGAACTAGTTTCTTGTCGCATAGGATTTTAGTTCAGCTCTGATAATGTTGCGGCAAAAGACTTCAAGGTAGCTTATGCGTTGAATTATCTGTTCTTCTGAGCTCTCGTGGTCGTGCAAAATTTCTCGGTATTCCTCGACCGATAGGATATGAGTTCCTTTGTTTTCTTTGGCACGCTGCATGTTCGTGCCCTTTCGCCATAAACAAAAAGAACGCTTTAAAGCGTTCTTGTCCTAGGTGTGACCCGGCCAAAGAACGCATCACTGCGTCTTGACTGGTGTCTTTCTTGTTCGTGTACCAGCCTTGCCGGGCGTTGGTGTATGACTGTAAAGGTGCTCTCATAGTTTACCAAATTGTTTTTTTCGGTGCTGAGCTGTCAAATCAGATATTCGCAGGTTTTTCCACCTACTTACGCCCGAAAAGGGCGTTTATCCCCACAAGTGCCAAAGCAAAAAGCAGACCGAAGAGTCCCATCTGCCATTCTGCGAGATTTCGCAAGAAGACTGAATAGAAAATTATCGCAAGAATAGAGAAAGCAATATAGACGACCCACTTCGAAAGAAGGCCTTCGTGCCAAGCAATGGCTGCTACGAAAAGAATGGGTAGCGCGATACCGGCGATGCCAAATATCAAATCCATACCTATAGACTGCAGTCTATAGCACTCTAGTAGGGAGTCAATAGACTGCCTATATGGGAGGAAAGTCTATTGCACACACCTTGGGGAAACGAATTCGTGAAGAACGGTCTAGAAAGGGTATTTCTCAAATCAAGCTCTCTATGGGCGCCGGGCTCTCGGCAAATTACATAAGCGACATTGAGCGAGGAACTCGGGACGTTAAAATCTCTACTATCGAAAGAATCGCCCAGGTCCTTGGCGTGCCTCCTGGCACCCTCTTGATGTAGCTGAAAGGGTCGTATTTCCGATATTAACCGACATTAGGGCCCATATCTCAATAGAGGTAAAATTGAACGGTGGCAAGCGTTACCCTTCGCAGAAGAAGTACTCCGCGTAAGCAAAGACTGGCGTCTTTAATATTGGAAAACGCTGCAAGCTCTCGTCCTGCTTCTGCTCAAGCAATGATGTTACAGGTGGGCTATGCACCGAGTACCGCACGTTCTAGACATATTGAAATATTAAGCGCTGTTCGTCAGGAGCCGGAAATTGTAAGTCACTTGGACCGACTGAAAGCTCTTCGCTCGAAACTGTTAGACCGCATAGAGGAAGAGGTGGGAAAGGCTGATTTTCGAAGTGCAGTGGGCTGTTTTGCTATCTTAGAGAGGAGTATTCTGCTACTTGAAGGGAAGGCGACGACTCGTATTGAACACGCTTTAAGTGAAGAAGAAAGGCAGCAATTGGAAAGAATCCTAAGACAGAACGAAGAATAAATTCCCATGGCTATCTTACCCAGTGACAAGAATTACCTATCCCTACAGTTTCAACTTAGGGTTCATCAAAAAAATGCCACTGAATTTCAGTCGTTTTTTGAGTCAATTATGGAACTCGCAATAAAGGGTTTTCAAAAAATAAGACCTTATGGAAATGTGGGAGATGGCGGGAATGATGGCTATATCCCGGAGACGGGTGTCTACTACCAAGTCTACGCGCCCCTAAGGGCAGAAGAGAAAGATGCAGAAGCTGCAGAAAAGTTCAAAGATAATTTTAATAATCTTAAAAAGACTTGGGACCAAATATCAAAAATCAATGCTTACAATTTCGTATTTAACGATAAATATGTTGGACTAACTATTCCTCTTGAAGAAGCAGGCGCAGAGTTAAGTAAAAATAATCCCGGTGTTAAGTTTGAAGTTTTTACTCCAAAAAACCTTGAGGAGGTTTTCTTCACGCTAACAATAGAGCAAATAGCTTCCTTAGGATTCGATGTTGATTCTAGAAATGCTCTCGGTATAGCTCGAGATTACTTAGGGAAGCTTGAGGATGAGCTTAATAGAGGCAACACAGGTTTTGTCTTAAGGGCAGTAGACAATATAAAAAATGTTCTTGCCAGTCAGAACGATGAAAGTATTGCATTAGATTACGAAATACTCGAAGCGAAAGCTTTAATGAGGAGCGAAAAGGTAGATGAGGCCAGAGAAAAATTCCTAAGTATTTTTAAGAGATATCCTACAGATGCTCGAGCTCCGCTCTTTTTAGCTGAGATTTATTTAAACGATGAGGACCCTGAAAAGAACGAAGAGTGGTTGAATGAAGCAGAAAAAATTGACAAAACCTATTGGTTTTTAAAGCTAGAGCAGTTAATCAGAACTTTGCGGACTGGAACACAGATAGAGACTCCGGTTATAAATGAAAATGAATTTCCTACTGACCCAAGAATCCGGGCAGATTTTTACCGTATTTACTCGTTATTTTTTGAAAGGATTGGAGACCAGGCAAAAGCTGATACTTTTATTGAAAAGGCTATACATCTTAATCCAGAGAAGTTAAGTGGTTATGACGTTAGACTTTCTTATCTTGAACGTCAGGTAGCACGGAGCGCAGATACTGAAAATCAGATTTCATCAATCGAAGCCTTTGAAAAAGAACTTGAATCTGTAAGGCAGAAATTCAAAAGCTGGGGTGGATTAGGTTTAAGAAGTAACGCTTTTCTTAATATAAAGCAGATTCATGTTTATCTTTATACAGCGAACTTTCGTGCGGCTCCTGAACTCGCCTCCGAAACTTTTGATGCGCTTCTCCAATGTTACTTTGATTTTCCGATAGATAGGACCATCGCTGATTTAGTGCGTCCCATTGAACTCCCTCAAGGAGATTTCTCAAAATTGCAAGATTATTTAGCGAACGCAAAAAAACGACCTTCGTCAGATTTATTGAAAGTCATTATTTTGCAATTCGTTCAAAAAGATTCCCTTTTTACAGAAGGCAAAGCTTTTTTTGAAAGAATAAAGGCAGAAAAGATTCTGCAGTTTATTAATGACTTGGAAAAGAAAGAATACGAAAAAATTCTCCCTTTTATTTTGGAAGACCTGCCTTTCGCTGTTGCATTTTCTACCGCTTCAAAAGCATTTCCTGAGCTTAGAAAAAAGATAATTGAAGGACTTCCAAGTGATGGCTCTATCCAGAAAGAGAAGCTGCTTCTTTTGGTTAATTCGGATGAGGGACAGATTGACCAGGCGTTCGAAATATTAAAAAGTTTTGACTTATCGAAACTTAGTTACGTTGAGTGTATACCTACTCTTGATGTAGCTGAAAAGAAAGAAGCTTGGGATTTTATGGTTGTTCTCTTAGAAAAGCTTCTTCAGTATGAAAAAGATGAAAGGGCCATTTTGCAGGCAAAACTAAAATTATTTACCGCTAATTTTCACTTAGAAAGATTCCCTGAGGTTATTCGTATTGGAGCTTCGATACTTGAAAATCAGATGGAAGCTAAGTTATTAGATGATGCTAATAAGGAGATTTTATTAGGACAGGTAGTATATGCACTCTCGAAGCGGGGAGACTATCCCGGTGCTCAAGAATTTGTTGAAAAGCACATCTCTCTCATCAATTCGTTTCAAGCAAAAATAGGCATTCAAGCTGAGACTTATTTGAAAAATAAAGACCCCCAAAAGGCCTTAGAGGCTGTGGTTGAGGGTATTAAGATACTTAAACGGCCTTCGCCTGAGGAATACGGAAGTCTTTTCCTTATTTTTTCCGAAATAGGAAATCTAATGGACTTCCCACTCACTCCTGATGCCGCAGTGGTAGATGGCTCTTTCGTTAAGATGAAGAATGAGGAGAGATGGTTCTTAATTGGTGATGGAGACGAACTAGATGCTTTGAAAATACCGGACGCTCTCAAAGGTAACTTCATAGGTAAAAAGGTAGGCGATAAGGTTGTTTTGGAAAATAAATACAGTTCTGAAAGAAAAGAAAAAGAGGTTGAAAATATTTTACCTCTTGAGAAATATATTTTGTGGCAATCAGTACATCAAGCCCAAAGACTCACCATAGAAGGTTTGTGGGACAAGATGCAGGCTATTGAGGTGCCCACTACTGAAACAGGTATTGATACAAAATATCTAATCGCTATCCTAGAGGAACAGAATAAAAGAGGGCAAGAGTTCTTTGAGACTTACTGTAAAAACAATGTTCCCATCGCTCTTTTGGCAATTGTTGAAGGTGGCTTACCGCAAGCTATCGGTCGTATAAGCAACGAAGAAAGAGGCTTTATAAAGGCCAATGCCGGCACTTTACAAGAAATGGAAGCCCAAAAGGAAGTTGCGAAAGAAATTATTTCCGGCACTCCTTTTTACCTTGATGGTACTTCTGCTCTCTTCCTTTCCGAAACGGGTTTGCTCGAAAAGATTTACAAACATATACCAAATCTTAAAGTTCCACAGTCAGTTATAAGTTTACTTTTGGAACTAGGTGAAAAATTTAGAGACTTTCCAGGTCAGGCCGGTTTCATGCGTTATGCCAAAGGGAAAATTCAATTCTCGCAACCTGATTCTTCAAAAAGAGAGATGATACAAAAGAATTTTGAAAACAGCATCAAAATACTGGAAACTGAATCAAAGGGTACAGAAGTAATATCTCAGGCAAATAAGTCTAAGGAGTTTTCTGAAGAAAAAGTACCTCCTAGTTTGGCAGATGCTTGTATTTTGGCTCAGCGGGACGAAGTCCCAATTCTTACTGAAGATTTTCTTTATCTTCAGGTAAATGTTCACGAAACAAAGAAAAAGATTCCTAAATATTGCTCCACCTTAGCCCTGGTGAGAGTGTTATATGAACAGGGAAAAATAACTTTCGAAGAGTATTTAAATTTCTTTTCTTATCTTTCTTCTTACCGTGTTCGGTTTCTCCCAATTGCAGTTGAGGATTTAGAGAAAGCCGTTTTAGGTGACGGTGCGTTGAAACAGGTGCGCGTTGAGGAGCTGAGAAAATTTAATTTTCCTCTCACTCTTTCTGAAGAGTATGGAGTTGAACCTCGCATTGCAGCGCGTTTGGTCGGGCATTTTCTGATAAAAATGTTGATTGACGATTCAATCTTGCCAGAAATAGTAGAAAAGGTTTTTGCTGAAATTATTCCCACTTTCCCAACAAAACAACCACGAAAAATATTTGCTCGGACGATGCTTATAGCTTGCGTTCAGGCTATCAATCAAAATAAAGGTGCCCTAATCATTGGGAGTCGAGCACAAGAGAAAATAGACCGACTATCTCAATTCGTTCAAGTTTATGACCCTGGTGGTATTATTTTGCCTTAGTTGAATCCCTATTCTAGTTTCGGCTTAAAAAGAATTTTTAGAGAAAATAAGTAAACATGACTGAAACAAACTTAAGTATAAAGCTGCGACCAATTAAGATAGCTTTTTTAGTGAATCCCACTGATACTAAAGCACTCGCAAAAGCGATTGAAATTAATTCGACTCTGTGGGGCGGTACTTACAATCCAATTATTCCAACTTTTGAAAAGATTCCCTCAGTTTGGAAAAAAGAAGGTGGTGCATTTGGTCATACCAGTCGTACAATTTTGAAAGGTTATATTGAGGCGTTTAACCCTGATTTTCTAGTTCCTTTGGGTAAGGCAAAAAAATTAAATTTGAAAGAGTTTAGACAAGAAATCATAGATGAAAAAAGACTATCTATAAATCTCAAGGAGGGAACCACTGGTTACGGTATTAGTATATTTGAAGTTTTGCAAGGGTTTTTTAAGAAAGAATTCAAATTTAAAAGACGCTACCCTATAAATTATATTTTTCCTTCTTTTCCTAAAGAGAATAAGCTCTTTCTTCAAAGTGTTTTTGGAGCTCCTTCGAAAGATGTCGAGAAGATATTGGATAAGAACTGGAAAGAGCCTTTTGAAGCAAAGTCAGTAAAACTGAACCTGGGCAACTATTTACAGTATATGCGACATTTCTATCTCAGGCAGATGCTGAAATTTGAAATAAAGGCCTCAAACAACTCAGGTTGGAATAGAGGAGAATGCGTGTTTCTTATGAATGCTTCCAATAATCAAGACATTATTGATTATTGGAATTTACGCGCAATGGGATGGTCTGTACTTCCTATTCCTAAACAGGCGATGCACTCTAACTCGGCAAAAAAGAATGCTTCAGAATTTATTGAGGCAAATTCTGGAGTCAGTAAACATAACAAACAAATTTATTACTACGCTACTTTAATGAAGTCGCGCAGTATCGACATAGAAGACGTAAAAACTTTCGCTAATTCTTTAAAAATTAAAAAGGATAAAGATTTTAAAGGGCCTCGTTTTTCTATTACGGGGAGCTACCCTAGGATTTGGGATGAATGGGCTAGGCACAGGGATGGGGTGGGTTCTTGCGACCTAGAAAGTAAATCAGAAAATCATGACTTTACTGATTCTTCAGAAGAAATTTCTGTAAAGACTCTAGACCCTGAATTCGCTTTTCGCTTCGGAGGCGGTGGTGCTCGGTTTGCTAATGATGTTGTCATTGCTAATTACATGCATGATGACCTTTATGCTGCAGTAATTCCTGAGGGAGGTAGAAATCTAACACGAGCGCTGAGTTCTATTGGATTGAATGAATGGCGATTTTCCAAACGTAGCACGACCTACCTTTCTGAGCACACTAATTGGAGAATTAATCTGAAAGTGCCCAAAGCAGATGAGGTTTTTACGAACTGGATGAGAGACCAAAACTTAGAAATAAATTTATCTTCTCCAGGAAGAATAGCCAAGCAAATGCTTAAGCATCTAGGGGGGACATTTGGCATCAACACTCTCGCAAACGACTATATGATTTCCCTCCTTAAGAGTATGGAGTCAGGTAAAGAAATGGCCAAAGAGCAATTTTGGGCGGAAATATCTAAGATTGCTTCTAGTGGAACATTTAAAAGGGAGCCTGCTGAGATACTAAAAAATTATGTTGCCAAGAAAATATTCCAACTCGGGGTTTCACTTAAGTGTCCAACCTGTACTCATAGCTCTTGGCACGATATTCCTTCTTTGACTTACACAGTTACTTGTCCAAGTTGTTTAGAAGAATTTAATATTCCTACTCATTCTCCAGACGACATTAAATGGTCTTACAAAGCCACGGGCCCTTTCACACTTCCAAAACGAGCAGAAGGAGTGTACGCAACTCTTTTAACGCTTCGTATATTTAGTTCGATTTTTCACCATAGTCCCATAACTCCGATGCTAAGTTTTGAAACTAAAATTGATGACCAAGCTATAGAAGTCGACCTAGGCTTATTTTTTCGTGAATCAAACTACAGGAAAGAAGATGCAACCCGCCTCATTTTTGCAGAGTGTAAGACAGAAAATGACTTCACAAAAAAAGATATAGATAAAATGAAAGTGATTGCAGAAAAGTTTCCTGGTGCAGTATTAGTTTTTGCTACTTTAAAAGAAGAGCTTACTGAAAGAGAAATTTCGTTACTAAAACCATTAGTTAATAAAGCTAGGAGATATTACAAAAACGAAGAACCTTATAATCCTGTACTTATTTTAACTAAAACTGAATTGTTTACCGTGTGGGATGTATTTGACTCTTGGAAAGAGAAGGGCGGGAAACACGCTGCTTTTGCTAAACAACATGCCTATCAAAACGAGCTACTTAATATTTGTGATATTACTCAACAGCTATACTTAGGAATGAAACCCTGGGGACAGTTTACTCAAGAAGAGTTTGAGAAGAAATTCAAGAAAAAGACCGGCCCTACGACCATGGATGCGACTCAGCCTCAAAAAGGCGCGCCCAGTATTGAACAGCCAACAGCCGAAGAACAATGATTCTATACAATCATTGTGGGTAGTCTTTAGGTAATCTTAGTAGCTTTCTGGAGCTCAATTTGAAGGGAAGGGGTATTTTGATAGTACTCCCAAAACCGAGAAAGATAGGTTTTTAGCCGGTTCAAAGTTCTACCTGGTCTCTGCACTAAGCATTTATATATCCGAGCGAGTGCCGGCTGTATCCTTTGATGAACCTCGAGGGTCCTTGGTTCGAGTCCAAGGGGGCGGACCACGACGAAAAACTCCAGCTTCTCGCTGGCGTTTTTTGTTGTAATGCTGCACACGTTGGACTCGAACCGCGGGCCGCAGGGAGCGAAGAGCGACCGTAGGTTTCGAGTCGTAGCAGCGACGAGAGGCGAGTCCAAGAGGGCGCACAAAGGATTCTGCAAATTTTATCAACCTTTACAAAAACGCTCGTGCTTTTTAAGGCTTACAAAAAACCTTGAGCACTTCCCACATTGATAGTG
Organism: Patescibacteria group bacterium; assembly: GCA_040390125.1. Taxonomy (GTDB): domain Bacteria; phylum Patescibacteriota; class Minisyncoccia; order Phycocordibacterales; family Phycocordibacteraceae; genus Phycocordibacter. The sequence goes on from JAZJYZ010000001.1 coordinate 240,582, forward strand.
AGCTGTTTTTGAGTGACGTTCAACCCAAGGACTATACCCAATTTGTGAGCAAAGAGAGCAGGCCCGTTTATTGTCCGGGGTCTTGGTAAAATCCTCCATTCTTGGATAATGTGCCACTTCAGTCTTTTCTTTGAGAAACATTCTTAGAGTTAACTGTAATTTTTTTTGCCTGTCAATAAATGTTTTGGCAGGTTCAATGTTGAGACACAACACACTTCTCAAGCGATGATGAATATGTAAGACATCGTATGTCTTACATAAAGGTGAAAAGAGAGGTGTGCTGCTGTGCGGTCGCTATGTGGGAGTGGATTCGCGTAGGGGGTACAGCCTCCTTCTCAAGAGCGATGCATGTCGGTGAGGAATGTACCTTTGCTCGGATTTGACTTTTTTAACTTAAAATCTACACTCATACTAATGAGCGGAGAAAGGAAGGTTCTTTTGGGGTCTTTGGATAGTGCTACGTTGGCGGAACGGCGTCGTGAAAAAAGGACGCTTGAAGCTCAGTTACAAAAACCTGGTCTTAATAACGCAGAGCGTGCCATGATCAGAGCGACTCTGGCGATGTTGGAACTCGTTATTGAGGATGAGGGCTCTTCAACGGTTCAGTAATTGCACTAGTTACACTGCAAAAAGCTACTATGGCAGACATCGTATGTCTGCCATATGTGACGGGCGAGGCGGGGTTGTGTTCTCACGCTATTCAAAATGCAACTCTTGTGCTTTTTCTAACGCACGTTCTCGAAGTAGGGGATTGGCAGTAAGTGACGGATCTTTATTTACAACTGCTCCAGCTTCTTTGCGGGCCGCTTCAACAAGCTTCAGATTCTGGAGGGCATCCATACCAATGTCAGAGATGCCCCATTGGCGTCTGCCGTAGAGTTCACCCGCACCACGAATACTCAAATCTTTTTCAGCAAGTTCAAATCCATTTTTTGCAGACTGAATTGCTTTCAGACGCACGTTGTTTGCACCGCTCGATTTTTCAACCATTAAGAAGCAATAGGGCTGGTGTGCCGAGCGTTGTACACGCCCTCGCAGTTGATGAAGCTGGGCGAGGCCAAATCTATCTGCGCCTTCTATCATGATGACGGTTGCATTAGGCACGTTCACGCCCACTTCCACAACAGAGGTGGCGACGAGGATATGTGTTTCACCTCGCTCGAAGCGTCCCATTACTTCTTCTTTTTCTTTCGGAGTCATTTTGCTATGTAGTTTTTCGAGTGTGTATTCAGGAAAAACTTCTTTCTCTAAACGCTTTGCTTCGGCGGTCACTGAGCGAGTTTGAAGTGCAAGTGCTTTTGTTGGATCTGGCTCATCTATGCGTGGACAAATCACATACGCTTGCCGGCCTTCTTTCAAAAGCTCCCGTATCTTTTCATAGGCTTTATTTCTCGACCCCGGAGTGACTATTTCGGTCGTAATCATTTTTCTTCCCTTCGGTAATTCATCAAGTACCGTCAAATCTAAGTCACCATACAAGGTGAGCGCAAGGGTGCGGGGAATGGGGGTGGCAGTCATTGAGAGGAGGTGAGGGGAGGCTCCGCCTTTTTTCATAATGGCTTGGCGTTGCAAGGTGCCGAAGCGGTGTTGTTCGTCAACGATGACATAGGTAAGGTGTTTAAACCCCACTGTTTTTTGTATGAGCGAATGAGTACCAATGAGAATGGGAATCTCGCCGTTTGCGACCCACTTCATAAGTTGTGTGCGTGAAATGTTTGTTGGTTTATCAGGATTTACCTTTGAAGGAAATTTAAAACAACCTGACGATGTTACGAGCCCAATAGCAATGGGGTATTTTTTAAAGAATGCTGTGAATGTAGAAAAGTGTTGTTTTGCAAGAATTTCCGTGGGGCACATATAGGCAACTTGGAGATTCCCAAACGTTTGCTTCGCACCTTTTGCGTTTTTTGGTCGTGAAGTTGCAACGGCGTACGCTGTTGCAGCTGCGATTGCTGTTTTCCCGCTTCCCACGTCACCCTCTAACAGTCGTGCCATTGGGTAGGGTTCCAAAAAATCCGCTAGAATGTCAGCGATAGCTTTCTTTTGTCCGAGGGTTGCATCAAATGGAAATGTTTTGATGAATGCTGAGACCTTTGCTTCATCAGCATCCACTTCATAGGCACGCTCCAACTTATTTTTCTCTCGCTCGAGCGCTCTCGCTACTTGGATCAAAAATACTTCTTCGAATGCGAAACGCTTCCGTGCGACCTCTGCATCGTCTGCTCGCTCAGGCAGGTGAATCCAAATAAGTGAGCTCTTGAGAGCAGGGAGATGGTACGTCTTTAAAAGAGTCTCCGGCAGAGGGTCTTCAAGCGTATCAAGTACGCCTTTCTCAATTGCTTTCTTGATTGTATAGAAAATCCATAACGATGTAATGCCTGCAGTTTCTGGATATACAGGAAACATTTCGCCCCCTGTTTGCATAAATGGTATCCCCGCTGCCCGCTCAACGACTGGATTTATTATTGATTTCTTGCCGTCTTTCTCACTGACTTTCCCACGAATCCGCACCAGCTCATCTACTGGAAACATTTTTGCAAGATAGGGTTGGTGAAACCACACAATACGCATTTTCCCCGTGTCGTCGTTGAAGGTGCCTTCTGCCATAGGCACCTTAGTTTTCCATGAACGTTTCATTTCAAGCTTTGAGAATTTCCCATAGAGTGTTGCCACTTCACTGTCTCGTGCATCAGACACCGTGCGTATATCTGCCGCTGACTCATAACGCACAGGAAAGTGATAGAGCAAATCTCGAATGCTTGTGATACGCAGACGTTTTAGACCTGCACGCTGGATTTGTGTAAGACGAGTGAGAGAGTCAATGGACTCGTTTGCATTCATTTAAAGGCAGTATACCGAATGTCACAAAATAGGTGGAAGAGAGAGGGAAGAGGGGGTAGTGTTCAGTGAACAGTGAACAGTGGGCAGTTGGCAGCTAACAGCTAGAGAGGATAGAGATAGTAGAGAGGCTAGAAGCTGAAAGCTGGCACCCCCCAAGGGGACTGCTGTTTGCAAATCAATCGCAAGGCTCTTGAGCAAACAGGGAGCCTAGCACCTAGAACCTTCCTCCTGCCGTATATACTGTGCATGTACTGTAATTTTAATATATGAAAAAAATAGTAATTTCGTTTGTCTTTGCTTTGCTCGTGCTTCCAAGCGTTGTTTCTGCGGCAACGGTAGATGAACTCAACACAAAATTACAAAGACTCCTCTTGGAGGTAGAGCAGGTTCGCCAAGAGCTTGTAGCGGCACAAGCTGCTGCAAAACCTTCAGTGACGCCCTCCACTGCTTCAAAGGATACATTGTGTGTCCAACTCACTCGAGCACTATCTATCGGTGTCTCTGACCAGCAAACGGACGGCGAAGTTACAAAGCTCCAAAGAGTACTAGCCGAAGATAGAACGCTCTATCCCGAAGGCTTAGTGACAGGCTATTTTGGGCCCGCAACTCAAATGGCGGTGAAGCGTCTGCAATCACGAGAAAATATTCTTGCCGGTAATTCCACTCCCGCAAGTGCCGGAGTAGTTGAATCTTCTACACGTATGTTTCTGGCGTCACGCTGTGGAACAAGTGTGCCAGTCTCATCAGGAACTACAGCTCGTCCGAGTTTAACCAATAACCTCGAGTCTGCACTTGCAACCATCACTCTCGACACAATGTCATCATCTGTGTCCAGCACACCAACGATATCTGGCTCCGCAAAAAACCTCGCTGCGGTTTCCGTTTCAATCCGAAGTAGCGAGGTTGTGTATGCAAATGATTCAGTGCCAGTAACAAACGGCCGGTGGTCGGTAACAATACCAACACTGCGAAATGGTTCGTATCAGGTAATTGCGAAAGGTGCTGGTGGGGGAGCAATAGCGGTAGGGTTTATTACTATCGATGTGCCGAGTGCCACTGTTGCATCCAGCACTCCAAGAGTGCCGACAGACACAACACTGAAAGTCGTAGCTCCTACGTTAGTATCAAAAGTAATTTTGCGGTTGAACGGCTCTGACAAAGGCACGACGATACTTCCGGGGTCAAAGGTGCTTATAAGTTGGAGAACTGAAAATGTTTCTTCGTGCGTGTTTGTTTCCAATCCTCCAATAGAGCTTTCTGGTTCTGCTCTAGCGTCGGAGTCTGGAAAATCTAGCGGACCAATTCTTAAAACTACTGTCTTTACACTTACGTGCATTGGTGCGGACGGTACGTTTGTCTCACACTCGCTCACGGCGAACGTAGCGAAGTATTAAGCTTTTCTTGCTTTACATAAAAAAGCGGAGGTTGCCCTCCGCTTTTTTATTTTCCTTTTTTACCTGATTTCGGTGGTCTATTTTTCCCCTGATTCACCCATCCCTTCTTTTCTTTTGCCCGGTGGTCTTTCCCCTTATTGTGATGGCGAACCAAACTACCTTCTCCAAACATACGCATTCAAATCATTATTTTGTATAAATACCCTAAAGGATATAAAGGCAAGAATATTCCTAAAAAATATCTTGTCAAATCAAGCCTATGTAAAGACCCAAAAGCTTAGTTAATTTCAATGTCGATGTGTTGAATGGAGGGGAAGTGCTTTTTTAGCCTTCCTTCTATCTCATCTATTTTCTTACCCATGAGGCGTGGAATGCGGTCAGCATAGTCTACGGAGTGTCGTTTAAAGGCCTCGTAGTCGTCTTTGATTTCTTCGTACTGGTCTTTTAGGGCTTCACGCTGGAAGGCTTCTTGGAAAAGGGCAGGGCCGTTAAATTCAATCTCGCATTTGATGCGGTATGAGCCGAAGCCCAAGGTCGTGGACTTGAAATCTATAACCTTCTCTATTGCGGGGTCAGCCGTTAAAAATTCAACCACTTCTTCTTGCATGTCTCGAGGCATTGAACGCCCAATTAAGTACGAGCGGTTTTTTGCAATGAGCGTAATGGCAACGCTGATGAGGAGAAATGAAATCAGCATTGCTCCGACAGCGTCCCAGAGTGGGTTTTTTGTGTAGTACGAGAGCGTAATAGAAATAGTAGCGATGAGGATACCAATAACGGCAACGGCATCTTCTAGGTAGACGGCAAGCGTTGAAGGGTCAGCTCGTGAGAAGCGTTCACGCCATGTGGCGTCGGGGAATGACTGTTTTAAATTTCTATCAGCAACGAAGAAGGTGTAGCCCTCTATGCCGAGCGACAAGAAAAGAACGACAAACACAATTGCGGTGAGCTCTATGTCATGCGGAGAGGTGAATGCGGAGAGGCCGTTGTATGCCGTAATGCCTGCACCAACGAAGAAAATCCCACATGCGGATATCAGTGCCCAGAAGAAACGCTCATTTCCGTACCCATATTCAAACTCCGAGTCAGCTTTTTTTGTTGAGCGTTGCAGTCCTATAAGTAGCAGGCCTTGGTTTAGTGTGTCGGCTAAACTGTGAATCGTTTCGGCAAACATTGCGCTTGATCCTGAAAGGATGGAAGCGCAGAGCTTTATGGCGGTGACGAGGGTATTACCAAGGAGCGCTGCAATAACTGGAGTAAATCCTATAATCTTTTTGAGAGGCATTTTTACCATTGTACGGTTTTTCACGAATTAAATAAAGGAACTAAAAATGGACGCCCTTTGGGCGTCCATTTTTAATGTGCACGGCAGGAAAAATTAATTGAGTGTTACTGACGTGATGATTACTGGCTCTAAAGGTCGGTCTCCTGAATCGGTAGCAGTGTTTTCGATTGCTTTAATTGCCTCTGCACCTGCAGTCACACGTCCAAATACTGTGTGCTTATCATCAAGAAAATTGTTTGCTGCAACATTGATGAAGAATTGACTGCCGTTAGTGTTAGGGCCTGAATTTGCCATTGATATAGTGCCAATGTCATTTTTGTTATTGGTGTGAATCTCATCTGCAAATGAATAACCAGGGCCTCCCGTACCCCAGCGACTCATAGCCGAGTCATCTTTCGTCAAAGGGTCGCCACCTTGGAGCATGAATCCCTTTATTACACGGTGGAATTTTGTGCCATCGTAAAAGCCGGTTTGTGCGAGCTTGATGAAATTAGCGACGGTGTTTGGAGCGTCAGCACCAAAAAATTCAATGGCAATATCTCCTTTGTTGGTGTGAATAGTTGCTGATGTGACCGTTTGTGGATTTGTGGCACTCGTTGCTCCGCTTTGGGTTTGCTCTGGTGTTGTGGAAGCGGTATTTGTTTCGCCTGCTTTTTTACTCTGCGAACGCATGTTGTGAGAGACCGCAATCCAGGTCCCTGCGATGGCTACGACGGCGATTAAGATAAGAAAGATATATATTTTTGGCATACGTTTTTATTCTTTTTAAGTTTGAGTGTGTATTTTACAGTACGATAGGCATAATAAAAAACATCCGCCCATATGGGTGGATGTTTTTTATTGTTAGAAACTTCGAAAATTATCTTTTCGTTGTTACCGTAACAATGTCTCCTCGTACTGTTCCGTAGGAGTTTTCAGCAACTACTTGGTAGTAGTAGCGAGTGTTTTTAGAGAGGTCGGTCACTGTCGTTGATACTGAGACATTCGACGTACCAGAACCTGCAACGGTTGTTTTCGTACTAGAACCTAAAAGCGATCCAAGTAGAGAATCCGTACCGTATTCGAACCAGTAGCGTGTGGTGTCCCCATTCGGGTTTACCTTACCGTTGAATTTGATAGACGTCTGTGCGATAGCGCTCGCAGAATCTGTGTCTGCTTTGGGAGCGCCAGGAGATGCAGGCCCTGCGGTCGTGAACGAAAGGATATTGCCGTTCGTCGTGCCGAATTGGTTACTTGCATTCACACGGAAGAAATATTTAGTTTGCGGTTTCAAGTTTGAGATTGACGCCGAAGCTCCAAGGGAAGTGTTTCCGCTTCCTGCTCCTTTGAGTGCCGTTGCGTTTCCTAAATCATTTGTTTCTCCGTACTCGAACCAATAGCTTGTTGCAAGATTGTTCGGATTCACTTGCCCGCTCAAATTTGCTCCTGTTCGAGTAATATCCACCGCACTGTTTGTTTGTGTCGTTGGCACACTTCCAACAGGAGGAGGGTTGGTGTTTGTGGTGAGGCTGAGTGTGCTTCCGTTAACTACTCCGAAGCCGTTCGATGCGCTCAAGCGGTAGTAGTACGTGGTATTTGCTGAAAGACCGGTGATGTATGCAGGGCTTGGAATGGCAATGAAGCCGGAGCCAATGGTCTGTGATTGTGATCGCACACCTAAAGCTGTCGTCTTTCCGTATTCATACCAATACGTGGTCTGTGCACCGTTTGGCGTTACCTTGCCTGTTGCAAGAGCTGTGGAATTTGAAACAAACACCTCAGCCCCCGTAGAAACAGTAGGAACTGTTGCCTTTGTGGTTTGAGTAGGCGTAGTGCCGGTAGTTCCTGAAGGTGTGGTTGTAGCCGTCGTTGTTGGGGATGCGGGACCCGCAGTGTATGCATAGATAAGTGCTCCTCCAACGAGAAGTATGCCAATCCCTAGTATCGTAATTATTGTATTTTTGCTGATGTTCATATTATTTTTAATTTTTTAAGTAAGGTAAGAAAGTAAATAACTTAAGACTGATATTGCATAGTCGACCTAGTGTAGAAGCCGTTTTAAGACTAGTCTTATTACACTAAACTTCCTTGATTTGTTCGCTGTAACTAACGATTCGTGGTATGAATTGACTGTCCTAAGGAGAGGTGGCTGAGTGGAGAAAACAAGAACTGCTTCTTGTTTTCTCCGATCCTGTTTCAGGAAAGTTCGTTGCCGAGTCAAAAACGAGGCAGAACTTAGGAGGGCGAACTTGTTCGAACGCTCGGCCTCCTATACTCTTAGTCTTTGTCGCTTTGCGACAAATAGGAGAGGTGCCAGAGCGGTCGAATGGAGCACACTGCTAATGTGTTGAACCTCAAAAGGGTTCCGAGGGTTCGAATCCCTCCCTCTCCGCAAAATAAAAAATGGGTGCTTTTGCACCCGCTTTTTTATTTCTGCTACGAGAGTCGGGATTCGAAAGTCGGAAGTGCGCCTGCGGGGCAGGAGGGAGCGCTGAGACGGGGTCGAGAACATTTAGTATTTTACGAGCTCCAGGAGTAAAATACTTAGTGATTCGTGACCGAATCCCTCCCTCTCCGCTCACTAGAAAATACGCCCCACATGGGGCAATTTTCTTGAAAAACCCCTTTCCACACCCCATCCGTTCTTCTACGCTCTACTTGCTAGACTTCACGTATGGCTACCATTACCAAGTACACGCAAGTTGAGTATCTTTGGCTCGACGGACGTAAGCCCACAGCGGGACTTCGCTCCAAGACCAAAATTATTAAAGGTGCTGTTACAAAATTAAAAGATATACCCGAGTGGGGCTTTGACGGCTCTTCGACAGAACAAGCAGAAGGAAGATTTAGTGATTGCCGGCTCGTACCGGTTTCTTTCTTGCCTGATCCTCTTCGCTTGCCCGCCCAAGCGGGATGGGCTCCGAACATTCTTGTGATGTGCGAAGTGTTACAAGCAAATGGTGATGTGCATCCAACAAATACTCGTGCGGAACTTCGTGCAGTCGCTAAGAAATATCAAACTGTCGATTCGTGGTTTGGTATTGAGCAAGAGTACACACTGTTTCAAAATGGCAGACCACTTGGATTTCCAGAGACAGGTTTTCCTGGGCCTCAAGGTCCGTATTATTGCGGTGTTGGTGCAGAGAACGTAGTTGGCAGAGAGTTAGCAGAAGAGCACATGAGTGCGTGTCTTGAGGCAGGCATCGCACTTTCAGGAATTAATGCGGAAGTGATGCCGGGACAATGGGAATTTCAAGTTGGTCCCGTGGGACCCCTTGCTGTGTCCGATCAACTTTGGATTGCGAGATGGTTGCTTGAGCGATTAGGTGAAGAATTTAATATCAGTGTTTCGTATGCACCAAAGCCTGTTGCCGGAGATTGGAATGGTGCAGGTTGTCATACGAATTTTTCAACAAAAGCAATGCGGGCTCCTGGCGGAATGAAACACGTGAAGGCGGCGTGCGAAAAACTAAAGAAGAAACATCACGAACATATTGCAGTGTACGGGGCAGGGAATGAGGCACGACTTACCGGGCGTCACGAAACCTGCAGTATTAATGAGTTTCGCTACGGTATTTCTGACCGTGGAGCATCCATCAGAATTCCTATGGCAACGGCAAACGATGATAAGGGATATCTTGAAGATAGACGTCCCGCTGCAAACATGGACCCGTACCAAGTGTGCGCTGCGTTGATGAAGACGATTTGCGGAAATTGAGTTGGTATATCTATCTACCGATTCCCACATTCATTCTAGTGTTTTGCAAAACACTAGAATGAATGTGGGGGCAGTTTTTTGATTGGTTTTTTTGGCGTGCATTAGTGAGTTTCACTCTGTAGAATGGGCATCATGACTGCAAAACCTATCTTAGGTGTTGATTTTGATGACGTGTTGGTCCGAACCGGCAATGCTCTTGCAGAATTTCATAACGCCACCTACGGCACCACGTATTCTCGTGATGATGTTTCGAGTTTTCATCTGCATGAGGTGTGGAACTGTACTCCAGAGGAAGCACGTGCAAGAATCGACGAGTTTATTTCGACAGAATTTCACCATAACTCTGAAGCAGTGTTGGGTGCGTACGATGCACTAAAACAGTTAAGCCAAACGTACGAGATTGTGATAGTGACTGGGCGCATGCATGTGTGGCGTGACAAGACCATTGAATGGCTTGAGAAAAATTTTCTTGGCCTATATAGAGAAATACACTTTACAAACCACGATGACCCCGATCCTTCCAAGCGTCGCTTGAAATCTGAGTTCGTCACCGAGCTTGGTATCTCACTTTTTATTGATGATGCATTGAAATTTGCTACCGATGTTGCAAGTGTTGGTGTTCCCGTTCTTCTCTTTGATACCCCTTGGAATCAAGGGGAAGTGCCTCCGGGGGTAACACGAGTACACTCGTGGGACGAGATTTTGCGAACACTTGCTTCAAAAGAGACAGGGAAGTAGGGCGGGGTATAATAGAAGGGTACGGCTTTATCAAATCACTAATTAGCTTTTAGTTAAGCACTCATTACATCTATGTCAGGAAATATAAAAGTAGCTATTGGAGTTGTACTCGTCGCTGTAGTTATTGGCGGATTGTATTATTGGTATTCATCCACAAAATCAGATGTGGCTCCGGCTGTAGTTGCCGATCAAACAGCAACACCCGCTCCTACAGGACCAACATTACCTTCTGGAAGTGACACATCCGACACTGCGTTAGGTCAGGACGTTGCATCAGTTGATGCGGATGTAAGCGCAATGACTTCCGACACCGCATCCATTGATAGTGGAATGAACGATACGGCAGTTCAGCAATAAGTATTAGCTTCTAATAACCCACACAATGAAAAAAATCACTTCAGCTCTTATTCCGTTTATAGCCGTTGCATTACTTCTCTCTCCGTCATCTGTGCGTGTTGTGGAGGCCGTGAGTGCAACTACGAATGCCACAGTAAACGCAAGTGCCCCTGGTGTGAAGGCAGAAGGAACAGCAAGCCTCAGTGCATCGCAGTCTATTGCACTCATGCGTGGCAAAGATAAAGCACATCAAGAAATCGACCGCAGAGTTACTAATCTCAATGCACTAGTGCTCCGTGTGCAAGCGATGCTGAATTTGTCAGAGGCAGATAAAACTGCAATTGCAGGCACGCTGACTGCACAGGTGAATGCGCTCAATGCATTGAAAGCGAAGATTGATGCAGATGCGGATCCAGAAACACTGAAAGGCGATGTAAAGTCTGTCACTGATTCGTATCGCATTTATGCGCTCATCATTCCACAAGGTGCCATTATTGCTGCGGCTGACCGCATTGTGACGGTTGCTACAAAATTACACCTCATCTCATTGAAGTTTGAAACCAGAATTGCTGCCGCTGCTACAGCCGGCAATGATGTGAAAGCAGTACGAGTGACCCTTGAGGAATACAACTCGAAAATTGCAAACGCAAGTCTTCAAGCACAGGCGGCGGTGAATGCAATTGTGACACTTGTTCCTGACGATGGAGACGCAACAAAGAAGGCGGCAAACATCAAAGCACTCAAAGACGCACGTGCAAAAATTGTGCTCGCACAAAAAGATTTACAGACAGCACGCAAAGATGCTGACAAGATCATTACTGCTCTTAAGGGAATGAAGGTTAATTCGACTGCAACGACTACGGCGGAAACATCTGCAGGAGTAGGACAATAATTCTAGGTGATAGGCTCCCTGTTTGCTCAAGAGCCTTGCGATTGATCTGCAAACAGCAGTCCCCTTGAGGGATTCTAGGAAAAATTCCCGACTCATGTCGGGAATTTTTTTATGAGTTGATCAAAACTATACGATCAATCGTATAGTTTTGAATTTGAATGTTCTGAAAATTACCACATGGTAATTTTCAGAACTACTTTCTACCGCCATCTTCTACCTACTACTCTCTACCCACTACCCTCTGTTCCACCTCAGTGGGCGAGGGTGATTGCAATAACTTCAGAAGCACCCGCTTGAATGAGTGCTCGTTTTGCATCAGCGAGTGTTGTGCCAGTTTCCGCAACGTCATCTATAAGGACTATCTGCATGCCTGTGACCTTTTCAGGACGAATGACGGAGAATGCCCCAGCAATATTTTTTTCACGCTCTGACTTTAATACTTCTACTTGGCTTGCTCTGTCTTCCCGACCCAACACATCAGGTGCATAGATGACCTGCCCTTCAAGGTGGGGGAGTGTGGCGAGCACGATTCTCTCCACTTGATTGTAGCCTCGAGCTTTTAGGCGAGCTCTTGAGCTTGGAATAGGGACGAGGAGTGGATTTCGCCAGCCCTGAAGCGTTTTCTTTTCCTCGAGTATGTGGATGATTTCATCAGCAAGGATTCTGCCCAGAGCTGGCAGGGGTGCTTTTTCGCCCCGGTATTTTATTGCCCGAATAAGTGCACGAACTTTATGGTTTCGGTATGGGAAAAGTGCAGTAATCCACTGCCTATCTCGATGAATCATCGGATGCAGAAGCTCCGCAAGGGTATCTTCTGAAAGTGAGCGTGCGATTGAGGATTCGCTGGATATTGGAATCAATGCATCAAGAATCCTCCTAAAAATGTGGCCAATCATGGTATACTTGGCAACATTGTACCCCCATACGGCGCTTTGACTGCACTCATAAGAAGAACACTGCGGGAGGCATTAGAGATTCATCATGATAATTATTAGTTTCCGTCTTTGTCAGTCGTAGTATCTCTTTTAAGTATGGATTTTTCTCTCGGCGGTTTGTCTGAAAAATTGAGGCAGTTCACTTCCTCTTTAGGAGTGAAGGATGGATTGAGTGTACTTGGCGTGGACATTGGCACATCATCCATAAAGATAGTGCAGGTGAAAGAAGTGCGTGGCAGTGCCGTGCTTGAAACGTATGGTGAAATTGCACTTGGTCCTTATGCGAATGCTGAAGTAGGACAAGCGGTCAGTCCTTCGTCCGAAAAAATTGGGGAAGCATTGAAGGATGTGCTCCATGAGGCAAACGCAACAGCGAAAGCCGGTGGATTCTCTGTACCACTCTCCGGTTCACTCATTAATGTCATCAGTCTGCCGACCAAAGATCCAAACGATTTGGCAAACATGATTCCCATAGAGGCACGCAAGTATATTCCTGTACCAATTTCAGAAGTTGCACTCGATTGGTTTGTGATTCCTGATGAAGAAGCAAAATTTTTAAGTCCACAAGGCGGAGCAGGGAAGACCGCAAACTCAACAGAGGTGCTCCTCGTTGCTATTCATAACCAAGTGCTTGCTAAATATCAATTAATTACGGAAGCTGCCACGCTCACGCCTAGGTTCTTTGAAGTAGAGCCGTTCAGTATGGGGCGAGCTTCATACGAGCACACCACTGCACCCGCCATGATTATTGATATGGGTGCTTCTTCGACCCGGGTATACATTATTGAATTTGGTATTATTGATGTGTCGCACACTATAGGGCGAGGAGGCCAGGATTTGACGTTGGCTCTCGCAAAATCTACAGGCGCTACGTTCCAAGAGGCCGAGAACATAAAGCGTGACAAAGGCTTAGCTGATTCTGAAGCTGGCTCTGCTGCACTTGATTTCGTATTTGCTGAAGCTCGCCGTATTTTGCTCACCTATCAGCGTAAAGAAGGTAAAGCGGTTTCGCAGGTTGTACTCGTCGGAGGAGGAGCAGCACTGAAAGGTATTAAGGAGATGGCTGCAAAATCATTTGACGCACGCATTATTGTTGCTTCACCGTTTGAAAAACTGGCAACTCCCGCTTTCATTGGCGATGTCTTGAAAGGAGCGGGACCTTCGTTTGCTTCGGCAATTGGATTGGCACTTAGAGCACTGCACCAGTAACAGCCAGAGCTTCTAGGTGCTAGCTTCTAGCTTTAATAATTTCCACTAACACCTAGAACCTAGAACCTAGAACCTTTTTTCTAGTGTTATGCTTTCCACATGGAAGAGCGTGTGAAGACGTCGTTTATACCTAAGGCAGCGCTAAAGGTTGAGCGAACTGAAGTGAGAAGGGCAAGTCCCGTTGCACTCGTGAATATAGTCGCAGGTGCCATTTTGGTTATTACTATTCTTGCTGCCGGCGGTTTATTTGTTTTTGAGCGTTATTCAGTTCAAGCAGTCGAGAGCAAACGTCAATCATTAGAGCGATCTCGTGCAGCATTTGAACCCGCTACAATAAAAGAGCTGTCACGCCTTGATACCAGGATTGCTGCAGGCACCGCACTTCTCAAAAGTCATACTGCACTCTCGTATCTTTTTGATGAGCTAGAAAAGCAAATGCTTTCCTCCGTTAGGTTTGAAGACTTTTCATATGACATCGCAGATCCAACCCGCACACTTCTTTCTGCAAGCGGGGAAGCGGCGAGCTTTAACGCTGTCGCATTGCAATCCGACGCATTCAGTAAAAGCAGTATTATCACCGAGCCTATTTTCTCGAACGTGAATATTTCGAAAACCGGTACCATAATTTTTGACTTCACCGCAGTAATCGATACATCACGTATGGGCTATACCGGCACAGTTGCACCAGCAGTATCAGTGCCTTCAGTAGCAACCTCTTCAACACCAGCACTATGAAACTTCTAGCACCCATTGTTTTCCTTGCCATCTCCGGAGCCATCTTTTTCTTGTATATTGATAAAACATACGCAGGTTTAAAGACTGTGCTTGCGGAGGAGGCTCAGTTTGACGCTGCCCTCTCTCGTTCAAGAGAACTTCAAGATGTGCGTGACCAATTATTGAGCCGTTACAATACCTTTCCACAGGCAGATCTCGCTCGTTTGCAAAAATTAGTTCCTGATCACGTTGATAACGTACGCCTCATTCTTGATTTCGACAGCATGGCGAGCCGATACGGCATGCGTGTGCGAGACGTGGTTATTGAAACTGCAAAAGAACGAACGACCCGAGGTCAAATAGGTCCTGACGAAAAATCCTACGAGTCGGTCATTCTATCCTTTACGGTCAGCGGTTCATACGACACCTTCCGTCAATACCTCGCCGACTTGGAGCGGAGCCTCCGTCTCGTTGATGTAGTGGGGCTTTCTTTTACTGCAAACGAAACAGGCATCTATGACTTCAGTTTCCATATTAAAACCTACTGGCTTAAACCATGACGATACTTACACGTTACAAAGGAGTTCTTATTGCGCTAGCGGTCATCGTGGTCGCTTTTTTTGCGTACTCGTATTTCTTTCCTAAAGATTCTGCTCCGGCTCTTTCGGCCGAAATAGCACCCGAGAATGTTTCTGTCGACCAGGACTTAATTTCGCTCCTTCTTGAGCTTAAATCTATAAAACTCAATGACGCTATATTTGCTGACAGTGCATTCAAGAGCTTGCAGGATTTCAGTCAGGAGCTCGTGCCAGAACCTGTGGGACGCAACAATCCGTTTGCTCCACTTGGCGCAAAACCGAGATAATTAATGAACCTCCAAAATACAAACCTCAAAAACTAAAATCTGCCAAAATCTCAATGATTAAAATTTTATTCCTTCAAAATTCATTTGTAACTTCTAACTTGGTTCTTGATTCTTTTTGATGTATGGATGTTCTCTCACTTCTCTCTCAAAAGGGTCTCATTGACACAAATGCTCTCGCAGGCATAAAGGAAGAAATTGCTTCAGGTTCAAAAACTCTTGAGAAAGCACTTCTAGACAGAGGTGTATCGTCTGGCGATATTCTTTCAGCTCGGGGAGAGTACTACTCGGTTCCTACACGCTCTATTGGTGATGACGCCGTCCCATTTGAAGTCTTAAATTACATTCCCGAGGAATCCGCACGGCATTATCGTTTTATTCCGGTGGCTTTGAATGATGGCGTGTTAGAGGTTGGTACTACAGATCCTGACAATCTTGATGCAATTGAGGCACTGAATTTTATTGCCTCGCGTACAAATATACCCTACAAGCTTTTTCTCATCTCCGATGAAGATTTCGATAAAGTTATCGGAATGTACAAGGGACTCTCTGGGGAAGTGGGGCAAGCGTTAGGAGAGCTAGAGACCGCTACGCCCGACAATGATGCACTCTCTGTAACTCTCGACGAGGCTCCGAGTGAAAAACTCACAGACGCAGAGAATGGTAACGTAAAAATAAAAGAAGATGCTCCGGTCACTAAGATTGTTGCCACCATATTGCGTTATGCCGTTGACGGTAAGGCGTCTGACATCCATGTGGAGCCCACACGAGAGGAGTTAAAGGTGCGTTTTCGTGTCGACGGCGTTCTCTATACCTCACTTCGTTTGCCAAAAAATTTGGAGCGTTCTGTTATTGCACGCATCAAGGTATTGTCGTCGCTGAAACTCGACGAGCGTCGTAAACCACAAGACGGACGTTTTTCTGCAACTATCGATGCCAGGCGTGTTGATTTTCGTGTATCTACGTTCCCGACGTATCACGGTGAGAAGGTGGTGATGCGTATTTTAGACAGGCGACATGAGTCTCAGAAGCTGGGGGATTTAGGTCTTACGCCGGAGAACACGGAAATACTTCGAACTGCTATAAAACGTCCGTTCGGAATTATCATCATCTCAGGCCCTACAGGGAGCGGTAAATCGACGACGCTTTACGCAATGCTTCAGGAGTTTGATCGTGAGGGCTTGAATGTTGTGTCTCTCGAAGACCCGGTGGAATATGACATCGATGGCGTTGCACAGTCGCAAGTACGACCAGAAATAGGATATACATTCGCATCAGGTCTCCGCTCAATACTGCGCCAAGATCCAAACATCATCATGGTGGGAGAAATCCGTGACAAAGAAACAGCGCAACTTGCAATTCAAGCAGCGCTCACTGGGCATCTCGTATTGACGACACTTCACACCAATAACGCCATTGGTATCGTGCCACGCCTGGTTGACATGGGTGTCGACCCATACCTCATTGCGCCAACGCTCATTCTTTCTATTGCACAACGTCTGGTGCGACTTCGTTGCGAAGATGCTGGGCGACCTATTCCATTTGAAGGTGCGGTAGCAACCATGATAGAGAATCAATTTAAAGATCTTCCAGAAGAATTTAAGAAGAAACTTCCTGAAACAAAGACGGTATACGGGATTTCGTCCTCTCCAACCTGCGCTAACGGCACCCGCGGACGCATTGCAGTCTTCGAGATGCTTCCTGCATCTCCTGAACTGGAACACACAATTCTCACAAATCCCATTGAAGACGAATTATATAAAGTGGCACGTGCACAAGGTATGTTTACGATGAAAGAGGATGCTATTATGAAAATGCTCAAAGGTACAATTCCGTTTGAAGAAGTGAATACGCTTGGCGGAGAATTGCTTCGCGATGACGAAGCCTAAAGATTATTACTACTATGGAACCAAGTGCAAAAAAACAGTACTCGATTCTCCTTGTTGACGACGACCGGTTCCTTTTAGACATGTATACGTTGAAGTTTAAGAACGATGGTTTCGTAGTTGAGGCTATTCCTGATTCTTCGCTCGCTCTTGAAAAACTTCGAAAGGGTTTTGTGCCAAATATTATTTTGTTGGACGTGGTTATGCCTGGGCTCTCTGGATTTGAACTGTTAGAAGCTGTTCAGAAAGAGGGTCTTGCGAAAGGAGCGGTAATTATTATGCTTTCCAATCAAGGCCTTCAGGAAGATATAGATAAAGGTATGAAACTCGGTGCTTCTGGATACATCATTAAGGCAAGCTCAATCCCTTCCGAGGTATTACAGAAAACGTTGGCTATTGCCGATGCAAAAATAAAGTAAGAGTGTGAGATTCTCATATGGAATATAAAAGCGAATTGGAATCATTAATAGAGACGGTTATTGCGGAAGGGGCCTCTGATCTGCATATCACCGCAAACTCGAACCCAATAATTCGGGTTTCCGGTGCCCTAATCCCACTTTTGAAACGTGCAAAATACACTTCTGAAGATACGAGAGGGCTGTTGACCGTACTTATATCACCAGAAAAGTTGAAAGCATTTAATGATGAGCAAGAGGTTGATTTCTCGTATCAATATAAAGACAAAGGGAGGTTTCGTGGTAATGCGTTTGTTCAGCAGGGAGCTGTTTCAGTGGCACTCCGTCTTATACCTAAAGAAATGAAGACTCTCGAAGAGTTGGGGTTGCCACCAATTCTTGAAACATTTTGCCAATTACAACAAGGATTTTTTCTCGTTGTCGGGCCTGTGGGTCAAGGAAAGTCGACGACACTTGCAGCGATGATAGAAAAGATAAATCAAACACGAACTGAACACATCATCACGATTGAAGACCCAATCGAGTACATGTTCGAATCAAAAAATTCAGTTATCAATCAGCGTGAGGTGAGGATTGATACTAAAACATTTCAAGCGGCTCTTCTTTCTGCGTTCCGTGAAGACATTAATGTACTCATGGTAGGGGAGATGCGGGGTCCTGAAACCATGTCTGCAGCTGTGACTGCTGCAGAAACAGGACACCTTGTGTTGTCGACCCTGCATACCAATAATGCGGCGCAAACCATAGATCGTATTATTGATACATTTCCAACAGGCCAACAGGATCAGATTCGTCTCCAGCTTGCATCATCGCTTGCTGGAATCTTCTCGCAACGTTTAGTCCCACGTATTTCTGGTGGCCTTATACCTGCCTATGAGCTTTTGATAAATAACGACGCAGTGGCAAATCTTATTCGTGAGAAGCGGACCCACGAAATAAATGCCGTCATTGAGACAGGTACGGAGTCTGGCATGATTGATATGAATCGCTGTCTTGCGGACTTGGTGCGCCGTGGAGAAGTTACTCCTGAAAATGCCCTTGCGAAAACCTGGAATCCGAAAGCATTCTCCCGTCTTATGTAAAAAGAATGTAGAATGTAGTGAGTAGTATGTAGAGAACTTCCAAATTTTTTTCTTCGCTACTTACTACCTACTACACTCTACTTTCCACTCACCATGTTATTCAAATACCAAGCAATTGATTCAACAGGGGCAAAGCAGGACGGCACCATAGACGCAATATCTCGTGACGTTGCGATTACTTCACTGCAACGTAGGTCTCTCACTATCTCTTCTATTCAGGAAACCGAAACTGAAAAGAGCTCAGTTTTTGGAAGCAACATCACCCTCTTCGAGAGTGTGACGAACCGGGACATCGTACTTTTATCACGGCAGATTGCGACCCTCTTCGAAGCACAGGTGTCGGCATTGCGTGTATTTCGTCTACTTGCTTCGGAATCTGAAAAACCGCTTTTAGGACGAGTGTTAACTGAAGTGGGGGACGACCTACAGTCTGGTAGCCCTATATCAAAGGCTCTCTCAAAGCATCCAAAAGTTTTCACTCCATTTTATGTGAACATGGTGAAGTCTGGCGAAGAGTCGGGCAAGCTCGATCAGACATTTATGTATCTCGCCGACTATCTTGATCGTTCCTACGAGGTGACGAGCAAAGCAAAAAATGCCCTTATCTACCCGGCGTTTGTTATTGCTACATTTTTTGTAGTGATGATTCTTATGATGACCATGGTTATTCCACGCATCTCATCAATTCTCACTGACGCAGGACAAAAAATACCTTTGTATACGCAGGTGGTTATCAATATCAGTAATTTTTTCGTAGACTATGGTGTATTTCTTCTGATTCTCGCTGTGGTTGGCGGAGTACTTCTTTTCCGTTATGCAAAAACTCCCCAAGGACGGGCGTCATTTAGTTCATTTGAACTCGCTATTCCCTATGTGGGCGATCTCTATAAAAAGTTATATTTGTCCCGTATTGCTGACAATCTTGCCACAATGCTCGGCTCCGGTATTTCTGTAGTTCAAGCAGTTGACGTGACCTCAAACGTTGTTGGGAATGCTGTCTACGCTGATATTTTGCAGGAGGTTTCTGTTGCGGTAAAAGGTGGGGGTTCAGTATCGGGGGCTCTTGAAAAGCGAGCGGAAGTTCCTGGAATTATGGTTGCCATGATGCGTGTAGGAGAAGAAACAGGTGAATTAGGTAGTATCTTAAAGACGCTTGCCAAGTTTTATCAGCGAGAAGTTTCAACTAGTGTGGATACCCTTGTCGGGCTTATTGAGCCAATCATGATCGTAACGTTAGGCTTAGGAGTGGGTATACTTTTGGCGTCAGTATTGGTACCAATCTACAACCTTTCGGCGGCAATTTAACGATTAGCCACTAGCCATTAGGGTATAGGGAGTAGTCAAAAAGCTTCCCATCCTTCTTGAATTTCCCTAAACGCTAGCCACTAAACCCTAAACCCTCTTTAGTTCTTATCCACATTTTTAAAGGTCATACTCCGTGGGAGCCTATACAATGGATATTAGCTCTCGGCATTGCAGTCTTTCTTAATTTAGTAATTTCCTTGAGTTAAAATATATTCATAATAGAAAGTCTATGTACATTAATTCAACAAAGCGAGGCTTCACCTTAATCGAACTCCTCGTCGTTATTGCCATCATCGGCATTCTCTCCTCAGTAGTCTTGGCGTCACTCAACACTGCACGCCTTAAATCACGAGACGCACGACGCTTCTCAGACATCAAACAACTCCAAATCGCCCTTGCTCTCTACAGCGACTCAAACTCCTCAGCATACCCAACCACACTCACCGCTCTTCAACCTACCTATATCAGTGTTGTTCCTACTGACCCTGTAGGTAATGCTGCCTATCGCTACTCTGCACTCGGTACTGGCGCAACCTGCTCAAGCTACCACCTTGGTGCCACACTTGAAGAGACTACCAACCAAGGTTTGAGTGGTGACATCGACGCAGCCGCAGGCTCCGCATGCACCGGCTCTTCTGCTGACTTTGCTGGCACCGACCCTATCTACGACGTGAAGCCGTAGTTAGATAGCTTCTAGCTTCTAGCTTTTAGGACAGAGATATAATAAAAAATCCCCCGAATGGGGGATTTTTATTTTTATACTCTGAGTCGCTATTCTCACGGGGTATACTTCCCTCTATGATTGAAGTGTTACTCCCAGCATTTGTTTTTGTTGTTGGGTTGTGTGTTGGAAGTTTTGTCAATGTTAGCGTATTTCGGTTTGGTTTTTCTGAGCACTCTCGTTCCCGTTCATACTGTATGGCCTGCGATATAACAATTGCTTGGTATGACTTGATACCGGTGTTCTCGTACGTTGCACTTTCCGGCCGATGTCGCAAATGCGGGAGTTCTCTTTCACTGCAATACCCACTTGTTGAGTTGGTGGTGGGTATTCTCTTTCTCTTAGCATTTCTTGTAGTTCCTCCAGTACTTGCACTTTGGTCAGTCGTTGCATTCGTCATGCTCCTTATATTCCTGGCGTCCTTGGTTGCGCTTGTTGCCTACGATGTGAGGCACACACTTGTACCGCTCCCGTTCGTATATGTGTTGTTGGGTTCAGCCACCTTAGCTTCTGTGGCAGGAAGTTTATTTATGCATTCCTATCTTCCTCTTATAGATGCATTTTTAGGAGGCGTTGCCATTTTTTTATTTTTTTTCATGATTGTTGCAGTGACCCGAGGGCGGGGGATGGGTATGGGTGACGTATATGTTGCTGGTTCTGCGGGGCTCTTACTTGGGTTATCTCGGGGTGTCGAGGCGATTATGTTTGGGGTCTGGTCAGCAACTATCGTGTATCTCGGAATATTCTTTTTATCCTCCATTAGCGCAAAAAAACGATTGTTGCCTACACTCCCTCGGGTTACCATGAAAACAGAGTTGCCGTTCGTACCATTCCTTGCGTTTGGTATAGGACTCGCCCTGTTTACCACTCTCTCCCCTCTAGCCCTCGGATCCTGGCTCGCCACTATAGTATGGTTCAGATGAAAAACAACCAGCTTTCAGCTTTCAGCTTTCAGCTTTCAGAGGGGATTCGAAACCTCTTTAGTTGGGGAAGTTTGTCTTTAGCCAAAAGCCAAAAGCCAAAAGCCAAAAGCTTTTCAGTTGCTCGGGGTCTCACCTTGATTGAGCTTCTTGTGGTCATGGGAATTTTTTCGATCATTTCTCTTGTTGTGTTGGCGAATCATTCTCGCTTCAATAGCTCGGTCTTGCTTGGCAGTCTTGCGTACGACATTGCACTTTCTATTCGTGAGGCACAAGTGTACGGTCTGTCAGTAAAGCAATATGGAAATAATTTTCAGGTCGGTTACGGGCTTCGTTTTGCAGGAGCTTCTTCCTATACTTTTTTTGCCGATACGAATGCAAATAAACGATACGACAGCGGAGTTGATTCAATTGTGCAGACGTATACGTTTGGTAAGGGGCACACCGTTAAAAGTTTTTGTGGTTTGATGGCAAATGGTGGATCGGAGTGCTCTCAAGGCTCGGGGGCCATAACTAACTTAGATATTGTTTTTTTCAGGCCTGAGCCTGATGCAATTGTCTCTTCCAATAGTCCGACGTTATATTCAGGCGGTCAGATTGTTATTACGTCACCCTCAGGAGAAACACGCACCATCACGGTTGCTTCGACAGGTCAGATTTCTGTAACTAATCCCTAGTATGAAGAAAATAGAAAATAGAAAGTTGAAAGTAGAAAGACTGCCAAACAGCAGGGGATTCTTCGTTTTTTCCTCTACCTTCTACTCTCTACCTTCTACTCTCTCAATCAACGTGAAGCGAGGCTTCACGTTGATTGAGATGATGGTTGCAGTGAGTATCTTTGCAATAGTTATGATGGTGGGAGTCGGTGGCCTTTTATCCTTAGTTGCTACAAATCATCGTGCACAAGCAATTCATTCGGTTATGAATAACTTAAGTGCAGCAGTTGAAGGAATGTCTCGCTCAATTCGGGTCGGCACCTTGTATAAATGTGTTACCTCTGCCACCACACCACCGTCTGCTCCTCCTCCCTCAACAATTGCAACACCAGAGGATTGTGCATCGGGCGGCGCTCATCTTTTAGCGTTCGAATCATCAACGGGGGAACTTACCGATCCAAACGACCAAGTGGTGTATCGGTTAAATGGCACACAATTAGAACGCTCTTTGCAGGGTGGAGCGAATGGTAGTTGGATAGCAATTACCGCTCCCGAGGTTTCAATTGATAGCTTTGATTTTTATGTTATTGGCTCTGCAAAAGGAGACGGAATACAACCTCGTGTTCTTATGCGTATTATTGGTTCTGCGGAGGTGCCGGGGGGCACAACCACATTTACGGTGCAAGCAAGCGTCGTTCAGCGAGTTTTGGATATATGAAAACAGTGAACAGTGTACAGTGGGCAGTGTATAGAATGAAAATCAAGAATTTTTTCACATGGCTTTTCCCTGTTCACCATCCACTGAACACTGTTCACTCAATCAAAGTAAAAGCACTTCGTGCTTTTACTTTGATTGAGACGTTTGTTGCAATCACTGTTTTGTTGATTTCTCTGGTGGGTCCTTTATCTATTGCTGCACAGTCACTTCGTTTGGCATATTACGCACGTGACCAAGTGACAGCTTTTTATCTCGCTCAAGAGGCTGTTGAGTATGTCCGTGCTATGCGGGATCAAAATTATCTTGCTACTCAAAATTGGCTTACGGGCATTGATGATTGTGTTAATGCGTCCTGCGTTGTTGATTTTCCTAACTTCACGCATCGCACCTGCGGTGTACTTAGTGCGTGCCCTGCAGTTCACGTGAGTACGGCGACGATGCTCTATAACGAAGACACAGTAAGTGGGCCTGCATCTCCCTTTACCCGCATCGTGTCCATTACTCCTATTGCTGGAACTGTCGACGAGGTAATTGTCACCGTTCGTGTATCGTGGGTCTCAGTGGGTATCAGCCGATCGTTTCAGATTACAGAGCATCTCTTTAACTGGGCAGGATGAGTATGAAAAAGTGTACAGGGTTTAGTGAACAGTGTAGAGGGGCGGAAGAAGCTAATTCTGTTCACAATAGCAGGTACCTGAAATCGCAACGTGGCTTTACGCTTCTTTTGGCAGTCTTGATCGGGAGTATTCTCATCGCTATTGGCTCAGCAATTTTCAATATCGTTTCAAAACAAATAATTTTGTCATCGTCTGGGCGTGAATCGCAGTTCGCTTTTTTTGCGGCAGATACTGGTATTGAGTGTGCATTGTACTGGGATGTGAAACAGAGTGCTTTTGCAACAACATCCCCGTTGACTCAAGTTGCATGTGGTGGTGGTTTGGCAGATGTAACACGTACTCCTGGAGGTACAGCACTTCGACCAACCTATACGAGCGTATTCTCGTTTCCTCTTGATGGGGGGGTTACTAATCCGTGCGTCATTGTGACTGTAGTAAAGACGTTCTATCCAACCGAAACAGTGGTTGCGTCCCAAGGCTATAACACGTGCGTCACTACTAACCCTCTGCGTCTTGAGCGTGCAATTCGAGTGCAGTATTAAATTAGGGTATTGCCTCTAGGAGCACTTCTATGCCTCACTTTGTGTATATTCTTGAGTGTGCCGACCCAACACTCTATGTTGGGTCTACTAATGACTTAGAGAAAAGGCTCAGGCAACATAACCTGGCAAAGGCAGGAGCCCATTACACAAAAATAAGACGGCCGGTCGTTTTGAAGTACGCCGAAGAGGTCCCCACGTTTGAGGGAGGTCGTGCCCGTGAGGCCGAAATTAAGAGGATGACCAGAAAAAGCAAGCTAAAGCTCATTGAGTCGAAAACCACCCTAGTCAATTCGATGTAGGAAATGCGATGGTGCGGTATTCTGTGTCGATGACGCAAGACGACGCACTGACTATTCTGAAGACCGGTGCAAGTGTTTTTCTTACTGGTGAGCCGGGTAGCGGAAAGACACACACAGTGAACGAATATGTTGCCTGGCTTCGCTCTCACGGGATTGAGCCTGCCATCACTGCTTCAACTGGTATTGCGGCGACCCACATCGGGGGAGTCACACTTCATTCGTGGAGCGGGATAGGTATTGCAGAGCATCTCTCAAAGCAAGATATTGATGCGATTGCCAGTAAGGAACACATAGCAAGAAGAATCATGAAGTCGAAGATACTCATCATTGATGAGGTTTCAATGCTTTCAGGCGAAACACTTGCCCTTGCTGAAGCGGTTGCACGAGAAGTACATCGCACCGATGAAGTATTCGGTGGTATGCAAATTATATTTGTGGGAGATTTTTTTCAGCTACCTCCTGTATCAAGACGTGGGAGCATATCTCGTGCATCGTTCGCATTTGAATCATCCGTGTGGAAGGCAGTTAATCCGATAATTTGTTATCTCACTGAACAGCATCGACAAGAAGATGAAATATTTCTCTCCGCACTTTCTTCTATCCGAGCAGGTTCTGCCGATGAGGAGACACTACTTTGTTTTCAAGACAGGTCTGTATCCCCGGGTGATGTTTCGCATACGATTCCACGTCTTTTTGCTCACAATGTTGACGTTGATCGCATCAATGCAGATGCACTCGAAAAAATTGAGAATCAATCCTCAGTGTTTGTAATGACTGCACAAGGTCCTGATGCGTTGGTGCTTGGCCTCAAGAGGGGGTGTTTGTCACCTGAGCAATTATTTCTTAAAAAAGGTGCAGTGGTGATGTGTACAAAAAATAATCCAACCGCAGGGTTTGCAAACGGTACGCTCGGTACCGTGATTGGATTTGATGATATGAGCACGTATCCAATTATAAAAACAAAAGACGGGGACGTACTTGTTATAGAGCCAATGGAGTGGGCGGTGGAGCAGGACGGAAGAGTGCGGGCACGAATTACACAAGTACCGCTTCGTCTGGCATGGGCAATGACCATACACAAAAGTCAGGGGATGAGTATGGATGCCGCTGCGATTGATCTCTCGGGTGTCTTTGAGCACGGACATGGGTATGTTGCACTCTCTCGGGTGCGGACCCTCGGTGGGTTGCATATCTTAGGATGGAGCGAGAGAGCCCTTCTAGTGCATCCTAGGGTAGCAACGCTCGATGTGCAGTTTCGTATCAAGTCCGAGGACGCCAAAGCAGTGTTTGAAGACATGAGCGATGCAGAGCACTCTGGAATGGAGGAGAATTTTATACGGGCATGTGGCGGTACGCTTGAGATGGCACCATCTTCAAAAGGAAAAAAGAAAAAAAGTAGCACATACGATACGACGCTCGCCCTTATTCAAGAAGGGCACTCTCTTCTCGACATCGCAAAGATACGGAAACTGAAAGTCGGCACCCTCATAGACCATCTTGAGAAATTGCTCGCACAAGGCACCTGCAGGGTTGAAGATATGCAGAACATGTTCTCGCCGTACATTATTGAAGCCCTCCCTGACATTCATGAGGCATTTACATTGGAGGGTTCAGAGCGTCTCAGTCCAGTATTTGAGCGTCTGAAAGGGGCTTATTCGTATGAAGATCTTCGCATTGCACGTTTATTTTTTCTAAATACACCCCACTCTTTGGTGGGGTAGAAAGGGGTATGATAGGCTGAATCTATGGGTCATAAAGCACTGTGGGCGGGTATAGGAGTATTGGTAATTGCTCTCGTAGCGGGGGCGTTTTTGTTCTATCCGAAAGAAACTACTCCGCAGACAACTCTCTGCACCATGGAAGCAAAGATCTGTCCGGATGGAAGTGCAGTTGGTCGCACGGGTCCGCAATGTGAATTTACTGCTTGCCCCACACCGGCATTGGTTTGGAGTTTTAAAGATAAAGGAGAGGATACGGTAACTGGTGTTCCCCACACGGAAGTAACACTTACGATGAACAATACGAAGTACGAAGCAGGCACCTATGAAGGTAATTGTAGTGAAATTGTTGGTTCGAGTTGGCAACTTATGGCAGGCGAGCAGTCGGGAGTTATTTGTTGGTGGGCAGGCGGAGGCACAGAGCTCGGTGTTTTTGAAGAGAATGGTCAATTAGTTATTAAGAAAGGTCTCTTAGACGAGGGAGGTGCTGAAACGCCAGGCCTTCGAGGTAATTTTGAGACGTTCCTGAAGCTCGAAGTTCAACCTGCCACCTGAGCGTGCGGCTCTAAGTGTATGTATTTTTTTTGAGAGATTGCTCGCTGTATGCTTCATAACGCTCATTACTATTCTGACGGCTTCGCCATTTTTTTTATTGTCACTCTTTTGGCATTGATCACGTATTCGGCATTCTCAAATCCCTATGGCCGGATGAGTCGGGTGAGAAATCCTTTTGAAACAAAAATTCAAGGCAGAACCATCAAACTGTTAAAGCGTTTCAAGTTACAAGTCTGCACGTCGTTGTTTTGGAGGAGCTTCGCATATGCAAAATGTGCATGGCACATTATCTCGAACGTGCACGCTGGCGATAAGGCGAGAAGTAGAAGTTTGGAAGGGGTTATCCGAGACATTCATACGGTGCGGTTCAATCCGAAAAGGCCCTATTTAATCTCGGGGGATCATTTCAATGTATTTTATCCACGCAATCTCGGCGTTTTTTATTATGCGATGCTTGATCCTAGAACTGCACTAGGGAAAAGTGATTGGCAGAATCGACAGAGAATCTATTTACAGACTGTTGCATACGCTATTGCAGCGTTCGGGGAGCGGGGCGATTGCACCACCACTATAGTGCCCGTAGGCACGAGATCAGTGAGTTGCATCAATATCTATCACTATCCTTCCGATGCACTCTATGGCGTTTTGTTTGGTCTTGCCACACTTCTCGATAATTCTTTTTTCATGAAGCGATATCCATTCGAGTCGGAAAATAGTTTTCGTCTCGATACAAAAGAAGCAGCGGAAGGTCTTCTTGAAGAGAGTGCTGATACTCTCTCAATGCTTATTACAAAGTACTACAACCAGGTGTTTGACCAAGAATCAGGACTCATTCGGAAAGATATTCATATTTCATCTGCAAAGGACATCACGATGCGAAATAGTGCCTTCTATGACAACGTAATTTTCTGGAAAACGTTTATGCTCGCAAGACAGCTTGGCTTGGAGAATATCCCGGAAGTTGATTTGCCTAAGCTGAAAGCACGCATCCTTAAAACCTATTGGCAGGAAACAGAAGGATATTTCCTCGAAGATCTCTCTTCCGAAGGGGTTGCTGGAAAATACTATTCAGCAGATTGGCTCGCAGCGTATTTCACCGGGTTTCTTGACACAGCGAAAAGCGAAGAGCGTCGCTATCTTGAGCGTGCTGCTCTCTATACTATAAAAGAAGGGATTGATATGCCGTTTCCTCTGCGGTATCAGCAGACCGATAGGGCATCACGTCAGGTTCCGATAGTGCGTATGGTAGTTGCGTCCTACGGAGGCACTGCTATCTGGAGCTTCTGGGGGGCAGAGTTTATTAAGCTACTGGTTGCACTCGGAGAACATGAGAAAGACGACGCATTTCTAGAGCGAGCGGCGAGACATATTGCTGCATACGGGAAAAATATGGTTCGCTACCACGGCTATCCGGAAGTGTATGATACAGAAGGAAATATGTTGCGTACCCCCCTTTATAACAGCGTTCGCCAGACAGGGTGGGTGGTCGGCTTCGAGCAGGCAGTCGCTATGTTTAAATCAATGTCAGTGCGTATGGCGTCAAAGCAAGTGGTGGTTATTGAGGGCATTCAGACTGATCTTGCCTCCTTTGAGCTTGCAGAGAGCATCTAACCAAAAGGGGTATGTTTCAAAAAACACATAAGGGAGCAGTAATTCGTGGGAGCATCGGACGGTGGGTAGTTCTTTTACTCGCATTCGTTTTTTTCTTGTCATTATGGGTTTTTAATAATCAGTCTGTACTTGCAACGCTTTTTGGAAACAGAGTACTTGCTGAAAACGTAGAACCACCTGTCAGTTGGCGTACCTTGAATTCAACGAAACTTGGCATTTCTATTTTATATCCACCTAACTTTGTTGTTGATTCTTCGTACGTCTATACCCAACTCAGTCCACGGGCTGGTATTAACGGTGTGAAATTTACTATTCCTGAGTCGGATGCCAAGGGCACTAATCTTTCTCATTTTGATACCGGTGTTTCTGTTGAGGTGCTCCCCCGTGAGACTGCGTGCATTGGCACTAGTTTTGTTGAGGGGAGTCTTGCCTCGGACACGTTAACAGAAAGAGGTGTTACCTATGCAGTGGTAAAAACCGCAGGTGCAGGAGTAGGAAATTTCTATGAGGAAACCGTATACGTGATTGTGGGAAGTGTGCCGTGCACAGCGGTACGGTATTTCCTTCACTCAACTAATATTCAGAATTATGAACCCGGCACCATTGTTGCATTCAATAAACCAGAACTTTTGAAGGAATTTGATATGATTCGACGCTCACTCATACTCACGCACTGAAGATAAAATAAATCTTGCAAAGAAGCCTGGGTGTCAAAGGAATCGCTATTTTTAATATACATGCAGGCGAAGAGTCCAGTTTATGGCATCTCTTGGGGGCATTTAACCTGTACTCGAATTTCAAAAAATTTTGAGGAGGGGCTTTTTTCCTTTAGAATAGGGGTATATGGCGATTCGGATTGATGTAGTGCCTACCATCCCCGACGCACGTGCAGATGTAAAAAAGAAAGAATTTCAAAATCTTGTTCCAAGTGCCTCTATTCAAGCAGTGCACGTTGTTGACTCCTACCTCATTGATGCCCCTCTCTCGAAGGCTTCGCTTCTAAAAGCGGAAGTGGCACTGGTGAACCCTACGGTCGAGCGGTCTTTCATTGGCCGTTGGTTACCGGAGTCTTTCCAGGTGGCAATTGAGATTGGCTTTCTCCCGGGCGTGACCGACAACGTAGGGAACACTGCCACGGAAGCCATTGCAGACACCACCAAGCGAGCATTCAAGTCGGGCGAGAAAGTATATTCACTCCAGGTGTTTTTTATTGAAGGCAAACTTTCTTCTGCACAAGTAGAAAAAATAGCATCAAGTCTCTATAACCCGCTTATTCAATCGGTGCAGATTTACGATGTATCGCTCAAGGCTAAAAAAATACCAGCGGGCGTTCCTAAGGTTGAGCTCAACGGGTCATCTCGTGTACTTGAGGTAAACATGGAGGTTGATGATTCTGAGCTCATAGCAATAGGAGCTCATGGCATTAAAGACGAACAAGGTGTACCTCGAGGGCCTTTAGCGCTTGACTTGAATGCACTCCACGCAATTCGCAATCATTTTCGTCGTCTCCGTAGAAACCCGACGGACGTGGAGCTTGAAGCTCTTGCACAGACGTGGTCAGAGCATTGTAAGCACACCATATTTGCAAATCCACTCGATTCAATTTCAGAAGGTATTTACAAGAAATATATTAAAGGAGCAACGGCACGTATTCGTGCGAAAAAAGGAAAGAAAGATTTTTGTGTGTCAGTTTTCAAGGACAATGCCGGAGGCATTGTGTTTGACGAGGAGTATGTGGTCACGCATAAAGTGGAAACCCACAACAGCCCATCCGCTCTCGACCCATTTGGTGGTGCCATTACCGGCATTGTGGGTGTGAATCGAGACACGTTAGGGTTTGGGCTCGGTGCAAAACCCGTTGCGAACGTATATGGTTTTTGTTTTGCCTTTCCTGAGGACACGAGGAAGTTATATAGAGATAAAAACCTGACACAGGAAATGCTTCCCCCAAAGAGAATTGCAGAAGGTGTCATAAAAGGAATCAACGCAGGAGGGAACCAAAGTGGCATCCCCACCCCAAATGGCTTCATGATTTTTGATGAATCCTATCGCGGAAAGCCGTTAGTATTTGCAGGGACGGTGGGCTTGATTCCACAAAAGAACGGCAAGCGAATCCTGTATGAGAAGAAAGCACGCCCTGGAGATTACATGGTTATGGTTGGGGGCAAAGTGGGCTTAGACGGCATTCATGGTGCAACATTTTCATCGGTGAGTTTGGATTCAGGAAGTCCGGCAACAGCGGTGCAAATTGGAGATCCTATTACTCAGAAGAAATTTTCGGATGCCATTTGCAAGGAAGCAAGAGATTTGAATCTGTACAATAGTATTACCGACAATGGTGCAGGGGGCTTGTCGTCTTCTGTCGCTGAAATGGCGAGAGAATCAAACGGGTGCAAGGTGGATCTTGAAAAGGTGCCGCTCAAGTATCCTGGGCTTGAGCCTTGGCAGATATGGATTTCAGAGTCCCAAGAGCGAATGACGCTCGCAGTACCTAAAGGTAAATGGAAAGCATTCGCTACCCTGATGAAACGCCGTGGCGTTGAAGCCACTATTATAGGAGAGTTCACTCGCTCGGGGAGTTGTGTGATCACCTACAAAAAGAAAAAAGTGATGGATTTAAAGCTTGCATTCTTGCATGACGGTCTACCTAAAGTGCAGATGCATACAAAGAAACCCGAATTTGTTTTTGAAGAACCTAAACTCACTGAACCTCAAGATTTTTCTGAAGCCTTGCTGAGAATGCTTTCTCGTCACAACATTGCATCGCATGAGTTTCTTGCACGCCAATTTGATCATGAAGTGCAGGGTGGTTCTGTTATAAAGCCGGTGCAAGGCGCTGGTCGTGTTACGGGAGATGCAGGTGTGTTTCGTCCACTCCTTAGCTCAAAGAAGGCGGTTGTACTTTCAAACGGGCTCACACCGTACTATGCAAACCTCGACCCATACAAAATGGCAGCCGCATCAATTGATACCGCTATCAGAAATGCCATCGTCGCTGGTGCAACCCTAGACCATCTCGCGATCTTAGATAACTTTTGCTGGACGTCATCCGATGAGCCAGAGCGTCTGTGGCAACTCAAAGAATCCGCACGAGCGTGCTACGACTACGCAACGCTTTACGGCACCCCGTTTATTTCAGGGAAAGACAGCATGTTTAATGATTTTAAGGGGTACGACGAAGACGGAGACTTTTTGAAAATTTCTATTCTCCCTACACTACTCATCTCAACTCTCGGTGTCATCAAAGATGCCGAAAAAGCAATTTCAATCGACGTAAAAAGTCCTGGCGACATTGTGTATGTGCTTGGAGAGACGCACGATGAGCTTGGTGGTTCTGAATACTATCGGATGCTTGGGAGTAAGATTGGTGGGGAAGTGCCTGCGGTGGATGGAAAAAAGAATCTAAAACTCTACCGTGCGTTTACCAAGGCAGGAGAGCTTGGACTAGTGGCTTCTGCTATTTCTGTAGGTAGAGGTGGACTTGCAGTCGCACTTGCTCGCATGAGTATGGCTGGAAAGCGTGGTCTTGATATAAATCTTTCAGACATTCCCGGCGATGCAAAGCGTGTTGATTCAATTCTTTTTTCAGAGTCTCAAGGAAGAATTGTCGCAACAGTTGCTCCTGAAAATGCTGAAAAATTTGAGAAACTTTTTGCAGATGTTGCTATCCATAACGTTGGTACGGTCACGAACGCCCAAACACTTTCCATAAAATGCTCAAATAGTCACTCTGCGCATTTTTCGTTTGAGCGAGCAATTCAAGCCTATCGTTCGACCTTTAAAAAATGGTAATTATGACTGAAGACGTAACAAAATTGAATTACGAAATCGCCCACGATTGGCATGCTGAAAAGAGTGCTTTGTATGATTGGCGGTCTCAAATTGATTCCTTCCTAAAGCTTTTGAGTCTCCCGTTGGCTAAAGTGCTCGATGTAGGGTGTGGTGATGAGAGGGATATTCGGACCTTTCGAGAGAAAGGGGTCAACGTTGAAGGTTTGGATTATTCCCACACATCCGTAGAAGTATTGAAGCAGAAATTTCCGACAGGGAAATTTTACGAAGCAGACATGCGGGCTACTGGGTTAGAGTCTGAGAGCTATGACGGTATCTGGGCGTGTGCCTCCATATTGAATCTTAAAAAAACCGACGTTCCTGTTGCTCTTGTTGAATTTAACCGCATTCTGAAAGCGAATGGCGTGCTATTCATCTCAGTTAAAGAGGGAGAAGGGGAGAGGATGGTTCCAGACAAAGCGGGCGAGAGATTCTTTAGTTTTTATTCTGAAGAAGAATTAAAAAGAATGATCGAGAGTGCCAGCTTCCAAGTAGTTCATACTGAAGTTATGGGAGATACGTTTTCTCTAGCATCACAAGGTGCAACCCTTCCCCGATGGATTTCTCTCTACGCAAAAAAAATATGAAAAATCCTCCCTCAAAGCCAAAAGCCAAAAGCCAAAAGCTAGTCCGTGTCTTGGTATTTTCCGGCTACGGCCTTAACTGTGAAGAAGAAGCACGCTACGGCTTCGAGCTTGCAGGAGCGGACGCTGAGATTGTGCACATTAACGACATCATTGATGGAAAAGTGAAGCTTGAGAAATACCAAATCCTCGCATTTCCTGGAGGATTTGCGTATGGCGATGACACAGGCTCTGGAAAGGCATACGCAAATCGGGTAAAAAATCATCTTTCAAAACCTCTACAGAAATTCATAAAGGAAAAAAAGCTCATTATAGGTATTTGCAATGGTTTTCAAATTCTCACGCAAATAGGATTGCTCGAGGGAGCACTTACATTCAACGAATCAAATCGCTACTCCGACCGTTGGACAGACATGGAAGTTGTGGGTGCGAGCCCGTGGCTCAGGGGAATTAAAAATATATCAGCACCCATTGGGCACGGAGAGGGGAGGTACATTGCTGATCAAAAAACTCTTGCGAACCTGAAAGCGAAAAATGAGGTTGCACTTCGGTACGTGAAAGGTGACACGGCAACCTATCAAGACTTACCCGCAAACCCTAACGGTGCAACTGAAAACATTGCCGGTGTTCTTTCCCATGAAGGAAGGGTTTTTGGGCTCATGCCACACCCTGATCGTGCTCTTTTTACAACCACGCTTCCAAACTGGCCTATCTTAAAAGAAGAAGCAAAACGCACAGGCGCTTCGTTTCCTGAGCACGGACCCGGATTTCAGATATTTAAAAACGGAGTTGATTATTTCAAAAATTAGAGGTATAATATATTTAATCAAACGCCACGTATCTAATGCGGTTTTTGGTTCCTCAAGACTGATTTTGGCTTAGAATCTATTCCGATAGGCTCTAAATAAAACGACGACATTCCTGCCGCCTCTACCAGAACCAGCCTTTTTTAAGGGCTTTTTTTGTTTCCTTTTTATCTATGTTTGAAACTGAAACTACACTTGAAAAAATACATAGACCACAAACTAACCATAAAATGGCGGATGGTCGCCATGGTGCATGGTCTGAAGCATCCACTATGTTGGCGGAACTTTTGAGTAAAAAAACACGTTCAATAGAAGCGTCTCTCACACCGGAAACTCCACATTGGAAACGCATCATCATTGTGCACAATCGGCTTCCTTTCAATATTAAACACGATGCATTAGGGAATCCTTCTGTTTCGCCAAGTGCAGGTGGATTAGTAACTGCGATGTCGCCACTTTTCAAAGCTGGTATGCGTAGTAAATGGGTTGGCTGGCCAGGCACGGAGAAGGACGAAGGCCTTGAAGATGCCGTGCGTGCTGTCGCCAACGGTAAGGAGATAGGTATTGTTCGACTTACTAAAGATGAAGTAGAGGGACACTACGAAGGATATTCCAACAAAGTTTTAACGCCTTTATTTGAAAGTGCGATCGATAAAATCGATT
Source organism: Patescibacteria group bacterium (assembly GCA_040390125.1). Lineage (GTDB taxonomy): Bacteria > Patescibacteriota > Minisyncoccia > Phycocordibacterales > Phycocordibacteraceae > Phycocordibacter. The sequence goes on from JAZJYZ010000001.1 coordinate 274,415, forward strand.
ATAGTGATATCGATACTAACTGGATTATTTATCAAGAGGTGCAGAAAAAGTTTGCCCATAAAGTAGCTGAGGACGTGCGTGCGGACGATGTTATATGGATTCATGATTGGCATCTAACTGGTGTTGGTAAAGAGTTGCGTGAGATGGGTGTAGATCAACCTCTTGGTTTTTTCTTACACATACCCTTTCCGCATAAAGAAGAGCTTGCACTTCTGCCTCAATACAAAATATTGCTACAGAATCTTTTAGCTCATGACATCGTGGGTTTTCAGACAGATGTTTTTAAAAAACGTTTCATTGATGCGGTATGCACATATATTCCTGGTGTTGTTGTTGAAAAACAATCCGACACTGTCACACTTTTGCACATTGGAGAGCGAGTTATTCGAGTGGGTAATTTCCCTATAAGTATTGACCCTAAGGAATTTTTGGAGCAAGTTGCAGAGCCACCAACAGTAGAATACGCCAGACGATTAGATAAAGAGTTACGTAAAGATGGCGAAGTCCAATTGATTTTTAATGCTGGTCGACTCGATTACATTAAAGGATTTTATGAGGAATTGCTTGCGTTTGATCGTTTACTAGAAAAACACCCAGAGCTCATTGGGAAGGTGGTACTTTTCCAGTTAGTAATACCAAGTCGAGAGTCTATTCTTGCGTACAAAGAATATAAAGAAAAAATTCTTGCCTTGGCTGAAAAGATTAATAGGAAACATAAAATTGCAATTACACAAAAGCCGACTTCGGAATCTGAACAGGGTGAATCTTTTGCAGCGTACGAAGACATGCCAGTAAGGCAAGTGCACGCTCATATGGACAGATCAATGTATTTGGCACATTTACACGTTGCCGATATTCAGAGTGTCCCTACAAAGGCAGATGGTATGAATCTTGTTGCTAAAGAGGGTGCGGTTGTTGGTAAGTCGACCATGGTGCAACTTCTTGGAAAAGATGCAGGTGTAGCAGAGGAACTTGCCGATTCCGCAGTTATTATTGATCCTGACAACACTGAATCATTTGCCGACGCTCTTTACGAGGCATATGCAATGAAGGATGCAGAAAAAACTACTCGAAAAAGTAAGATGCTTTCCGTTATACAGTCGAACGATGTCTTTAGTTGGTGGTCAAAAGAGCAGGGGCCACTTTTCCAAGAGGTGTGGACTGAAAAAACAAAAAATAACCCCTCACTTCACTAGGTGAAATCTCAAACCTCGAATGCTTGTGACGCTTCATTTGTGAGTTCCAGCCACCTATCCTCAGTGAGCTTGGCTTTTGTGAAAATACGCGACAAAATACCTTCGTTTGGGAGTTGTGTAAAATTATATGCTGGGGCAACTCGCAGTTGCTCTTCTTTCAATGACACTTTTGGGAAAGTTGTCTGTTGGCTTTTGTGTGCTTCAAACAGTTGTTCTTTCAGGTTTCGCTCTTCTGCACTCAGTGGGAGTGAAAAGGTTTTGTTGTTTTTTGAGGGAACGAAACTTTGCCATGTGATATCTTCGATTTCTCCACGATAGATAGGTGCTTCTATGATTTCTAAGGGTAACTTCTCTTTTGCCATTATCGCTTTTGCCATGTGCACTGCAAAAGCAGTGGCATCATGATCCGGGTGCCCTCCTTCATAAGAGTGGGTCAATACAAATCGAATATTGTTATTGATAAAAAGAGTGACAAGTCTTTCGATATTTTCAATGAGTTGAAATGCTACTTGCTGGTCTGTCACACCCAATGACACTCGTGGCCCTGTGTGTCCAGCAATATCGAGTGCATTTTTTAATTCATCGGCTCTTGCTACTGCATATTCTGCTTGTGTATCGAATCCATTTTTCTGCCATTCTTTTGGGCTTTCAGGTGCTCCGTCTGTCACGTGCACCATGAGGCATCTTGGAAAGCGGGGAAGCTGGGCACCGAAAGCAATTGACTCATCATCAGGGTGTGCAACGACGACAGCAATTCTTGAATCATCAAGAATTGACTCACGCTTCTGGAGTTTCTCTAAAAAATCCAGGCTATCTCTGGGGCTTTGCTCTCGACGTTCTAGGTCATTTTCTCCCATATGTCTCATTCTCTATTCGCAACCTTTGCCCAAGAACACCTAGTTCTTCAATTTGAAGTAGTAGACCTTCCCTTTGACGAGATTTCGGAATCCCTTCACCTAACCTGTCGGGTCTCAACACCCGGCTTTGTATGCCGAGTGCTTCAATGCTCAGTTGTATGTGATGTCTCAGAATTGCAACGAATGCTGCTGGCATAGGATCTTGGTTGGGCTTTCTTTCGGACATTTTAAAAATATAACACAGTTTTTATTAAAAGCAATTTTTGTACAAAAACTAAGCAGACAAAATATTTTGTATATTACAAGTAACCTAATGACGACAAAGGCTTCAGTTGGTATACTAGTCGTACATCTATGGGAACGGTACAAGTTGGCATCATTATGGGTTCGGATTCGGATTTGCCGGTGATGAAGGCAGCACTTGAAGTGCTTCACGATTTGGGAATTGAATCAGAAATCACAGCACTTTCAGCTCACCGTGCACCTGAAGCTGTTGCCGAATACGCAAAGACTGCAGCCGAAAGGGGACTTAAAGTGATTATTGCAGGAGCTGGCGTTGCTGCGCACCTGCCAGGAGTCATTGCTGCATTCACTCCACTTCCTGTTATTGGTGTTCCTATAAAAAGCTCTGGCACTGCAGGCATTGATTCACTGTTTGCTATTGCACAGATGCCACCAGGAGTTCCCGTTGCAACAGTTGCAATAAACGGTGCAAAGAACGCAGGCATCCTTGCCGCTCAAATGATTGGCACTGGCGACTCCGTTGTGCGGGAGAAAATAGTCGCATTCAAAGCAAAGCTTGAGAAAGAAGTGTTAGAGAAAGCACAAAAGATGGAAGAAAAAGGCTTTGAACGTTACATGAAAGAGAATCTCACATGACAGAACAATCTCTCTACGCAAAAGCTGGAGTTGATTACACAAAGCTAGAGCCGTTTAAGCAGGCGATGATTGCGGCGGGAAAGCGTACGACTAGTTTTCCAAACAAGAGAAATGTTTTTATTGCAGAAGATGTAATGCACTCACATGGTGCAGTGTATGAATATCGGGGAACAGAAGAGCATATTTGGTGTACGACGCAGGAAGGACTTGGAAACAAAAACTGGATTGCTGAGTGGATGTACCAGCATGAGGGCACGGGCAAAACGTACTACGACGCCATTGCTATCGACACAGCCTTGATGATTGTCAACGATGTCATTGCGCAAGGTGCGATGCCGGTGGTTTTTTGTGACCACATTGATGTGGGTACGAGTGAGTGGTTTGCGGATGATAAAAGAAACAAAGATTTAGCGGATGGTTTTTATAAAATCTGTGAAGAGGTTGGCATGGCACTTCCAGCGGGGGAGTCAGCACCCTTGAAATATCTTTTGAAATCAGAGCCACCAGTGACTTCTGCGCCATCTCTTTCAGGCTCGGTGACCGGAATCATTTCTCCGAAAAGTCGTCTTATAACTGGGAAAAAGCTTGGAGCAGGCGATCACATCATTGCGGTTGCATCGTCGGGCCTGCATTCGAACGGCGTTTCATTAGTTATTCAAAAGGCACTTGAATTGCCTGAAAAGTTTTTAACAAAGCTTCCTAATGGCAATACGCTCGGAGCGGAATCCTTGATTCCTACACGCTCATACGTTGCCCTCGTGGAAGCTCTGCTTGAAGCAGGTATTGATATTCACGCACTTTTGCCTGGAACTGGGGACGGTGTAGGGAAGTTGGCGTTTGATAAACGCTCATTTACCTACCGTGTACATTCCTGGCTCAAGGTTCCAGATCTTTTTATGTATTTCAAAGATGTACTCAATGTTCCTCTCAAAGACTGCTTAAAAACTTTTAACTGGGGTGCCGGGTATTACATTTTTGCTGAAGCTTCAGAGGTGGAAAAAATAATTTCAATCGGTACAAAGGCTGGTTATACTCTTATGGACATTGGTACCGTGGAGGAGGGTAAGCGAGAAGTTATTTTTGAACCTGAGAATATAACTCTTCCACCTCCGGGGGAATGATATTTTTTATGAGTACTCTTCTTGTTGTTTTTGAAGTAATTGTTTTGTACGGCGGATTTATTCTGTTGGCCGTAGGTACTCTCGTTGCTATTTTTATTCTTGGCAAAAAACTTGTTTCAAAATCACAGACTAGGAGAGATCGTCTTGTTACGATATTGGAGCTTGCTGTTCTTCTTGTGCTTGCCTTTGCTATACTTTTCCCTCATCAATTCGCTTCAGTTATGCGACTTATTATTTAATTTTTATTTTTAGTATGGACGTCATTAAAGAAACAAATTTTGAAGGGTTAGGAAAGAGAACACAGGGGAAGGTGCGGGATATTTATGAGCAACCGGCACAGCTTCTTTTGGTGACGACAGACAGGCACTCTTCGTTTGATAGAATTATTGCTCATATCCCACACAAGGGTGCAGTACTGAACCTAATAAGTGCGTTTTGGTTTGAACTTACGAAAGATATTGTTCCCAATCAACTCATTGAAGTGCCCGACCCGAATGTGATTGTTGCCAAGCGAGCAGAGCCTTTCTTGGTGGAGGTAGTAGTGCGTGGATATTTAACTGGTGTTACGGATACTTCTATATGGACTAATTACCAAAAAGGGAAGCGTGATTTTGGTGGCATTACACTCCCCGACGGCATGACAAAAAATATGCCACTTCCTCGAGCAATCATTACGCCAACAACAAAAGCAGGACATGACGAGAATCTAGAACTCTCAGAAGTAGTACCACGGGGTCTTGCGACTGCAGAGCAATGGAACGAAATGCAGAAAGCGGCACTTGCTTTGTTTGCTCGTGGGCAGGAGCACGCATCGTCAAAGGGATTTATCCTCGTTGATACAAAATATGAATTCGGACTCTTTGACGGAAAAGTAATTCTTATAGACGAAGTGCACACGCCTGACAATTCACGTTACTGGCTCAAATCCTCTTTTGAAGAGCGTATTGCGAAAGGGGAGGAGCCAATGGCTTTTGATAAAGAGTTTTTACGTATTTGGTTTAAAGAAAATTGCGATCCATATAACGATGCCACTCTGCCAGAGGCTCCTACAGAAATGGTGACTGAGCTTTCTCGCAGGTACATTGAAATATACGAAACCCTTACGGGGACTAAGTTTGTAGTTGATGAGAGCGTGCCACCGCTGGAGCGGATGGAGAAAAACCTTGAGAAATATAAAACCTCCGCTTAGCGGAGGTTTTTATTTTATCTACTATTTACCTAAGCGTTTCAATTTCTTAATCACGCCCTTCTGTTCTGCAAGTAGTTGATCAAAGATTTCCTGGTTGCGATATGTTCGATTTGCATTTACACGACGACGAACGTCCGGCAGTATGGTTTCGATTACATCCAGTCGATCCTTTAGGTTTCTCGCACGCCATTCTTGAAGTCTCGCCCAAGGGTTCTTTTTTATTCCAAAGCTTTCTACTGCTACCGTCTGTTCCATGTAGCGATATTACACATTCAATAAAGTTTTGTCGATTTTAGGGAAAAGGGGATTGACCGATGCTTCAAAAGCGGTAATAGTGTATAAGAAGTTACTAGGAAATAGGTATTAAAGAGTACTTGACAAAAATTAACTAGTCTGTTACTATATACGGTATGTCAGAAGCTCATAAGCCATACTCCTCAGATGAGGACATAACATTAACGGGGGTCGCCAAGGAGACTTGGGGGCGTTTAAGTGCAAACGCACGTATTGTTTTTGATGTCTTATTCCGAAATGCTGGTGCACCAAAAGGTCCTTCAGGTTTTAAGGGTGCGGGGGATGTTCCAGGTGTGAGTTTGATTGATTGGCAAAGGGTAAATGGTTTAAAGAATCCTAATCTACCACAGGAAGGGCAGGGCATTGTGCCAACATTTGTGTCTAGAAACCTTGGCATGGATCCATACGATGAAGCGGGGATGCGAGAAGATATAGAGACTCCGGGTGAGACGATGGGATTTTCGATAGCAAAGGCACGACTACTAAGGGAAGATCGTAGACGCATGGCAGTGTAAATACATTGATTGCGTATTGGTGCTTCTCGAGGTATTCTCTAAAAGGCTCCGTGCGGAGCTTTTTTCTTAGATAGATCCTGAAAAACATCATGGAAATTAGAAATATTGCAATTATTGCCCACGTGGACCATGGGAAAACCACGCTCACTGACGCACTGTTGAAACAAACAGGTGTGGGTGAAGAGGGTGTTTCGATGGACTCAAATAAGCTCGAGCTTGAGCGTGGAATTACCATTTATGCCAAAAATGCTTCCGTTCCCTATAAAGGTACAAAAATAAATATCGTTGATACTCCTGGGCACGCTGATTTCGGCTCTGAAGTTGAGCGAGTACTCCGCTCCATTGACTCGGTGCTTTTGGTGGTGGACGCTCAGGAAGGTCCAATGCCACAAACACGCTTCGTTTTGAAGAAGTCGTTAGAGCTTGGCCTGAAGCCTATCGTTGTTTTAAATAAAATTGATAAGCCTGCGGCAGATCCGGCACGTGCTGAAGAGCAGGTGTTGGAACTTTTCTTGGAGCTTGGAGCGAACGATGAGCAGGCAGATTTTCCGGTGGTCTACGCTATTGGCAAGCAGGGTATTGCAAAAAATAAACTTGAAGACGATTCAAAAGACTTGATGCCTTTGCTCGATACCATCCTCAAGTACGTACCTCCTGCATCGAAAGAGTCTGAAGGGGGAGCACTTTTGATTCAGCCATTCAACCTCGCCTATGACAATTTCTTAGGACGTATGGCGATTTGTCGTGTGTATCACGGCACCGTGACCACAGGTCAGTCAGTATTCATAAAAAAACCAGACGGAGAAACTCGTACTGGAAAAATTGTAAAGATGTTTACATTCAGTGGCTTGAAGCGGGTAGAGGCAGAGTCGGTAAGCTCGGGTGATATTTGTATGATTGCGGGGCTTTCTGATATTTATATTGGCGAGACAGTTACGAACGACAAGGATGTGGAGCCGTTGCCTGCAATTACCGTTGATGAACCAACGATTCAACTCAATTTTTATCCGAACTCTTCGCCCTTTGCAGGCAAGGAAGGAAAATTTGTAACCACTCGCCAAATTAGAGACAGACTTGAGCGGGAACTTGAAGTGAATGTGGGACTCAAAGTCGATTTCTCTTCGGGTGAAACATTTTTGGTGTCTGGCCGTGGAGAGTTACACGTTGCAATTTTGCTTGAGAACATGCGTCGTGAGGGCTTCGAGCTTCAAGTGTCCCAGCCTAAAGTCATCATTCATGAGGAGAATGGCATAAAGATGGAGCCGTTTGAAGAAGTTATTGTTGATTCGCCATCTGAATTTCAAGGACCTATTATTGAGCGCTTAGGTGTTCGAGCATTCGTGATGCAAAACTTGGTGACTCACGGCAATTCAGTTCGCCTTACCTTTGAAGGCCCTACACGTGGACTCTTGGGTTTCCGTAATCAGTTCATCATTGATACGAAAGGCGAGGGGATTCTTTCGTCACGCTTCGTTGGCTTTAAGCCGTATGCAGGAGAAATAAAGAAACGCTCAGTCGGTTCTATGATTTCAATGGCAGCAGGTAAGGCACTCGGTTTCTCTTTGTGGAATCTTCAGGACAGAGGGGTTTTGTACATCGGCCCTACAACTGAAGTGTATGAAGGCATGGTGGTGGGCAATACCTCGAAAGGTGAAGAGATGTCTGTGAATCCAACCAAGGGAAAACAGCTCACCAACATGCGTGCATCTGGCTCGGACGAGGCTATTAATATCACCCCTCCCTACACACTTACTATTGAACGCGGGCTTGAAATAATGTCAGACGATGAGTTTCTTGAAATTACTCCGTTGAATATTCGTCTACGCAAGCAATTTTTGTCTGAGAGCGAGAGAGCGAAAGCCAAGAGAAGTTAAGACCTAGGTGCAGTTTGTTATACTGCGCCCATGAAGAACCTTCTTATAGCCACTGTGCTTTTAGGTGCAGTGCTCTCTGCCTTTTTTGTGTTTAACCAGCGACGCCCCTTGTTGTCTGGTGCAGGCGAGATGCGTCAATATGTGAGAGACGATATTTCTTTTTCATATCCTGCTTATTATTTTGTAGAAGAGAAAGATGAAGAAAACACTACACGAAGCCATCACTCCATAACTCTTACTGAGGATACTGAAGAAAATAAAGCGATGCGAGAAGGGTTAGCGCCAGGTCGTGAAGGTCCAACCGCTATTGTGATTGATATATTTCAAAATGATCTTGATCATATGACAGCAAAAGACTGGATTGTGAAGATGCCTCGTTCCAACTATGCGCTCTCTCCTGATTCTATTTTGACAGCACGAACAGTTGGGGCTATTAAAGGTTTTGAGTATCGCTGGTCAGGACTCTATGAAGCCAGAGCAGTTGTGGTAGTAAATGATTATTTTGTATATTCACTTACTGCCACCTATCTCACACCAGAGGATCTGATTCTTAAGGATTTCGAGACAATTCTTGAGAGCGTGAAATTCGAGTAATAGAGAGTTATACTGTTTTTACCTATGAAAAATAACAAATATACACTTATAGCAGTAGCTGTTGTGCTGATAGTTCTACTTGGAGGATTTGTTTCGTATCAGTCATACAAATCGGCAGGACCGGCAGTGTCGGGCGCACTTGATCCATTTGCGACGTGTCTAAAAGATTCAGGAGCGATTTTTTACGGGGCTTTTTGGTGTCCTCACTGCCAAGCGACAAAAAAAATGTTTGGCGCTTCAGCAAAATTGCTTCCCTATGTTGAGTGTTCAATGCCCGATGGAAGCAACCAAACACAAGTTTGCATTGACAAAGGTATTAAGTCGTATCCGACATGGAAATTCTCCGATGGGTCAGAGCTTACCGGCGAGAGAACGCTCGCTGAGCTTGCCGAAAAAACAAGCTGTGAGCTTCCGGTTCAATAATATATGCTCACTCTTGAGACTCTCAACTACCTGATTGCCGTAAGCACTATTGGGATGCAAGTAGCATCCGTAGCACTTTTGGTAGTGTTCTTCTTTAGAAAAAGCCCATGGGCTCGAGGTATTGCTGAGCTCGTTACCAACTGGGGTTTGTGGGTTTCTTTGCTCCTCGTTGTAGCTGGTACTCTACTGAGCTTAGTGTATTCAGAATATTTCGGTATTGTGCCGTGCGGTCTTTGTTGGCTTCAGAGAGTCTTCCTCTATCCGCAGGTTGTCTTGTTTGCGTTGGCTACTTGGAAAAAAAGCGAACTGCTTCGCTTTTTTTCCGGTGGCGAAGCCAAGCGCCAATATTCGCAAAGCGAAAAGGCACTAGGAGGGACAAATGATTCCTTTTTTGCAGATTATTCAATTGTGCTTTCATTTTTAGGTGGGGCAGTTGCACTGTATCAACATTATTTACAGATGGGTGGAACAAGTGCACTGCCTTGCCCAGCATCAGGCGTTACGGATTGTGCAAAGCGATTTCTCTTTGAATTCGATTACATCACATTTCCACTCGTTGCGTTCTCTTCGTTCGCACTTCTTTTCGTCATAATGCTTTTTGTACGACAGAAGCGAGCTACGTAATTTAGAATGCCATGCACATTAAAGAACTTGGGCATGTAGTGTTGTATGTTTCCAACCTGGAGCGGTCGGCAAATTTTTATAGAGATACTTTGGGTTTTACTGAAATTGCCAGGGAACCTGGAGTTGCGGCATTCTCATCTGGTCGGACTCATCATGAGCTTCTATTGATCGAGATAGGGAAGGAACCCAAAGCAAAAGAAGTAATTGAAACCGGCTTGTACCACATTGGTTTCAAAATAGGGGACACCAGGGAAGAATTAAAGCAGGCATACAAGGAGTTGCAGGCGAAAGGGGTACAAATAATCGGCATGTCTGATCATGCAGTTACTCATTCGCTCTATATTCTTGATCCTGATGGAAATGAGCTCGAGCTCTATGCTGATGTGAGTGACGTGTGGAAGAAAGACCCTCGTGCCGTTATGAGTCCAACTCGCCCGCTGAGCCTTGACTGATGTGACTTCTTAGGATATAGTATAGAAGTACTCATTTTCTCCATTCGCTTTTAGGGGTGTGCCCCTCACAGAGCCTTTGGAAATAAGGAATCTGTTTCCTGCAGAATCCAAGGGCGCTGTATTGATTTTTATTTCAATAGTAATGCGCATGTGTGAGATACACGCTTGCATATCGTAAGTGCATCTGGCGATCAATGCGCCGGTTATTATTGAAATAAATTAAAGCAGTTATGTATAACTCAGATAGTAATAGTAAAGGTAAGTTTTCACGTACCCCTCGTCATTCGCGGGGAGGTTCTAGCTCTGCACCACGGAGTCCTCGAAGTGGTTCACGTGCTCCATATAGTGCGGATTCTGGTCCGAGCCGTTCTTCGTTTGCACCAAGTGCTCGCCCATACCAAGGAGGAGGTAGCCGTTCAGGTGGCGGAGGTAGTTCTCGTCCACCGTACCAAGGAGGACACTCTCGTCCATATCAGGGAGGTGGTCGCCCACCATACAGAGGCGGTGGAGCTCCACGTTTTGGTGGCGGAGGCGGTAGTCGTTACGGCGGAGGCGGTGGTAGAGGAGGAGGTCGTTCGTTTGATAAATATATTGATGCTTCCCGTTTCGTAAACAAGGCAGTCATTACAGAGAGAGTAGAGCACTTTGTTCCTGAACATGCGTTTGCAGATTTTAAGGTAGATGAACGCTTGAAAACTGCCATTAGCAAGAAAGGATATGTTCTTCCAACACCGATTCAAGATAAGGCAATTCCTCATATTCTTCGAGGAGAAGACGTAGTGGGTATTGCAAACACCGGCACCGGAAAAACGGCGGCATTTTTGATTCCACTCATCGACAAGATGCTTAAAAATCCCGAGGAAGAAATACTCATCATGGTTCCTACACGTGAACTTGCACTCCAGATTGAGCAGGAGTTTCGTGGCTTTGCACCAGGACTTCGTTTGTATTCTGCCTGCTTCGTGGGAGGTGTGTATATCGGTAAAGATTTGCAAAAACTTCGCCAAAGAAACAATCTCGTCATTGGTACGCCAGGGAGACTCAAAGACTTGGTAGAGAGACGTGCACTCAATCTTTCAAAATTCAAGACGGTAGTTCTCGACGAAGCAGACCGCATGCTCGACATGGGCTTCATTGCTGATATGCGTTTTATGCTTTCAAAAATGGAACCTGTGCGTCACACACTCTTCTTCTCGGCGACACTCACAAAGGAAATTGAAAAACTCATCAAAGATTTCTTGCAGAATCCCGTTACTATTTCAGTGAAGACGCAAGAAACCGCTGAGTCTATTGATCAAGACGTAGTCAAAGTAAGTGCCGATGAAACAAAGATCGATGTGCTCTTAGATTTGTTGAAGCAACCTGAATTCGATAAAGTGCTTGTGTTCGGAAAAACGAAGCATGGTGTTGAAAAATTGGCGAAAGCACTCGTTGCTATGGGTGTTAAAGCTGAATCTATTCACGGAAACAAGACTCACGGAAAGCGACAGAAGGCACTCGACCTTTTCAAGCGTGATCAAGTACAGGTGCTTGTTGCAACGGATGTTGCGGCACGAGGCCTCGACATCGTTGGTGTGTCACACGTGATCAACTTCGACATTCCTTCAACGTATGAAGATTACGTCCATCGCATTGGACGCACCGGCAGAGGTGGAAAGAAAGGGAAGGCTCTTACTTTCGTTGAACAGAAAGGCGGTCGTCGTTAATTTTTCTGCTCCACACTTTGACGTGCACACCTCTCGCACGTATGATGAGAGGTGTGACACCATTCTTAGTAGCCTGAAAAAATAATTTTCTTGATATGGATACAGATACACCAATGGTACCGACTCCTCCTATGGAGCCTGCACACGAAGTTCCTACTCCGGCAATGCCAGAAGCACCAGCTTCAGCACCGGTCGAAGAGCATCCGGCAGTTTAGTAAGAGCATCCCTAAAAACTCCGTCCTGCCTGCAATGCATTTTTCCGGGCTACGACACACTCGTCTCATCCTCTACGTACTTCCAATACGTTTCGGATTCCGACTCGGTGTCTCACCTTCGGAAACATGCATCTCGGCTCGAACACCCCAGTTTTTAGGTATACTCTAGTTCTTTAAAAAGCGAGGCAGGGAAACCTGCCTCGCTTTTTGTTATTGGTTAGTAAAGTCAATAATGGCCTCCAGAGAGTGGTAAAATGCTCATATGAAAAAATACCTTGTTCTTTTTGGGGTACTCGTACTTGTGGCTGTCGGAGCACTCTATTTTTTCTTTCTTTCTGAGGTGGATGCTCCGAGCGTCTCTACCGTACATTACGTGAATGCAACAGCAGACAATATAGTAGTTGCGTCGCCAAAGCCTGGAGAAAGTCTAGGGTCTATTATTGATGTTTCCGGTCGTGCCAGAGGAATGTGGTATTTCGAAGCTAGTTTTCCAATTCAAGTCGTTGACGATACGGGGGCTGTGATAGCGCAAGATATTGCGACTGCAGACGGGGAATGGATGACGGAGGAGTTTGTACCCTTCACGGCAACAATTACGTTGACGTCTCCGTACACTGGCCCCGCAACACTCATTCTCAAAAAAGATAACCCTTCGGGTGAAGCGTCAAGGGATGCCTCCATGGAGATTCCTATAGTGATTCAATAAGCTGTATATGCAGGACATCGCACACACCAAACATCGAGCAGTGATTGTGGCGTTTATTATTTTGATTATTACTATTGCGGCACTTGCCGTGTGGCCTGATGCACGTCGACAACCAAATCAAGTTAATAAGAGCGCTGATATTATTGCAACGGTAACGTATCAATGTGAAGAAGATAAGTGGGTTCGTGCGATGTATACAAAGGACAACACCGTAGAGTTAGAGCTCAGCGATCTTCGGGCAATCACACTGCCTTTGACCGTGTCCGCCTCTGGTGCGAAGTATGCCAATGCAAATGAAAATTTCGTGTTTTGGAACAACGCCAGTACCGCTTTCATACAAGAAAACAATGCTTTGACGTTTACGAACTGCATCACTGAGTGATTAACGGTTTTTAGTTGATTTCCTTATTTTTCTTTCATTTTGTATACTTTTTGTATGAGTATGTATACCCGTGATGGCTGTCCGGTTACTCGTGATATCCGTATGATTCACGGTGGAGCGGGGCAGGGAGGAGCACCCTATGATTCTGAAATCAGACCGCCTCTGTCCTTGAAGCAACAAGCCGTACAATACAGAAACAAAGCCGATGTGCTTGCTCATACGGGGCAGCATAAGCTTGCATTACTTTTTCGATCTATGGCTAATGCCATAGATCCGATTGCAAAGAAAAAGACCTCTTAAGAGGTCTTTTGTGTTGAGGCCTTATAACTCATTCCGTCACCACTAGTGTGCCCCACATACCCATGGAGCGGTGACTCCCTACGGAGCAGTAGTATTCGAATGAGCCCACTTTATCTGCGACAAACTCTACCACCGCACTCTCTCCACCTCCAATTTTGCTCGTTGCAACATTGAATTCGTCAATTTTAAAATCATGCATACCGCCGGAGTTCACGAAGGTAATTTTCACTCGGTCACCTGCTCTAGCACTGATTGCTACAGGGGCAAAGGAAAAATTTGAACCAGTAATAGTGAATTCTTTAACACGTGCGGTTGGTGCCTCACTCATGACTTCGGCTTTAATTTCACCTGTTTCCATACCTCCAGGGGGAAGTGTGGGAGTTTCCTCGGTGACTACAGGTTCGGCAACGTCCTCAATCGAAGCTGGTGGGTTTTGCGAGAAGTAATACCAACCGCCGAAAGCTAGAACGATAACAACTATCAGAATGATGGTTGATTTTTGTTTCATAGTTACAGTAAAGCACATCGTACCTCTCGCACTACCTTTGGCGAAACATTCGGCTTCTCCTCTGGAAGCCTTATTCGTCCTCGCACCGATTTCCCACCCAAGGTGGGAACCCAGCAATCGGTACTGCGGATGTTCGCCAAAGGTAGCACTCGTTTTTAAAGTTCGAAATTCTAGGGTTTTGCCGACACGGTGGTGCTATGTTATACTTTTCCTACTTGTATGATTTTAGTATCTACAGAATAATAATTACTACTATAAAAATATTGCTATGATATACGACACTATTCCCTCAGCAGAAGTTATTGAAAAAACCATCGCTGCAGTTGGTGCACGCAACGTGTCTGTGCACCTTGTGAATACCAAAGAAGAGGCGTTAGAGAAAGTGAAATCACTTATTCCTGAGGGGGCGGAAGTTATGACAGGGAGTTCAACGACGCTCCAGCAGATTGGTTTTGTGGACGTATTAAAGTCAGGAGAGCACCCTTGGAAGAACGTGAAAGAGACTATTGTTGCTGAAACAGATCCGGTGAAGCAAACGGAACTCCGAAAGTTAAGTGTCTCTGCTGATTATTTTCTCGGAAGTATCCACGCTATTACTGAAGCTGGGCAGACAGTCGTGGCCTCAGCTTCGGGTTTCCAGATTCCTTCGTATGCTTTTACCAGCGATAACGTGATATGGGTCGCCGGTGCACAGAAAATAGTGCCCAATCTTGAATCTGCCTTTGCACGCATTCACGACTATGTATATCCACTAGAAGACGCTCGCATGAAGTCAGTGGGAATGGGCGGAAGTGTTATCGCAAAGATGTTTATATTCGAGCGTGAAATAATGCCGAATCGCCATGTACATCTTGTGCTCGTGAAAGAGGTCTTAGGTTTTTAGTGATTTTTAGTTTTAGACAGGCTCTATTTTCCTCCTGTATAGTATAAAATCGCTACCGGAATTTTATACTATACAGCTGAAAATAGGGATGTTTGTGTGCCTCCGTTCGCTCGGTGTGCGACAATGGCTCGATGTCGACCGAAACAAAATATCCTCGGGTGGGTACTCTGGATGTCTTTAAGGCATTATGGCGTGGTATTAAGCCCCAGAAGGGAATTTTCTTCCTCTTGATCGGTGCCTCAATCGTTTCGAGCATCGTAGCGTCCGTTCTGATACCGCTCTCCTATAAGGAGTTTTTTGACATTCTGAGTGGTGCTACTAACCCATCAGCTGCCGTATCGTCTCTTCTCACTGTTGTTGTTACGATCGCTCTGTTTAACGTTTTCAGGTGGCTTGCACGTCGCATTGTTGATTTCAGCATCTCAAACCTCGAAGCGAACAGCATGGCACGACTTCGTCAGCAAGCGTTCGAGTACCTGGTTCGTCATTCGCATACCTTTTTCTCTAATACTTTTACTGGAAGTCTCGTGCAGAGGGTAAGCCGTCTTGCTCGTTCTGTTGAAAGGTTACTCGATACCTTGAGTTTCACGTTGATCCCACTTCTCGTCACTGTGCTCGGTGCGATTATCGTCGTATGGCATCAGGATCATTTTCTCGCTTTCGTGATTGCTGGATGGATTGTTGCCTTTTTTGCTTGTAATTTTGCTTTCTCCCTCTGGCGGGTGAAATATAGCGTCCGTGTTGCTGAAGCCGATTCGAAGACCACTGGAACTCTGGCCGACATCATCTCGAACCAGAGTGCAGTTTCCTTGTTCTCTGCTTTTTCTGCGGAAGAGGCACGTTTCAAAAGCGTTACGAGAGCTCAAGCAAAGATCACACGGTTCACGTGGGACGTCGCTAATATATTTGATGCCCTGCAAGCAGCTCTGATTGGTGTCGCAGAATTTCTTATCTTTTGGTATGCAGTGCCCCTGTGGGCTGAAGGGGCAATAGGTATAGGAACGCTCGTCTTGGTGCAGGTCTATTTGTTCCAACTTGCCTCGCAACTCTGGGACTTTGGCAGAATAATCCGTACGCTCTACGAGCTCTTCGCCGATTCCAAGGAGATGGTGGAGATCATGACCTTGCCACACGAGATAAAGGATGCACCGGATGCGAGGGAGCTTAGTGTGCAAAATGGCGAAGTTGAGTTCAGGGGTGTTTCTTTCAATTTTCAGGCGAAGAATAAGATTCTAGATAACGTTTCTGTTCGCATCTCTGCCGGGCAGAAAGTTGCACTGGTGGGTCCTTCTGGAGCTGGAAAGACGACGTTCGTCCGCCTACTTCTCCGCTTCCATGACCTTGTGGAAGGGCGAATCCTAATAGATGGAGAGCCTATAGAAAAAGTGACGCTGGATAGCTTGCACGAGAATATTGCACTAGTGCCTCAGGACCCCGTTCTTTTTCATCGGACTCTGATGGAAAACATACGCTACGGACGTATCAGTGCTACCGATGAAGAGGTGAAAGAAGCAGCACGACTTTCTCACTCTGATGAATTTATAGAAGCGTTGCCGCTTGGCTATCAGACGTACGTGGGGGAGCGGGGAGTGAAGCTCTCGGGTGGTGAGCGTCAACGCATTGCCATCGCACGTGCGATTCTCAAGAATGCACCTATACTCGTCTTGGACGAAGCGACATCAAGCCTTGATTCACATTCCGAAGCGTTGATACAGGGAGCACTCGAGACATTGATGCGTGGGAAAACGGTCATCGCCATCGCACACCGCCTCTCTACCATACGCACCATGGATCGCATTATTGTTCTTGAAGGTGGTAGCATCCGTGAAGACGGTACGCATGAGGCACTGTTAAAGAACCCCACAAGTTTGTACCGAGAGCTTTGGAACTTGCAAGCTGGTGGCTTTATTTTGGAAGAAGAAGTTGAAGAGACACTTGTATGATTATAGGTATCACGGGCACGATAGGCGCAGGGAAGGGCACGATTGTCTCTTATTTAGAGAAGAAAGGATTTCGGCATGTGTCTGTTTCAGACTTTCTTGCTGATGTCGCCAAAGAGCGAGGTATTGAAGCGACACGTATTGCACGGAGAACTATTGGCAACGAGTATCGTACGAAAAGCAAAACCGCACTTATTGAAGCCGTTCTTGCCGACGTAAACCCTCTGAAGGAACATATTGTTGTTGAGTCTCTACACACCGCCTCCGAAGTGGAGTATGTTCGTAGCCTCGGGGGCACAATAATTTCGATTGATGCACCACTCTCTGTCCGCTATGAGCGGATTGTCAAGCGAGGAAGTATGACCGACCAGGTAAGTCTGGAGGAGTTTGTGCTAGAAGAAAAACGCCAGCTCGCCTCTGACGATCCAAATGAGAATAATCTGATTGCTTCGATTTCTCTCGCTGACATCCATCTTGAAAACAATGGCTCGCCTCAGGAGCTTTATCAAGCAATTGATGATATTCTTGAGCGACTTATATGAACCCATTCGATTCCCTCAGGGCAAGTCCTCTTCAATTTCGGTACCCAGGGCGATTCATCATCATTGGCAAAGATGCTGATTCGTACGTGGTGTTATATGGCGCAACGGGACGTAGTCCGTCGAGCTTGGCGAGAAAGTTAGTTCGCAAAGATCATTCAGTATTTATGACAGCGGCGGATGAAACTGTTTCCAAAGAGGGTAATCCGGAACTCTTGGAATATCCCGCCCTTAAGGTCATTAAAAACGGTCTCGTAGTCGCAAATGGCAGGCAAATAGAAAATATTTCAAATATTGAGAAACGTGATGCACGCAAACAGCTCTCGTACGCAATGAGTGAAGAGGCATATGAGCCTGATGAATATCGAACACCTCGTATCACAGGTCTCTTGGCAGAAACTCAAGAAGGAATGGACGGAGCACTCCATATAACACGTTCAGCGATTGACGGCATCGACCACTCTTCTTGGACTGTTCCATTTGAAAGCGGAAAAGGTCTTTTTATTTCTACCTATGTTGGGGAAGACGTAAAACCGACTCCTTCTTTTGGAGGAGACCCTCTTCCTGTTGCACTTAATTTCGGATCTGCAAAAAATGCTGTACATGCCCTTTTCGATTCGTTCGCTCCTAGGGAAAGGCAGACTGATTACCGTGTGGGGTTTGTAGGGGTTTACTTGTCTTTTGGTAAACCGCTTGAAATTGCTATAGTAAATCGTATCTCATGAGTGACGACTTCGATGATATTCAGATGCCTGCAATGAATCCCGGCGGTAAATCGGCGGCCCTTATAGAGGATGGTTTATCTGCGAAAGAATTTGAAAAAATAGTAACTGATGCTTTTCTTTTAGTTCCAGAAAAATTTAGCTCCAAGGTGAGTGCAAGCGCTATCGTAATTGAAGAGGTGCCGAGCGATGCTCTGCTTCGGAAAGAAAATGTTCCAGAGGGCCATACTCTTTTTGGTCTGTATCAAACCACTGACGTTGGCGAGGGAGTGGTGATATTTCGTAATCCTATTTTGCATGCTGCCGCCCATGAGGCTGGAGTTGAAGTGGAGTGGGGGGCTCCCACTGAGCCAATGAAACGCCGTATTCGTTCCATCGTTCGTGACATCATCTGGCATGAAATTGCACGCCATTTTGATATGGATGAATTTGAAATAGGTGCTCGAGAGGAGACGGGGATTAGTGAATTTAAATAGCTTTCAGGTGTTGGCTTTCAGATTTTAGTTTTAGGCGATGCTTCATCGTGTCCGAGGGCCAGCTTTACTGTATCCGTAGGTTTCATAGGAAAAATTTTTTATTTTTCTCTGAAATACGAAAAACCCCCTGTATAGTATAAAATCACGGTCGTGATTTTATACTATACAGGGGTGATAGGTGGGGGTGAGAGGAGTGGGTGACTTTACATATTTAAAATTCAAAATCTTCCTAACTTCTCTAAACCCTTAAGGGGTTATGCTTTGTGTTTTTAGGAGTTCTGCGAATTTTTCCTGAACTTTTTGGAGTTTTGGTTCGATAATTACTTGGCAGTATCCTTGGTTTTTATTTCTGGCGTAGTAGTCGAGATGCTCTTGTTCTGCCGGATAGAATTTTGTAAGAGGCGCTATATCAGTTGCTATAGGCTTTCCTTCTTTTGATGAATCATTGAGTTCCTGTATAAACGTTTCAGCTTCTTTCTTTTGCGTTTCGTTCGTGTAGAGAATTATTGAGCGATATTCTGTACCTACATCATTACCTTGGCGATTTACTTGTGTGGCATCATGTGTGCCGAAAAAGACCGTGAGCAAATCTTTGTAGGTAATCGCTTCTGCGTCAAATTCTATTTTTATTACTTCCGCATGCCCCGTGTCTCCATTCATTACAGAATAGTAGGTGGGGTTTTCGGTTATTCCTCCTGCATAGCCAGGTTCAACTGAAATTACGCCCCGAAGCATTTTAAACACTGCTTCGGTGCACCAAAAACATCCCCCGCCGAATACCGCACTACTTTTAGTGTTTTCCACATCCATACATAATCAAATAGATCAGCAAACTGGATTTCTTTTGATGTGTTTGTAAATGGGAACGAACATGAACGCACCGATCAATTCGAACACTGAGACTGCGAGTATCACACTCTGAAATCCAAAAGTGATAGCGAGGTATCCACCTAACGCTGCGGTCGCCGCAGAGGCGAGGTCGAGCATGGTGAAATAGAGTCCCCACATGGTGGCTTCTTTGCTATCGGGTATGTATTTTGTGAAAAGTGCCATGAAAGAAGGGAACTGAAATGCGAATGCAAGTCCCAAGAGAAACTGTGCCACATAGAGCTCAAATGGAGTTGAGATGAACAGGTACGAGAGAGGTATGAAGCTTGCAAAGATGAGACTGCCGAAGATAAACCAAAAATCATCTTTATCACCGCATATCTTGTCAATCAAGGCAGCAGCGGGTATTTGAAACAGGCTCTTGGTGATGAGATAGATTGCTATCGCAATGCCTGCAACTTCTGCACTTCCTCCTTGAATAAAGTCCACTACGAAGAGTGCGAAGATGGGGCCGAGGAGTCCAGCTGCGGAGAAGAATACTACGTCTCCGAAAATGAGAAATTTTATTACAGGATTCGCTTTGAGGAGATCCCCCCAGAAAAAAAAGCGGCGAGTGTTCGTCTCAGTATTCATTTTTCTTTAAGAACCTGTTTCAAAAATAACGGCGTTACGAATCGCCCAAACTCCGTTGTGAGACTCAAAGCGTACTTCGATGGCGTGTCAGAGACACGGTGAGAAGTGTGCTGCAGGGTCGTAACAGGAGTTTGGGCGATGCAGTAGCCGAACGAGCTGGTTATATATGATTTGTTCATGGAGTGTTTATTTTTGAAACGGGTTCGAGATTTAGGCAGACGGAGTTAATACAATATCGTTTCCCCGTGTTGGTAGGGCCATCATCAAATACGTGCCCCAAGTGAGAGCCACATTTTGCACACACGACTTCCGTGCGTGTCATGCCGTGCGAGGCGTCTGTTTTCATTTCAACTGATCCGGGGATTGCATCGTCGAATGATGGCCAGCCGGTGCCAGAGTCAAACTTCTTTTCGGACGTAAAGAGAGGATTGCTACAGACTTTGCAATTAAACGTGCCGGAGGCGTCGGTGTGTACGTATTCGCCACTAAAAGGGGCTTCAGTTGCACCGGTGCGGAGTACTGCGTATTCCTCGGGCGTGAGGCGAGCTTTCAGCTCTTCTTCATCGGGTGTATTCATACTTCTATTCTAACAGGAGTATAATAAAAGGCATATGAAAAAACTCTCATTTTTAGCTTTTTTTGCAGTGGTAGCTTTAGTGATTCCGTTTGGCACTGTGCAGGCGGCACAAATGCAAGCAGAAAAGACTCTTACTATTTCTGAGGCATTGTCTGAAAATGCCTACCTAGTTGGACAAGAAGTCTACATATCTGCCACAGCTCGAAAAGACCTACTTGGTGCTGGCGGAAAGGTGACAGTGAATGCTCCAGTTGCCGGCGATCTTATGCTTGGGGCGGGTAGTATTAATATTCTCGACGAAGTAGCGGGGGATGTTCGTGTTGCTGGCGGAGATGTGACTATTTCGAAGTCTATTGGCGGAGACCTGCTTGTATTTGGTGGTACGGTTGTGATTCTTCCCGGGGCAACTATTGAAGGAGATGTTCTACTAGTTGGAGGAAGTGTAGACGTGCAGGGCACTCTCAATGGGAGTTTTAGAGTGTATGGAGGGGAGGCGACACTCAATGGCATCGTCGTCGGACCAGCCGTAATAAAAGTTAGCGAGACTATTGCTTTCGGCGAGAAGGCAGACTTTCGCTCTTCGCTCTCCTATTCTGCTCCAGCGGAGGCAACCATTACTGAGGGTGCAAAACTTGGCGACGAAGTGGTGTTTACAATGCAGGACACCAAGCCCCAGCGTAGTGTTGCAGGAGGAATTTTTGCTTTCATTGGTGTACTGATGATAATGAAATTCATCGGAATGCTTACGGCTGCACTTGTGGTCACGTACGCATTTAAGAATGCATCGCTCGCACTTTCTACGGGGGCGATTCAAAAATTCTGGCAGATGACCGGTATTGGACTTATTGCAACCGTTGTAACACCTATTGCTATTTTGCTTTTGTTCGTGAGCGTTATTGGAATGTATGTTGGTTTTCTTGTGGCTGTGCTCTATATATTTGCACTACTCACTGCAGGTATCTTCATGTGTATCATTGCGGGAGGTTTTCTTTCAAAATTAATTAAGAAAGAAATTCAAGTGAATTGGGTATGGGTGCTGGCTGGGACGATTCTTGTCTTCCTCCTCCCATTCATTCCGGTCCTTGGTTGGGTTGCTCTAGTGCTCCTCTTCTTTAATTCGATAGGTGCTGTGGTGATGAGCTTGAGGCAGGACGCTAAGGCAAAAATGGAAGTGTAACTATTAAACATATGCCAAACGTAGGAGAACAAGCGCCTGACTTCACCCTTCTTGATCAAAATGGGAAGGAACACACTCTTTCGATGTATAAGGGACGTTTTGTACTTCTTTATTTTTATCCGAAGGACGATACCAGTGGATGCACTAAAGAAGCATGCATGATACGAGATGCGTTTCCTCGCTTCGAGGGTGTGCACGCTCACGTATTAGGGGTGTCTACGGACTCTGTAGTAAGTCACAAAAAGTTTGCCGAAAAATACCAACTGCCTTTTTCACTGTTAGCCGATGAAAACAAAGAGGTTGTAGGGAAGTACGGCGTATGGGGCGAGAAGAAAATGATGGGACGCACCTACATGGGCACCAAGCGTACCTCTTTCTTAATAGACCCGAATGGCATCATAAAAAAAGTATACGAGGCGGTGAAGCCTGAAGTCCACGCAGAAGAAGTTCTTGCCGATCTCCAATCCTTAAATGCGTAAACTGCTCGTACGTCGTGCTCGGGCGAAAAAAATAGTTGCGTATCTAAAAAAGGCCTACCCAGAGCCGAAAAGCGAGCTTCTCTATAAAACTCCGTTCCAATTTCTGACGGCAGTGGTGATGTCGGCACAATGCACCGACAAAGTGGTGAATAGGGTAACTGCTCCGCTGTTTAAAAAATACAAGACCGCCTTCGACTTCGCTCAGGCCAAAGCCTCTGTATTCGAGCGTGAGATTTCTTCCGTAACCTTTTTTAGAAATAAGGCACGACATATTATTGCAGCAGCGAAGCAAGTAGTAGAGGGATATGGCGGGAAAGTGCCTACGAGTGAGCGTGAGCTCACCGCGTTGCCGGGGGTAGGGTACAAGACTGCTCACGTGATTTTAAATGAACTCTATGGTGTGTCAGAAGGTATTCCAACTGATACCCACGTAAAGCGTTTCGCAAAACGCTTTGATTTGGTTGATTCAAATGATTTGAAAAAGGTATCAAAAGAGCTCGAATCCTTGATCTCAAAGGCGGATTGGAAGTATGTAAATAACGGTCTGGTACTCTATGGACGGTATGTCTGCAAAGCCCAAAAACACGACTGTACATCACACCCGCTCACGAAGCTCTGGCCGAAGGCGGGAAGCAGGTGGCCAAAAGCGAAGTAAGTTCTATGCTAGTTTGACTTTTACTAATAATAGTATTTAATTACAGGGTATATGTCACACGAACAAGGACACGATGAAGACTGGGTTGCATCATATGGGCGTGACGCAGAGGCATACACAGCCTATAAAGCTAAGCTCGTATCAGCTGACCTCCGCCGCAAGCTCGTTAATGCGGCACGCATCTCTATCTGGACATTACTCGGTATTGCGGGCGGTGCTGTTGCAGGGACAGCCATGGCAGGACCGATAGGGATGGCTGTCGGGACGGTCACTGGTGGAATAGGCGGTTTTGAGCTTGGTGGCGCACTCGTAAGGTCTGAAAATAAGAAGTGAAGAGTTTCTTTAAATAAAATCCTCCGATAAAAAACCCGAAAGCTCGCTTTCGGGTTTTTGTATACAATATATGTATGACGCAACACACGTTTTCTTCTGTGGGGGGATTCCGAACGATAGTGCGAACCTTTTTCAAGAGTAACGGAAGACACAATTTGCCATGGAGGAATACCCGTAACCCGTATCGTATTTTGGTATCAGAAATAATGCTCCAGCAAACGCAGGCTGATAGAGTAATTCCGAAATACAAAGCATTTCTGAAAAAGTTCCCGACAGTGCACACACTTGCACAGGCACCCCTTGGTGAAGTCCTCCGGGAATGGCAAGGCTTAGGCTACAACCGACGAGCCAAAATGCTTCATGGAGCGGCAAAAGTCATTGTTGAAAAGCACAAAGGCACGGTTCCGCTTCTTTACAATGAGCTTATTCAATTGCCGGGGGTAGGGGATTATACGGCAAAAGCAGTTCGTGTCTTTGCATGGAACAAACCGGAAGTAATGATTGAAACCAACATCCGTAGCGTTTTTATTCATCATTTTTTTCCAAATAAGGTTGGAGTGGGTGATGAAAATTTACACCCATATATGGGTGAGGTTTTAGATACAAATAATCCTCGGGAGTGGTACTCGGCATTAATGGATTACGGGAGTTATTTGAAAAAGACACTACCCAATCCATCACGAAAAAGTGTACATCATGTAGCACAAAAACCCTTTAAAGGCTCTGATAGGGAGATACGGGGAGCTCTCCTTCGTCTGCTTTCAAAAAAATCCTCTAGCGTTGAGGATTTATATGAATTACCCTTTCAAAGGTTACGGATTGATACGCAAATAAAAGCTCTTGTGAAGGAAGGTTTCATAAGGAGTCGAGGGTCACGATATATGCTCCAGAGTTAACGGGTGTCTTTGATCCGAAGTGAAATAGGAATACCTAAGAAAAGTATCGCACCGAAGACCGCAAACACGTATTCAAAAGGGGCATAAAAAAGAACGATACTACCGATCACTGGTCCGACTATCACCCCACACTGCCGGAGCACTCGAAATACGCTGATAAGCTCGCTGTCTTTGGCACCCACTTTTTTGAAAAAATATGTTTCGGTTGCGATTTCAAGGAGTGCTGCGCCGATCTGGGTTCCAATCACTAGGAGTGCAAGGACAAGGAGACCAGTCCCTTCGGCGAAGGCGAGCATAATGAATGCGATTCCGGAAATGACAAAGCCCGCAATGATGAATTCTTTCTCGCCGAATTTCTTGTCAGCGAGGAAGCCGACAGGCACCTGAAGCAGGATAAATGGCAGTATTGAGAAGGCGAGTATTGTGCCGATCATGCTCCACGGCAGACCCGCATGGTTATGGAGATACAGTGGGATGTAGATACCGCTCCATATGAACAGAAGTTGGAGCAAGAAGTTTGCACCCATGACTGCAGTGAGGGACCGGTTTTTCAGAATTGAATCAATCGCTTCCTTCAGATGCATGTTGGTGTGCTCGACGTGGGTGATGCCAGAGAAGAATCTGAATGCTATGTATGCACATGCCGCAAACGCCCCCGCTGCTATGAGGAACATCCTCCAATACTCACTATCAGTAAGGGTTGCAGCGATGATGAGCGATGATATGGCGACTGCCATATTGCTTGCGGTCAGAAATATCGCTCGTGCCGAACCAGTTCCTTCTTCTTTTTGTCCGACGATTTTCTCTAATACGACGTCAAGTCCGAGGGCTACAATCCACCCTGAAACCCAAGCGATTGCAAAAAGTGGAAGAACTAGCACATCTGAAAGATCTAATGAAAGTCCGATAAGTGCGAGTGCTGCGGCACATGCGGCCACTATGAGTACCCGGTGCGTTCGCCACTTGCGAAATAGGTGTGGAGTGTGAAGCATCATGAAGCCCGCAAGGATTGATGCCCCGGAGAATATAAGACCCACGGCAGATTCGGGTATGTATTGTGCCAGGAATGTAGAGTAGACGAAGTAGGGGAGGTAGACCCCTACGGCTCTGAGGAAGTTCCCTACATGTATTGCGTTTGCGGAGAAGTATTTCATTTGCTCTAGTATAGCGTGTCGCTCGGATTGCTTTTGGCGAAGCATTCGACTTCTGCCGCGGAAGCCTTATTCGTCCTCGCACCAATTTCCCGCTCAAAGCGGGAACCGAGCAATCGATGTTGCGGATGTTCGCCAAAAGCAACCCTCGCTCTCAAGTATGTGCAACCTCAGGAGGTTGCACAATTTTTGAGACGGGCACTAGAGAGGCTCGACGTCTTTCAGCGTTCTCTCCTTCGGCATCCACGATCCGCCTTTTGCACAATAACTGTATAGGTAGGTGAGGTGACCATCTGCGTGTCGAAGCGTATGTGTTGCAAAAACGGTGTGATGAAATTCACAGTAGCGAGGTAGTCGCTCTCGCCAAGGTTCTTTTGATTCGATCATGGTATTAAAACACTTACGCCGGAGTGAGTTTCTCCAGCCTGAGTTGTTTCCCTAATCCTAGTATCCGGCAGATTAAACTCCGATGAGGACAGGGATGACCATAGGCCTTTTTGAAGTCTTTTGGAAGAGGTAACGCTCGACGGTGTCGGTGAGGTTGGTCTTTATGTACTCCAAGTCCACCGGATTCATGCCTGCTGCCAAATCTTCCGTCGTCTTCTTGATGAGGAGTCGTGTCTCCGAGAGGAGTCCTTGAGATTCCCTAAGGTACACGAATCCTCGAGAGATGATGTCGGGCGATTTTTTGAGGGTGCCTGTTCGCAAGTTTACAGTTGCGATGATGACGAACATACCATCTTGCGCCAAAGACTGACGATCTCGTATAACAACCTCTTGCATGTCGCCGATGGAGAAGCCGTCTACCATCATTGGGTTCGCTGGAACTTTTTCTTTTCGGACCGTCATGGTTGTTCCGTTTTCAATTTCTATGATGCTTCCGTTATCTGGAAGTACCACGTTCTCTTTAGGGAAGCCTGCAGCGATTTGTGCATTCGCATGGTATTTGAGCATTGAGAAGTAGCCGTACGCTGGCATGAAGAATGTTGGATTTACTTGCTGACGCATCCAGACAAGCTCTCCTGTGTTGCCGTGTCCTGTGGAGTGCACGTCTGATGAGCGATAATGAATTAAGGATACGTTGTGACGCAAGAGATTGTCTTTGAGTTTCTGTACCCGCACTTCATTACCTGGAATAACCGAAGAAGAAAGGATGATGGTGTCACGTTCAGTAAACGCAATATTTTTGTGTTTTTTTGTGGCGATACGCATCAGGGCTGCGGTGTCTTCGCCTTGTGAGCCTGTTGCGATTATGACGATGCGATCCGCTGGGTAGTCATTGATGTCTTCTGCACGAATCATCGTACCTGGCTTTGGTGTGAAGATATTTGCACGCTGAGCGATTTCGATGTTGGTTTTGATTGATCTGCCTTCGGTTATGATCTTCTTTCCGAGGTTCTCTGAGGTCTTGATGATGTGAATCATGCGTTCGAACTGCGAAGAGAAGGTGCCGATGATGAGGCGTCCCTTTACTGACTTGATGATGTCTTCGAGTGTCGTGTATACACGTGACTCAGGAATTGAAAATCCATCTCTTTCGGCGTTCGTTGAGTCTGCAATAAAGATAAGATTTTTATCACGACCGAGTCCTCCCCAGGTCTTTTCTTCTTTTGATGTTGGGATGCCGTCCTCGTGCTCCAAGCGTAAGTCTCCAGAAATGATGATGTTGCCGTGTTTGGTATGAATTGAAAGACCCATGGCGTCTGGAATGGAGTGAGTTACCGGAAACGTCTTTACGATAACTGGCTCTCCACCTGGCAAGCTTACCGAAACACTTCCTCCTGGTTCAATGACTCGAAGGTCAATGTCAGCAATATGTGGAAATTCTTCCTGCCGTCGTTTAATCATCAAGCTGGTGAGGTATTGCGTGTAGATAGGCGGGTTTCCAATTCGGTCGATGATGTACGGAATACCACCGATGTGGTCGAGGTGTCCGTGCGTAATGAAAACGCCGAGGATTCGGTCTTTGTTTTCTTCGAGGTAGCGAGTGTTTGGGAGGATGTAGTCGACTCCTGGCGTTGCTTCTTCGGAAACAAACTGAAAGCCGACGTCAGAAATAATGATGCCTTGTGGTAATTCAAAGATAACCATGTTGCGACCCACTTCTTCAACACCGCCTATCGGTATGATGCGAACCGTATCTTCGTTGAGTGGAGGAAGAACGACACGGTCGACTGCACTCATGTCTCTCTCCGTGAGCTCTCGAGGCGGAGGGGTTGCACGCATTGGACGATTATTGGAGCGTGGTCGTTGGTGTCGTCTAGGCCCGTGTGCTGAGGGCGAACCTTGTGGGCGCCTTGGTCCTCGTGAAGGATGGGGTCTGCTCGTTGGTGTGCTTGGTCTTGCGGAGTGACTTGCTGGTCTCCCTGGTAGCGCATTAAAAGGGCGTGCACGGCCAGTTCGAGGGCCTGTGGAGCTTCGTTGAGGGCGTGATGGTTGCTGTGGGTTAGACCCTCGCGGTGGTAGTGGTGTATTCATGCTGTTTTTAAAATTACGTATTTAGTTGTTAAATTTTTTAAATAATAGTTATTAGAGAATTTTCAAATGTTGTGGTTTTTTAATGTTTTTATTTTCTGAAAATAGGCCAGACACGTTCAGTCTTGAGATACCACATATCTACTGCATTGAAACGGTCGCTTGGTGTTCCTATAGTTCGAAGTGTTACGCCGGAGAGATTAGGTGGCGTCACATAGACGAAATACGGGGTGTACAAGAAGACGGCGGCACTGTCGTCAGCTATGTCCTCAGCAACCGCATGTGCTTTCTCTAAGCGAAGCGATGGATCTGTTTCTGTACGCAGTGTCTCAAGCTTCTTATCTACATCAACTGTAGCATACAGTCCGATATTGAGCCCCGGATCATTGCGTTGGCTTGAGTGCCAGAATGCAAAGAGATCTAAGTCCCGCCCAATCACAAGACCGAAAAGTAGTGCGTCGTATTTTCGGGGTCTGATGACTCCCACGTTGAGGTCATTTTGGTCAAAGAACTTCAATTCAACTTCAGCACCTACCTTTCTCCAGTCTTCCGCAACCAACTCTGCTGACCGTTTCAATTCCGGTATGTTTGAGGTAGAGAGAGAAAAAGAAAGTCGTACCGTCTGCTTTGACTTACCGCTCCCGGTCGTTTTTTTGAAAACCCCATCCTCGCCGGCTTTCCAGCCTGCTTTTACAAGGATCGCCTGTGCCTCCGCAATTCGTGTTTCTGCCGAACGCTCGTCCTTCAGAGCACTTGCTATCGAATCAGGAGGGAGTGGCCCGTCGATGACGGAGCCGTGACCTTCGAGGATTGTACTCACTAACATTTCTTTGTCAACTGCTCTGTCTAATGCGTGCCTCACGCTCTTTTCGGCGAATATTTTATTCTGGTTTTGATTGAAAAATACACTAAATATTCTGCCGAAGACCGCTTCGTTTGTGGTGTATGCTCCGACTAGCCCACTAGTGCTTATTGAATGAACTGCACCAATTTCACCTTTGTTCAATGCACTCTTTAGTTCATCTGCATTCGCATATACTTTAAAAATAAAGCGTTCTATGTAGGGTATACGAGTACCTTCCGTCACTGCCTTAAGGCGATATTCGACGGGGATACCTGATGAATTTTGTTTCATGCTTTCTACTTTGTATGGACCTGAGCCTATGGGATGTGCGTTTACCGTGCTGAAAGGAAATTCTTCCGGGGTTACGTTTTCCCAGATGTGTTTTGGAAGGATGCCCAAGGTCATGTTTTCAAGAAATGGGGCGTATGGGCTCTTCAGTGTGAAAGAGACGGTCTTTGGATCGAGAACTTCCACGCTCACTCCTTCCCAGTCGGCTCTGCGTGGGCTTTTTATGTCGGGATTTTTAGACTCTTGTATCGTAAACGCCACATCTTCCGCCGTTACTGGAGTACCATCGTGGAAGCGTGCTCGGCTATCAAGTGTAAAGGTGTAGGTGAGTCTATCGTCGCTTACGGTGTAGGCATTTGCGAGGTCGTATTCAAGTGAACCATCATGGTTTGCACGAAGCAGTCCTGAAAATACGAGGGTCGTGAGGTCCCGGTCGGTGTTGGAAATTGCAAGAAGCGGGTTCAAGAAGCGGGGAGACTCGGATAGGCCTTCAGTATATGTGCCACCGTGTGCAGGCACCTCGACTGCAAGTGCAAGTGAGATAGAAGCGAGCATGGATGCAGTTGCAAAGGCCATTACTGCACCTAACACACTGAGGACAAGCCAGTCTGATGGTTTCAGCAGTTCAGCCTTCGCTTCAAGTGTGCGAAGTGAAGGGGTTGTTCTGTGCCTCAAGAGTGCACGAAAGAATGCTCGTAAGGATGCCATTTTGTAGAGATGGTGTAGAGAAGCAGAACGTTAGCCCTTAAGAAGGGCTAATACACTAAGCTACTAAGCCGTAATGAGTGCGAGTAGTGCCGAGAGGGCAAACAACACTGCAAGGACAATTGAGCTTTGAAAAAGAAAAAGCTCAGCTCCACGCCTGGTGTAGAAACTCTCTTGTGTACTGTCGCCAAAGGCACCTCCCAAGCCAGCTCCACGCTGTTGGAGGAGTATTGCTCCGATGAGGAGAATTGAGAGAATGACTTGTACCCCCGGAAGGAGGCTATTTATGAGAGCCATAGTGCCTGGTTGCTAGGATACCACGCTCATGGAAAAAGAGGCAACCTGCCTGTTGACGAGGGTTGGGTATGTCATTAATTTGCTGGCCCTCATTTCATTGACTGCACCGACACATTTCCTTATACTACGTTCTATCTCATGGGCATAGGCCCGTGTCTTTAGTTCTAAGAAATCTGACAGCATATGGCTAAAACGAAAAAGAATTCGTCTGTGAAGAATAGTGTAAAGGGAGATAGTGAATTTTCTGTTCGTCCTTTGCACGATAGGGTAGTAATCAAACCACTTTCACCAGAAGAGGCAGGTTCACGAACACTTTCCGGCATCATTATTCCTGATACCGCAAAAGAAAAACCTGAGCAGGGCAAGGTTGTTGCAGTTGGGCCCGGCAAATGGGATGAGGACGGAGAGAAGAGAATTCCAGTATCAGTAAAAGTTGGCGACAGAGTAATGTTCTCGAAATATGGTTACGACGAAGTAAAAATAAATGGCGTTGAGTATTTTATTGTCAACGAATCAAACATCCTTGCTATCCTTTCTTAGTTTTTATTTATTTCACTAAACGCTAACCCCTAAACACTAAACCCTATGAGTAAGAAGATTCTTTTTGAAGCAGATGCACGAAATGCAGTAAAAACCGGCATTGATATTGTAGCGAGAGCAGTGAAAGTAACGCTTGGGCCTCGTGGTCGCAACGTTATTCTCGACAAAGGCTACGGCGGTCCACACATGACTAACGACGGTGTTACTATCGCTAAAGAAATTACTCTCAAAGACAAGTTCCAAAACATGGGCGCAGAGCTCGTGAAAGAAGTTGCAAGTAAGACGAACGATATGGCGGGCGACGGCACCACTACTTCCGTCGTTTTGTTTCAAGCGCTGATTGACGAGGGAATGAAACACACCGCCATGGGTTTGAATGCCATGGGTATTCGAACCGGTATGGAGCATGCGTCAGAAGCTGCAGTGAAGGCACTCAAAGCAATGGCAAAACCGGTTGCGGGAGACAATAAAGTCATCAAGCAGGTTGCAACTATTTCAGCAGAGTCTGAGGAAATTGGTCGCACTATTGGTGAGGTCATAAAGGAAGTTGGTCAAAACGGCGTCGTAACGGTTGAAGAATCGCAGTCGTTTGGTATTGAAAAAGAAGTAGTAGAAGGAATGGAATTTGATCGTGGCTACGTGTCGCACTACATGATTACGAATCCGGAAAGAATGGAGGCGGAATATCGTGATGCACCAATTCTTGTTACCGATAAGAAAATTGCTTCGATTCAGGAAATTCTTCCGATACTTGAAGCTGTTGCAAAAACTGGAAAGAAAGAACTCGTAATTATTGCAGACGATGTAGAAGGCGAAGCATTGACGACGTTTGTGGTGAACAAGCTTCGAGGTACGTTCAACGTGCTTGCAGTGAAGGCACCAGGATATGGGGACAGAAAGAAAGATATGCTCCAAGACATTGCTTCGACAATAGGGGCAACAGTGGTATCTGAAGAAACTGGTATGACGCTCGATAAGGCGGACGTTTCGGTTCTTGGTCGTGCACAGAAAGTAATTTCAACAAAAGATTCTACAATCATCGTTGGAGGTAAGGGAAAGAAATCTGCTATTGATGCACGTGTTTCTGCTCTTCAGAAACAACTTGAAGCAAGCGATTCTAAATTCGACAAAGAAAAACTCGAAGAGCGTATTGCAAAATTGTCAGGTGGCGTTGCAGTGATTCGCGTTGGTGCTGCGACAGAAACCGAGATGAAGTATTTGAAAGACAAAATTGAAGATGCGGTGAATGCAACAAAAGCGGCGATTGCTGAGGGAATTGTTCCTGGAGGTGGTACTGCACTAGTTAAAGCTGCAGCAAAGGCGGAGGCCTCGGCTGACTGGAAGAGTATGTCCAAGGAAGAAGAAATTGGCTATCGTATTGTTCTCTCGGCACTCTTGAAGCCATTGAAGCAAATTGCTATGAATGCCGGAAAGGAGAGTGGGGAGGTTATCGTTGAGGCAGTCAAAAAGGCAAAAGGCTTTGCCGGCTATGATGCCGTCAAGGATGAAGTTGTTCCCGACATGATGATTGCGGGCATCATTGATCCAGTGAAAGTGACACGAGGTGGACTTGAGCATGCAGTTTCTGCGGCTGCCATTCTTCTCACCACAGAAGTTGCTATCGCTGATGAACCAGAAGAAAAGAAAGAAATGGGTGGTGCCCCTGGAGGCGGAATGGATTATTAAAAAGTGGTTAGTGGATAGTGTTTAGAGTTTAGATAAGAAAATAAATTATGTCGGAAACATTAGGAGGAGAGAGTAGAACTGGTTTGAGCCACCCACTTAAGCGTCGACGCTGGGAAAGGATAGTTGGTTTGGGGCAAGTCTTTCACCCTAAAGGTCGGCGTTGGGAACACGTTGATAGAGATGGTATTGCTCAGGTCGTCAAGGAAGAAAGAAAAACAGCGCAAACAGAGTTTCTAAATTGAGCGTATGCCAGAACCAGGGCAGTACGAAACACCTCAACCTTTACCTATTCCACAAGGCCCTTGGCCAGTTCGGGAAGTGCCTGGTGATCCAGATGATGGGGATGATGAAAAAGAAAAAAAGCCACGTTACATTCATTAAGGTTGTTTCATGCTAAAATTCAGAAGTTACACTGTTCACTAAACACTAACCCCTAAACACTATTTTTATGACTCCACTCTATATCGTTCTTGCGGTAGTTGCGGTTATTATTATTTGGCTCGTTGTTGCGTACAACGGCTTTGTTGCACTAAGGAATCGTGCAAAAGAAGCATGGTCTGACATCGAAGTACAGATGAAGCGTCGTTACGACCTTATTCCAAACCTGATTGAAACAGTGAAGGGCTACGCAGCACACGAAAAACAAGCATTTGAGAATGTCTCGAATGCACGTGCAAAAGCGATGGGTGCATCATCCGTTTCGGATCACGCACAGGCAGAAAACATGCTCACAGGAGCCTTGAAGAGTATCTTCGCAATCGCAGAAGCGTATCCAGATTTGAAAGCCAATCAAAACTTCTTGGAACTTCAGCGTGAACTTTCTGACACTGAAAATAAAGTCATGGCATCTCGTCGTTTCTACAATGCGAATGTTATGAGTCTCAACACTGCAATAGAGCAATTCCCAGGCAATCTCATTGCAGGTCCTTTCAAGTTTACCCAAATGGAACTCTTCGAGCTCGCCGAAGGCGAGCAAGCTGCCCGCCAGCCTGTCGCAGTAAAGTTCTAAAGAGCAGGTTTCGGCTTTCGGCTTTCGGCTTTCGGCTTTTCAGAAAGCTAGAACCTAGAACCTGAAAGCTGTAAGCTAATTAGTATGTCCACCCTCTACCAAGATCAAGCATCGAATATCCGAAAGACATGGCTTCTCATGGGTGTTTTCCTTATAGCCGTAATCGGCATCGGTTGGGGAGTTTCTTGGTATTACGACTCGCCAGCGATTCTCTACGTGGCGGTGGCTTTCTCGATTGTGATGAACGTCGGTTCCTACTGGTTTTCGGATCGTGTAGTGCTCTCGATGACGCATGCAAAACCCGCTACTCGTGAGGAATTTTTTGACTTCTATACCGTTACCGAGAATCTTGCCATCACGGCAGGGCTTCCATCGCCAAAACTGTACGTTATCAACGACCCCGCACCGAATGCTTTTGCAACCGGCAGGAACGAAAAGCATGCCGTCGTCGCTGCGACGACGGGGCTGCTCTCGATGCTCACCCGTGCCGAGCTTGAGGGCGTCATCGGCCACGAGCTTTCTCACATTAAAAATAAAGACATGCTTCTTATGACCGTGACGGTGGTCTTGGCTGGCTTTATTGCCATTCTCGCTGACATGTTTATACGGATGTCGTTTTTTGGTGGAGGGAATCGTGATAACGACAGCAAGGCAGGAGTTATTATGGCGATCATCGGCATCGTTGCCGTGATTTTGGCTCCGATTGCAGCACAGCTCATCAAGATGGCGGTGTCGAGGAAGCGTGAGTTTCTTGCGGATGCATCTGGTGCACTTCTTACTCGCTACCCCGAAGGCTTAGCTTCAGCACTTCAGAAAATTAGCTCCTACGGTGCTCCAATGCGAAACGCAAATACGGCAACAGCACATCTTTTTATCGCAAACCCATTTGGTGCAGGTGCAATGAAAGGCGTTACCAAATTGTTTATGACGCACCCACCAGTAGAAGAGCGAATCAAGGCACTTCTCGATTGAGTTCCTTGATACCGTTTAGAGTTTTAAATTGTGCAACACCTAGGTGTTGCACAGAAAGGGAGTTGATACAAAAAATACCCCTATGGGGCTTTGGTGCATACGAAAGGTGACCCTAAGGCTTTACTGCCTATAGGTTAAAAACCTACTAATTTTTTTAAAAGCTCTACAGCCACCCCGGCTCCGATGTTGAGTCCCAGACTTTCTAGAATCGCACCGACTCCAGCGACTCCGACTGCACCCGCTGCCAATTTTTCTTTTTCAAATGCCATAGAGGTGAAAAATGAGCGTTAATAAAGTTCGACCCTTCACTCATTAAACTTCTATGAAGACAGGGAAGTTTCTTTTCTAAAATAAAAAATTCCCAGTCGGGAACGTTAGTTGCACACACAACAAGCGAGTGCACCCGCTTGTTGTGCTGGATCGGTAGCTATGATCCGTGCTTCTCTCCGCCTATGAAACCGGAGGCGAAAGGAGCAATAGTCCAATGACCTGCTGTCTTTCCTCCCTCTGTGCTCCTACCGCTTGCGTATCCAAGACCACTTCGAACGCCCACTTCGCTCAAACTTCTTTCAAAGGATGCCATAGGGTTTTAAAATTTATTTTTTTATAAAATTTCGACCTTTCCATTATTAAACTTCTATGAAGCTCCATAGGTTACGAAAACGTTACCCGAAGGCAAGGTTAGGCTCCGTATTCTGCGGAAGTAAAGTTTCTTCTAGCCGTTCTTCTATTTCTCGAATCACCTCGTGTGCAACTCGTATTTCTACAACTAGCTTTCTAAAAACTACTTTTCCTTTTTCTGCAAGTTTGCGAGCTTTAGCTGTTGCTCGTCCTTCAGGTTTTTTCCTCAGCTCATGTCGCAGTAATCCCATAGGAATGCAGATGCCTTTTACTATCCATCGCTTCGTTTTTTTGCTCGCTGTACTTCACCTAAAAAACCTATAGCGTCACTTCTGTGTCTTCTTGCGATGCTTTCTGATCGCCCAAGAATGTTGGCCGCTTCGCTGATTAGCGCTCGAACACGTCTCTTGTCTGCACCTCCTTCCATATGTACGTATTTTTTAAGCTAATAAAACGATCTCTCTCTCGCTTATATAACTTTAGTAAAAGCATCACGGTTTCAAATATGTTATATAGAAGAACACGAGCTAGGAGGCGTCGGATAGCGGTTTATTCCACCACCTTGGAAAGGTGGCGTACCGAAAGGTACCGAGAGTTCGAATCTCTCCGCCTCCGCAAAATAATGAGCCAAATGTGTGGACATTGGGCAATTATATTTTTGCGAGAAGGCGGAGAGATTCGAATGGGAGTGCCGCAGTTTCCGCCGAGCACGGCGGACGGCACGAGCGTGGTCAGGCGGAGAGAGGAGCTGGCGACGAACGAGCGCTTGACCGAATCTCTCCGCCTCCGCAAAGTAAAAACCGCCCTGCATGCAGGGCGGTTTTTACTTAAGGCACCGAGGGAGCTAGCCCAAAGCCTGCATGACGATCCAGAATGCTCCAGCCGTCAGTACAAACCATACGCCGAGACCAACAGGGGAGCCCCACGAAAACCAGGAGCCCCAACTTCGCCAATTGCGCATATGGTCGCGCATGAAGTCTTTTTCCTCGTCAGAATTCATTGATTCAACCATAGAATTTGTTGATTAATAATGTGTACATTCGACCAGCTCTTTTGCGGGCAACCATCGCTCCTTGATGCAGGCCGAGCGGGCGTGCGGAGACAGTAAAGATGGGTTTATCGCTGATATTTAGTATACAACATTGTCGCTTTTCGAAAAATAACCCCTGCGGTATAATTGCATTATGGCAATAATCAATCCTCATATTAACTTCAACGGCAATGCTGAAGAAGCATTCAATTTTTATAAATCAGTCTTTGGGGGAGCGTTTGCAAATATTACACGCTTCAAAGACTTATCTAGTCCTGAATTCCCGGTAGCCGAAAGCGAGGCAAATAAAATAATGCACATTGCTCTGCCAATCTATAAAAGTCATGTGCTAATGGGCAATGACGTTCCAGAAAGCATGGGGCGAACAAATGAAAACGAAAACAGATCTAAAATAATTATTAGTGCAGAGAGTCGTGAAGAAGCCAGTAAATTATTCAACGGTCTTTCTGAGGGCGGAAAAATTGAAATGCCAATGGCTGACAGTCCTTGGGGTTCCTATTTTGGAATGTTTAGAGACAAATATGGTATTGAATGGATGGTAGATTTTGATCCAAAATATAACGGGCAAAAGTAAACTACTGAGGGGTTAGTTTTTTATTTCTTGTACTCCAAAATATCTCCCGGCTGACACTCCAATGCTTTGCAAATCGCTTCAAGCGTAGACAGTCGGACAGCTCTAGCTTTCCCGTTTTTCAAGACGGAAATGTTGGCCATAGTGATGCCGACTTTCTCGGCAAGCTCGGTGACGCTCATTTTCCGCTTCGCCAGCATCACGTCGATGTTAATGATGATTGCCATGATGGTTAGACAGTTAAGTCGTTCTCGGCTTTTATATCCACTGCACTCTGCAAGATCCTCTCAAACATCGCCGCCGCCGCGGCAATGATTATAGAAGCGAAAATAATAAAAACACCTACCGCAACACCACCTGCCGCATCATCATTCCCATGGTTGAGCATTATGAAAATTTCTCCCCCCACAACAAAAGCAATAATGACTGTCGCGCAGTATTTTATAGTGCGGATAGTTTTCACAGCTTCTGATGAGAATATCTTATTTTGTCTGACGTATCCCAACACTTTAAATGCCCCATACAGTGCAAGAAATAATGGGATGGACGCAATATACGCATACACCAAGAATGGATCGTCGAAGTAAATTTCAAAAACGCTAGTGGCGTTCGCGTTGACACCCTCGATGTGAGGTTCCCATAAGAGGAGAGCAAGAGCGCCGACGCCCAAAGCCACAATGACTACCTGAAGAAATATTGTCGAACCCTTTTTCATATGATTTAACGAAATCATGTCGGTGCAACTGATCCTACGGGATCATGTCGCGTATCGTCCCTAAGACGCGACGCGAGCACCGACTGCTATTAATTATTCATAACCCCATCCTAATTTAGGGTTTATCGTTTGTCAATATATATTTATCGTTATTTTTAACCTATATTCAGTGATGTTGGAGTGACGTCGAGAGCTAAATTTCTGCCATGTGCTCAGAATCACTCGCAAGGAGATCACGGTAAAAGTCGAACAATCGTTGTGTCTTAGCGTCTACTCGTATTTCCAGATTATGATTGAAATCGCTATGTTGTAATCCGGGTATGTTGATATTTTGGG
Organism: Patescibacteria group bacterium; assembly: GCA_040390125.1. Classification (GTDB taxonomy): domain Bacteria; phylum Patescibacteriota; class Minisyncoccia; order Phycocordibacterales; family Phycocordibacteraceae; genus Phycocordibacter. The sequence goes on from JAZJYZ010000001.1 coordinate 311,649, forward strand.
CATGAGGCACTCGGGTACGGCCTAGTCCTGCATACAGCATCACATTTGCCAGTCGCTGGTAGCTATCAGCGTCGGAGAAAACATTTATTACTCGAACAGAAGGTGGCACTTTTCTTTCGAATCTGAAATGCGGTGTTGCCACATACACGAGTAATTTTATAGGCAGGTGTGTATTTTGAGCCACTTTTGCGGCAACGGCTCCCCCGAGGCTTTTCGTGAATAAGAATATTTCTCGATCCGTATAGTGTAAGAGAACCCGTTCAAGTTCCTGTGCGGCTGTATGTATCGCAAATGGCGAGATACCGCCTGACCAATGGAACACCAAGGTTTCGGCGGGGATAGCCCTAAAACTCGTCTCCAGTGCTGGTAACCATGCATCTTCTTCTACCTCTACTCCAAAGTGGGAATAGAATTTTTCTAATACCGCACTCAGTACAGGTATGCGACTTAACTTAGTCTTAGATCCAGGGACGATGATTATGAGTTTTTTATTTGGCATGATCTGACTTGATTGTAGCAAGTGCACCCGTATTTAGATTTGGGTATGACCATATCGATGTCTCGCTCGCTCAGAATCCGCATCAAAAAACAGTGCCCTAATGTGTCGAGCTTGATAGGCTGTATGTATGGGCTTATTTAGCCGGCACCTTGCGAGTCATTTTTTTGGTCTTGCTGGAGCGCTATTTGTAAATCGTAGCGAGTCGAAGGTATTACCCTACACGTTACCGCCAATTTTAGGTTCGATAACGGAGGAAGAAGTGCGTGCATTGTTTCAGTACGAAGTGTATGGGGTAATGCCGGAAACATTGCCGGATATGAGTGCAGGAGTTGTTGAGGAAGGGGAAGCTTTTAATGGCACTGCGAGCAGAAAACAAATAGCCCTGACTTTATCTCGAGGCGGTAGGTCGGCGACACTTAATCTTCTCATTTACATACCTAAAGGGATGAAATCCTATCCGGCAATTCTCGCTTCGAACTTTGATGGAAACTATTCCGTTTCTTCTGACGGAGCGGTGCTCGCGACACCGGTGTGGTCGAGGCGTTTCGCCGGGACGAAACGAGTGTTTCATGAAAGGAACAGAAACAAACACGCAAATCGACTACCGGTTGAGGTCATATTGGAGCAGGGATATGCAGTGGTGACATTTTGTTATGGCGACGCAGATCCTGATTATGATGATGGTTTTAAAAACGGAGTACATGCACTCTATCCAGAGCTCCAAAGTAGGGAAGATAATTGGGCGTCTGTAGGAGCCTGGGCGTGGAGTTTTTCTCGTGTGCTCGATTTTTTACAAACCGAAAAAGAAATTGATGCAAATCGAGTAGCGCTATACGGATTTTCGCGTCTTGGAAAAGCATCTCTGTGGGCGGGAGCATGTGATTCAAGATTTGGGGCAATCCTATGTGAAGGGTCAGGTAAGGGAGGTGTGTCGCTTTCACGTCGAAATTTTGGTGAATCGCTACACCTTATCAATCTTCGTTTTCCGCACTGGTTTTCTAAGTCTTTCCACGGGTATGCACAAAGACCACAGAAACTTTTGGTAGATCAGCATATGCTCATGGCACTCATGGCACCTCGTCCGCTTCTTGTATCAGTTGGAAAAGATGACTGGTGGTCAGACCCTGAGGGTACGAAGCTCGCACTTCAAGCGGTTGAGGAGAAAGCAGGAAAGAGCACATACCTCTATGAGCATGAAGGTACACATGAGCCTCGTCTGGTTGATTGGGGTCGGTATCTTGATTTTCTTGATGCCGAGATGTCTTAGGTCAACAGCTGAACGGCGAGCACCACTAGTGCAACGACGAGAAGCGTATGAATAAAGCTACCTCCTACTTTAAAACTAAATCCAAAAAGCCAGAGGATAATTAATATAGCAGTAATGGTCCAGAGCATAGTTTTAGAATAATTATTATAACGTTATGTAAATTCCGTACGCTTTTTATTTTTATACAAAAAGTTTAAGTTTCTCGATTCCTCGATGTACTTGTACGGCAATAGTGTTTCTTGTCTGTCCCGTGAGATCTGAAATTTCTTTTAGCGACAGATCTTGTATGTAACGCATGCGAAGGATATTTCGGTAGGGTAGTGGAAGGCGTTGAATTAAAAGCAGTGCGGATTGTCCATCCAGAGCGTTCTGCATGTGCTCGGAGTCACCAGCACTTGGCTCGAACCCTTTTTCTAAAATAGCATCCAGAGATGTTGATTTGCGTTTTCGATATTCGTCAATGATTAAGTTATTGAGAATGTGATAAAGAAACGCCTTCATCACTTCAATGTTTCCACCCTTCACGAGATACTTCCATGTTTTCATAAAGGTGTCCTGCACTAAGTCTTGGCTCACTGCATGATCGCCTACTTTAAAAAATGCATGCGATGTAAGCCCCTTTTCGTAGTCGTGATGAGCAAGAGCGAGTGTCGCTTGCTGTGTTTGTTGTTTTAAGGTCATCATACGTGAAATAAAACCGATAACTTTTCTTTCGTATTTTTATAAAAACAGTAACGACGACACCCTACAGATTTTCTGTGATGTCTTCGTAACTGTATGCATTACATCAGTCTTACGGTGAAGTTAGCATGAAGCACATAATGCTGTGTCTACTTGGACAAAAGAGTCAGGTATCATGCGTCCAATTGCAATAATTCAATAGCCAGATCGGCTGTATGATTATGAAAAGAAAAAATACTTCGAAGCAAGCTCTTCAATCAGAAGCAGGTTTTGTGAATACGGTATGGGAAAGTAGCTGGATCTATATCAAAGCTGTTGTTGATGTCGTACGAGAGCCCGTATTAATTCTTGATACAGAGTTTCGAGTAATGACTGCAAATGAGTCTTTCTATCGAATGTTTCAGGTTGAACGAAGCGACACTGAAGGCAGGATCGTCTATGAACTTGGAAACGGCCAATGGAATATTCCCGCACTCCGTAAATTACTTGAGGATATCTTACCGCACAACACCTTTTTTAAAGGTTTTGAAGTTGTGCATGATTTTCCTTTCATCGGGCGCAAGATACTGATGCTGAATGCCCGTGAGATACATTCGACAGAAGATATAACAATAGGAACATTTCCTCCAATCATATTGTTAGCTATGGAAGACGTGACAGAAATTATGGTGGTTGCCGAAACGTTTGCAAATCACGCCAATCAGGTTGGAGTAAAACTCACAGAACGTACCGAAAGGCTGGAAGTTCATATTAGAAAGTTAGAAGCAGAGATTAGCGAGCTTAAAGCCCAGCTCTGATAATGACTATTTGTATGGATCTGTAATGGAGGTATCACTGTAACGTCTTGGTCTGCAGGCAGGTTTATTTTTTAAAAAAGTACGAGCTATATGGATTCATTTAATTCTGCAACAACTAAACCACTCTATCGAGGCACCCAGATTGTTTGGTACGTTCTTGGTCTCGTAGAAGTATTGTTGCTTTTTCGATTTGTACTAAAGCTACTCGGTGCAAACGTGGGCGCCGGATTTACCAGCTTCATCTATGGAGTCACGAATGTTTTGGTGGCACCATTCCTTAGTGTATTTCGCATTATTTACGTTGAAGGAAGTATTTTCGAATGGACTACGCTTCTTGCGATGCTCGTGTATTGGATTATTGCTATAGGTATTATAAAATTGTTCTTGATGGGTAAAACCGTTTCTACTCCTGAGGCTGCGGTCAAATTAGACCAACAGGAGAGTAAGTAGTCATTATTATTTAAAGTTTCTTCGCTAAAAACGCTTATGGGAATCATTCTTTGGATTATCTTTGGTGCATTGGTGGGCTGGATAGCCTCTCTTATTATGAAAACTGATGGGCAACAGGGTGCGGTGCTTAACATCGTAGTTGGGATTGTAGGGGCTGTCATTGGGGGCTGGCTTGTTAGCTTCTTTGGGGGGAGCAGTATAACTGGCTTCAATCTGTACAGTTTTGTTGTTGCTCTTCTTGGTGCAGTGGTATTTATTGCTATCGTCAAATTTCTACGACGTGCGTAAAGTAGGGTAAGGCCTACAGTCGAAATTCCAGAGTTTAGGTGAGCAGTGACGTTTTGAGATGGGTTCCGTAAGGAGTACCATATCCTAGGGAATAGGGTTATTACGTTACTACTATTTTTCTTATTTATATGGACATCACTATTAACTATTTTTCACTTTTTGTTGCAGCGTTTGTTGCCGTAGGCCTTGGTGTAGTTTGGTATTCGCCGTTTGTGTTTGGCAAGCAGTGGATGGCAGCCTCTGGTGTTTCTCCGGAAAAAATGGAGGAAGGGAAGAAGCGAATGCCACTCGGCATTGTTGGTGGATTTATTTGCCAACTTGTTACTGCGTACGTGCTCGTGCATTTTGCTTCTTTGTTTGGCGTCGTAAAAATATCCGAAGCGCTTGCGCTTGCTTTCTGGGCGTGGCTTGGGTTTAGTGCAGCTACGTCACTCCATGCAGTTTTTTGGGAAGGAAAGCCTGCAGTCTACTGGGCAATAAATGCCGGGTACCAACTCGCATCCTTCGGAGCTATGTCTTTGATTCTTATGTTATGGCGCTAGCTGTCCCTAAGCACCGCATGTACTCTATTTATATATAGAGAAATATCCGCAGTTTTCACTGCGGATATTTCATCTGTGATACGTTTGCGCCGATAAGCCGAATTCTGTTGCACCGAGTTGGTGCAGACAATCATTTATCTGGGACGTACATTGCTGTACGACTCGAGCGGCACTCCTTGCTTTCGCAAGGCACGGCCTTGCACTCTGGTACGCATTTAGCCGTTGCACCCCTACCTTACGGCAGGGCTCACCCTGAATGAAATCATTCAGGGGCCATTGGCTTTCGCCTCCGGCGTTTCTGTTCGCAGCACTCACTCCTCGTATCAAGGAGTGTGCGGGCGTTACCCGCTACCATTGTTTCCGCCTTGCGACGGATGAGTGTTCGGACTTTCCTCCCTTTTTAAAGAGCGATTGTCTGGCGCTTTCCGCATTGTACAATATTTTTGCTATTAGTGCAATAAAAAATTGTTTTACTTAAAGATGGCAAGGCGATGCCTCGCCATTCAAGTGCCTTTTTGCTTTTTTAGATTCTTCTAATGGAGGAGTATAGGTTTTAATCCAAAATCTATAACTCATAACCTAAAAGCTATACGCTAGTTTATGGTACACTTTTCTCATACTTATTTATCATAAAGTTTATATTAGAACGTATGCAGGATTCTACGAACCATGTCAGTCACACTCCTTCAATACTTGGCAGACTTTCAGGATACATTGTCACCGCTCTTGTGTTGTTATTGCCGATTTTCTTCATTCCTAATGCTGCATTTCCGTTTCAGTTCTCGAAAGTCGCACTTGCGCTAGCAGTGGTTGTTGTACTCTGGTTCCTTTTTTCGATACAAACACTTCGAAAAGGTGTTTTGTCGTTTACGTGGGTCCACTTCATACTGGCACTTTTAATTTTACCGGTTGCCTATTTTGTTGCATCCATTTTTTCTCCCGTTCCGACAGTCTCTTTCTTTGGCTATCAACTTGATCAGGATACGTTTGGCTTCATGGCTCTTGCCAGCGCTCTTTCAATTGCAACAGTGCTTGCAGTCAGATCAGAAAAACAAATTTTTTCGGCATTGTTTGGATTCTTAATTGCAGGATGGGCGGTCTTAGTATTTCAGTCGATTCAGCTCTTTTTCGGAGTTCCTTTATTGCCAGGTTTGTTTACCTCTTCAGCTGTTAATACCGTTGGTACGTGGAGTGATTTTGCGCTTTTCATAGCGCTTCTCTCATCACTCATTTTGCTCGCACTAGAGGCGTTGGTACTTTCGGTGCCTGCGCTTATCGTACTTTCAGTTACGCTCGCTCTGTCTTTGTTTGTGCTTGCGATTGCCAACTTTTCTCTCGCTTGGTATCTCCTTGGTGGTGTGGCGTTCGTGATGCTTCTGCTTACGTTTACACGTAATCGCAGTACGGCATCCGGTAGCACGCTCCGTGCCAGTGGTGTTGCAGCGTGTCTTACTCTCGCAGTCGCTGTGTTTTTTGTGTTCTTCGGTTCAGGATTGAGTACGGCTCTCCAAGGCAATTTCAAGGTAGATTCTTTGGAAGTACGACCATCAGTACAAGGGACACTCGGTGTTCTGGAACACGTGTATGAGAAGAATGCATTTTTAGGTTCCGGACCAAATACGTTTGCGCAGTCTTGGCTTGTTGCCCGTCAGCCAGCAATTGTAGCGACGCAGTTTTGGAATGTTGAATTTAACTCAGGATTCGGAGCTATTCCAACTGCGCTGATTACCGGAGGTATTCTTGTGGGTCTTGCGTGGTTGGTGTTTATCTGCTGGTTTTTGTACACAGCCACTCGAGCACTGCTTACGGTACCTGCTGGGGAAGATAGGTCCTATTTCCTGATAGCCGCAACCTCTCTTGCTTCAACATTCCTGATCATTGCTCATATATTTTATGTGCCAAGCCAAGGTCTCAGCTTGCTCTTATTCCTCTTCATAGGTCTCTTCGTTGCATCTTTGAAAGGAAGTGCGCTTGCTCGTCCAGTACATGTTGTATTTTCGCAGAGTCCACGTCTCGGATTTCTCTCGGTTTTGGTGGTTGCAGTGACGTTGGTGTTCTCTCTGGTAGCTGCATACGGCACTGGCGCAGTGTACGCAAGTGTTCTACAAGAAGGGCAGACAATTGCTCGCTCGAACGCAGGTGACATCGATGGTGCGATAGCTTCGGCAGTTTCCGCAGTAACTCTTTCTCCTCAAGATCGTTATTATCGTATGCTTACTTCACTTGCCCTCGCTAAGTTAAATGCACTAGTAGAGAAGGGTGGCTCTGATAAGGCAACGCAAGATGCGTTCCAGGCAGGCTTGTCGGATGCGGTTACTGCCAGCACTGCAGCCGTGAATGCAAATCCGCTGAGTTTTTCTAACTGGATGTCACGAGCATCTGTGTATGAGGCAGTCGTTCCGCTTGGTATTGATGGCGCAGAGGATAAGGCGATAGAAGCTCTTGAGGAGGCACGGAAACGCAACCCAGGAGGTCCCGAAGTTGATTATCACCTCGCAAGCTTGAAGGCTTTCAAGAAGGACACCGCAGGTGCACGGACCTTTGCGCTTGCAGCAGTTGCAAAGAAGGCCGATTACACCCCAGCAATTCTGTTGTTGGCACAGCTTTCGCTCAATGAAGGAAAGATTGAAGATGCTATTGCTTCAGTCAAGGCGGCGATTGTATTTACTCCTCAGGATTCTTCTTTGCTCTATCAACTTGGGCTTTTACAGCTCGAAGCAAAACACTATGAAGATGCCGCCTCCTCGTTTATGTCTGCGCTCGCCATTACCCCAGACTTTGCGAACGCAACGTTTTTCTTAGGGCAAGCTGATGTGCTCTTGGGTAAAACTGACGCGGCGCTCACTCTATTCAAAGGCTTGCAAGAAAAGAATCCCGATAACGCACCTCTGCGTCAGGTCATAGATGCACTCGAGAAAGGTGAGAATCCTTTTGAGGGCGGGACCGTTACACCAGCTGAACAAACTCCAGCCAGCACATAAGTCTGGAAGGGAACGGGTTTATCTATGGTGCGCACTGTCCTCGGGGTGATGACCCGGCCAATTCGAGGCCTTCATGAAGCAGCGTATGTGCTTGCGGGTTTTTCTATACTCTCGCAGGTATTGGCACTCGTGCGAGATCGGACGTTTGCACATCTTTTTGGTGCAGGCCCCACCTTAGATGCATATTTTGCGGCATTCAGGATTCCGGATCTTCTGTTTGCTTTCTTAACGCTTTTTGTTTCGTCCTTTGCTTTGGTGCCGCTTCTCTCAGGAAAGGATAAAGATGCTCAAGGAGTCATTGTGGGGAATGTTCTGCTTGCGTTTGGTGTAAGTGCGATTGTGGTGTGTGGCATTCTTTTCTTTGCGATGCCTACAATCGTACCGTTTCTTTTTCCGGGGTTTCCTCCGGAGACTCTTGCAAGTACGATACTTCTTTCCCGCATCATGCTGGTTCAGCCGGTGCTATTGGGTCTTTCCTCAATAGCCACATCTGTAGTGCAGGTCCTCAGACAGTTCATCATATTTGCGCTTGCCCCGATTCTTTACAACGTCGGTATTATTGCGGGGGCACTCTTCCTATATCCGCAGTTCGGCATTACAGGTCTTGCGTGGGGCGTGGCACTTGGTGCGCTTTTGCATGTGTCTGCACAAATTATCCCGATACTCGGGCACGCCAGGCACATCGTGCGCCCCTCATGGAATTCACTCCGTGCGTCTATTGTTGAAGTTGCCCTGCCTTCGATGCCCCGTGCGCTTGCACTTTCATCTCAGCAGGTATTGCTGTTAGTGTTTGCTTCGATTGCATCATTAACCGCAGCGGGTACCGTTTCAACACTTGCTTTTGCGTTTAATTTGCAATCAGTCCCGCTTACCATCATTGGTGTTTCTTATGCTGCTGCAATTTTCCCAGCACTCTCCGCATTAATAGCAAAAGGCAATACGGAGCTTTTTATGCGAGAGGTATGGGCAGGCGTTCGACATATCGTCTTTTGGACATTCCCCGCCATTACGCTCATCATTGTTCTCCGTGCGCATATCGTGCGCATTATTCTTGGCACTGGAGCATTTTCATGGGATGACACGAGGCTCACCGCTGCTGTGCTTGCGTGTTTTGCGTTTTCTCTGATCGCACAATCAGTTATACTCATATTTTCTCGGAGTTACTACGCTGCACACTCGACCCTTGTTCCTATTGTGGTAAACGTAGGAGGCGCTATTGTTGCAGGTGCGGGTGCCTATATCGCTGTGGTGTGGCTTGCTTCAGCAGAAATGCCACGATTTTTTATTGAAGATCTCTTTCGGGTAGCAGATGTGCCAGGAACTGCCATCCTCATGATTCCTATTGTCTATTCTCTTGTAATGCTTATGGTTGCGTGCACTTTCGGCTATCTCTTCGCACGTCGTTTTGGCTTCGAGGCACGGGTGTGGCATACACTCGGCACATCTTTTGCAGCATCAGTGATAGCAGCCACGGGTGCATACGGAGTGTTGCAGTTTTCGGCTCCGCTATTGCCGACGACTACATTCTTCGGTATCTTCACTCAAGGACTGAGTGCTGGCATTGTTGGAGGTCTCTTGTGGCTTCTTGTCCTTTTCGTTCTCAAAAGTCAGGAACTAAAGGAGATACATGGAGCGCTACTCCATTTCTTCAAGAAAGGATTGAAAGCGTAATGTCTCACGTTTCTCGCACACACTCTATACTTCAGAGCATTGCTTTATGAAAAACATTCGTAACTTTTCTATCATTGCACATATTGATCATGGTAAAAGCACCTTAGCTGATCGCATGCTTGAGGTTACTAATACCGTGCCCCAACGCAAGATGCGTGAGCAGGTTTTGGACCAAATGGATTTGGAGCGAGAACGTGGCATTACTATAAAAATGCAACCTGTGAGGATGGAGTACCATCCAGAGCGTAGAGGGCAGAGCGTAGAGGGTAGAGGGGATTCAGACCTCCCTGAAAGCTCAAAGCTCAAAGCTGAAAGCTCAGATTCAAAATATATTTTGAATCTGATCGACACTCCTGGACATATAGATTTTGCATACGAAGTATCTCGTGCCCTTACTGCCGTTGAGGGAGTGCTCTTGTTAGTGGATTCGACACAAGGTATTCAGGCGCAAACGTTGGCGACCCTCGCAATGGCACGGGATGCTGGGTGCGTCATCATTCCTGTGTTGTCGAAAATCGATATGCCGGCGTCCAGAGTGCCAGAAGTTCGCTCTGCCCTTGCACGTCTGCTTGATGTTGATGAGGAACAGGTATTGTCAGTATCTGGAAAAACTGGAGAAGGAGTGTCTGAATTGCTCGCCGCTATTGTGGAGCGAATACCGCCTCCGTCTACTTCTTATCAGGCCACAGGTCAGGGCGGGCGGGCACTTGTATTTGATTTTTCATATTCGGAACATCGAGGGGTTGTAGCGTATGTGCGTGTGACTGATGGTGAAGTTAGGACTAAAGACACAATTTCTTTCATGGCAGTTGGAAAAAAGATGACTGCTCTTGAGACTGGGTGGTTAGTGCCGGCTGAGTTTCCGATTCCTGCGCTTTCTGCAGGGGATATAGGATATATAGTGACCGGCATAAAGGAGCCTGGAGTTGCGCTCGTTGGCGATACTATAAAAGCAGGAAACTCCACCTTGCCCGCCTTTGAGGGCTACAGTACCCCTAAGGCGGTGGTGTGGGCTTCTTTGTACCCTGACAGCCAAGATGGCTTTACGCTTCTAAAGCAGGCACTCTCCAGGCTTAAGCTCTCAGACGCTGCACTTTCATTTGAGGAGGATGGTTCTTCTATTCTTGGTAAAGGCTTTCGGTGCGGTTTCTTGGGAATGCTTCATATGGAAATCGTGACTGAGCGTCTGACTCGAGAATTTTCAATTACACCCGTCATCACTACGCCGTCCATTATGTATGAAGTGACAGATACAAAAGGGAAGACAGAACAAATATATACGCCAACACAATTTCCTCCACACGGAATGATCGCATCCGTTCGGGAGCAGTGGGTAAACATATCCATCATCACTCCTCCAACGTATCTCTCACCCATGACACAACTTTTGTATGAGTATGAGGCGACGATACATTCAGCTGACCTTTTTGGTTTGTCGGGGTATGGAGACGACAGGCTTCTTATTAAAGCTGAAATGCCACTTCGTGAATTGATGCGAGGATTTTTCGACCGATTGAAAAGTGTGTCTTCAGGTTTTGCCTCACTCTCCTATGAGTTTGGCGACTTCCGTTCTGCCGATGTTGCAAGGCTCGATATTTTAGTGGCCGAAGAATTAGTGCCGGCGTTCTCACGTATTGTATCGACGCGTCGAGTTGAAGAGGAGGCACGAGCGTTTGTTGAAAAACTCTCAAACACCCTTCCACGTCAGCAATTTGTTTTGAAAATACAAGCGCAAGCCGGAGGACGCATTATTGCCTCACGTTCACTTTCGGCGATACGTAAAGATGTGACGAGTGGTTTGTATGGAGGCGATGTTTCGAGAAAGAAAAAAGTGCTTGAAAAGCAGAAGAGAGGAAAAGAACGTCGAGGAGGACACGCCAAGGTGCAAATTCCCCCGGAGGTTTTTCTCAGGATGGTAAAACCGGACTCGAATTAGTTTAGAGTTCCTAGTTCCTAGTTTTTCAATCAACTCTGGACTCTAAACTCAGTACTCTGAACTAATTTCAGTACTCTGGACTAATTAAAGACTGGGAAATAGAGCAAAATCATGCTCGCAATAACCAAGACCGCCACTACGCTCCACACTATTTGGACCTTCCCTTTGTGTTTTTTATCGAACAACATAGAGGCAGTATACAATACAGAAGCTTATAGGTTCCAGCTGTCAGGTTCCAGCTTTTAATTTCAAGCTGAAAGCCGGCAGCTGAAAGCTAGAAGCTCTCTCAATGACTCCCAAACAATGGAAACGACTGTTCGCCCGAATCATACTCTGGGCAGGACTCTCAATAGGAGTCGTACTTCTGGTGTTTCTTGCACTGGCAACGTGGCGTATATATGGCAAAGAACGTGAAGCTAGTTTTCAGCATAAAGATGCCGTGCAGGCTCTCTCGGAGCTCGGAGAGCGTAAGGTAGCGTTGACTGAGGATTTAAAAAATCTCGAAACCTCACGTGGCATCGAAGAGGAGGTGCGGAAACGCTACCCCGTGGCAAAACCGGGGGAAGAAGAGATACGTCTTATTTCTCCAAAGTCAGCTCCAAAAGCAACAAGCACCCCCACTGAAGCTTTTTGGAAAGGGTTTTTTGGTTGGTTTCATTGGTGAAAGCGTGTTGAGGTGGAAAGTTGACATAACTTAACAAAATATGTACAATATCAATCATGGCAGAAAGGCATAGACCAACACCGGAAGAAGCTACAGAGCCAGATCTTGATTTTTCTGTGTTTTTAGAAGAGATGACCGCTCATTTTAGTACCTTTGAGAGCAGGGCAGCCGAAGTTGTTGCATCTCCTGAAGGAGCACCCCGCCTCAAAGCTGTAGAAGTGACGGCGGGTGAAATAGGTGGGGCAATGGATAAAGTGCAAAGTGGTGCAGGACAAGCCGAGCTTGATTGGGTTCTTGATCCCGCGAACTTTGCGGAAGCATCAGAGATGCTTCCGGGAGATTATTATTATTTCTTCCCGCACGCAACTGATGTGGGTGATAATCGGAGGGTTCCATATGTGCGCACTCGTGGCGCCTCGTTTGGAGGGAACTCCCTTCCTCGCTCCGACGAGTGGGGTGAGAATGACCGCATTGTCGTCTTCGATAAAGAAAGAAGTCCTGCGCAGAGTTCTTCTAAGAAATCATTCCTCTCGGCCGAGCGTGTTCGTCGGATTAAAGATTTTTTCCTAAAAAGAAAAGCAAAAAATGCATCAAAAGTTGAATTTAAAGGCATACCACTCTCGCGGAGGAGACTTTTGCAGTTTGTTGCCCTTGGAGCAGCAAGTGCCGTCTCTAGGGATACGCCAGTTTTTTCTGAAAACGGCCATTTTGGAGTACCACTAGAAGAGAAGCCTCCTACAGATCCTCACGAGCGAGTTCTTTTTGAGGTAGCTCGGGCTGAACGCCTTCTAAAAGCATCAGATCCCCTCGAGATGCTCAAGAGTCCCTATCTGGTAAGTGCACTGTATTACTCGGATGAGTTCATAGCAAAGATCAAAGCAGAGGGAGCTGAGAATTCAGGGCAGACCATCATAACTACTCTTGCCTCACAAATAACTCCTTTAGTTCGAATGCGTTTTATTACTGCATTGGAAAAGAAAGCAAAGGCATCAGGCCATTCTTTATACCAACCGATGGTTACACCACTTGATGTCGCTCATCTCGATTATGGGAAAGGGGAAAATCATCCCAATGCCTTAGATATATTTGCTTCTGAAGGAACGAAGGTCCGCTCTGTGTACCCTGGCATCGTAATCCTTGCGGAAGATGGGTGGAATAGCAAAGATTCATTCTCCACAAGTTCTTTCAAGGGTGGCAATGCTGTCATCGTGTTTAGTCCCTACCAGAATAGCTTTCTCCGCTATTGTCATCTTGATACAGTATCTGCGCATGTAGGAAAATTTATAGACGCAGGAACCATTATCGGTACTGTAGGTAATACCGGCGAAAATGCATCTCTTCCAGGGCATGGCAAACACCTACACTTAGAAGAAAATCTCGTCTTTTCTGTGCGAGGTGAAATGCATCCAAGGGGTGGAAAAGGGCTCCGCATGGACTTTGATGCGATTGAGGGCAAGTAAGTCTCGTTCATAAGTTATTGTATCTTCACGTTTTTAAGCTCGCAGAATAGCTTTACTTTTTTGTTTTAGTATTGGACTATTAAGGCTTTCTTACTATAATTTTTTTATATGCCTCCACAAACATTGGATCAGCACTACCCCCTCAGTCCTCGGAAATTTTGGAAGAAAATGCTTGAGAAGTTCCCAGCGGGATTGCTGTTGCTTTTCATAACAGGAGTCCCTTCGATTCTTGGATTATTTGCACTCCGCTTAGATGCCACGATAGCAGACGTGTTGTTGCCCGCTATGGTTATCGCTGTTTTGGTGTCTTTGGTGCTTGTGTTTTTGTATGCGTGGTACGTCAAAGCGTATATTCGTCGGTATTACTACGATGCCAATGAGAACTTTGTAACAATCAAAAAAGTGTTTTTGCACCGGCTGAGATTCATGTACAGTATTCTAAAATCCAAGATGTATATGTTGATCAGGACATTCTTGACCGCATCATGGGTTTGTACGACGTGCATATTGCGAGTGCAACAGCTGCTTCTGCAATAGAAGCCCATATTGATGGTGTTGAAAAGGTCGCTGCGGATGGCCTCAAAGATCTTCTTCTTGGAAAAATTCAAGGTATAGGTACTTCAACCTCTACCGCACCAATTCAAGGAAATACGCCGCAGGCCCCTTCTGTCGTGCATCTTGCTGAGGATGTATCAAGCAAGACGTACCCCATAGTCGGGCGATGGTTGTTTTTGCAAGCAATAGGTTCGTTGTTCTTTTCGCTCTTTGTAAGTGGAGCTATCCTCGTGTATCTCGTAATTCCCGGTGAGCACTCTGAGGCTTCTATTCTCACTAGTCTTGGCTTTACTGGGGGCGAAGTGTTTGTGGCGTGGTTTGTCCTATTTCTCTTCTTGTATGCTTTTTCTTTCGTGTATCAAATTCTCTGGAGGAACACCTTCTCTTTTGCGTTTTTGCCAGAATATATAGTGCTCAGGAAGGGTGTGATAGCGAGACAAGAAACACATCTTCCGTACCGTTCAGTGCAAGATGTAGCCGTTTCTCAAGGGATTATCGAGCGTATGTTTGGTCTTGCGACTGTTCGTATTGAAAACGCAGCTGCTCCTCAAATGATAGGGAAGACAGTGGTAAGCAGTGGCCTCAGAATCCCAGGTCAAGCTCTTCTGAAAGCGAATACACTGAGCGAGATAGTCAGAAATATAACGCTCACTAAAAATTCTTCACAGACCGGTTTATAATGGCTCTTTAGGCTTTAAAGGAGCCTATTTGCGGGATTAGTTTAGTGAAAGAAACATGAACTATTTCATGTTTCTTCCGATTCCGTTTCGGAAATAGCCGATGCCGTTAGGCAGGCTATAGGAGGGACGAACGGGTGCATCACCTGAATTACATAAGTAATTCTCTCCAAGGTACACTCGGAAAGTAGCGGGTATGGTTTAGTGGCAGAACATCTGCTTCCCAAGCAGAGGACCCGGGTTCGATTCCCGGTACCCGCACATTTTGTTTCGATTCTCCCATCCCGCACTGAGCAAAGCGAAGGGGGATGAGAATGCTCCCTGCGGAGCATTCGTAGGGGACTGTACGCTGAGTCAGGTGAAAGGGGCTATGTGTAGTGGTGCTGTACACTTGAGGCATGCACACGACGCTCGTATACAAGACGCCGTTTTGGAAAGAGGCCGTTATAGTGTTATGTGCGCTTGCATTCATCGGGGTTGGGGTATTAATTATGTATGCGGCCTACACAGACGGTAAGTGGATTGGGTATGTAATTGGACCAATCGGCATCCTGTTTGGTGTAATCGGTGCTGTTCTATCGGTCAGCAGTCGGACAGTACTGAGGCTCGATGCCGGGGGTGTGTTCGTACAGCCACACTTCTTGTCAAAGCAAACAATCTCGTGGAGTAATATAGAGCGGTTTGAAAAGGTTGTTCAAACATTCAGCCAGAAGAGTCGTTTCGGGTTGAGCGAACACAAGATGGCGTACCTTGGAATTTATTTAAGACAGCCACGTGAAGCTGGTGTTGCATTCGAAGTTGCTCAGACAGTATTTGAAAAAATTGATGCAAAGAATGCCAAGGATCCGCTCATTGAAAAACAACGGCAAGGACACGTTTTTATTACCGGACTTCTTCTCCCGGGGAGCATCGATACTGTGCTTCGTGAAGTACGTGAATATCATAGTCGTATGGTGGGGGATTCGGTTCACTATGAGCTGGCCGAAGTTTTACCAAGCACAAAGGGGTTGTTCAAACCATCAATCTACCTGATAGTGGCAGGAATTGTGACTGCTGCATTCCTTCTTCTGTTTCTGGCCTCATTCATAACTGGCATGACACCAGAGCAGTTGCTTAACTCAATTTTCTGATGAATGTACAAGGCGTAAAAGCATAGTCTACTTTTGGGAAAATTTTGCGTGCCACCACATACAAGGCAATCGAATTTGTTGTCCACATGAATTGTATAAACAATATAATTGTGATATTGTCAAAATAAATTCGATTACCCTCGGATTTTTATATTTAAATCCAGTATCAAAAATATGTGGAAAGCTAAATTTTTTGTTCCAGTAATTGCGGTTCTTTTGTTTGCTGGCACAGTTGCCCCGGCTCAGGCAGCTTCGCTCTCCGAAGATCAGATTCAGTCGATTCTCGGTCTTTTGAGTTCGTTCGGTGCTGACACTTCGGTTATCGGTAATGTAAGTGCTTCACTTCGTGGCCAGGCGACGAGTGTGGCAAGTGCACCCGTTTCCTCATCGTCAGTGTGTTCGTACGTATCCGGACTTTCGCAAACCCTCTACGAGGGTATTTCTGACGGGGCGACTGGCGGTCAAGTTACGATGCTCCAAAAGTTTCTTGCCGCTGATTCATCAATATATCCCGAGGGTTCCATCACTGGTTATTTTGGTCCCGCAACCGAACGTGCCGTGCAGCGCTGGCAAGTGCAGAATGGTGTCGTCTCATCGGGAAGTCCGGAGACAAATGGCTACGGCGTTGTCGGATCAATGACACGTGCAGCATTTGCAAAGCGATGTGGAAATACGTCGTCGCCATCGTATACGACACCGATGCCAACCAAGCCACTTCCTACTACTCCGACGACGAATCCGAAGACGAACACATGGCCGAGCATTACGTTTAGCTACATTTCTTCGGGTAACGTGATTGGGTCATACGCCAATCTTCCTGCAAATTCGCAGATACGACTCGTTAATAGTTCGACAGGTCAAGCGTATACAGCACAGAACACATTGGTATGGTCTGGAGGAAGCGGATCGCTCAGCATTCCTATTCCGAACGATTTGCCAAACGGCTCGTATTATTTGCGCGTAACTGATTACTACAGCCCTTCAACAACGATACTGGAGAGTAAGGCATTCCAAACTGGCTCGGATGTGCAGACACAATCCGTCACGATTAGTCAATTCAGTGCCTCACCAACGACGGTGAGTGCAGGACAAGCGATACTGTTCACGTGGAGCTCAAACTTGAGCCAAAATGATATCTCTGTCTATGGAGGCGGATGCAACATTGAAGGCGTTACCCAAAATAACGTTGCACTCAATGTCACTTCAGGATTTGTAGGTGCAAGCGGCTCAGTCACGTATGTCGCACCAGCGACGGCGAAGTACACGCTCCTGTGTTCTTCAGGTGGGAAAGATGGTTCGTCAAGTGCATCAGCACAGGCAACGGTCTATGTAGGACAGCAGCAAACAAACTCAGTAGTGATTAATTCGTTCACTGCTTCGCAAACGTCGGTGTCATCTGGTCAGCCCATTGTGCTCTCGTGGAGTTCAAACCTCACAGACAACGACATTTCGTATTACGGTGGCGGGTGTGACATCTCGGCTTTGACAAGCTCCAATCAACAAATCCACCTCACCTCAGGTTCTACCAGTGGTGCAAGCGGTTCCATTAGCTATACGCCAGCTCTTACAGCGACATACACTCTGACCTGTAGTGCTGGCGCCAAAGACGGATCGCCGATGAATACTAAACAAGTGACGGTATACCTTGAATCGTCCATCCGTGGGGTGACTGCAGTGGGCGTCTATGAAGGGTCATACCCTTCAGGCGTTCAGCATTCATATAACTTTCACCCCGAAGGGACGGTGAATGTGAAAGTGACTGGCGATACTGGGCAGAGTCGTGACCTTGTCCTCACCTCGTACGAGCCGGTCAATTGGGTGCTCTCGGTCCCGAGCAATGTAATCATCAGCAAAATAATCGTGACAGGCTATCATAAATCGCGAGTCACGAATGTTCCGTCCGGTACGCAGGTTGAATATCACTCATATGATACCGATGGACAGTATTACTATGCTTATCAGAGCTCGGGTGAATCGTTTAACCAGATCAAGCAGTGGCTTACTGGGCTCTATAGGGCATCTGACGGAGAACTGTATGGTAATTTCGTATTTCCAGGCTACAGTGCTTCCTCTGTAGAAGTATATGTCGGATATAAGGGCTAACTAACGGTCTTTCTGAACAAAAACATCGTCTGTGAAAGCAGACGATGTTTTTGTTTAATAACCATAAGTACAATTTAGATTATCCGAATGATTTAGATACAAATAAAAAGTGGCGGGCTTTTTGATGAGTGCTATACTACTCAGACTTAAAAATAGAAAAATTATGGATCAACCAACACAGCAAAAGACCGTCGCTATATACTCAACGCCAACCTGCCATTTCTGCCAAATGACAAAGGATTTCTTTGCCGAGAAAGGTATAGAGTACACGAACTACGATGTATCGAAGGACTTGGAAAAGAGACAAGAGATGTTCAGTATCACTAGCCAGATGGGCGTGCCCGTTACAGTAATAGGGGACGACGTTGTTATTGGTTTCGACAAAGAAAAGCTTTCAGAGCTCCTGAACATCACCGAGTAGTCCAAAAACCCGCCATATGCTCCCGATTTTGTTAGTGCACAGCACTTAGAAAATCGCAGTCCCCTTGGGGGGCGGGTTTTTTTGTGCTTCGCTCGTGTGTTTACACTGAGCGAGTCTGCGAGTCGAAGTGTGGTCACGAATATTTTTCCTGACAGAAAAATTTCTCGACCCCGCCTCGCAGTTTTTGCCTTTCGTTCCACTCAAACAAAAACATTGCTGTGGCAGGCACAAAAGCAGAAAATCTTCCGCAGGGAAGATATTTCTGTCTTTTGTGCCCTCCTCAGGAGTCGAACCTGAATTTAAGGTTTAGGAAACCTCCGTTCTATCCATTGAACTAAGAGGGCATGTTAATTTGTTGCGTGCCCTAGTCTAACACGGTGCTATACTTTTTTGCATGGACGAACAAAAATTGAGCGAAATGTACGACCTTACTAAGGAGAACAATAAGATGCTCAAAGCTATGCGTCGTGACGCATTTGTTGGAGGTATCGTTAAGTTTATTTTTTGGATTATTGTGTTTGTGGTTATACCGTACCTCACGTGGCTTTATGTCCAGCCCTACCTTCAAGGGTTCCTCGATACGTACCAGAAGGTTCAGCAGACGGCGGATAGTGTCAGCAGTAGCACGACTGCTGACTTCTCTCAGTTCCAAGAGTTTTTGAAGAAGTTTGGTATCAATCCAAGCGAAAAGTGAATCCTAGATTTTAGTTAGAAATTCGGCTAGAATGCACAGATTGCTGGGATAGCTCAGTTGGTAGAGCGCTTCCCTGAAGAGGAATAGGTCCCCGGTTCGAGCCCGGGTCCCAGCACACTTAAAAATTTGTTATAATTTTCCACATTGCTATGGATTTTACTTTTGTACCAAAACACTACGCATCCCGTTCACACGAAAAGATGCAGGAAGTCTTGATGGATCCAAACGCTCCGGGGCCTTCGATTCACTACTACATGATTCGAGGTGGCTCTGACCAGCGTAATATTACCGTGTGGGAGCCAGGAACTATTGCGGGTGAATACATAAAAACATATGGCCATTACCACATTGGAGATCTCGATGAAACCTACTGGATATTGTTTGGAGAGGGGGTAGCACTACTTCAAAAACTTGCTGTTGATGAGGCGGGAAATCCTATAGTTGACGTTGTTGAAGAATTCAAAGCTGTTGCAGTAAAAACTGGTGACAGCGTGTACATGCCTCCAGGGTATGGGCATTTGGTGGTGAACATAGGGAATACCTATTTTGCAACAGCAGACGACAGTCCGGTGAATTTTGACGAAGCAAATCCTGTGTCTCTCCCTGGGCATGCAGACTATGAGATGGTGAAGACAATGCGAGGCTTTGCATATTACGTTATTGAAAAAGATGGCAAGCCTGCACTCGTCAAAAACCCTCTCTATAAAGAAATCAAAAAAGCCGACTTCGGTGGACTTGAGTTAGTTGGGTAGAGATTATAGAGATAGTAGTTTTCCTACACTCTCTACCTTCTCTAGTATCTCTATCGTCTCTAATCTAGTTTCCTTTGACTTTCAATTTCGTCTGTCGATTCTTGTTTATTTTTGGAAGTTTGAGTGTAAGGAGACCATGTTTCTCGCTCGCTTCAGCTGAATCCACATCGATTTCCGCAGGCAGAACAACAGTTCGAGCAAATGCGCCCCAATAGAGCTCTCTGTATACGTATCCGTCTTCGCTGATTTCTTTCTGGTCAACACGCTTGCCTTGTATGGTTACCATGTCTCTCGTGATAGCGATATCTAAGTCCTCTGGACGAACTCCTGCAACCAGCGCACGGATAACTATATCTGCATCAGACTGGTATACGTCGACGGTAAGTTGTGCGGCACCCGGCTCTTCATGCTCTGGAATGCTCACGGGAGCGACGTCTTCGTCGTAGGATGTACCACCTCGCACCGACGCTGGTTTTTCTTCAAACGTATCAAAATCGTTATCGAAATTCGACCCAGTGAGTCGATCAAAGAATGAAGGTTTTTTTGCCATTGCTTTTAAGATTTAATTATTTGCTTCGTTTCATAAATATCTTTTCCCACCAGAGAGGTCGTCGTAAACCTTTGACACGCTCGAGTGCGAGAAGAACGAAAATGATACCAACCCAGACGCCCAAAAATACCGTGAGCGCACTTGAGGAGTCAGTGCTAATTATAAGGAAGTTAAAGAGCGCATGCAATGTAATTGCGAGGATAACTCCAATACATCCATAAAAGATTTTCTCTGTCCGTTCTCGATAGTAGGCGAATGCGAGTGCTCCGCCGATAACTGCTGAAGAGAGTACGTGTACCAGTGTGGCGCCGATAAAGCGTAGGTTTCCCGCAAGTAGACTGTCGAAGAAATGCCCATCAATAATGGGGCTAAATATAAAGAATGCGTTTTCAAGTGCTGCGAACCCTAGGGAAACGGTAATGAGATAAATTGGAAAATCAATAGGTTCGTCTACGTCACGTTTTCGGAGAACCATTGTATAGGCTAAAAGAAACTTTATTACCTCCTCAATTGCCGCCCATACTAAAATGAGCAGAAATCCTATGTCTAGGTATGATGCGGCAACTTGTTGAAAGGGAAGGACGACGAGGACGGCCACCATGCCCGATAGGAATGCCAAAAAAATAAGCCCTCTAGGCTCTGGGCGTCTGGAGTCCTCAAAGAGCCAAAAGGCAAGCCATATGAGCACAGGCACAAGTCCGAATGCAAAAGCAACTAATGCTGATTCAGCCCCATGAAGGAAGGATGGCATTCCTGTATTCTAACGCACGAGCAGGGGCTAGTGGTCAGCGTTTAGCGTTTAGTGTCTGAATTTCTGAAACTTCACTAAACCCTAGCCACTAAACACTAACCCCTAGCTTCCGGCCAGGGAGCCACTAACAAAAGCTCAGTTTCTTTTTTTGGGAGGTACGTCCAGATTTCTTCCGTGACGAATGGCATGAATGGATGCAGAAGCTTCAGGAAAAGAGTCAGTATGTAATAGAGAAGTCTTTGTCGTGATGACTTGCTTCTGGCATCCTCTCCTTTAAGTATAGGCTTTGACTCTTCAAGTATTTCGTCTGCAAACCGGTGCCAGATAAAATGATACAGAAGATCGAACGCAATATCGATGCGGAATTTTTCTATATGTTCTGAAACGTGTTTGGCGAGTACGTCTGCTTCCCGAGCGAGTGCTTCGTCGGTTTCTGTGTACGGTGCATCTGTAGTGGTTCCTCCACCATTTTCAAGTACGAATCTAGAAATATTCCATATCTTGTTTGCAAAATTCTTGTATCCACGTATCTTCTCTTCCGAAATTTTACTGTCGGTGCCAGGTGCCATTCCGGCAATCAAAGAAACACGTACAGCGTCCATTCCGTATTTCTCTGCCATATCAAGTGGATCAATGTTATTTCCAAGAGATTTTGAAATTTTTCGTCCCTGTCCGTCACGCACAAGCCCATGAAGGTACACCTTTTTGAAAGGAACTTCATCGAGGAGGAATCCGCTCATGAGTATCATGCGTGCCACCCAGAAGAAGATAATATCGTAGCCAGTTTCAAGAATCGAGGTGGGGTGGAAGGTTTTCAGATCTTTCGTCTCATCAGGCCAGCCGAGCGTAGAAAAGGTCCACAGTCCCGATGAGAACCATGTGTCTAAAGTGTCTGGATCTTGTTCCCATCCTTCACCCTCCGGTTTTTCTATGCTTACGCACATTTCTTCTGCGTCAGTCTCCGTAGCATGATCCCTGCGGATCCGACCAGGGGTCGCCTGTTCACTGTCCACTGATTGCTGCCCACTATTTCGGTACCAAACCGGTATTCGGTGCCCAAACCAAATTTGTCTGGAGATGCACCAATCTCGAAGATTATTGACCCAATTGAAGTACGTTTTTTCATATCTTTCAGGTGTAATTTCGACAGCATTGCTCTCAACAGCTTCTTGCATCATTTTTTTCAAAGTCGTTTTCTTTCCATTTTTTTCAAACTCCGTATTGACCCCAACAAACCACTGTTTTTTTATTTGAGGTTCAATGATTCCACCACCGCGGCTATTTGTGGCAATGTTGTGAATGTATTTCTCGTCTATCTTCTCAATAAGACCTTTTGCTTTGAGTTTTTCAATGATGAGCGGTCTCGCTTTCTTGATGTGTTGCCCTGCTAACTCACCTGCGATAGAGAGGAGGATGCCACGATCATCTATGACTTGTTCTATATCAAGGTTGTGACGTTTTGCGATTTCGAAGTCCACCTGTGAATGTGCAGGCGTGATGGTCATGACGCCAGAGCCCATCTCCATATCGGCCGCGTCGTCTTTAATGATGGTTGCCGTGATGGGTCCGTTAATCCATTCAAGATCTATAGTTTGTCCGTGTTTCCACTCTTTGTAACGAGCATCATCAGGATGCATGACGACGTATTTATCGCCAAATTTTGTCTCGGGACGCACGGTGCCTATAACAAAAGGGCCGTATTTGAAGTAATAGAAGGGAACAGACTCTTCGACGTAGTCCATCTCGTCGTCTGAAACGGTTGTTTGAAGTTTAGGATCCCAGTTCACAATCCGGCTACCTCTATAGATGAGACCGGCGTTGTACATTCGCACAAAAGCCTCCATGACGGCGTGGTATCGGCGGTCATCCATGGTGTAGGCGTACCTCGAAAAATCGAGCGATGCTCCCACATGCTTCATTTGCTCAACAATTGTTTTTTCACTTTCTTTCACGAAGGTATCTATTCGGCTTAAAAGCTCTTCTCGGCCAAGATCATGGCGGGTTTTCTTCTCTTTTTTGTAGAGCTCGCCTTCGACTTTTGCTTGAGTGGCGATAGCCGCCGAGTCAGTGCCAGGAATCCAAAGAGCACGCTTTCCTTGCATTCGTGCATGACGCACTAATATGTCCTCAATAACGAGCATCAACGCAGAGCCCATGTGAAGGATGCCAGTGACGTTTGGTGGTGGTAGCACCATTGAAAATGCTTCCGTACGCTCTTTTTGACCTTCGGCGCCGTTCAGAGGGGGTAAGTTGTCAGGGTTGAAGTAGCCACTCTCTTCCCAGCGAGTATATATAGAAGGTTCGGCTTCTTTAGGGTTGTAGGGTTGTAGGAATTTAGGGTCCATAAATACGATATTACTCTCCAAGCTTTAAATTCCCAAGTGCAGACAAGTCACTCGTTTTGCTCATGCCTCCAGCATGCCGGAGATATCCTGCAACGCCAATCATGATGGCATTGTCCCCAGTGAGACTAGAGTCGGGGAAGGCGAGAGTGACTTCTCCAAAGGAGTCATTTACTAACTCTGTAAGCGCACGTCTGATTTCTCTGTTAGCAGAGACTCCACCTCCTACCGCAAGAATTTTTGGTTTAGTTATTTCAAGTGCACGCTTTGTTTTTATGACTACAACGTCTCGTGCTGCATTTTCAAATGCTTCCGCAATCTGCTCTTTGTCGTGTTCCTCTAACTTATCCATACTGCGGAGTTTATAGAGCACTGCCGTTTTAAGTCCTGAGAAAGAGAAATCGCACGTGTCATCGTGTGCCATGGGTCGGGGAAACGTAATCCCACTGTCTTCGCCTCTCTCTCTAGCCCGCAGTGCTGATGCGGCGATCTCCGGGCCACCCGGGTAGGGAAGCTCGAGTAAGCGTGCCACTTTGTCGAACGCTTCGCCGATGGCATCATCTTTTGTTGCTCCTACGTGTTCATAGACGAACGGTTCTTTCATCAGTACAAATTCTGTGTGTCCACCTGAAATCAAAAGAGCCAAGATGGGGAAGTGTACAGTGTTTAGTGTATAGCGTTTAGGTTGAAGAAGGACTTCGGATTTTTCTGTCCACTGTCCACTGTCCACTATTCCCTTTCCCAGTAAGGCTGACACAATATGTCCTTCCATATGATCAATACCTAGAACCGGAATATTCCAGGCTCGTCCTAGGCTTTCTGCAAAGTTAATTCCAGTCCACAGCGCAGGCTCAAGCCCTGGCCCTCTCGTTACTGCAATGAGTGCGACATCGGGCTTTTCAGTAGCGTTTAGAAAAGTTCTTACGTCATTTCTGAATGCTTCATCACGGATGTTTTTGAGAGAATTTTCATATGTAGAAGTGTCGTCTGTTTTCTTGTTCAGTAGTCCAGATGCCTTTAGGACTTGTGTCGCAAGTGGTGCAAGGTTGCCCTGGTGCTCCCGTTTTGCAAGGTTGGGGTAAACTCCACCGTATGGAGCATGAAGCGGTGCTTGAGAGTACAAAGCATCTCCAAGAACAGTAAATGTTGCTTCTTTGAAATCGCCCTCAGCCTCAATAATGGCTACCGCCGTTTCATCGCAACTGGTTTCTATAGAGAGTATTTTCACCATGATTTTGAGGTATTATAACGTAAATGCAAAGAAACGACTTACTTGTTTGGATTGACCTTGAAATGACGTCCCTTCGGGATGTCACGAAGGACAGTATTATTGAAATTGCTGTGGTCATAACCGATGCCAACCTTGCCCTTGTGGCAGAAGGGCCTGACATCATCATTCATGCTGCCCAAACTGCGTTTGAAGGTATACCAAAAGACGCACTCGAAATTCACACAAAAAGTGGAATTATCAATGAATCGGTTGCAAGCACCATAGCAATTCAGGATGCCGAAAAAGAAGTATTGGTATTTATTGAAGAGTACGTATCGCCTCAATCAAGTCCACTGTGTGGCAACTCAATACACATGGACAGAATGTTTTTGCGCATCCAGATGCCAACACTTGACTCGTATCTTCACTACCGTTGCATTGATGTGTCGACCTTGAAAGGCCTTGCAGAGCGTTGGAAGCCAGAGGTGTACGAGGGTTGGAGATCGGCACGAGGTCTAAAGAAACATCGTGCAAAAGATGACATTCTTCAGTCCATAGAGGAGTTAAAATTTTATCGTAAACATTTTCTGAAAATATAAACATATACTTCTCCCCGCTACCCCGATTAATCGGGGTAGCGCTAACCACTTACTACCCGCTACTTTCTACCCACTCATTATGAAATCAATCTGGCGTGAAGATTTTCCAAAAGATACGAACCCGTTTCACTTTTTTCTTTTCTGCTCGAAGCCGTATTGGAAGCCTGCGACGGTGGCTCTTATTGCGGTTATTGTTGCGGGTTCGTTTTCAGCCTCGATTGCCTACGTATTTAAATTGATAGCAAATGCTGCCGCAGATCTTACAGTTGGTGGTTCGTATGAGGCGTTGGCGTGGGCCTGTGCAATGTATGTTCTTTTTCTTCTTGCTGCAAAAGCGTCGTGGCGGGTTTCCGGGTTTGCGGGTATGCGGTGGGCAACGGGCGCTCGTGCCACAGCTCGTCAGACTTTGACGTCATACGTAACACTCCATAGTCGTGCCTATTTTTCTGATAGGTTTGCAGGCTCCATCGCTAACAAAATAAGCCACGCAGGGGGTGGCATGTTGGAGATAGTCGAGAAAATCCTGTGGGATTTTCTCGAGCTCATTGTCGCTGCGATAGTGAGCCTCATCATTGCGTTTTTTGTTTCTCCCGCAATTGCGTGGATTCTTCTCTTCTGGCTTTTCACTGTTGTAATCATCAATGTGTATTTTGCACGCAAGCGTCGTCCGCTTTCAATGCACGCTCAAGCACTTGAGACCAAACTTACGGGTATGACCGTAGACCTTCTTTCTAACATCACCACAATGCAGGAGTATGCCAGGCGTGAATTTGAAATGGATAATTTTAAGGATGCAATAATGGAACGCCGAGTGGCGGGATTGAAAAATTGGGGTTTCAGTGAATACGTACTTGTTTTTAATAATATTCTCCAGTTCATTTTCGGCAGTGCAATGCTTTTTATTGCGGTGACGCTTATGCATAGTGGCGTTATATCGTTGGGAGACATTATTCTTGTCATCGTGATCATATTCAGGATAGAAGGTCACTTGCAGAGTCTGGGGAACAATATAAATAGAATGTCCAACACCTGGGGCGAAGTTGAGGAGAGTCTTCAGGAGATAGTTGCACCTCACGAGATTGCCGACTCGGCCGATGCAAGTACCTGTAGCATTTCTGTCGGTGAGATACGTCTTGTGGACGTCGGCTTCAATTATGACGATGTGCCTATATTCGAGAAATTGAATCTTTTTATACCTGCAGGACAGCGTGTTGGCATAGTAGGGAGGAGTGGTGCAGGTAAGTCGACATTAATGCGAATCCTTCTTCGTCACCATGAGCTTCATAGCGGGGCGGTTATGATTGACGGCACCGACATTGCACAGGTAACGCAAGACTCACTTCGTTGTGGCATATCAGTCGTACCTCAAGAGCCGTTGCTCTTTCATCGCTCTATCAGTGCCAATATTGCGTATGGAAAGCCTGATGCAACTCAGGCAGAGATAGAGGAGGCAGCACGCCTTGCACAGGCTCACGATTTTATTCAAAGACTTTCCGAAGGGTATGAATCGCTTGTGGGGGAACGCGGGGTAAAGCTTTCAGGTGGTGAGCGTCAACGCATCGCCATCGCTCGTGCCATCCTTAAAAATGCCCCTATTCTTCTTATGGATGAGGCTACGGCGTCCTTAGATAGCGAGAGCGAAGTTGCTATTCAAAACGCACTTCGAGAGCTTATGAAAGGTAAGACAGTTATTGCTATCGCACATCGTCTTTCAACCCTTCGAGAGATGGATCGCATTATTGTTATGGACAGAGGGAAAATAATTGAGGAAGGAACTCATGACGAATTAGTGAAAACGGGAGGTACGTATTCAGAACTTTGGAATCACCAAGCGGGAGGCTTTTTGCAGGACACATAGACTTCTTTGTTAGTTCGAGTCATTGCGCAAGCTTGAAAAAGCTCTTGAAACGAGCTATTCTCTCCCGTACCGTGCGGTGAGCAGAGGCTTTACTGCAGAGGTATAGAGAAAGAGTGCTCATGCAGAATATGCATTAACCTCTTTAGGGTTTTGCGCGGTTAGCTCAGTTGGTAGAGCGCGTCATTGACGTTGACGATGTCGGGGGTTCGAATCCCTCACCGCGCACTTGAGAGAGCTTCTTGCGAACGAGAGTGTGCAGTGAGCGAAACGCCTGCGCGTTTTGCGTAGGGATTCGAAGGGAATTTTTATGTTTTTTCAGCAGGAAAAACTAAAATTCCGGGGTCGAGGAGGGAGAATGCGACGGCACTCTCCCGAGGTGACCGAATCCTTCGCTCGTATGAGGGATTCGAGTGAATCGTGCCGAGAGGCTTCAGGAAATTTTTCTGTTGTAAAATTATCCGTGACCGAATTCCTCATCGCACACCAGGTCTAGGAATTAGTGGTCCTCTTCTAATTTTTCTTATGAATCCAATCGACATTTTAGCCAACGGGGGAATCGTGCTTTATCCAACCGATACTCTGTACGGGCTCGGAGTGGATGCTGTGAATAGTGATGCACTCAAGAAACTGCGAGTGCTTAAAGGTAGGGAAGAGGGCAAGCCGATTTCTATTGTTGTTTCTGATATGAAGATGGCGGAAGAGCATGCGGAAGTGACACCGCTTGCATTGAAACTTGCCGAAGCATTTCTTCCAGGAAAGCTCACGCTTATTTTGAAAGCGAAGGACAACCTACCTCTCGAACTTACGGCTGGTACAGGCACTGTAGGGATACGCATACCTAATCACATTCTTTGTTTGAATTTGGCACGAGAGCTTGGTCGCCCTTACACTGCCACCTCTGCCAACGTGAGTGATATGGAACCTAAAAGCTCCGTGCCTGCCATACTTGCGCAATTCGGCTCGGCGAGCAGCCTCATTGATCGAACTATTGATGTAGGGGAGCTCTTGGAATCTCTTCCCTCAACTGTGGTCGACGCACGTGGAGCACTACCGCATATTATCCGTGAAGGCGCAGTTTCTAGGCAAGATATAGAAAATCTAAATTAACCTCATTCTAGTGTTTTGCAAAACGTTGGAATGAAGTCGGCTTTTTGTATCCTTAATTATATGGCTATAGTATCAAGTCCGATATAGTATAAAAGTGCGACCGCACTTTTATACTATATCGACACTGTAGGTTGGAGTGCTAGTTTTTTACGGCAACTATTAGGATCTTCAGATTACTGAAGATTAATTTTTTTCTGTATTTATTTTGGAAACACATCTACAAGTTCGTCAGAGTAGTAGAAAAGTGCTCCAAGTTCTCCGAATAAATACGTTTTTCCTCCTGTTTGAATAGCTGCACCTCCGGTAACAGGTGATGGGTTAGGGTTCGATTTTTGAAAACCGATATTAAAGAGTGTGCCGACCACATCTGGATTTTGCGTTATGTCGTAGCCTGCTCTCTTCCACTGTGCTTGAATTTCTTTTATATAGAGTGCTGTATAGAGGTATGAGTAGTAATGGTCTTTGGGGTCGGTGAGCCGTCTATAGAGCTCCACGTCGTGCTCAACCCCTGCTGGGTATGCAATAAGGGCTTGCATTGCGGATCCGGGGTAAAAAGGAGATGAGGAATCCTGTGCATTAAGTTCAATCATGTTGGCGGTTTCTTGCTTGATTCCTGAAACGCCTAAGGAAAATTGCGAGAGGGAACCAAGGATTTTCAATGGTTCAAAATAGCTTTTAAACACTTCGCGTTCCGAGGTGAAGAATCGAATTTGCTCAGGGATTACCACCGTTGCAATCATACGTTTTGATACTCCGGTTTCTGACGATACCCGTGCAATTATCTCTGTATCTTTGAGGAGACCTCCTTTGACCGTCTCCCACTCAGGAGTTTTATTCCAAACGCACTCTGGGCGGTTCATATCGAGGCAGGGGATGGCGTCTGGTTTTTTCCCGAAGAATGCGTTTCTTTCATCAACTGCTCCACGCACATTCAAAAGTCCAAATTGCATGGCCACAAAGACCCCACTAAAAAGCACCCCAATAAGGGCGAAGATACCGATAAGTACAAAAAAAATTCTTTTGAAGATTTTATTACTATTCATAGAGATTTACATGTCCAAAAATAGTCCCGCATTAAACGGGTTATTTTTCGACATGACCCCACCGGGAATCGAACCCGGGTTCCAAGCTTGAAAAGCTTGTGTCCTAACCGTTAGACGATGGGGCCGAACGAGAAGGAAAATGAATTTCAAGATTCATTTTCTTCGAGAGAGGCCCCGCTTAGCCGAAGGCGACTGGGGCCGAAGCAGAAAATATAGCATTTCCAACAAAAAATGCTAGAATCTCCAAGTTCTGCAAGGATTTTTGAAGAATAAGAGAATTGGAAAACTAGCTGGTTTATGGAAGTAAGTAATTTTACCTCCCTATACGGCTGACATAGTAAACATACGGAGAGGTGGCTGAGTGGTCGAAAGCACCGGTTTCGAAAACCGGCAGAGGTGAAAGCTTCTCGGGAGTTCGAATCTCCCCCTCTCCGCCCGAAGAAAAAAGTATCGTAGGTATGTTGAGACCTTGGTCTTATGGAAAAAATTACCCGAGCAAAACAGCTTATTGATGAGCTCCAGATAAAAGTCACGGCTTATTTTGCAGCTGATCCATATAAAATTGGAACAAAAAAGGACCCAGTTAATGGGCGTCTTATTTATTACATTCAGGAAATTAAAGACCTTCCTGTTGAAATCAAAACAATAACGGGAGATGTGATACAAAATCTAAGAAGTGCCCTTGATCAATTGGCTTATAGTCTTTTTATAAAAGCAGGTGGGGCGCCCGCAGATGCGAGACATGTTTATTTTCCTATCGTTGAAAGTGAAATAAAATTCAAAGAGGCAAACACGCAAAAGAAAATAGCAGGCCTATCTCAGATAGCGGTGAATGCGATTATTGCAGTTAGGCCCTATAAAGAAGGGAATATAAGACTTTGGCAACTACATGAGCTGAATAACCTTGATAAACACCGACTTCTTATAACGGCCGGATCTTCTTTCGGAAGTATGGATATTGCATCGCATGCCTTGAGATTGTTGTCAGCAGGCATTCCTGGTATGGAAAATATTTCTATGCCGCCCGTATTTATAAAGCCCGCAGACAATCTATTTCCTTTAAAGCAAGGAGACGAACTCTTTATTGATGGCCCAGAAGCCACTCCAAATCCTAAAATAAGTTTTAATATTCAGCTCGTTCTCAATGAAACGGGTATCGCAGAGGGACAGCCCCTGATGCCTTTTCTTAGGGGAATGGCTGATGAGGTAGAAACTACTTTTAACGTTTTTAAGCCTTTGTTGTAAGGATAGAATCACCAAGTCATCCTCGCTGTCGAGGTCTCGGCATGCCGTCCGAAAAGACGCTAGAATATCCTTATGGTGCTTGCAGTGGTGGATGCTAACTGTAAGTGGCCCGCCAGCAATGAATTCAACGAATCTAATGGTCGCTCTTAAGTATCTTTCCAAGGACACACACTTAGGAAAGGTGGTTAAGAAGGGTCCAAAGCCTGACTTTAAGCCTGCACGGAATGTCTATGAAGCGCTGGTGCGCTCTATTGTGTATCAACAACTCTCTGGGAAGGCAGCTGGGACAATACTTCGAAGATTTCTCGCTCTGTTTCCAGGAACTGGATATCCAAAGCCGGAAGCAGTGTTAAAAATGAGTATCGCAAAAATGCGAAGCGCAGGTCTTTCCGGGCAGAAGACTGCGTATATAAAAGACCTTTCGGCAAAATTCTTAGACGGCACTATAGAACCGAGGAAATTTAAGGTGATGACTGACGAAGAGATACGTACGCATTTAATTGCGGTGAAGGGTATTGGCAGGTGGAGTGCAGACATGTTCTTGATGTTTGCGTTAAACAGACCAGACGTGCTTCCAACCGGGGACTTGGGTATCCGCAAGGGATTTCAAGAACTTTTTAAACTGAAAAACTTGCCCGATGCAAAGAAAATGGAGCGTTTCGCTGAGCCGTGGAAGCCATACCGCACTGTTGCCTCATGGTACCTGTGGCGGATTGCGGATTCACTAAAGTAATTTCCAAAAAACTCCCGAGGAGTCGATATAGTATAAAGGTGCGACCGCACTTTTATACTATATCGTTGTATACGTCACTATTGCGCCGACACTTTAAGATTAATGGAATAATTTGTGCAACATCCGGATGTTGCACAATTTGGTAGCACAAATTCCTATTTCGTTTCGTATTATCCTCTCGGATCCGATGAGGCATTTTGGTCCCTGCGGACACGATGAAGCATCGCCTAAAAGCTGAAAGCTAGCACCTAGAACCTAATTCAGGTTCCTTCTTCCCAGCTTGAAAGGTATTTCTTTTGTTCGTCTGTGAGTGTGTCAACGTAGATGCCCATAGAGGCGAGCTTCAAGTTAGCAACACGAACTTCTATTTCTGGATCAATTTCATAGACTCCAGGTTTTAAATTTGCTTTGTTTGCGACAACCCATGAGGAAGCAAGTGCTTGCGTTGCAAAGCTCATGTCCATCACGGATGCTGGATGTCCTTCAGCGGCGGCAAGGTTTACCAAGCGCCCCTCTCCGATGACGTACAATCTTTTTCCTCCAACTAAGTATTCATCAACATTTTTACGTACATCTTTTGTGACTTTTTCAGCCATTGCCTCTAGAGCCTTGAGGTTTATTTCAACATCAAAGTGTCCCGAGTTACAGAGAATGGCTCCATCTTTCATGGCAGGGAAGTGTGCTTTATCAATGACGTTGATGTCGCCAGTCAAGGTACAGAAGATATCGCCAATTTTAGCGGCCTCTTTCATAGGCATGACCTCAAAACCATCCATAACAGCTTCCAGAGCTTTGATTGAATCGACTTCAGTAACTACTGTGCGTGCTCCCATGCCACGTGCTCGCATTGCGAATCCTCGTCCGCACCAGCCGTATCCTCCGACTACCACGACCTTGCCTGCAATGAGCGCATCAGTTGCACGGATGATGCCGTCTAGCGTTGATTGCCCGGTACCATATCGGTTGTCAAAAAGATTTTTTGTCTTTGCATCGTTTACGGCAACAACAGGAATTTTTAGTGCACCGTCTTTTGCCATAGCCCTGAGGCGAATGACGCCGGTCGTTGTTTCTTCCATGCTTCCCATTATTTGCGTTGCTTTTTCAGGATGGTCACGATGAATAGTGGTGATGAGGTCTGCTCCATCATCCATAGTGATTACCGGGTTATGGGCAATTGCGGATTCAATGTGTGAGAAAAATGTTTCTTTATTCTCGGCTCGTATTGCAAACACGGGAATGCCGTAGTCGACAACTAACGATGCGGCAACATCGTCTTGTGTGGAGAGAGGGTTAGAGGCAACGAGAAGCACATTAGCACCGCCAGCTTTCAGTGTACGCATGAGGTTTGCGGTTTCAGCGGTGACATGTAGGCAGGCTGAAAAATTCATACCTTTGAATGGCTGTTCTTTTTCAAATTGTGCACGTACATCACGCAACACTGGCATGTCACGCTCTGCCCATTCAATTCTTTTCTTACCTTCGGGAGCAAGTGCTTTGTCTTTAATGTCGAATTCCATAGTGATAGTTATGAGGGTAATGTTTCTTTAAAATTTTCCTTGTAGCGAGCGGCAAGGCTCACTGGGTTGAAAATGTGTGTCTGAGTACCTCGAAGCTCAACAGTATAACAAGCGACGAGTCCTGCAAGTTTTCCTATTGTTTCGAGTGGCCAACCTTTGAGGAGTCCGTGCATGAAGCCTGCACGATAGGCATCGCCGGCACCTGTTGGGTCAATAGTGTTTTTTGGAGTCCCTGCGGGCACTTTGATAATCATGTTGCCTTTTCGTATTTCTGAGCCGTTTGCACCAAACGTAGTAACGAGAATTTCTGTATGCGTGAGCATGTCTTCTGCACTCCACCCCGTTTTTTTTGTAATCAGTGCACGTTCATAGTCGTTTACGATGCACACTTTCGCACCCTCCATTCCTTTTTTAATGTCCTCATCTGAGATATTGCCAATTTGTTGGCCTGGGTCAAACATAAAAGGAATGCCGTGTGTGCGACAAAACTCAGGAATTGCACGCATGTCTTCCGGGTTACCAGGACCAACAATCACGAAGGCATCACGGTCGATAGTACGTTCGCTCAAAGCGTAGGGGAGTTGCATGGCGCCTGGATAGAAAGCGCTGATTTGGTTGTATTTCTGGTCTGTCATCACGGTAGCGAAAGCGGTGCGGACATTTCCGTTGATGCGTATGCGTCCGGTATCAATATGACGGGATTGTAGCCAATTTTGATACGGTTCAAAATCATTGCCAGCGTTGGCAACTATGACGGCATCGTCACCCAAGAGGGCAAGGGTGTAGGCAATGTTGCCCGCAGTGCCTCCATATGACTCTTCCAATGAGTCGACATAGAAGCTCACGTTTATGTCGTGGATTTTTTCAGGCAGGATATGATCACCAAACAGACCCTTGTAGTCCAAGATGCGGTCGTAAGCGAGAGAGCCGGAGATGAAGATACGCATAGTGAAATAGCTTTCAGCTTTCAGGTTCCGGCTTTCAGCTTCGAATTCAGAAAAGCTGAAACCTGACAGCTGGCACCTGAAAGCTTATTCGAGCAGTTTACCTCGTGGGTTGAAAAAATAAAAGAAATCAAAGTACCTACTTTGTCTTTAAGTGAACATAGATGTCCTCAAGGGCTTTTACTGCGTCTCCCGCAGCGATGTTGTTTTGGTGGTACAAGCTACTTGTGCAGTCGCCCGCAGCCCAAATTCCTGTGCGTGAAGTTTTTTGCGTTTTGTGGTCAATAACGATGCGTCTGTACTGGTCAAGCTCCACAAGGCCGTCAACAAATTCAGTTGAAGGAACCATACCTATTTCCACGAATATACCCGAAACAGCAAGGCTAGTCTCAGCGCCGGTGGTCCGGTCTTTGTAGGTGAGTCCGTTCACAAATTTGTCTCCTGTGATGAGGCTGGTTTCAGCATTTAAGACTCCACGCATATTGGGGTGTGCAAGAACTTTCTCAACCGTTACAGGGTCGGCAGAATATTGGGCACCACGGTGCAGTAGAGTGACGCTCTTTGCGTAGGCGAGAAGCTGTGCCGCAGTCTCAAATCCGGCGTTGCCTCCACCAATCACTACAACGTCACTACCTCCGAACAAGGGCCCGTCGCACGATGCACAGTAGGTGACTCCTTTGTTGTCGAATGTATCAGCACCGGGAACATTCAGCTTCCTTCTTGAGCCTCCAGCGGTTACGAGTACGGTTTTTGCACTGTATGATTTTCCACTTTTTGTAGTAAGGATGAAATGATCATCCTCTGCCACAACCTTGAGCACTCGTTCTCCCTTAATGATGTCGACGACATCCCCCGCATACGCACGTACGTGTGCCTCTAAATTTTTTGCCAATTCTTCACCTGAGATTGCTGGCGTACCTATCCAATTTTGTATTTCTGCAGAAACAACGCTTTGTCCACCAAAAAGGTCAGTGATGAGCACTGTTTTTAAGAGTTTACGTGCGGCGTACACTGCGGCTGCTGAGCCTCCAGGGCCTCCTCCAATTATTGCAACGTCGAACATAAAAAGCTTCTAGCTTCTAGCTTATAGCTTTTAGCTTTAAACAGCAAGAAAAAAGAAATCCCCACTCTCTAATAAAAAAAGAAAGCCGGAACGTGCGTCATAATTCAGTTCAAAAATCTTTTTAAGAAAATCTTACCCCCAACCCCTTTAGTTAACTAAAGGGGTTGGGGGGGGAGAAGTAAAGAAAAAAGCCGGAAATTTCCGACTTTCTTGATTCTTCAAGCTTTATTCAACGAAGGCACCCATATTAACCCAAGAGTGTTTTAGTTTAGGCTGTCCTTCAGTCACTCGTACCTTTAGTTTCATACCGAAAGTTTTGAGGTGTACTGCTCGCGAGCCATCTGGAAGTCGTCTAGCGAACATAACATCCAATAGTCCGCCTGCGAAGTTCATTTTCTCGCCAGGCTTTACACCCTCCCAGTTTTTTGGACCCATCATGCTAGTTCTTACGGTTTCTGCGCAAAAATGCAGGAACTGCAGCCCATTCATCGTCTTCTTCGGCTGGTTTTGGGGCTGGCATGTCACGCCGTAGGGGAGGAACTGCTTCCTCATCGAGCTCACGATTTGCTGGCATCACCGTGTTGTATATCTTTCCCATTGGTTCTTCCTCTTTCTTTTCCTTCTTTACGCCGAGCTGGAAGAGAGGCTGACCTGTGTGGCCCCCTGTTTCCTCAGGAAAACCTGTTGCAATGACAGTGACACGAACTTCACCCTTCTTCAGACGCTCGTCCTTCGAAGTACCAAAGATAACTTTTGCATTCTTGTCGATTGACTCCGTAACGATATGCGCAGCTGCTTGTACTTCAAGGAGTCCGAGGTCTTCTCCGCCAGCAATTGAAAGCAGTACGCCTTTTGCACCATTGATAGAGATATCGAGAAGTGGGGAATTGATAGCCATGCGAGCAGCTTCTTCAGCACGCTTATCTCCCTGAGCAATACCAACACCCATGAGTGCTGAACCTGCGTCCTCCATAATTGATTTGATGTCGGCGAAGTCGAGATTGATATTGCCTGGCGTGGTGATGAGGTCAGACACACCTTCGACTGCTTGTCGCAATACCTCGTCGCAGAGTGCGAATGCACTTCTAACCGTTGTGTTTTGATCAACAACAGCGAGCAAGCGGTCGTTTGGAATAACAATTAATGCGTCTACTTCTTTGCGAAGTTCATCGAGCCCTTGCTCTGCGAGGCGCATGCGCTGTTGACCTTCAAATGAGAACGGTTTTGTGACAACGGCAACGGTGAGTGCACCAGTTTCTTTTGCAATTTTTGCAACCACAGGTGCGGCGCCGGTGCAGGTGCCTCCACCCATACCTCCTGCGATGAAGACCATGTCGGAACCACGAAGTGCATCTTGTATTTCAGATTGTGTTTCTTCAGCGGCACGTTTTCCAACTGCAGGGTTCATTCCTGCGCCAAGTCCTCGTGTAAGGTTTTTACCAATATGAATTTTTGCTTTTGCAGATGACTGTTGAAGGTCTTGTGCGTCTGTGTTTATGACGATGAAATCAACCCCTTTCACTTTTGAGGTGACCATGTGATTGATGGCGTTCTTACCGGAACCGCCGATACCGACGACACGAATGCGGGCTGATGACTCCATTTCTGAATGTACCTGTGGCATGGTTTTTTTGAGAGGTTATTAACTAGTTGCCTCATCATAGAGAAAATGAACTCTCGTTGCAACATTTGACTTTCTTTTCTTTTTGTATCTAAAAACTAGAGACTATCTTAAGCTTCCAGGTGTCAGCTGCCAGGCTCCCGGTTTTGTTATTGCATAGCAATTAGAAAATCGCAGTCCCCTTGGGGAGTTTCAGTTTTTCTGAATTAAAGCTGAAAGCCGAAAGCTGGCAGCTAAAACCTGCCTAAGGTAAAAATTGTCGCAAAAACCCAAGAGCGGAATTTCCAATGTCTTTGAGTGCGATGCCTGCGGCGGGCCTGGCAAAATTGTCACCAGTGAGCCCCCATACGGTAAGACCGTACGCTACTGCCCATGATGAATCTTTTATTTTGGCGTCGGATGCAATATTAAGTGAAGCTATTTTTGAATGAAGTTTCAACGCTGATTCAGCGATTTCTTTTATGGGTCCAATACCTGAGCCACCACCTGAAAGCACAATGCCTGCCGGTAAGAGCTGATCTTTGCCGAGTTTTTTTAAATGCCCGTCAATAAGTTCGAAGATGTCGATGAGGCGTGCGGTAAGAATGTCATCGAATTTTTTCTTCGAATACGAGGCGTTTGTAATGGCACCCAATTTTAATTGTTCTGCTTCGTCCAAGGAGATACGAAGTCCGAGCGCAATGTCTTTGGTGATGTCCATTGAGCCAATGCGAAACACTTTGAGTGAGACTGGCATGCCGTTATCAAAGACCACAATGGAAACTGTTTCAGCGCCGATGTTTGCAAGAACGCACCCAGCTTTTTTCTCTGCGTTTGAAAGTGTGATGATGGAACCTGCCAAGGGGGAGGCCATCGTGTCGGCAACTGCAATTTCTGCTCGCTCAACGGACTCGATTAAATCGTTTACATGCTGTTCAAGGCAGGTAATGAAAAGAGTCTCAACAGAGAGCTTTGTTCCTTTCATGCCGTGCGGACGACCCAAGACTTCTGTTCCGTCTATAGAGAAGGTGAGGGGAACGGTGTGGAGAATCTTTCTATTCACGAGTCTTCCGGAAACGTTTTCACGTGACGCATCTATGGCTTTTTCTATATCGAGGTCAGTTACTTCAGCGTCTGCTCGTGCGATGATTGCGTCGCCACGGCCTCGCACTTCATCAAGTCCGATGCCACCAATAGAAAGGAATGCTGTCTTTATTTTTACGCCGGCAAAATCTGCGGCTTGAGCGGCGGCAATTCTGATTGAGCGTGCGACGTCGTCTGCATTCACTATATAGCCATGGCGGAGTCCTTTTGATTCTGCGTAGCCCGTGCCTATGATTTTCGGAAACAGTGATGCACGATCTGCGGATTCACGTGCAATAACAACACGCACCTGGTAGGTTCCGACGTCTATGCCAACTGCAATTCGGGAGGCCATTTTAGCTAGGGGGTAGGGGTTAGCGATTAGGGGATAGGCGACGCTTCGTCGGATCCGAAGGGATCATGTGGTTTTTACCACAAAACGTTGTCGTCAAACTTATCCTATCACGCACTCAGCTATACGGGGTGGGGATTTTCAGTGTTTTGCAGAACTTTTTTTCGAGAGTTTCCATTTTTTTGCCATGGTCGTGCCCTTGCAAGTGGAGCATGCCGTGGATGAAAAGGAAGGATAGGTAATTGTGAGAGTTCATTCCAAATTCTGGTGCTTTTTTTTTCACCATGCTCATGCAGATATAGAGTTCGCCAGTTTTTTTACTCAGAGGGAAGGCAAGGATGTCGGTTGCAGAGTCCTTACGGCGGTACTGACGATTAAGTGCTTGCATTTTTTGTGGCGGAATGAATACAAGCGAGAGCTCGTACGTTTTACCAAGCACTTTCTCTTTCATCTTCAAAAAAGGCACTCTAGGAGTAGAGTGCCGTGCCGTATTTGCGATTACGAAATTCATTGCTGTGGATCCTCCCTAAAAGCTTACAGTTGAAACCTGAAAGCTACGAGCCTTTCTATCTTCCTCTTTTCTGAACTCGTGCTTTAGGGTCAACAAGACCGAGACGCTCTAAATTCGCTGTCTTTTCACGCTTGGTGATACGACGGAGTGCTGATGCACGACGCTTACTCTTTGAGAGATCACGAATTCTATAGCGGTTGTCTTTAACTCGGCGGATGATACCAGCACCAAGAACACGCTTTGAGAAGCGACGCACCAAACCCATCGTGTTTTCGGTCCCGGTCTTTGTTACTGAAACGTTAATCATTGTGTTGTGTATTAAAGCACGGCTTAGAAGAAGCCGCAACTGAATGAAAGGTTCTAGGTGCTAGGTTCTAGCTTTAATTAAATTTTCAGAAAAGCTGTAAGCTAGCTGATCCCTGCGGATCCGATGAGGCATCGCCTAACTTCGGTGTCCTCGTGTCACGTAGTTTCCAAGTTTGTCTAAAGGTATGGTCGTCTGCACTTGGGTGGCGACGGAGCGGACTATTGCCGTGTTATCCAATGCTTCACGTTGTCCAATAATCGCAATGTATTTGGTGCCTGATGCTGTCCCTTTCTCTACTTGATCACGAAGGTTATCTGTCATAAGCGCTTGTCCTACTGCCACGTGAGCACGCCAAAGAGCCTCTAGGAGTGCGAAGGATCGAAGTTTCGCAGCATCTCCGACGTGGACTATAAAGCAAGCTGGTTCGTCTTCGAGCGATTCAACATCGATACGTCCTTGCATTTCAATACTCATTGCTACGGCGGGCTCTGCGTGGGCGCCTCGGGCGCGCTTGGCGTATTCGTCGTAACGCCCGCCGGTTGCTATGCGCACACGTTCACCTTTTTTGTCTGTTCCTTCAATGGCAAAGAGCAGTTCTGATTCCACCCCAGGTTCTGCAATGAGGCGTGACTGAATAGAATAGGCAATACCCACTGATTCAAAAAGTGACAGCGTTGCGAGCATGGTTTTTCGGGAACTCTCTGAAAGGTAATCAATAGAGCGTGGCATCTGTTCCACTACGGGATCTTTTCGTTCGAGCATGGTGCGGTAGGCAAGATCAGGGTCGTGCGGAACGATTGCTTTCAAATCTTCAGGTATTGCGTCGTTTCGTTTTTTGAAGAAGTTGCCGAGTTCACGTGTGAATCGTTTTCGTGATTCTGCATCTCCTACGGAGGACACCAGTACAGAAAGATCACTGAAGCCCGCCACCTCTGATATGGAGAGAGCGGTTTTTACAACTATTGCGGGTGCAATAGCGTGGCGTGTTGAGAAAATCCCAAATGAAACTAGCGTGCCTGAACCTTTACGTGATACTCCCCAGGTTTGTATAGGGCCTTTACCACTCTCTGCAATGTTCACCAGTGCACTTGAAGCTGAAGTTTTTGCGTTAGCTCCATTACTGGCAGTTGCGAGTGCTCGTTTAGAAATGTTTGCGGGTGAACTAGTGAATCCGTATGCATAAGCAATACGTCCGATTGATTGTTCCAAAGATTCGTTCTGTTTTCCTTTTTCAAGTGAGCGCATATTTAGTAAGTAGTGAGTAGTAAGTGGAGGGTCGTGAAGAAAGAGGATGAAAAGCAAGAATTTTGTTTTTGACTATCTTCTACATACGACATTCTACTTTCCATACTTTATTGTTGTAATGAAATGGTGCCGGGGAATAGGCCAATCTCGGATGGTGGAAAGAGTCGGACGAATGGGCGACCAACAATATCCTCACGTGGAAGATTGCCCCAGGAGCGAGAGTCAGAACTTTCGTTGCGGTTATCGCCCATGACAAAGTATTCGTCGCTTCCTAGTGTGTAGACCTTGTATTCGTCTCGCATGCGGGATGGATCGATGAACGATTGGTCGAGCGTGATAGATTTTGCGTCTTTGCCACCACTAATAATAATGCGTTTACCCTGCATCTCTACTGTTTCGTTTGGTAAACCTATAATTCGTTTTATAAAAAATGTTTTTGGATCTTTTGGATATCGCATTATGATGACATCGCCACGTTTTGGCTCTTCAAAACGGTAGGTTACTTGGTCAACGATGAGGTATTCGTTATTGTGGAATGTTGGCACCATTGAAGCACCTCGCACAATGAACGGTTGAGCAACGAACCAGCGGATAGGAACGACGATGAGGAGTGCGATGAGTGCGAATTTGATTGTGTCACTAACAAGTTCATTTCGCTCTTCATTCATGCAAAGAATTGTACGCCTGCGAGTCATTGCACGCAAGGTTTTTTTGTTGTGCAATGTTATTCATGCAAAAATATTTTTTTCGTATACACTTTAAGGAGCTTCCAGGTTTCAGCTGTCAGGTTCCAGCTTGAATTTAAAAAGCTGAAAGCCGGTAGCTGACAGCTGAAAGCTCTGCATCATGCATATCATTGTTGGTTTAGGAAATCCTGGAGAAAAATACGAGAACACTCGTCATAATATTGGGCGCACTACCCTCGATTGGTTTAGGAAGAAGTATGATTTTTCCGATTGGGAGTTTAATAAAAAAATAAATGCACATACTGCGGAGGGGAAGGTAGGAAAAGTGAAGGCACTTTTAATTATTCCTGACACTTTCATGAATAATTCAGGTAAATCCGTCGCAGGATTAGTGAAATCAAAAAAGGCTGCGTCAGAACTGCTCGTTGTTTATGACGATTTAGATATTCCTTTTGGGTCTTTAAAGATTTCGTACGGAAGAAGTTCAGGGGGGCACAATGGTCTTGAGTCGATTATCCGTGCGGTTAAGACTAAAGATTTTCCACGGATACGCATGGGCGTGTCGCCGAGTACTCCGTCAGGGAAATTACGGAAACCTGCCGGCGAGAAGAAAGTGCTTGATTTTCTGTTGGGAGAATTTTCAAAAAAAGAGCGGGAAGTGATGTCAAAGTTTTTGAAACAGGCAGGGGAGGCGATTGAGGTCGCCATTGCCGAGGGCTACCAGATGGCGATGAACAAGTGTAATTGATTGCTATGTCAAAAAGTTATGAGGCGGAAGAGATTGATACTCCAACGTCTCTTAATAGAGAAGAACAACAGTGGCAAGAACTTCATGATGAGGCGATGGTGGAAGCACAGCGTCGAGGTTTAACGGGGGATCTATTGCGAGCGTGGATTGATGAAACTACTTCTGCATATGTAAATGCAATGCGTTCTATTGCTGAGAGACGTAAGCGTGTCAATAAGAAACGACATTAGGGTTTTACTGGCGGACGCCAGAGTGCTCCGCCCCTTTGGGGGCGGAGCACTTGGACGGGTGACCCTTTTTACGAGAGGTATACTGAATTGTAGCTATGGTGAGACGAGATTATGAGGGCCACCACACTGAAAACATACTGGCTGCTTTAGAGGGTTTGAAAGTGAATGAAAGTTCCTGGTCTCCAATGTTGCGTCGTGCGGAAGAAGGACGGAGTGCCGGGACTTCTTCTGATGAGAATCTTGAATTTGTGAAGCGTATTATATGTGACGATTTTAAACAGGTCGTGCAACTCCGAAAAACTCTTCAAGGAAAACTGAATTGAAATCTCAAATGCAGGGAAGATGCAAAGATAGGGTTTCAGAATTCAAAAAACACCTCGACATACGTCGAGGTGTTTTTTATGCAAGAAGTTTATTTCTTCGTCTTCACAAACGAGAGCGTCATGCGGTGCTCTTTTGGTTCGAAAAGCGTAATCTTGAATGGATATGTTTTCCCGAGGCCCAATGTTTCTCGGAGTTCAGCTTCTGAAGCGAACTCGGAGACGTGTACTAAGCCTGCAACACCTTCTTCGATAGAAGCCAATGCGCCGTATTTATTGTATTTGATGATTGCAGCGTTCACCTCGTCTTCTTTCTTGTACTTAGCAGCTGCGATAACCCATGGATCTTCCTGAAGTTGTTTCAAGGAGAGAGAAATCTTTCCGTCTTTGATGTCAATGATCTTTACTTTAATTGCCTCGTTCACTTTTGCGAATGCACGTGGATCCTCAACGAGACCCCAATCGATTTCAGAAATATGCACCAAGCCCTCTAGACCGTCTTCAACTTTCACGAAGATGCCGAAGTCAACGACGCCAGTGACAACTCCGTCAACGACGTCGCCCACTGCATAGCGGTCGACAAGTGTTCCCCTAGTTTCCTTTGAGGTACCTCGCTCCGAGAAGATGAGCTTTCCTTCACGAGGATCTGCAGTGATGATAGAAACCGACATGTTGGTGCCGATGAGTTTCTTCAACTCATCCAAGATGAGTTGCTTTTCACCGTTTGCTACTCGTGGATAGTGTTCAGGTTTCAGCTGTGAGGCAGGAAGGAAGCCTTGAATACTCTGCCATGCAATGATCAGTCCACCTTTGTTTGCGTCTTTAACAGGAAGTTCAAAGACGGTTCCGGCGGCAATTGCTTTTTCAGCATCCGACCAAATCATCGCTTGACGTGCTTCCTTGAGTGAGAGTTCTATGTAGCCTTCTTTGTTGTGGCTTCCGACAATCTTTGCAGATACTGTGTCGCCCAGAGCGACTTTGCGTAGAACATCACGAGCGGAAAGATATTCACGTCCGTAAATGATGCCCGTTCCGAAAGGTGGAAGGTCTATGTAGATCTTTCCTGAACCAATGAAAATAACCGGTCCTTCGACCGTATCTCCTTCTGCTGGTGGAATGGCACTTTCAAGGAGAAGTTTCTCCATGGCCTCATTCACCACTGGCACTACTATTTCTTTTTTCTTAGACATTTAATCAGTAATCCGGCAAGCTACTTGCCGGAGAAGGTAGTAGGT
This sequence comes from Patescibacteria group bacterium, assembly GCA_040390125.1. Classification (GTDB taxonomy): domain Bacteria; phylum Patescibacteriota; class Minisyncoccia; order Phycocordibacterales; family Phycocordibacteraceae; genus Phycocordibacter. The sequence continues at coordinate 354,496 of JAZJYZ010000001.1, forward strand.
AGTGGGTAGTAGGTAGTTATAAAGCTACTTACCACTTTCTATCTTCTACATTCCGGACAAGGGTTAATCTTGTCAGAAGTGATATTAAAAAAGCTCGAAGGCTTTATGGGGGCTAGAGTATCAAAATAGAGCCCCAAACGCAAGTCTGGTTATTGCCCATTGAAATATATAGAATTGATATTCCTTGACTTTTCATAAAAAATTACTTACTCTGATTTTTAGTTATTTTTTAAATTTTTATATGACCACTACGCCAGAAGGTACACGAGTACTTACGCCAGAAGATCGCAAATTGGCTGAGGATTTTTTAAGATTCATAGCAGCTCCTAATCTGGGTGCCCGTATAGCGGAAGCTCAGAAATGGGTGAGTGTTGGGGAAGGGATCTCACGGGTTTCTCGTGAGCTTAGGGGACCGGACACATTTCCTGATAACTACGACCCTGAAGCCTAGTAACTATAGTCATTGTTAAATTTTTATATGGGCACTACACCAGAAGGCACAATAGAACGAAGGCATCGGGACCGCCTAAAAGAGGATATGGATATGTTAGCTGACTGGGTGGATACTTCTGAGGCTATGGGTGAGGATATGAGTCGGGCTGATACTGTTTTGGGGTTACAATTAATCAGGGGATTTATTTTTGATGACTTAGATGCCGCAGGCATCCCTCCTCCTAGAAAGTTTCCTCCCTCTAAGCTCTAAGCTCTAAGCTCTAAGCTAAAAGCCCGAGGTGAGTGGGATGAAGGTGTGGGTGAAGATTGATTTTTCTCTCAACTCTAAACTAGGAACTCAGAACTCCCTCCAGTCTGTTCACTGTTCACTGTTTGCTGTACACTTGTCGGAATGGTTATTCAACGTGCAGGCGGGTATTGTTTTAAAATTTCTTCAGGCGACACTACTATCGCTCTCAATCCTCCATCCTCGAAGAGCAAACATAAGGTTTCAAAATTTGGCTCAGACGTGGTCGTTATTTCCGTACCTCACCAAGATTGGAACGGAGCAGAGCAAGCAACGCACAATGGCAAAGAGCCTTTTGTTGTTTCAGGCCCTGGTGCATATGAGGTAGGAGACATAATTATTACCGGGTATGCAACACCTGGAACCTATGGTGATGTGATGTCGGATGTCGGCAATACTGTCTATATAATAGAGATGGATGGTATTCGTGTTCTTGCACTCGGTGCCCTTTCGGCCACAAAACTTCCTGCAGAAGTCAGAAGTGAGATTGATAATATTGGCATTGTGCTTGTGCCGGTTGGTGGTGACACCCTTGATGCGAAAGCGGCACATGACTTGGTAAACACGATTGAACCGAAAGCGATTATTCCTTACGCTATTGAAAAGGATGATGCCTTGAAAGCATTCTTGAAAGCAGAAGGAGCTACGGATGTGAAGGCTACTGATAAATTTACCGTTCGTGCGAAAGAGCTTTCTGTTATGGATGGGGCAGTGGTGCTTCTCTCCTAAGTTTGCCGAGTAAGGCATCAAAAACTCAGAGTATGTTTAAGACTCTTGCAAAATTACGTCGTGCTCCAAACGAAGTACGTCAGAATTTTACTGCGTTCATTACGGTTATTATTGTTGCCTGCATTACTCTTATATGGTTTTTCTTTTTCATCACGTCACTTTTTTCTACTGATTTTTCTAAAGGGCTCGTTCCAGCAGTTGTAGATACTCCAGCCCCCGAGACTCCAGCCCCCGCACTTGAAGCACCATTTGCAAATTAGCTGTTAGGTTTTAGGTGTGAGGTTTGCTGTTAAAAGCTGACAGCTGACAGCTGGAATCCCCCAAGGGGACTGCGATTTTCTAATTGCTACGCAATAACAAAATCGGGAGCCTGACAGCTGGAACCCAGAGTCTTTGAATGTTATTATAGAAGCTAAATCATGGCTCGAAAGAAAGTGCAAACAGCACCTGAAGATAGCGCTCCGAAGGCCGACATGGGCCTTCGTGTCATTTCACATTCAATCGTTACTGAAATGCGTGAGTCGTACCTCGACTACGCAATGTCTGTTATTACCTCTCGTGCCTTGCCTGATGTGCGTGATGGTTTGAAGCCCGTGCATCGTCGCATTCTCTACACCATGCATCGCATGGGACTTACCGCTACATCAAAACCTCGAAAGTCTGCGGCGGTGGTTGGAGATGTCTTGGGTAAATACCATCCGCATGGCGACAGTGCTGTGTATGAAGCAATGGTAAAGATGGCGCAGAACTTCACCATGCGCTACCCGCTTATTATCGGACAAGGAAACTTCGGTTCTATCGATGGCGACTCTGCAGCTGCTATGCGTTACACCGAAGCGAAGATGTCAAAACTTTCTGCTGATCTTCTTTCTGACCTCGATAAAGACACCGTTGAATGGCGTCCAAACTACGATGGTACCCAAAAGGAACCTAACGTTCTTCCCGCAGGAGTTCCCAATATTCTTTTGAATGGAACCTTGGGTATTGCGGTGGGTATGGCAACGAATGTGCCTCCCCACAACCTTGGCGAAGTGGTAGATGCCACCGTGCATCTTATTGATAATCCTGATGCATCGGTTGATGAGCTTTTGCAATTTGTTCAAGGGCCTGATTTCCCGATCGGAGGCATTGCATTTAACTCGAAAGATATTGCACACGCATACGCAACAGGTCGTGGGCCTGTGGTTGTGCGAGGTAACGCAGAAATTACTGAAGACAAGAAAGGTAACAACATCATTCTTATTACGTCTATTCCGTATCGTGTAAACAAAGCCGACCTCATCATAAACATCGCAGACTTGGTGCGTGATAAAAAACTCGAAGGGGTGCGAGACCTCCGTGATGAATCAACCACCGACATTCGTGTTGTCGTGGAGTTGAAAAATAACGCCCAGCCGCAGCAGGTGTTGAATTATCTCTACAAACACACCCAGCTTGAGGATGCTTTTCACTACAACATGGTGCTTTTGGTGGATGGCGTTCCTGAAACACTTTCACTCTCGGCGGTTCTTTCACACTTCATCGAGCACAGAAAGGTTGTTGTAAAACGACGCACGGAGTTTGATTTGAGACGTGCCCAAGAGCGAGAGCATATTTTGCTCGGACTTAAAAAAGCACTTGATCATATCGATGAAATCATCAAAGTAATTAAGGCTGCAAAAGATGTGCAGGGTGCACATGCTGACCTTCAAAAGAAGTTCAAATTCTCTGAGCGCCAAGCTACAGCAATTCTTGAAATGCGTCTGCAAAAACTTGCGGGCTTGGAGCGGAAGAAAATTGAGGATGAATTAAAGGAGATACAGGCACTCATCAAGGAGTTAGAAGAGATACTTTCTTCAACAAAGAAGATAATGAAGGTCGTTAAGACCGAACTTTTGGCACTTCGTGAAAAGTATGCGGATGAGAGACGCACCAAAATTGTGAAGGGTGGCATTAAAAATATGTCAGATGAAGATTTGATTCCTGACGAAGCAGCGATGCTCACTCTTACTTCTACTGGTTACGTAAAGCGCACATCCCCAAGCGAATATAAGAAGCAAAATCGAGGCGGTGTGGGCGTGATTGATTTGAATACAAAAGAAGAAGACTTCGTTACTCGGTTCTTAGAGGGCTCGACACATGATTCAGTGCTCTTTTTCTCAGACAGGGGAAAGGTGTACCGAACACGCATGTATGAAGTGCCTGAAGGTAGGCGTGCCACCAAGGGTAAATCAATAATGAATGTGCTCCCGCTATCTGCTGAAGAGCGTATTACGTCTATCGTTGCGTTGACTAAAAAATCCGCAACTTCTTCTTTCATGTTGGTGACCGAAAAAGGTGCAGCAAAGAAAGTGAAGGCGGATCAGTTTGAAGATGTACGTCGTTCAGGAATTATTGCGATGTCGCTCCAGACGGGGGACAGTTTGATTGCGGTGTTGCCCGTAGAGAAAGGAGATAGCGTTATTTTGGTAACCGCAGGAGGGCAGGCAATTCGGTTTAAAGAGTCTGACATTCGTGAGATGGGACGAACGGCTGGGGGAGTGCGGGGAATGAAGTTTGGTACCAAAGACAAAATAATCGCTGCCGATGTGATTAAGAGCGAGAAGGAGAGTGAAATACTCGTTCTTGCTGATATGGGCTATGGCAAGCGTACACCTGCGAAGGAATACAAAATACAAAAGCGTGGTGGCTCGGGTATTAAGACAGGAAAAGTAACACCAAAAACTGGCAGTATCATCGCCGCTCGTGTAGTTACTCCAGAGATGGCAGAAATAATTGTTGCCTCAAAAAATGGACAAGTGATTCGAACTGAACTTTCACAAGTGCCGACGCTTTCACGCGCAACACAAGGAGTTCGTATCATGAAGCTTCGTGAGGGAGATAAAATTGCGGCGTTCACTGCGTTTTAGCTTCCAGCTGTCAGGTTCCAGCTTTCAGCTGCCAGCTTCTGAATTCCGAGTTTCAGAAAAGCTGAAAGCTGAAAGCTGAAAGCCGACAGCTGGCAGCTGAAAGCTTTTAGAAATCAAAGCCAAAAGCCAGTTTTCTCCCCACCTACGCTTTCACTGTTAGGTAAAGCCTATATAATGAAAATGTGTTCTTAAATCCACGAGATATTCTTTCGCATCTTCCAATCACAGCACACTCAAAAGTGGGAGATTTTGGGGTGGGTGCAGGACACTATGCATTTGCCTTGGCTGAAAAACTCGGGGCGGAAGGGAGCGTGTATGCATTTGATGTGTTTGGACCCGCCCTCGACACTATTCGCCGTGGAGGAGAGAAATACCCTGCGGAGTTTCATACATTGCATTCTGATTTGAATGAACATATACCGCTTCGTGAAAATTTGTTGAATATAGCTGTTGTTGCAAACATACTTCATCAGATTAATGAGCGTGAACGCTTTGTAGGAGAGGTGGCTCGGGTGCTACGCCCTGGGGGCACAGCGCTCGTCGTTGATTGGATGTCATCGTTCCGGAATATGGGGCCTGTGTCCGACTCGGTGCTGGCTCCCGGAGAAGCAGTACGATTGTTTAGACAGGCAGGTTTTGAAACTGGAGAGATGCTTCCTGCGGGAACACATCATTTTGCATTTCTTGCCACTCTTGGCGACTAGCCTCATGTTTGGAGAAAACTTGCAGGTTAGAGTGAATAGAGACGTTATACTATTCAGATGAAACTCTTTCATGTCATTGTGCTTGGTATTTTTCTTGCACTTGCCGTAGGTGCGGTAATTATTTTTGCTACATTTACTTCTCTTAATAAAAATAGTGTTGGCAGTGTTTCCATTTGGGGCTCTATACCACAAGCAACCTTCGACACATTGCTGGTGAGTATCAAAGAGGGGAATACTACATATGACGGCGTGTCGTATCGTTCAATTCCCGAGGGTGAGCTTATTCCCGCACTTGTTGAAGCGATCGCTGCGGGCCAGGGGCCTGACTTAGTAGTGTTCCCTGCGGAAAATCTTATATCTCAAAGTGACAAGCTCACCACTATCCCTTACAGCAATATCAGTCGTCGTGATTTTCAAAATACATTCATACAAGCAGGGGAGGTTTTTCTTGTTGAGAGCGGTTTAAAGGCGATCCCGTTTAGCGTTGATCCGCTCGTCATGTATTGGAACCGTACGTTGTTTGCAAATGCGGGTATTGCACAGCCACCAAGGTTTTGGGATGAGCTCTCCGACATGGCAACTCGCCTCACAAAAGCACAAGACAACGGTACGTTGACTCAAAATGCCGTTGCCTTGGGTACGTGGGACAACGTGGATCACGCAAAGGCCATTTTTCTCACGCTTGCCTACCAGCTTGGAAACAGTGTTGTAGTAAGGAGTGGCCAAGGTTTGTATGTTTCAGTAATGAAAGACACTGCGGGCGGTAGTGGGGTACCTTCAGTTGATTCTGCACTTCGCTTCTACACAGATTTTGCGGACCCGGTAAAACCGATTTATTCATGGAATCGCTCACAGCCTGAATCACGTAGTGCGTTTTTGGGAGAGAAGCTAGGTGTATATTTTGGTTCCGCAAGCGAACTTGTAGGGATACGTGAAGCAAATCCGAATTTGAATTTTGATGTAGCACCTGTGCCGACTATTCGTGGAAATAATGGAGGAGTAGCGGCCGAACTTACCGGGCTTGCAATTCCTCGGGGAAGCAGGAATCCCGGAGGAGCACTGTTAATAGCAGAACTACTTACGAGCCCCGATTTGCAGGCATCTCTGCTCTCACTCATGTCTTTGCCATCGGTGCGACGTGATTCCGTTGGCACGTCTCCAAATGATCCTTACGGCACGATGTTTGAGAACGCAGCACTTCTTTCGTTTGCATTTCTTGATCCTGACCCAACAGCCACTGATTCAATTTTTAAACGTATGGTGGAGGGTGTTTCTTCGGGTAAACTGCAGGTGAGCGAGGCTACGGGTGGGGCTAACGATGAATTACAAGCACTTTTAGGGACACCTTAGTAGGGTACAATGGGAAACAGCCAGCTTTCAGGTTACAGCTTTTAGGCGACGTTTCGTCGGATCCGCAGGGATCATAGGAAAATACAAAGAAAATAAAAATCATGAAAAAAACATTTGCTCGAGTCATCCCGCTTGCATTGCCATTTTTTCTTCCGCTAGCGGTTTTTGCTGCAGGTTGTGAAGGAGGGACGGCAGGGGGTCTCTGTAATCCTCTTGGATATGACTCGTTGTGGACTTTTTTGGAAAGGATACTTAAGTTGATAGTCGAAATAGGCTTTCCCGTCATTGTGCTGTACATCGTATTCATAGGTTTCAAATTCATCACCGCTTCAGGAAAGCCCGAGGAACTTGCAAAAGTCAGGAGCCTCTTTTTCTGGGCGATTATTGGTGCTCTAGTAGTACTTGGTGCTCAAGCCCTTGCTTTGGCAATCCAGGCTACAGTTAATGATATTCAACAAGGAATCTAATTTCCTCGGTATGCAGGTATGACACTCACTTCAATTATCAATACGATGACCGAGGTTGTGTTGTTAGCAGTTCCGTGGGGGTTTTTATTCTTGCTGTTCTATTGGAATATTTACAAGCTTATTACCGAGTCAGACAATGCAGAAAAACGAAAGCAGGCCGTTCCTCGTCTTGTGTGGAGCATCGTTGCACTTGCGGTAGTCTTTTCTATAGGAGGAATTGTTAATATTCTCAGCAATACGCTTCTTGGTTCAAACAATTCAACGTTTGCACCCACAGATTCCACTCCCGTCACTCCTTTCACTCCTCGCACCTCGCCCGAAGATGGACCGAAAACTGAAACTCCAGCAACTCCTTCTGGTTCTTCTGTGAGCCCTGGCACTTCGCCTTTCAACCCGGATATCAACGACCCTGGTTTTGAAAGAGTTCCTCCAACATCAAGTGACCCTAATCCAATACAGAATATTTAAAAAATTATTTGAATATATGAAAAAAATAATACGTATAAGTTTTATGAGCGCAGTCACATTAATGCCACTTTCGGCATTTGCAGCTGCTACCACCATCCAGGATGTCTTGCGCAATCTTGCAGACCCTATCCGCATGGCAACGATTACCGTTGTCTCGCTCGCACTCCTCGCATTCTTTTGGGGTTTGGCGATGTATGTTTTTGGCTCTTCAAACGATGAGAAGCGAAAAAAAGGCATCCCCATAATGATTTGGGGTATTGTGGCAATTTTTGTCATGCTTTCCATAGCTGGCATTGTAAATATGCTCCAAGCAACTTTTGAAGTGGGTCCGGGCAATCTCCAAATCCCAACCATACGCAAAGCACAGTAGTCTGGCTTAATCCACACACGCTTCGTATAGTGCCCCTTGAAACAAGGGAAATGGTACAATGAGCGGGCAATTATTATTCAACCTATTTATCCCTTAGCTTTAAAAGGCTTTTAATTATATGAAAGGATTTTTAAAAACAAGTATTGCGACTGTAGTAGCGTTCGCTCCTCTTGCGGTGTTTGCTGCTGATGCTCAAAATGCCCTGTCAAAGATTGGTGCCCTCATAACACAAGCAACGCCAATCGTTGTAGCGCTCGCACTGCTCGCATTCTTCTGGGGCTTGGTTACTTACATCTTTGGCTCTTCAAATGATGATAAGCGAAAGAAGGGTATTCACATTATGATTTGGGGTATCATCGCTCTTTTCGTGATGCTTTCAGTGTTCGGTATCATTAGAGCTCTTCAAAGCACTTTGGAACTCGATACGAGCGGAAGTATTAATATTCCTAAGGTTAATACTTCCGGAGGCGGTAGTGTCTCACAGTAAAAGTTCTTAGATTGTTCTGTAGTGACAAAACATCAGCGACAAAACTAACGTCGCTGATGTTTTGTCCGACTTTTCTCTCAAGGTATTGAAAGTAGAATAAGTTATGGATGTTCTTTCTAACTTCATAGGTAAGATTGTCGAGCTCATACTCACGCCCATAATGGCGCTCCTTTTTGCCTTGGCGATGTTTTACTTCATCAACGGCTTGATTACATTCATCGCACAGGCAGACAATGCGGCAGAGAGAGCAAAAGGGACGAGGCACCTTTTCTGGGGGCTCATTGGTTTCTTTATAATGGTGTGTGTGATTGGAATTCTTACCGCTGTAACTGGAACCTTCGGGGTGAGTTTACCGAAATGAGTTAACGAGAGAAACAAAAACCCCGATTGATCGGGGTTTTTGTATTTGAAGTGTCTGCACTGAGTGAGTCATCGAATCGAAGTCTGGGCGAAGAAGGACTTGGTCACGAGTTACTAAGCATTTTGCTCCGTGTTTACTCCAAGTGAGTCTTTGGATTAAGTGCCCTTCGACTACTCTCACCCTTCGATTAAACTCAGGGTTTCGCTTCGCTCAGGGTACTTCGTCTCTCTTGCTCACATTTGCCCAGTGTTTACACTGAGCGAGCTTGCGAGTCGAAGTGTGGGCGGAAGAGGACTTGAACCTCCACCCCTTGCGGGACTAGCTCCTAAGGCTAGCGCGTCTGCCAATTTCGCCATCCGCCCAATCCTCGAACAGTATCATTAGACGCAGTTCTATTCAAAGATTTACGCTTTTAAAATGTTCTTATTTCTGTTAGAGTTTCCGAATCCGCCCGTAAGCATAGCTTTCGGGCGCTTCATTCGAAGATAATGAAAATTAATTTTCATTATCCTTCTCATTCGCGCCCGTAGCTCAGTTGGTAGAGCGACTCCCTCTTAAGGAGACGGTCGTAGGTTCGAGCCCTACCGGGCGCACAATATAAAAACAGCACACAGGTGCTGTTTTTATATTGTGCGCCCGAGCAAGCGAATAGTTTCGCTTGCGTGTGGGACTCGAAAAGTGGAGTGTTACTTTCTGTTTCAGAAAGTCACGAGCTGGGGTCGAGGAAATTTACGAACGTAGGTGAGAAAATTATCCGTGACCGAGCCCTACCGGGCGCACATATTTAAAACTCATACACATAGAGTTTATGTGGGTGTTTGCCAGTTCCCACAATTACCATCTCTATAGGTTCTTTTGTTTTGAAAGGGAAGTCGCACGAAACAACACGAGTTCCTTTTTTCAATTCCGCTTCGAACTTTGGTAACAGCTTCTGTACGACGTCAGGAAAGAGATACATGTAGATATGTGTCGCATTGTGGAGTGGCACACGTGAGAAATTTCTAAATAGAGTTTTTACGTTTTTGAGAGGTTTAAACCAGAAACGAATTTGGGTGAAGGTGTAGGGTAGTGGTGCTTTCTCAACGCCTGTCGCAAAAGCATCTGGGTACGCTGTGCCCATTGTTGCAATGACACGCCCATCTCCAGAGCCAAGATCATAGAATTGATCGCCCGCTTTCATGGGGAGTAACCGTTTTACCTCATCAACTACATACTGAGGTATTGGTACGTACGGGACTCTCGTTGTTACGATTCCGTAGCTCATGAAGACTAAGAAGATGAAACAAATGAACCATATAAGAGTGAGCACTGCGTAGAGTGTCAGAATGAGAAACATAGTCATATATGCGAGGTAGTATAGCTTATCTTTTTCTTAGTGCCCGGGGTGAGACTCGAACTCACACTCCTTACGGAACTCGATCTTAAGTCGAGCGCGGCTACCGATTACGCCACCCGGGCAGGTTTCTTATTTTTACCACGATGAGTTGGTTTCAAGCTATGGCAGTTGGGGCAAAGCACTCTGAGGTTACTAAGTCTATTGTCCCTACTGTCTCCATTGATATGGTCCAACTCAAGAGGAATTCTACCGTCATCAGAGGTTTTTGCCCATCCGCATTCTTCACAACACTTTTCTTTTAAATTTGCTTTATAGAGTCTTCTTTTAAGTTTAAAGCTTTGAAAATCGACATTTTTTCTTAGGAGTTCTTTAAGTGGTCGTTCGTTGGTATGTGGTCGCTTAATACCTTTTAACCACCCTTTCCCCGTGAAATGTTGTGTAGATATTTTTAGGTCTCTAATTCGTTTCTGTATTTGGACGTAGTTGCCACCTGCTGGAATTAGACTTAGACATTTCAAAACAGCTCGAATGCTTCGCGATTCACGTACCGCTTGTTTTAATTGGGCGTCATTCCAAGATTTTCTTCGCATTATTGTATAAAAGTATCATATTAAGGTAGACGCTCCATTACTTATAAACACAAAATCATCTATAAAACCAAAGAAAATTATAACTGGAGGCCACGGCGGGAATCGAACCCGCGCAATATCGGTTTTGCAAACCGCTGCGTTTCCACTTCGCCACGTGGCCTATGTGACTACAATACTACACTGACAAGCGAGAAAGAAGGAATGTGTTTACACATTTCTTTTTCGAGTGCCGTCAGTGAAAGCTCTGCTTAGGCTTGAGAGCTTCCCTCAACGCTCTCACCCATGTCAGGGTCAGGAAGAAAAGTGACTCTCGGGATGGTGTGTAATCGTGCTTGTGTCTTTAAGAATGCAAGAAACTCTTGTCGTTGGCGTGATAGGAAATCTGCAACGGCGTGTGTCTGGTCTTTTGGCATCACACTTACAAAGATGCGTGCCATTTTCCCGCCATCGGCAATTTGTACTTTTGTGACGGTAACGAGCGAACGCCGGTTTGATTCACGGTTGATAAAGTTTGCCGCTGCCGCACTTAATGCTGAAACAAAGCGCTCGTCTCTATGAATCTGGTCTCGTGGCATGCTTCAGGATTTTTTGTGCATTGCACTTATGGTGTCACCAGAAACGATATCGGCTTTTGATTCCACCTGTGCACCGAACTCCATTCCCTCGGGAACTGAATCAACGTCGGCACGTTGCATTTGAAGGTTGGTAATCTTGCCGGCTCCCACTTCAATGCCACGGCGAATGATCATAACTTGATCTTTCAAATGAACGACGCCGGTCAATACTTTCCCGCCAACGACATGCTTTGCGCCTGCGCTTGAGAAGTGTTTTATGATGTGTGCGGTTCCAGAAATAGCATCTCCTTCCACTTCTGGTTTGTATTGCTTGATTTCTTCTTTCAACCAGTCACCGAGTTCGTAGATGATCGAACGGGTTTCAAGTGTGATGTGCTGTCTCTCTGCGAGATCTTTAGCAGAGGTGTCTGCTTTCACGTTAAAGCCAAGGACAATGGCAGGGGAGAATCCAATAAACGGCCTAATGTCATTATCAGAAATAGGCCCTACGTTTGCCGAGACGACATGCAGTTCAATGCCTTCTTCGGAGACTTTTGCGAGTTCATGTTCTAAGGCTTCGAGAGAGCCAGCAGTATCTGCTTTGAGGGCGAGGCGAATGAGAGTTCGTTTTTCAGGGGCGTCTCCCGTAGCTCCTTCTCTTGGTTTTGCCTGGGTCGGTCGTTTTGCTTCGTCTACAAATCTTTCTGCCTCTTTCTTTGTTTTGACCAGAATGAGTGTGGTTCCTACACGTGGTTCTGAATCAAATCCGGTAATGCGTGCTGGTTTACCGCAAGAAATTTCTTTTACCTTTGCTCCAGTGAAGTCTTCTAGCGTGCGTAGTGGTGCCATTGCGCTTCCTGCCACGGCAAAGCCTCCAAGGGTTACTGTGCCCGCACGGATGATGACGGTGGCACTGATGCCTGCTTTTGGATCACGAGCAGATTCAAGCACTACGGCCTCAACGTCTTTTGTCTTGTCGCAGGTAATGTTATGGAGGTCTGAAACGAGTCCAATGAGATCGAGAAGTTCAGGTACGCCAGCTCCTGTTTTCCCAGAAACTCCCACAAAAGGAATTTCACCCCCTAGGCCTTCGAGGTAGATACCGTTCTTCATTACGCTTTCTTTTGCACGCTCCAACGTGGCAGTGTCTTTATCAATTTTTGTGAAGGCGACAATAAAAGGAATACCTGCCGCAAGTATTGCTTTGTGAGCTTCAAGTGTCTGGGGTTTTACACCGTCGTCAGCTGCAACAATAAGAATAGCGATGTCAGCGGAAGCACCAGCTCGAGCTCGCATCTTTTGGAACGCTTCATGGCCCGGAGTATCAATGAAGGTAATGTTGCGTACCCCCTCAGCCCCAGTATGAGTGACTTCATATGCGGAGACTCGTTGAGTAATTCCTCCTGTCTCTTTTGCAGCAACTGATGATTTGCGTATGTAGTCTAAAAGCGTCGTCTTTCCATGGTCAATGTGTCCCACAATGGCGACGACTGGTTGTTTGCAGATGTTTGAGGTATCGGACATCTGCGAAGAATGCCACGAAATCTTTAAATTTTCAATATTTTAAGCCTCAATTTTCAAACTGACAGTATCAGTGAAAATTGTACATTGAACCTTAAAAATTATGTTTTAACTTTAAGATTATTTTTCGCTTCTTCGATTGCTCCCTTTTCTTCTTCAGACAGCTCACGTTCGGATACAAATTTTTTCACCGCTTTGGCGTATACACGTACTCCGTCTCTCGCATGAATGCCCGAAAGTACGGTGCCATCTCCTTGCTCATTAAGTAGTGCAACAATGAAGCTCTGCTGACCGCCTTCTCCGCCAAATGGGTCGAATCGTCGAACCGCTATTCCACGGATAGATTTTTCTAGACGCGCATCAATGTTGTCGAATGCGGTGGCTGATTTGAGTGCATGTGCTTCAAGTTCCCCGACACGTTCCTGTAATTTTCGAATAGTACCCTCAAGTGTTTTTCCATCGCCACCACGCACCAATCGTCTGAGTCTCCGAAATAGAAAGAAATCTTGAATGAGAGCCCACACTACAAGAATAGTGAGTCCTGAAAGCACAGGATTTCCTTCAATTGCTTCGATGATGTGTTGCACGACGATATCAGCACCTTCCATATAGTGTAAAAGTATACCTTATGAAAATTGAAAATTTCGTACTCTGCTTTCTCGAGTTATTATAGTAAAAGCTATGTCCGATAATCATCGCATCTATCTCGATAACGCCTCCTCGACGCCAGTGCATCCAAAAGTTGCGAGAGCGGTGTATATGGCACTTGAAGACATTTCAGGTAACCCGAGTGCCCCAAACACGGAAGGCCGAAAGGCGTATGAAGCAATAGAAAGAGCTCGCAAACAAATCGCTGACAGTCTCAAAGTTAAATCAGAAGAACTTCTGTTTACTTCAGGTGGCACTGAATCAAATAATCTTGCGATTCTTGGGCTTGCTGAAGCATTGCATTCAAAAGGGATCGAGTATTCGAAAATTCACATAGTGACGAGCACCGTTGAGCACAGCTCCATTTTGAAGACGCTCGAGATTCTGGAGTCTAGAGGAGTCCTCGTGATCTATGTCGACCCTGATTTCGATGGGATTGTTCGTGCGGATTCTATTGTGGGTGCCATTACTCCTCAAACGGCTCTGGTAACTCTGGCACATGTGAACAGCGAAACAGGCATCATTCAGCCTCTCTCTGACATCAGTACGGAAATACTTCGATGGAAAGGTCGAGAAATAAGTGCATTTAAAAACTTGGTACCGGAGGCGTCCTTTCCGATATTTCATATCGATGCCGCACAGTCACCACTGTACTTGGATGCAAGCCCCCATGCCTTTCGTGGAGATTTAGTTTCATATGATGCGCAAAAGTTGCGTGGCCCCAAAGGTATTGGTGTTTTGTTTCGTGATTTTTCCGTGCCACTTGTGCCAGTGTGGGGTGGAGGTACGCAAGAGAGAGGTATTCGTCCCGGAACTGAAAACGTTGCTGGAATCGTTGGTGCAGGAGTTGCATTTTCACTTGCGAAAGAAGGAAGAGCCGAGAGGGAAGTTCGTATTCGGGAACTCCGTGATTACTTAATTGAATTGGTACTCCATGCTGTGCCGGACGCTGAATTAATCGGGCATCCAAAACGTCGCATTGCATCAAATGCGCTTTTTACGATTCCTGGAGCGGATGGCGATTATCTTTCGGTTCTCATGGATGAGGCAGGTGTGGCAGTTTCTCCACGGAGCGCCTGTGTTGGTACTGGTGGAAATATATCGCATGTAGTCATGGCGTTAACGGGCGATGAAAAAAAAGCAAAAGGAACTATACGTTTCTCCCTTGGAGTGGATACAACAAAAATTGACATTGAGCACGCCGTTTCTGCCCTCAAAGCTGTCCTCACCGTCGCCCGGTCGGGTCTCCACTAATCTTTCACTCGCATTACTTGTTGTTCAAAGCTGAAAGCTGTAAGCTGAAAGCTAGAAGCTTCTGCATATGGATATCGAAGAGCTAACAAAATTTCAAATCGTCCTCCTCGTTCTTTTGGTGTCGTTCGTCACATCAATAGCGACTGGTATTGTGACTGTGTCATTGCTTGCACAGGCGCCTCCAGGGGTGACACAAACTATCAATCAAGTTGTTGAGAGAACTATAGAAACGATAGTGCCTACAAATACAACGAATCCTGGTACTACGAAAGAAACTACGGTTGTAGTGAAAGAGGATGACCTTATCACCGCTTCTATTTCACAGTCCCTCGGAAAGACTGGACGTGTCTTTGCTGGAATTTCTACTACCACTCCAATTGTTGGTCTCGCTGCACAAATTGGACCTGCACTTTTTATTACGGATTCAAGTATCGTCGAGAAGGATCATCTTGTAGTTGTTGGTGCCACAACCGCAGTGTTTACGGTGTCACAGCGATTTCCTGAAATTGGTATTGCGACTCTTGTGCCAAAAACTTCCACGACCACTTTGGGAGCATCGTTCAAGATTGGTGATGTTGGTGCACTAAAGCTCGGAGCAACGACAGTAGCATTAGTAAGTGTCACTCAGGAGCGTGTTGCTATTGGTGCAGTAGCTTCCCGAACTGCCTCTACCGATGTTATTCCCGCAAAAGGTGTGGCACCAGTTTCAGTCAGGAATATAGACACCAACATAAATACAGCTCTTGTCTCAGGAACACCACTAGTGAATATTTTCGGAGATTTAGTCGGTATTCAAACGGGTGTCTCGCAACTTTCCGGAGGGGGCACCTTTATCGCTGTCAGTGATATCTTGGCACTTTTGAAAGCTTCTCAGGCGAGTTCCACACCAAAAGCTAGCTTCTAGCTTTTGGTGTGGGGCTGCTAGCTTTAATTTCAGAAAAGCTAGCACCTAGAAGCTTTTTCATGTTTGTAACAAAATAATTACCCGAGTGGTATAATAGGCATATGCCTCCTCCATTCGGAAACTTCACAACGAAAGCAAAAGAAGCAGTACGCAAAGCCCACGAGCTGGCTATTGAGCGTGGACAAAATCACGTAAGCTCACTGCACTTGGTGGGTGCTCTCGTGATGCAGGAAGAGTCAATTGTTCTGGCTATCTTAGAGCGACTCGACGTTGACACCGTTCTTTTTACGGATTCTGTTATCGAACTTCTTGAAGTTCCTCCAACTGGCTCAGTGTTGTCACCGTCGTATCAGTTGTATCTAACTCCCGATTTAGCACAAGCGCTCGAGTCTGCGGTCAAGATTGCCGGCTCATTCAACGAATCATTTGTCTCTGTCGAACACCTCTTCCTCGGTATCCTCGAACATCCAGGACCTGCTGCTGAGATTTTTAATCGGTTTCGCATTGATCGCAATGCGGTTGTTTCTGTCATGCAGGAATTTCGTGCAGGACGTACCACTGAAAGCGAAGCTCCGAAGAAAATGCGCGCCTTGGGAAAATACACTCGCAACCTTACAAAATTAGCGGCCGACAATAAGCTTGATCCTGTTATTGGTCGTGACATTGAAATCAATCGAGTTATTCAAATTTTGTCCCGTCGTACAAAAAATAACCCGATTCTCATCGGAGAAGCGGGTGTTGGTAAAACTGCAATTGCGGAAGGGTTAGCTAGTCGTATGGCAGTAAATGATGTGCCGGAATCTCTGAAGGGGAAAGAACTTTTAATGCTTGATCTTGGTATGTTGATTGCTGGCACGAAGTACCGTGGCGAGTTCGAGGAACGCTTGAAGACCATAATGAAAGAAGTTGAAAAAGCCGATGGAAAAGTGATTTTGTTTGTTGATGAAATTCATACACTGGTTGGTGCCGGTGCCGCTGAAGGTGCAATGGATGCATCCAACATGCTCAAACCTGCATTAGCGCGTGGTGATTTCCGAGTAATTGGTGCTACGACACTGAAGGAGTACCAACAACACATTGAACGTGATCCTGCACTCACTCGGCGTTTCCAACCCGTGTTTGTCCAAGAGCCATCCGTTGAAGATGCTATTGCTATCCTTCGGGGTTTGCGTGAAAAATACGAGCTCTATCACGGTGTTCGAATTACCGATGCAGCTATTGTCGCTGCCGTGGAGCTTTCAAGTCGTTATATAACCGATCGATTTCTTCCAGACAAAGCGGTAGATTTAATTGATGAGGGAGCATCTGCATTGAAGATTTCCTTGGAGAACAAACCACCTCAACTTGAGGAGACGGATCGTAAAATTCGCAGGCTTGAAATTGAATTTGAAGCCCTCCGTAAGGATGAGGATGCTCATGTAGGGAAGAACACGAAGGTTCGCATGCGAGCGATTGAAAAAGAAATTGCTGAACTTCGAGAGAAAACTGCTGACCTAGAAGTGAAATGGAAAAATGAAAAAGAAGTACTTCTTGCAATCGGTGCAACTAAAAAAGAGCTTGATCAACTCCGTGCAGAAGCGGAGTCTGCTGAAGCTCGTGCAGATTTGGCACGTGTGGCAGAAATTCGGTATGGGAAATTACCGACTCTAGAAAAGAATCTTGAACGTGAGCTCGACAAACTAAAGCGTTTCCAGCGTTCTCGCAGAGTGTTGCGTGAAGAAGTCACTGATGTTGATGTAGCAGAGGTAGTGAGCCGATGGACTGGCGTGCCGGTGTCACGCATGCTCGAAGCTGAAGCGAAGAAACTCGCTCGTATGGAAGATGAATTGAAGGCTTCTGTTGTGGGTCAAGATGATGCCGTGCGACTGGTGTCGGATGCTGTGAAGCGCTCGAGAGTTGGCATTGCTGATCCAAATCGTCCAATAGGTTCGTTCCTTTTCTTGGGTCCCACTGGTGTCGGAAAGACGGAGCTTTCAAAAGCACTTGCAAAATTTATGTTTGACGATGAGTCGGCAATCATCCGAGTCGACATGAGTGAGTACATGGAGAAGCACTCAGTTTCAAAAATAATTGGCTCACCTCCAGGATATGTGGGCCACGAAGAGGGAGGTTCGCTCACGGAAAAAGTTCGCCATCGCCCGTATGCATTGATACTTTTTGATGAAATCGAAAAGGCACATCCTGAAGTGTTTAACATTCTCCTCCAGGTTCTCGACAATGGACACCTGACCGACGCAAAAGGAAGGAAGGTTAACTTCAAGAACAGCATCATCATTTTGACCTCAAACATCGGTGCTGAGTTCATCGACAAGATGAGCAACTTCGGATTCAGCTCCGGCAGTGGCAGTGATATTGCCGAATATGAAATGGCAAAAGAAAAAGTAATGGGTCGCCTGAAAGATTACTTCAGACCGGAATTCCTAAACCGACTCGACGAGATTATCGTCTTCAATATTCTTTCGGTCGCCGCCATAAAAGACATTGTTGATATGCAGGTGAAGATTGTAGAAGAGCGACTTGCATCGAAAGACATCAAGCTTGCGATACATCCAGAAGTGTATGCGTATCTTGCCAAAGAGGGCTACAGTCCGCAGTATGGAGCACGACCTTTGAAGCGACTCATTCAATCAAAAATTCTTACCCCTGTGGCATCGTTTATGGTCTCACGTGGTGTCATGCAGGGAGGCACGGTGAGCGTAAGCATGAAGGGTAGTGAGTTTGTATTTGATGTGGTGAAGAGTGCACGTGCCACGAAGTCGCACCGGGCGAAGGTGGGGAGCGCTAAATAGTAATTAAAGAAAAACCACGGGAGAACCGTGGTTTTTAAATGTGCGCCGCAGGTTATTTGAAGTTTGAATTTATTTTCGGTTTACCTTTTGAAGACAACGACTTCAAGTATGTCTCAATTCTAGCCCATCCAAGCCTTTGTAATTCTTCAGGGTAGGCGTAGTGATCTTGGTCGACACCTACATCTGCCGCATCCCCAACACGGGGTGCAGTAATGTTTGATCTAGGGTTAATGTAGATTTTTCTTATCAACGTCATTACATCGTCTTCATATTCGGTCGTGTGACATTCTCCAATTCCCATTGAATATACCTCCCCTTCGTTCACGTCTTTGACCTCTCCGAGCTCGATAGATACAGGCCTTGCTTCGTTGATGGCTAGGTCAGAAGTAGTGGGATTGCTCTCAACAGGTATCGACATGTACTCACCATTTGGGTCTTCTGTAATTTTCCAGATCCTATTTTGTAAGCGTCCTTTTAATATCTTACTCAGCAAAGTAAACCGATGCGTATGCGGTGTTTCGATTTGCCCGTTGTTGGTTGGCCAATCGTGTGAGAATAGATGTAGGTGATAACCGGTGCTATGACGACTATCTGAAAAAGATAGTCGTGCAATACCGAGAGGGTGGAATTCTATTTTCTGTCCAGCGTTTCTTGTTTCTTTTACAGCCTGAAGCAAAAATGGTCCAAGAACATGCAGGGGAAAACGTTCGAGCTGACTGTCGGGAGAATTCAATAATTCTATGCACCTACCTGGAATTTTTATTGCATCTTCCAAGTCTCTTTCTGTTAGTTTATGTAACTTTTCTACGGCACCGTCCATTGTTCTATATAACAATAACCATTATATTTTGTCAAATATGCGCCGGGTTGGATTCGCCTCCTCTTCGGAGAATGTATGTGCGGACACGAATAAATTTCTTGACGGAAATTTTTCGCGATCCCCGGCTCGGTATTTTTGCCTTGCGAAGCGCAAACAAAAATATACCTGCGCCTGCGCACACGTAAACAAAAACAGCCCGTAGGGGCTGTTTTGTTTCGTGTGCGCCGGGTTGGATTCGAACCAACGAAGACCGAAGTCAGGAGATTTACAGTCTCCCCTCGTTGACCACTTGAGTACCGACGCAAGTAGGGGGGATTGTAACATTGCTTTGACCTCCAAAACAAATTGGCGTATAGTACCCAGCATGTCACAAGATAATCTCATAAAGATGAAATCCTCGGCTTCGGGGCATGTTATTTGGACAACCAAAAACAAGAAGAAGCTTGCCAACACAAAGATGGCACTCAAGAAGTATGATCCAGTGGTAAGGAAGCGAGTTACGTTCAAAGAAGCTAAAAAGTAAGCACTGCTTACTTTTGGGGTTTGAAAGGGAAATACTTTTTCCCTTTTTTCATTTATACTGGTGATTCCAGAGGGCCTATAGTTCAATGGTAGAATTACGGTCTCCAAAACCGTCGATCAAGGTTCGAATCCTTGTGGGCCCGCAACGAGCAGAATGTGAGTGAGGAGCCCACGAGGAATCGAACCGCGGGCTCCCGATTTCTTAGGTTGTAATCAGCCTCTTGAAATCGCAGTGCACTAAATTTATTGTTGCCCGCAGGGAGCGAAGAGCGACCGTAGGTTTCGAGTCGTAGCAACGACGAGAGGCGATTCCTCCTTCCTCCCCATTTTCCTTACCCTCCCAAATACTCTAATCTGTACTTTGTATGGGCAGAGAATCACCCGTTCTAGAAAATGCTGGGAGACATCACGGTCGACGCAAACCCAAAGCAGTTCGCTATGAGGCAGCCGTCAATCCTGAAGGGGAGAGCCACGAAGCTTCTCGGAGACATCTGCGTGTAAAACTGCAGCCTCTCGTTAAAGCAAAGCTTCCTGATATGCTTCGTGCGGCTGAAGCGATATTCACCGATCCTGCAGATTTCGAGAAAATACAAGAACACTATGCAATGAGCTTGAAGCCAAAGTCTTCTGCGAAAAAGTTTGCACAAGAGGGTATAGCCCGTATGAAGTATTGGTTTATTGCCGATGTGGAAGATGTAGACAAAGTGCTAGGTATTGGAGGTTTGTATACAGAGGTTGCGGATCCCGACACTGTTGGTTGGATCGGGTGGTTTGGCGTGTCACCCGATGCTCGCGGGAAAGGGATAGGCAAATCTCTTCTTGCACGACTTATATCAAAAGCTCGCAAAATTGGTTTCAAGAAACTTCGCTTATGGACGACAAGTGCTCCTGAAGAAATAAACGCACAAGCTCTCTACGATGAATTTGATTTTCGCCTTACAAGAGAAGATGACTTTCCCGGTAATCAACAGATACTCTATCGGGAAAAGATCCTTTAGAGCTTTGATTTCTCTCACTCCTTTCATTGCTCGATCAGTTTTTGTTACTATGCATGTGGCATTGGTACCACCAGAGGCAATTCTTTTGTTTGTTTCAGAAAACTTGGGATAAATCGTCGCCCGTACAGCATGAGTCCGGTTTGTGCCGCACCGATAAGATATCTGTTTGCTTTGTTTGAAACTTTGTATAATTTTCGCACTTGTCGTATTCCTGCATTAGCTCTTTGCAATGCCCACGTCTTACTTTTGCCATCCGCCTTATAGTCCATCACATCATCTCCAAAATTGCCCAATGAGGTAAGAGCACCTAAAACGGGAGTTAAATGTTTGTTTCTTTCTGTGTCTTTTGAGACTGCTACTGCTATAGCTTTACCAAGATAGAGTGCTTCTCTGTGTCGATCTTTTAAAGAATCTTTTCCTGAGTATGATAGTGCACGTATCGCTGCAGAACGATAGGAGGGAAAATTTCCATGTTTTTCTATGAGGCTTCTAAGCTCGGAGAGTGCAGAATTTAGAGAAGGAAAATTTGATTTTTCCGTGGTAATAAATTCATTTAGTTTTGATTTGTCATGTTTCATATTATCGAGCATAAAGTCGATAACTGACATTACTATAAAAATTCGTTCAATGATTTCTTTTTTTTCTTTATTAAACCGTAATCCTTCGGCCTTTTCTATGAGTGATGTAAAGATACCTCCGGCTTTTCGATAATAGAATTGCCGATTGGCAAACACTGGATACTTTTCAAATTCAGGTATTGTAACGTAAGCAGGTGTGGTTTCTGTTTGAGGTGATCCCCTACGTTTTTCTTGTCCCATATTATAGATGCATTGCAATTAGGTATTGCAATTGCGGGCATAAATCCTATCACAGTATTTTTAAATATTACAGACTCGAATTTAGCGGTAGGCTGAGTTTCATTTCTTCCTAAAAAGCCTTTCCACTGCCTTGTGCAAGATCCAGGCTAGCCCTAATAGGATGGGAAGATAAAGTGCCGTTGCGAGCCATGCGGGTAGGTGAGAGTAGAGAATGTCATATCGTGACATTAAAGGCCAGTGAATGAGGTAGAGCTCATAGGAGTAAAGCCCAAAGACATAGAGCATTCCGATACGGAAACGCTTCAGTGTGAAAAGGGCGAAAAGGAGCGACATTAGAAGGAGGCTTATGTATTGCTGAGAGGGTGTGCCAACACCTGAAAAATAGGCAAAATAGGAAAAGATTCCTGCGAGGCAAAGTATGCTCAGTCCTCGGCCTCTGATATTCATTTTGTTAATTTTTTGCTCAATCCGTTCTCTCTGTTTTGGATAGTTGTTATACAGGGCACCCACCGCTACGCCAAAGGGAAACGCTATTGCGTGGAGGGTGTAAAGAAATTCAACATTCTTCAAAAAAGGCAGGTGTAAAAAGATAACGATTTGCACGGCAACGTATATAAGAAGGGCTGAAAGTAGTGGCTTTTTTTTGAAGAATAAAATAGGAAAAGTGAGATAGAAGAAAAGAATAAATGTGAAATACCAGAGCGGCGAGTTGATGTCAGTGAAAAGGTTGGCACTGGGAAAGAAGCCTGCGAGTGACTGTGCGACGTAGCCCCAGGAGTAATTGAGATGAAGTATCCCTGCATCCATAATTAAAAGTACTCCGAGCACTATGGAGAGAGGGAAGTAGAGCTTTGGTAGATGGCGGAGATAGAAGTCTTTTGTTGGAAGATTTTTTTTGAGTGTAGATACGGCGAGCCCAAAGCCGGAAAGGAATAGGAACATATCGACACCAACGCCTGCGAGAATTGATAGGGGAAATAGAAACCGATGGTCGTTCGCCAGAAAATATCCGATGTGGGCTAAAATAATAGCAAGCATCGCAAAGCCTTTGAGCTCTTGCGAGAGCCACACTGGCAGGAGTGAGATATCTTCTTTTTTCTTCAGGAACAGCAAAAGACCTGCAAAAAGTAGTAGTGCAAAAATGTATGTTGATGAAACAGGATTGAGTATCTCTATAGGCATCGTTTACAATTTACCATTTTTGCTTAGAGCCTGTATTCCCCTGTATAGTATAAAATCACGGTCGTGATTTTATACTATACAGATGGTTTATGGGTTATTGTGGATTAGGGGAAGTTTTTTTAAAATTTAATTTTCTTCGAAGGTCTGCTTCGTGAGCAAGTAAGAAAAAAAGTGGAGGGCTTGGAAATGAAATTTACTTCTCGTCTGTAGTGTTTGGCTTTATACTGGAGTTTTTAGGACTGTCAGCGCCGTTTCAGGTAATTTAAAATAATCAATAAAACATGGAAAAAAATTATAAATATTTAGGCACCATTAGTGTCTTTTTTGTTTCGGTGCTCTTGATTTCTAATATTGCTTCCACAAAGATAGTGGACTTTGGATGGTTTACGTTCGATGGGGGAACGCTCTTATTCCCCCTCACCTACATCTTTGGGGACATTCTTACAGAAGTCTATGGCTATCAGAGGTCTCGAAGTGTTGTGTGGCTTGGGTTTCTTTCAGCAGCACTGATGTCTCTTGTATTCTTCGTTGTTGGCATTCTTCCTGCCGCTTCAGATTGGACTAACCAATCTGCATACGACCTAATTTTGGGACAAGCACCACGCATAGTACTTGCAAGCTTGATTGCCTATCTTGCAGGTGAGTTTTCAAATTCTTTCGTTCTTGCGAAGATGAAAATACTCTCCAAAGGCAAACATTTGTGGATGCGCACTATCGGCTCCACTGTGGTGGGGGAGCTGGTCGACAGCACTTTGTTCATACTCATTGCCTTTGCAGGTGTATTGCCAGCGTCCTTGCTCCTCACGTTGATAGTTTCAAATTACATCTTTAAGACTCTCATTGAAATTATTTTCACTCCGCTTACCTACAAAGTGATTCGTTTCCTCAAGAAAAACGAGCAAGAGGATTACTACGACCACAAAACAAATTTCAATCCGTTTGCGTGGGGCAACCGAAACAGCTAGTTGCTAGTTTGTATGGAAGAGCGAATTGAAAAAATAGAAAAAGAGCTGAGCGAAATTCGTGAACGCAACGTTCGTGTTGAAGCTGAAAAAGCATGGGAGCGTAGCTCGCTTCGGGTAGTTGCTATTGCGGTAATTATCTACAGCGTCTCCTGTTTTATGCTTTTCGTGCTCAAAGCAGATCGCATTTTCTTGGCAGGGCTTCTTCCGGCAATAGGTTACTTTCTTTCCATGCAGTCACTCTCCTTCATCAAGAAAGCCTGGATGCAGAATCATAAATAAAAAAACGCCCTCAAGGGCGGTTTTATATGAAACGTTATTAATTCTTTTTAGGACTTTCTCTATTTTGCTCCTCCGTTCGCTTGAGCCACCACTCTACCCCCCGCCGACCCACCTCCTTTCTGTTGACCACCGTTTGCTCCATCTCCCCTATTCATACGCTCCAAATTTAATCTATATATTTCATTCGGTACATCGTCGGAGCTACATAAATTTCCCCCATTCAGAGGTCTACCTTCTTTTACCGCTTTAATTTCATTTGCCGCAGCTCTTTCGCAGGCTTTTGCATCTGCAGGACTCAAATCTCCATATTCCCAAGATCTTTTTGGAACATCTGGACTCTGTGCTCCAGCATTAGTTGCCCACGCAAGCGAAAGTGCACCTAGAAGTGCAGGACCCCAGCGGGACTTAGGATTTCTGACTCTTTCTACTCCCTCATGTTTCATATTGAGAAAAGACTAACTAACAGGATAATGGTACCTTCCGAGTTCAAAATGTCAATGTACATGGTGTGTGGGTGTGGATTCTTCAATGAGCTAATTACGGCTCTAGTTCTAGGTGTATAAGGCTCTCTGTGCAGTTTTTGAAGGTATACTAGTACTGTGTGAAAAAGAAAGCCTTTCTTATAGTCGTTGCACTGGTTCTTATTTTTATTCCGCTCGCAGTATTTGCGGCTGATTCTAATCCATCGAGTCTTTTGAGTGGCGCCGGCGGAGGTTTGGTCCCCCAATGTGAAGGACCTGAATGTAAAGCTTGCGATTTAACTGATCTCGCTAACAACGTTATCAACTTTGGCGTTGCTTTTTCTGTAATCGTGGCAACACTCATGTTTGCCTATGCGGGAGTTCTCTACGTAACGGCCGCTAGTAGCCCTGAACAGATTAAAAAAGCTCACGGGGTATTTACTAATGTATTTGTCGGGTTGTTATTGGTCCTGCTTGCCTGGCTTTTGGTGAACATACTGTTTTCAGTACTTACAGGGAGGGGGTTGGCTGTATGGAGTCATGTAGATTGTATTGAAAATCCTACAACTGACCCTTTCGCTGATGTTCCGATTCTCCCCCAAAGCACGTTGGTGACAGGAGGGGCTGGAGCGGGACGACCTTCAACGGTAGCCTCGGTTGGGACTGCATATTCTACGAGTGCTGCAGCAATAGCAGCCTTGGAACGTGGTGGCGTGTGTGGGGGTGCTGTTCCTTGTACGGACGGCTCTTCACTTGCTGGCTTACGTGTTCAAACTGTAAATCAATTGATTGAACTTCATCAGGGATGTGGATGTCAGTTTACTGTAACCTCTGGTGTACGTCTTGGCGGTGCTCATGCTACTGGATTGAAAGTCGATGTTCGTATCAACAAGGCTCTTAGTGATTACATAGAGAGGACGTTTGTTCCTGATCCTAGGTATGGAGGTAAGCGTGTTCCATGGGGCTCTCAAGAGGCATATGTGTATAACGATAGCTGTGGCAATGTCTATGCTAGGGAATACGGCTCGCAACCACATTGGGATATAGAGGCAAAACGAGGAAGACTCTGCACATTTTAATTTTCTGCACAAATACACTATGAATTCACAAAAAACCTTCATCCTTGCCATCGCAACCCTGGTCTTAATTGTAGGGACGGGCATTTTATATTTTTTCGCACAAGTGCGCACTTCTTCATCTGTGCAAGATTCACCTCTTGGAACACTGCCAACTACAAATACCCAAACGGGTGGAAACACATCTTTCCCAAGCAATGCCACTGGGCAAAGTGCTATTTCAAACAAGTTTGAAATAGCAACCACCGAGGGAGGGTTACTTGTTTCTGATTTTACTAAAGCCCCCGGCGTGGCTTCTACGACAGGGGCTAGCTTTTCATTATCCTGGTTCCCCGGTTCAACTTCGGCGACGAGTTCCGATAATGCATCGTACGAAATCTATTATTATCCAGAAGATACTTTTTTCATCGTGGTTATTTTGAAAGAGCCAATAGGTGAGGTGCGCCGACAGGCCACGGACGACCTCAAAGAGAAGCTTGGTGTTTCAGATAAGGAGTTATGTACTCTAGTGGCGGACGTGAATGTGCCTTATTTTGTAAATGAATTTTATGCTGGGAAAAATATAGGGTTCCCCGGCTGTACAGGAGCGGTGAAATTTCAAGGTGACTAGTTTTATATTTTGAACGACTACTCCGATTAATCTGAGTAGTTGGGAGAGAGAGAATTTTTTGTTAACGCAAGAATTTCTTCTTTTTGTTCAGGTTGAAACCAGTGAATTTTTTTGTTTCGCTTGAACCAGGTCATTTGGCGTTTCGCATAGTGTCGAATTTCTAACTCCAGCTGAACAAGCATTTCTTCATACGAAATATGCCCCTGGAGGTGCCGTGCCATATAACGATACTCAAGTCCTAAACTCTCCATGCGTTTCCATGAAAGCCCCTCTTTCTGCAGTTGTACTGCTTCTTCAAGCATGCCCATTTGCAGGCGCTCAAGAAGTCGTGCGTGGATTTTTTTTGCCAGCTCGTCTGTTGGCACACTGAGTCCAATATACAAAACATCATAAAGCGATTCTGATATCGAGGGAGGAACTTTGCCAAGTGCTCGTGCTATTTCTATGGCACGTATTAAACGCACAGGATTTTTTGTGTCTATTGTTTTTGCTTTTTCCGAATCAAGTTTTTTCAGTTCTTCATTCAGTTTTTCTAAGCTGAAACCTGACAGCTGAAACCTGACAGCTGAATTCGCCGGTACACCGGGGATGGAAAAATTTCCAAGGAGTGCATCTATGTAAAACCCAGTACCCCCTACGATAATCGGTATTTTTTTATTTTTGAGAATGCTTTCTATGGCTTCTCTACCTAATCGTATGTAATCCGCTACAGAAAATACCTCAGTAGGGTCTGCAACGTCGAGGAGGTGGTGGGGGACCCCTTTTGTTTCGTTTGGGGTGACTTTCCCACTTCCGATATCTAAGCCTCGATACACCTGTCTTGAGTCTGCAGAAACCACTTCACCACTCTGAGTGAGGGCAACGTCAATAGAAAGGCTTGTTTTCCCTGATGCGGTGGGGCCAAGAATAACAATAACCTTCTCCATAAGTATTTAGTCTTTAGGGGTTAGTGTTTAGATTGATTTTCAGACAAGCTGGAAGCTGACAGCTGAAACCTGTAAGCTATCTCATGTTACACTGGACACGTTACCAAACGAAAATTTATGGCAAAAAAACAGGAAGATAATGAAGAAGGAGTATGCTTCACTAGCATGGTGCGTGTGGGACATATGGTCCCCGATTTTGAGTTTGAGGTGTTCCATAAAGATAAGGTTAAGAAGAATCGTTTGTCTGATTACAAAGGAAAGTGGCTGGTTCTTTTTTTCTATCCAGCTGATTTCACATTTGTGTGTCCCACAGAGCTCGAAGAGCTTGCCGATTCCCATAAGTCATTTACAGAATTAGACACTGAGATTGTGAGTGTGAGTGCAGACACGGTGTTTGCACACAAAGCGTGGCACGATACATCGCCCGCAATAGGGAAAATTGATTTTCCGATGGCTTCAGACACTGCAGGCAGGCTTGCTCGAGCGTTCGGTACTTTTATAGAAAATGAAGGACTCGAGCATGTGGAGGATGAGGGTCTGTCACTGCGTGGCACATTCATAATTGATCCTGATGGTGTTCTTTCCACGATGGAAATCCACGACAACTCGATTGGACGCTCAGCAAAAGAATTACTTCGCAAACTTCAAGCGGCACAGTTTGTACGAGCACACGGAGGTCAGGTGTGCCCGGCTGAATGGCAACCAGGAGACGATACGTTGAAAGGAGGGGACTTGGATCTTGTAGGAAAGATCTGATTAGCTTTCAGGTGTCAGGTTCCAGCTTTCAGCTTTTGGATCGATGAATGCCAAGGAAGAACTTCTAGCAAAACTTCGTGGGGCAGATGTCCTGATTGGGTATTCTCCAATGGGTGACGAACCAGACGTTCATAGTTTCCTAATAGAACATCAAATATTTAAGCCAGGTCGTTCTATTGTTGCGGATAAAAATATCTCTCCGCATGATTTTGCGTTATCACTCTTAAAAGCACATGAAGGTGAGAAGGTTTGTATTTTTGTTCCTGGAAGAGAATTTGATACATTCGGCACTCGGCATGGGCGTGGTGGAGGGTGGTACGACAGATTTCTCAAAGAGTTACCACGCACTTGGTTGCGGATAGGTGTTTTGCACCCAACTCAACTTTCTGAAGAAAAACTAAAACGAGAACCCTGGGACGAGCCGGTGGACTATCTTTTGGTTACAAAAAATAACGATTGGGATATTTTTGCAACCAATGCAAGGGGAAAATAAGTGTGCCGGAGGAGCTCGGTCACAGATAATTGTTCGCCGTCGCTCACAATTTCTGCGACCCCACCTCACGGTTTTTCGTAACGAAAAACATCGTTCCGGCTTTCGAGTCCCTCCCGCACGCCAGAGCAGTCTGGCGTGCTTCCGGCCTGTTCACTTTGTTCACTGTGCCGGAGGAGGGACTCGAACCCTCATCCCTTGCGAGACACGATTTTGAGTCGTGCGTGTATACCATTCCACCACTCCGGCAATGAGGGAATCCTATCGCAGTTTTTGTATCTTCGCCATGTTAGAATCGGTGCATGTCACAGTTTCAAGGAGATGCAATTTTCTGGGTGGAGGTTGAAAAAATACGCCCAAACCAGTATCAGCCACGTACTGAATTTGATGAAGCAAAACTAAAAGATTTGTCTGACTCAATACGCCAGTACGGTATCTTGCAGCCGCTCATGGTGACACGCTATGAAGAGTCACGAGAAGACGGGGGCCTTTCAACCTACTATGAGCTTATTGCGGGTGAGCGAAGGCTCCGGGCGTCAAAACTCGCAGGCCTTTCTCAAGTGCCGGTTATTATTCGCTCCACCGAGGAGCAGAGCAGGGTGCGGTTGGAGCTCGCCATCATTGAAAACTTACAACGTGAAGATTTAAATGCAATCGATAGAGCACGTGCATTTGATCGTCTGCAAAAGGAATTTAGTTTAAATAATTCCGAGATTGCTGTGAAGGTGGGGAAGAGTCGTGAGTATGTTTCAAACTCAATTCGTCTGCTTGCACTTCCCGCCGAGATGCAACAAGCGGTCATTGGGGGCGCTATATATGAAGGTCATGCTCGTGCGCTTTTGATGCTGATCGATAGACCGGAAGAACAAAAAACAGTGTTTCGTGACATCATGGTGCGCAAGTTATCGGTGCGTGATGTTGAGAAGATTACTCGTGAAATTGCAACTGAGAAAGCACGTAAACGTGACGTCACTCCTGAAATTGAAGCACTTGAGCGTGCATTTGCAGAGTCTCTTGGAACAAAAGTTGAAATTAAAGCCCAAGAAAAAGGAGGGAAGCTCATTATTGATTTCTTCTCGACGGAAGATTTGGAGGGAATGCTTGCGCACATGGAGCGTCGTGGAATCACACCTCAAGCACAGAGCACTCTCCCAGAAGCTCCAGAGAAAAGAAACGACATGGTGGATGTTCCCTCAACACTTGCGTCGGTGCCTCCAACCTCCTCAGTTGATGACGGTTTTTCTCTAGAGCATTTCTCTATTTAGACTGTTCTTTCTTTTTCAAAGTAGCTCGGATGTAGCGTCTGGCGGATGCTGTTTTTGCGTAGTCGAGCCATTTTTTATTAGGGCTACCGAGCTTCTTTGTTTGTATTTCAACGATATCTCCTTTACGTAGTGGTGTATCAAGTCCTACTAATTTTCCGTTCACTTTGGCACCAGCCATTAGGTCAACAAGGTTGGTATGCACCGCATAGGCAAAGTCTATTGGAGTTGCTCCTATGGGTAGGTCGATAACGTCGCCTTTTGGTGTAAACACAAACATGCGTCGTGCAAAAAAATCTTCACGAAGTGCGTCTTGGAATGCTTGTTCGCCCTGAAATTCTTCAGCCGCACTATTCAAATCCGTAAGCCAGCGCGGCGTCGGTGCAGTTGAAGGCGCATCGGTTTTTTGTCCTCGTGCGACTTTCATCAAAGAAGGGACGAATCGCCACGCCCATGGAATTTTTGATGCATGTTCAGTGCCTTTGTGTTGATTCTTATATAAAAAATGAGCGGCAACACCAAATTTACTTTCTTGTTGCATTTCTTCAGAGCGAATTTGTATTTCGATGATGAGCTTGTGCGGAGTGATGATAGTGGTATGGAGCGTCCGGTAGCCATTCGGTTTTGGGCTTGCAATGTAATCCTTGATGCGTCCCGGAATAGGCCTCCAGATGTTGTGAATAACCCCGAACACTCGGTAGCAGTCTTCAAGTGTTGGCACAACGATGCGTATTGCAAAAATGTCATACACCTTATCAGGATCGTTGTCTTTGCGGATTAGCTTTGTTGCAAAGCTGTGCACGTTCTTTACACGTGCTTCCGTTCGGAAATTGCGTATATTCGCTTCCGCAAGTGCTTTGCGGAGGTCGTTTAATGCACGGTCCAATGCTTCTTTTTCTGTTTCTTTCTTCTCCGTCAAGAATTGATGGATTTTTTTATACCGCTCAGGTTCTAGGGTTTTAAATGCTAAGTCTTCTAGTTGTGCCTTAATAACACCGATACCGAGCCTCTCCGCAATAGGGACGTACACCTCTTTGGTTTCAAGGGCAATACGCATGCGTTTCTCAATAGGTTCCACGAAATGGATTGTTTCCATGTTGTGGAGTCTGTCAGCGAGCTTAATGATGATCACTCGAATATCGTTTGCCGTTGCAACAAGTAAACGGCGTAAACTTTCGACGTGTCGCTCTACTCCTCGATATTTTAATTTTGAAAGCTTAGTGACGCCCTCAACTAAAAATCGTACTGTGGCGCCGAATTCTTTTTCTATTTCTTCAATAGTGACGGGTGTGTCTTCAACGGTGTCGTGAAGGATGCCTGCAATGATGGTGTCACGGTCCATTCCAAGTTTCGCAAGTGTCAATGCAATTGCATTAGGGTGGATGATGTATGGCTCGCCTGATTTTCTTTTTTCTTCACCGTGCGCCACTTTCGCAAATTCGTATGCATTTTGAATTGCCTTCTGATCTTCCGAAGAGTGGGACTGCATTGCGCGTATGATGTCGTCGGTGGGATGAGGCATTGAATTAGTGTATAGGGTTTAGTGGGCAGTGTATAGCTTTTAAGCACAAAAACATGAAGGGATGTTTGGAATTGAGTTTGACATCAACTATAAAATGTGATATTTAATTTACACATATGCCACATGAAGATCGAGTTCCGCCTGGAGTTGGCACATCTGAAGGTTCTAGGGTGCGTGTCGGGTATTGTGGGTTTTGTGGTTCCGCCGTGTATGAAGATGAATCTTACGAGAAAATCCCCATGGGGATTTTAAGGTGTTGGCGGGAAGACTATAAAGACGCCTACAAATCTTAATTTGAAAAATTTCATATGAACACTAAAGTAGAAGGTAAAGGAAATAGACGTGGTTTTCTCGATGTGACCGAAAAGATGCTACGACCTTTTCGTATAAAAGTTCTTGAATGGAGAATCAGACAGGTGGGTTTGAGTGCATATGATCTCGCTACATCAAGTTTAAATTTTTCTCCTGACTCGCAAGAAGTGAAAAGACTTCTCGGGCTGGCTGGTGCTAGATATGATAGGAGGGATCGTTTAACGAGGAAACTTTCCAACCTAAAGGCCAAAACCTCTTAAGCGGTTTTCAAAAGCTCTAATGCTTCGGGTATAGTAAGTTTTTCCGGATCCATAGATTCAGGAATGCGTACGTGTTTGAATCCTTTTTTTAAGAAGAATCCGCTTTTTGATTTGTAGAGATAAATCTTTTTCTTGGTACGTGGGTGTGTTCCTACTTCACGTGCGATTGCAATGCCAGGGCGTCCTTTCTTTGGCTCTTTTAATATTTCGAGTGCTCGTTCATAAGTAATTCCGTACGGTTCGTCTGCGCCCTTGAGCGAGCGGAAGTCGCCATTGTGTACGATGAATGGACCAAATTTTCCGATGGCGGCAGTAATGGGCATACTCGAGTCAGGGTGAATGCCTAATTCTCTTGGGAGCGAAAGGAGTTTCACTGCCTGTTCCATACTGATTGTTTCAGGTTGAATATCAGGCGGGATGCTTGCTTTTCTTGTGTCTGGTTTTTTTACTTTCTTTTTCTTCTTCTTACTGTCCACTGTTCCCTGTACACTGTCCACTTTTTCATCCATCTTTTCTCCCATCTCTAGGTACGGACCAAAGCGACCGACTCGAACATGTATTGGATGTCCGGTTTCTGGGTGATTACCGATGGACTCACTCTCCTTGATGACTTCACCTTTTTCGGTGCGTGAGCCTTTGCACTCCGGGAATGTGGAGCAACTCATAAACACGCCGGTGCGTGATAATTTCATTACCATTAAAGCGCCACATAGGGGGCAGGGGAACTCTTTCGGCACATCGCCTAGAGTGGTGAGTTTCGGAATGTCTTCTTTTGATGCAACATCTTTTGAAAACGGTCCGTAGAAGTCGCTCAGGGTTTTTGTGTATTCACGTTCTCCTGAAGCAATTTGGTCGAGCTCGTCTTCCATTTCTGCTGTAAAAGAATCGCTAATATATTTTTCAAAGTTTTCTTCCAAAAAGGTTGAAACCACTTCGCCTACTGCGGTCGGATGGAGAGCCCGGCCTATTTTTTCAACATAGCCACGGTCGACAACAGTTTTTATGATTGATGCATATGTGGATGGTCGGCCAATACCACGCTTTTCAAGTTCTTTCACAAGACCAGCTTCCGTATAACGTGCCGGAGGTTGAGTGTACTTTTCTTCGCTCTTAATATCTGCCAATGTTAATTTTTCTCCTTTTTTTGCTTCAGGTAAAATCGTTTCTTCACCCTTAGCGTCCGTATCTGCTCTGAGCCAGCCGTCGAATTGCACTGTGGAGCCAGTGACGCCAAATTCGGGCACGCCTTCCGTGATTGCAGTGATTTTCGCACGGGTCATTATTGCGTCTGCCATTTGTGAAGCGGTAGTACGTGCGTGAATAAGTGCGTAGAGGCGTTCCTCTTCGTCAGTTGCACCCGCTCTTTTCACAGAAATATCTGTGGGACGCACTGCTTCGTGTGCCTCCTGTGCGTTTTTACTTTTTGTTTTATAGGTGCGGGCTTCGAGGTAGTTTGCACCATATTCTTTTTTTATGTGAGTTGCGATTGCGGAGACGGCTACTTCGGCAAGGTTGGTGCTGTCGGTACGCATGTAGGTTATGTGTCCCGCTTCGTAGAGCCTTTGCGCAGTACGCATGGTGCGTGATGGGGAGAAACCAAGACGTGAGCTTGCCGCTTGTTGTAGGGTAGAGGTCGTGAATGGAGCTTTCGGAGAGCGTTTTACTGGAGAGGAGGTTACATCAGCGACAACCCACGCACCTTTCTTTCCGTTCTCTACAATTTTTTCTGCTTCTTCTGCTGTCGCAGGCTCTGTGGAGCACGTTGCGGTAAACGTGTCACCACGAGGTGTTTGTAGGTCTGCAGTGATGACGAAATATTGGTCGGGCTTGAATGCACGAATTTCCCGCTCCTTTTCGACGAGAATGCGAAGTGCTGGCGACTGCACTCTTCCAGCTGAGAGACCATAGCGAACCTTTTTCCAAATAAGCCCTGAAAGGTCATATCCAACGAGGCGGTCAAGAACACGCCGTGCTTCTTGGGCTTTTCGGAGATCTTGGTCAATTTTTCGAGGATGTGCAATTGCTTCTGTTACAGCATCTTTAGTGATTTCATTGAAAACAACACGTTTTGCACCTTTAAGATGTGCCGCTTCATTTAAGTGCCAGGCAATAGCTTCTCCTTCACGGTCAGGGTCGGTTGCAAGTAGTACTTCGTCAGCTTTTTCTGCAGCGTCTACGATTTTTTTGATAACGTCTGCTTTACCGGGAACCGTCACGTAGCGGGGTATAAATCCACCCTCAATGTCTATGGCGTCTTTGCTGGATTTTGGTAAGTCACGCACGTGACCAACGGACGCAAGCACCTTGTAGCCAGGCCCAAGATATTTTTCTATTGTCTTCGCCTTTGCTGGCGACTCAACAATAACGAGCGTATTTTTTGCACTCAGTCCTTTTGTTGCCATCAGCGCACACTAGTACGGGATAAAACGTTCTCTGTCAACAGAGAACGTAAAATTATCAATTTTCAATTACCAATTATCAAGCAACTTTAAGAATTAATTTTCACGGATGCAGATTTGAAAATTGAAAATTGGTATTTGGAAATTTAGACGTTTCGTCTCACTTCTCCCATTGATTCAGTAATGATTCCCCGGAGTTCCATTTGTGCTAGAAGGATGTTTGCACTCCCTATCGCTATATCTAAGGTGCGTATTACCTCATCTCGGGGCATTGGCGAGTGCAGTAGTTCCATAACACGCATCTCTTCTTCTGTGAGTTCAATATTCTTTTGTATCTCTTCTTTTTTCAGGCCGAGCGTATCTAAGATGTCGTCTGCACTTCTGACCGGTTTGGCTCCAAGTCCCATAAAGAGGTGCCCGCCCGCTCCGCCATCTGAAAATATAGAGTGGGGAACGATGAGGAGTTCTCGATTGTATTCAGTGGCTAACCTCGCCGTGATGAGTGTCCCTGATTTCAGGGTGGCTTCTATAATAAGGACCGCATGACTCATTCCCGCCATGAGGCGGTTTCGTTTAGGAAATGTGTAGGGTGTTGCTCGTTCTTCCGGTTCCATTTCGGACATCAACGCTCCTCCTGCACTGATGATGTCTCTCGAGAGTCCTAGGTGTGCTCGTGGGTACAGCACCTCTTCAGAGAGACCAGAGCCCGGGACTGCAGTAGTGTGAAGATTGGCAGTGAGTGCAGCTTTGTGAGCAACGCCATCAATGCCGAGCGCCAAGCCTGAAACGATTGAGATAGGGTAGCCGGCTAGCCCCTGTATCAAATGCTCGCAAGCATCTTGCCCGTATCTGCTCATACGTCTTGAACCAACCACTGCAAGGAGTTTTGTTTCAGGTGGTGGTAAGCTCCCTCTAAGATAGAGCGTTTCCGGCGGATCGTTGATCTCCTGTAACAGCGGAGGAAAGCTCTTTGGAGAAAGTTTCCGTATTTCTACCGTCATCTTGAAATTATAGCCCGTGTTATTCTGCTGTATGATTTTGCTGTTAAAGCTAAAACCTGTAACCTATAAGCTATAACCTGTTTTTATGTTGGACATCAAATTCATTCAAGATAATCCGGACATCGTCCGTGCCGCCATTCTCAATAAGAAAGGCAAACCAGTCGACATAGATGAAGTCTTGAAACTGCATGAAGAACGCAAGGGTGTTAAGCAGAGAATGGATGAAGTGAATCGGAAAAGAAATGAAGCCGCTACCTCTCGTGATATTGAAACAGGTAAACTTTTAAAAGAAGAGTTGCAGGCACTCGAAGTGCGTCACGGAGCATTAGAGAAAGAGCTAGTTGCACTTCTTCTCAAGATTCCAAACATTCCATCTCCTGACACACCTGTGGGAGTAGATGAGAAAGAAAATGTTGTCTTACGTGAAGTCGGCGAGAAAAGAAGCTTTGGTTCTTTTTCACCTCGCCCGCATTTCGAGATAGGGGAGGCACTCAATATTATTAATACCGAGAAAGCCGGAGCAGTTTCTGGTGCACGCTTCGCCTACATCATGGGAGATTTGGCACTCATGCAATTTGGGCTTCTGAACCTTGCGATGAAGGTTCTCACTGACGAGGATATTCTCAAAGGAATTATTGAGCGTTCCGGGTTGAAGGTCTCATCCAAGCCATTCATTCCCGTCATCCCTCCTTATATGGTGCGTTCCGCTGTGATGAACAGAATGGCACGCCTCGACCCTATAGATGAGAGGTACTATTTCGAGAAAGACGATGAGGTGCTCATTGGAAGTGCCGAGCATACCTTGGGACCACTCCACATGGATGAGGTTATTCCTGAAGAGTTGTTGCCAATTCGCTACGTTGGCTATTCACCGTCATTTCGTCGTGAAGCAGGCTCCTACGGCAAAGATACCCGTGGACTTATTCGTATGCATCATTTCGACAAGGTGGAAATGGAGACATTCGCAAAGCCTGAAGAGGGTTATCAAGAGCAAGACTTCATGGTGGCTATTCAGGAGCATTTTTTGCAACTCTTAGGCTTACCGTACCGTGCGGTATCTATTTGTACTGGCGACATGGGATTTCCTGATCATCGGCAGTTCGATATGGAAACGTGGATGCCGGGGCAGAGTGCATACCGAGAAACGCATACATCAGACTACATGGGTGGTTTTCAGGCACGCCGTTTGAATACAAGAACAAAGCGTGCGGACGGGGGCATGGAGTTTGTGCACATGAACGACGCAACCCTGGTAGCAATGGGACGCACACTCGCTGCGATTCTTGAGAACTATCAAGAGTCGAATGGCACAGTTCGTGTTCCAAAAGCGCTTCAGCAATACGTAGGGAAGGCTATACTAAAGGCTTAGGTTATATGCCCAACTCTCCTCAACCAAAACTTCGTCTCAAAGATAGGCGGCGGAGACTTATGTGGGTTAAGGTTGCCGCCGGAAGCACTGTGGTTGTGGTGTCTCTTGTCCTCATGTGGTTTGTGGTGCGCCTGCCGGCAATCACTATTGCTTCTGTTGAAGTGAAGGGTACGAGTGCAGTATCGGCAGATGCGTTGAAAAGTATTGCAGAAGAGAAATTAAATGGTTCCTATGCATTTTTAATTCCGCATCGAAACTCACTAGTATTTCCAAAACAAAAAATTGAGAGTGCGATTACTGATGCACTTCCTCCGCTAGCGAAAATAACAATTTCCAGAAATGGTTTCAATGCGCTTACTATCACTGCAGAAGAACGCATGGCGGTTGCTCTGTGGTGTGAAAGCACTTCGGCAGATGTCGAAACTGTTTCAAGTGATGTAGGTGCCCCTTGTTACAGCATGGATAAGAATGGATTCATTTTTGCATCAGCAGATAATTCTTCGGCACTCGTGCGTTTTTATGGAGTCATTCCGGGGACACCTATTAGCAGTACGTATCTCGGTGGTGATTTTGCTTCACTTAACACTTTAGTTACAGACATTGCTTCTTCGATCAACCGCATCCCGAACTCCGTTGCTGTTGATACTGAATCAAACGATGTAGTTGTAGCACTTAAAGATGGCGGACTGTTGAAATTTGTTCGCACCTCTGACAGGTTGGCAACGCTCGCAAACATCGCATCTGTTTTCGCTTCTCAGAGCTTCAAAGCTAATAAAGAATTTGAATACGTGGATTTTCGTTTTGGCGATAAGGTATACGTGAAGTTTAGGGGGCAGTAGCAGGAAGCGTTTAGTCTTCAGGGAGGGTCGGAGAAAACTTGACAATAATATCTGATGTAGTAGGGTGCAAGAATGAGTCTTGAAGGAGTCACAGATGGGAGAGTCGGTCGCAAGAGAGGTTTATTCTCTAGGAAGTTTAAAGAAAAAAAACTCGTGCATCTTCCTTCATCGCGAGAGAGATGGCAGGGAGTTCCTAAGCTCTGGAGGATTGCTAAGGAGAAGAGTACCGTCGCTCGCACTTTTGTAGATTATTACAATATACTTACTGGTGAGGTTCAGAAGGTAACTCATATACATCTTTAAAAATCTATCCGCCTTAATTAAGGCGGATTTTTTATTTAAGCACTACGATTACGTATCGACATACGTAAGAGCATCACCCCCCCCAGGCAGGTTTTGTGATAGGCTCGCCCTATGAACCGAGGATTTTGGGACAAACTGCCTAAGCCATTTTTGGTGCTCGCACCTATGGCGGATGTTACGGATCCGGCGTTTCGCCGAATCATCGCCAAATACTCAAAACTGTCTGGCAATTCTGTGCAACCTCCGGAGGTTGCACAGAAGGGTGGGCCGGATGTGATATGGACGGAGTTTGTTTCTGCAGATGGACTAGTTAGAGCACCTGAAGAGGGAAAGAAAAAACTTCTTGCTGATTTAATTTATTCAGAAGCTGAGCGTCCAATAGTTGCACAGTTTTTTACTGGCAACCCTGAACACATGGAGAAAACCGCCGAGCTTGCGAGAGAGCTTGGTTTTGATGGTATTGACATAAACATGGGGTGCCCGGATAAATCAATTGAAAAGCAGAAAGCAGGGGCTGCGATGATGAAAGATCCAGCTCGTGCGAAGGCGGTGATTGAGGGGGCTATAAGAGGTGGTGGAGGTTTGCCGGTGTCAGTGAAGACAAGGATTGGCTACAACAAAAACGAACTTGATACGTGGCTCCCGCATCTTTTGGAAACTAGTGTTTCTGCAATTACTATTCATGCACGTACACGTAAAGAAATGTCGAAGGTTCCTGCAAGATGGGAAGAGGTTGCTCATGCAGTCACCATTCGAAATCGCATAAACCCTAATGTATTTATTTTAGGTAACGGGGACATAGTGGACGTTGAGGATGCTCGAGCAAAAATTGAAGAGTCTGGCGCCGACGGCGCCATGCTCGGCCGTGCCATCTTCGGCAACCCGTGGCTCTTCTCAAATGGCAGACATACGATGTCTGCCATTTCAACTGAAGAACGGTTGCGGGTGATGGTGGAGCACACGAAACTCTATGAAGAACTTTTGCCTCACAAGAGTTTCGCTATTATGAAAAAACACTATAAAGCGTATGTGAATGGTTTTGATGGTGCGGCGGAGTTGCGTGGAGAACTCATGAATGCACTCGACGCTACTGGTGTAGAGCAAGCGGTAGAGGCATTCCTTCGTAGATGATAGAATGAGGCATATATGCAGGCTTCTGGTTCTCTGTATCTCATTCATGGTGCTGCACTTGATGCTGGTGCGGTTAAGTTTGATTTCGAAAAAGGATTTCCTTTCGTCTCAGGAATCGTTGCTCCTATCTACATAGACACACGTAAATTGTGGTTTGA
Organism: Patescibacteria group bacterium; assembly: GCA_040390125.1. Classification (GTDB taxonomy): domain Bacteria; phylum Patescibacteriota; class Minisyncoccia; order Phycocordibacterales; family Phycocordibacteraceae; genus Phycocordibacter. Next base: position 393,114 of record JAZJYZ010000001.1, read on the forward strand.
TCCAGCAATACGTGAAAAAGCGGTGAACGCTCTTGCTGAATATATTGATCAGGAACGTCTCGAATTTGATACGATTGCCGGGGTTGAAAGTGGTGCCATAGCACCAGCAGCACTTCTTGCCTCAAAACTTCAAAAGCGTTTTGTGTACGTTAAGAAAAAAGCGAAGGAGCATGGTTTGAAGCGTATGATCGAGTGTGGCGATGTGGAAGGTTCGAATGTTCTCCTTCTCGAGGATTTGGTATCCACAGGTGGAAGTAGTGTTAATGGAATAGAGGTATTGAGAAGTGCCGGAGCTATTGTGCATGACTGCCTTGCCGTTCACTCCTACGATTTTGGAATGGCGACGGAGAATTTTTCAAAAGCCGACGTACGTTTACATCCATTGGTTCTGGTAGGAGAAATTGCTCACGAGGCAGCTGTTCGCTCTGTTATCTCTCTTCCTGAGGAAGAGAGGGTAGTTGCATGGCTTAAAAACCCTCATCAACCCTGGTAATGTACAAAACTCTCGTTTCTTTTTTCTTTCTGTTTTTTAAAGATCCGGAAACGGCGCATCATGTTGCGCTTGTTTTTTTGAGAATCATTGGGTTTCCACCTTTCAAGCAAATACTCTCATTGTTTACTCGTGTGAACGACCCCGCACTTTCACAAAAAATATTTAAACTCACATTTAAAAATCCTATAGGCCTTGCTGCAGGGCTTGATAAAGAGGGGCAGGCGATCCCAGGTATTGAGGCTCTGGGTTTTGGATCTATTGAAGTAGGTACGGTTACGAGTCATGCACAGCCTGGCAATCCTCGCCCGAGGCTTTTCCGTTTCGAGGAAGATAAAGCAATCATAAATAGGATGGGTTTTAACAACAAAGGCGTTGCCGTCATGAAAGAGCATCTGGGGATTGTGCGTGTGAAGGTGCCAATCGGAGTATCTATCGGGAAGTCGAAAGTCACAGAGCTCAAAGATGCCGCAGAAGATTACCTCTATTCATTTTCAGCCTTGTATGATGTTGGAAATTATTTTGTCGTGAACGTGAGTTCGCCAAACACACCCAATCTTCGACAGCTTCAAGACACAGATTTTCTCGCAAACATTTTGGGACGTTTAAATCACTTCCGTGATATCCAACCAGTTCGGAAACCTATACTACTGAAAATAGCTCCCGACACAGCACTTAAAGCCATTGATGAAATACTTCACGTATGTAAAGAGCAGAAGGTTGACGGAATTATTGCCGTAAATACGAGTGTCGGCCGTGAAGGATTACATGCTCCTACAGAAGAAAGTGGAGGGTTAAGTGGTCTTCCCATTCAGAAACGCTCCACAGAAATCATTCGCCATATCCACGAACAGGCCCCAACGCTTCCCATCATTGGCGTGGGTGGAGTATTTACCGCAGAGGATGCGTACGAAAAAATTAAAGCAGGTGCGAGCCTCGTTCAGATTTATACAGCATTTATCTACGAAGGCCCGATGGTGGTAAAAGAAATAAATAAAGGTTTGGCTGGGCTTTTAAAAAGGGACGGGTTTAAAAATATTTCAGAGGCCGTAGGGAAATAAAGAGGGCTATTGACAAACTCAATATATAATGATATATTGAAAGGGCGTTTCAAAAGCGGACTTATTTAGTGAAATAGTCATAAAAATATGGGATTTGAAAGAGCTGTCAAAAGAATAACTCATCTTGCTGCGCCTGTGGCGGCTTTATCACTTGCAAGTTCCGTACCGTTTTCAACGGCCCCTGAACTCAACTTTGACGACCCTAAAATGATGATTGCATTTGCGAGCTCAAGAGGGTGGCAAGATAAAGAAATTCATTCTTTCGCCCAGAGGTGCGCTGACGGAGCTTTAGATGGTGGCTCTATCATCGATCATACCTATGCATTTCCTTGTCTTGGTGAACCACTTAGAGAGGCGACTCATTTAGTTAAACGAACACTAAATTCTCAAGATGGCCCTAAGGTGTGTGACCCTAAGATCCTCGCGGAGTATGGACCTGTCGAAAATACTGATGGTGCGTATGTAATGACCGGATGGGTGGATTACCCAGTAAAAAACACTGCCGGCGATTGTGTTACAAAACCTAATCCTCTCACTGAAGTCCTTACATCGGATTCTAAATAAAAAGTTATAGTTACGCTTAGAGACGACTAGTATGTGGATAAAGTTTGCATAGATCTGTAACCTGCCGTATACTCTCTCTAATTTATGCAGCAATTTCCAAACACTATTTTCCGCCACAAGAAGAGTAGTAGTGTTTCTGTTTCATCCCTCCCATTGGAGGGTATTTTTTTATCTCTATGGAAATAAACCCTTGGGACTTGAAGGCACAAATGCTTACCGCAATTAAAGCAAAGGGAGGCTTTGCAAATTGCCATGCTCATTTTGATAAAGCGTATTACATATCCAAAGACGGACTCGACAAGGCGATGGTGGACATGGAGGTGAAGTGGCGAATGTCTGACGATATCAAGCGCAATTCTACTCAAACCGAAATAGAGGAGAGAATTCGCCGAGGGTTCGACATGTTGGTTGCCCAAGGATGCACGTATACCTGCACGTTTGTTGATGCATACGATGCAGTTGGACATAAAGCCATTGATGCCGCCCTCAAGGTTCGCGAAGAATACAAAGGGAAAATCGAAGTAAAGCTCATCACGCAACCTTTAGGTGGATTGGTGGATGAAACCGCACGAAAACTTTTTGAAGAAATCAGTGCAAAGGCTGACATCGTGGGCGGACTTCCTTCTAAAGATCGACCAAATGATGCGGAAAATTATGATCTCTTGTTTGGCATCGCAAAGAAATTAAATAAGCCAGTGCATGTGCACATTGATCAAGAAAACAATCCTGATGAAAAAGACTCTGAAAAACTCATTGCGGCAGTGAAGAAACACGGCTACGAAGGACGTACTGTGGCCATTCACGCAATCTCTGTTTCTGCACAGCCAGCTCCATATAGGAAAGAGATATACAAACAGTTTGCTGAGCTAGGAATTGCGGTTGTGGTGTGTCCAACAGCCGCAATTTCAATGCGTCAACTTGATGACAAACTAGCTCCCGTGCATAACTCAATTGCAAACGTTCCTGAAATGCTCGAGGCAGGTGTTCTTGTGGGGCTTGGAGTCGACAACGTCTGCGATTTTTATGAACCGTTTGTTGATGGAGATATGTGGACGGAGCTCCGATTCCTTCAAGAAGCTTGTCGATTTTATGCCTTCGATCCATTAGTAGCCATCGCATCGGAAAACGGTCGCAAAATCCTCAACTATGCTTAATTACTACTTTCTACCTTCTACTTACTAATAACTAATCACCATGGCAAAACTCTGGCAAGCACCAACAACAAAACTTCATCCTCTCGTCGAAAAATATACTGTCGGTAGTGACTATGAGCTCGACAAACGTCTTTTGCCGTACGACATAGAGGCTTCCATTGCTCATGCAGAAGCGCTCGTTAAATTAGGCATCCTTACGGAAGATGAGTTTAAACAGCTCAAAGGTGCATTAGGCGAAATTTTGGCGCTCCATAAGGAGGGCAAATTTGAAATCACTCAAGCTGATGAAGATTGCCACACGGCGATTGAAAACTATCTCGTTCAAAAATTGGGACAGCTCGGTAAGAAAATTCATACCTGTCGTTCTCGTAACGACCAAGTGTTGGTGGCGACACGCCTCTACACTCGGAAGAAGTTGAAACAAATCAGTGAAGAAATAATAAAAACACAGAAAGTATTTCTTGAAATGGCAAAGAAGTATGAGTTTATGCCAATGCCGGGCTACACCCACACACGCCGAGCAATGCCCTCATCTGTTGGACATTGGGCAGCCGCATACGTGGAAGAGCTTATTAACGACCACATGCTCCTCGAGTCTGCATACAAATTGAACGATCAAAATCCAATGGGTGCAGCCGCAGGGTTTGGTATTAACCTTCCTCTCGATAGGGAACTCACCACGAAGCTTCTTGGCTTTCAACGACTCCAAGTGAATTCGCTCTATGCAGTGAATAGTCGAGGGCCAACGGAAAGCTACATTTTGTCAGTGTTGACGAAAGCAGTGATGACCTTGGGACGCCTTGCCAACGAAATGATTTGGTTTACGACGCCTGAATTTAATTTCTTTTTCCTTCCAAACGAATTCACTACAGGTTCTTCAATCATGCCTCAGAAAAAGAATCCCGATGTATTCGAGATTCTGCGTTCCAACGTGAATGTCATCGTTGCCTTGCAGACGCAGGTTAAAGACATTTCTAAAAATCTCATCTCCGGCTACAACCGTGACACCCAGCTCACCAAAGAGCCTCTTATAAAAGGAATGGGTATTGCACGAAGAAGTTTTGAAATAGTTGCGCTCGTGATGGCAGAAGTAAAGCCAAACGAAGAGAAACTGATGAAGTCACTAGAACCAGAGTTCTTTGCAGTACATGAAGCCAACCGTCTTGTGAAGGAAGGTATGACATTCCGTGATGCGTACCAACACGTGAAAGAGCATCTTGCAGAGCTCGAAGTGCCAGATCCGGTAAAGGCCATTAAAGAAGTGGTGTCGATTGGAGGTCCGGGGAACCTTCAACTCGATAAATATGTTCTCTCCACACCGCTTTAAAAGCGGTGTTTTTATTAGAGAGGTTCTTACATTATCAAATTAAAAATTAAAATTAAATAAAACATATGCATCCAGCAATTGATCTCATCGAGCCAAAAGACTATGACGCAGCCGTCACAAAACTTCGTGAATTTTTTAGAATGAAAGGTTTCATTGAAACGCCAATTCAGCATCGCTTGAGTATTCTTGCCGCATGCGAAGACCCGTTTACCATCGCAACCTTTAATTACGCAGGTAACGTGTGGCCTCTTCCGCAAACAGGGCAGATGTGGCTCGAATACGAATTACTTACGAAGCCCGATGTGCCAGGCTACTACTGCATCACCACGAGCTTCCGCAATGAAGCAAAACCCATTCCAGGGCGTCACAACCTCATCTTCCCGATGTTTGAGTTTGAAACCCACGGAGGTTTGGATGTACTCCAAAAGCTTGAGACCGAACTTCTAGAGTTTATGGGCTTTGGCACCGCTTCTTCGTTTAAGGAACTTGAGTACGCTGATGCTACCGCCAAATACGGCACAAAAGATTTGACTGCTGTCGAGGAGATAAAAATGCAGGAGGATTTTGGACCAGTGGTGTTTCTGCGAAATTTTCCACAATACACATCGCCATTCTGGAATATGAAGAAGGAAGGGGAGTTTGCGAAGAAAATTGACGTTATTCTCTACGGCATTGAAACCATAGGTTCAGCTGAGAGAAGTATTGACCCGAAGGAAATGCGTGAGCTCTTTAACACCATTTCGGACGGTATGTACGCAAAGACAATCTTTGCACAATTCGGGCAGGCGAGAGTTGAAGAAGAGCTTGATAAGTTCTTGTCCTACAAATTCTTTCAACGCTGTGGTGGAGGTATTGGGCTCACTCGTATGATTCGTGCCATGAAATTAGCGAAGCTCATTCCAAGCTCTTAGTACTTATTGACTCGTTTGTATACTGGTCGTATATTATTTCCATTATGCCAAGAACTAGTGAATCTGCGTCTGTCAGAAGAATTCTACCTTCTGGAGAAAAACTTGTTCGAGTGGTCTTAGGAGAAAAAATCATAGAATTTAAAGTAAAAGGTCCTGTTGTAAAAACATTAGATCGCAGAGATTCATCTATAACAGACGCAGAAATTCATAGAGGATGGAGGGTTGCTGCTGGACTTGAGGCTCGAAATGCAGGAGCTTAATTGCGTGCTCGCAGGTGATATCCATTGCCTAATTCGCACGAATGGTGGAATAGTTTGGGAATTTGACCTCTAGGGGTATGAGTTTTATAATTAAAAGATGATTGGAGAGGGAGTTACCAGAGAAGTATTGCTAGGCAGGCTCACAAAAGCCGCTCGAAGAGGTCGTGGTGCACGTACTCCTGTGCAGGAATCCGCACGAAAAGTAGAAATAAACCAGGTACTTCGACAGTTGGACTCCTCTTTGCGAGTGCAATAAATCTTTCGTAATCAGTTATACTTGAGCGATGTCAGGTGATTTATCGCTGTACAGAAAATACCGTCCTCAGGTCTTTAAGGATGTCTTGGGGCAAGACCATGTGGTTAAGGTGCTTGAGGGAGCGCTTAAAGAAAAGCACCCTGCACATGCATATCTTTTTATAGGTTCTCGAGGAACAGGAAAGACCAGCGTGGCTCGCATCCTTGCACGAGAGCTCGGTGCAACTGAGCGTGATATTTATGAAATGGATGCAGCATCGAACACGGGCGTTGATAACATTCGCCAGCTTCGTGAAGAAGCGTTTGTGATGCCGTTTGAGTCTCCTCGAAAGGTATACATCATCGACGAAGTGCACATGCTCTCAAAAGGTGCTTTCAATGCGTTTTTGAAACTTCTTGAAGAGCCCCCTTCGCATGTGGTGTTTATTCTTGCAACTACTGAACTGGAAAAAGTTCCTGAAACTATTCAGTCACGTTGCCAAGTGTTCACATTCAAAAAACCAACGCAAAAAGTATTGGTGGAAATGGTAACAAGGGTGGCAAAAGCGGAAGGCTTTACGCTTGAGCCCGCCGCAGCTGAGCTTATTTCACTTCTTGCTGACGGATCATTCCGTGATGCTCATGGCACCTTGCAAAAAATTCTTGCCTCTTCTTCGGACAAAAAAGTAAGTGTTGAAGAAGCAGTGCTAGTTACGGGGGCACCCCGTTTGGAGCTTGTAGAAAAAGTTATTACCGATTTGAGTGAAGGAAAAGCTGATGGTGCACTTCAAGCAGTGGGGGAGGCAACGAAGGCGAATGCTGACATGAATGTGTTTGCAATGCTTCTTCTTCAGCGCTTGCGCATTCTTCTTATGCTTCGCTACTCGCCTGAATTTGGCAAAGAACTTTCGAGCGACCTTGCCGATACTGACCGAGCATTTCTTGAATCTCTCGCAAAAGACGCAAAATCAAAAATAAATTCAGAAACCTTGCGTAAATTCATTCTTGCCTCTATCGAAATCCCTCGCTCTCCCGTTCCTCAGTTGCCTTTAGAGCTTGCAATAATGGAGCTCTCAGCACCGAAGGTGTGAGGTTGTAGGTGATAGGGAATAGTTAAAACTGGAAATTTCAGCCTAAAACCTGTAACCTATCACCTGTAACCTAGAAGTTAGGTAATGGGGAATCGTCTAATGGTAGGACAGAGGCCTTTGAAGCCTTTAATTGGGGTTCGAATCCCTGTTCCCCAGCAATGACATAAAACAGGCCACTCTATGTGGCTTTTGTTTTATGTAATCATTGCGTGGGAAAGAAAGCGAATAGTTTCGCTTTCGTCAGGATTCGAAAAGCGGAGGTATACTTTTGTTTGTGCCTCACAAGGCAAAAGTACCGAGCTGGGGTCGCGAGAAATTTCAGTCAAGAAATTTACTTGTGACCGAATCCCTGTTCCCCCTAGAAATCTTGGCTGTCTCCATTCCTGAATCCCTCTTCCTCAGTTAGTAGAGTTGGAGTTCTGGACGCCCCAAGAGCGTCATTTTAAATGCTATTATTTGTAGTAACTAAAGTGCTATGCAAAAAAAGATAGCTTTTCTGAAGACCTCCGATTTAGTCTTGGACATTGATAATCCTAGATTTGGTGAACTTTATACGGGAAGTAATAAGGAAGAAGATCTCATAGAATATTTACTATTCAACGAGTCGGCAATTACTTTAGTCGATCGACTAGCTTCAACAAAGGAATTCTATACAGATAAACCATTACTAGTTTTTGATAACGGTAAAAAGAAAATAGTCAAAGATGGAAATAGAAGATGCGCCGCAGTGAAAGCTTTGCTGAACCCTACCAAATTCGGTATCACTTCTCCCGCATATAAAATTAAGGAGCTCCCGGTCGTTGTGTATACAAATAAAGCAGAAATAGATAAACGAATTATTGAAGAACATACCAACAGTATGTTCAGAGAATGGGACAGAATTGCAAAAGCAATTGAAGTTTATAGGCAGTTTGAATCTGGCTCCTCTATAGAATCCATGGAGGAGATTGACAGTAAGCCTGCGGATTTAATTAAATTAGCAAGTTTCTACTATGAAGCTGTAAAAATCGGAGGTGATGATTTGAAAAAGCTTCTGCGAAAAGGTAGGGGTGGTACTGGAGGAAAAACAACTATATTTGAAAGATTATTTAAATACTCAAACGCTTGTGGTTATCGATTTAAAAATAAACCTGACTATGTTGTTGAAATAACCGATAACAAGAAGTTTAAAAGTTACATCAAAAAAGTAGTTGGGTATTTGACGAAGAACCCTTCAACTACATATAGAGATGTTGATGAAAAGAACCCAAAGTTTTTTACAGAAATAGGCCTTTCCAATCTTGCTACTCAAAACTCTTCTGGATCATCTACGCCAACCACAGTAAGCACATCGCAAACAAAAGGCGCCGCTCTCGCCGCAGCATCAATTCCAAAACATACAAATAAAGCCCAACCTAAACCTGAGTACAATCGAACAATACCTGGGCCATTAAAAAAAGTTATTGACGAATGTTACGGACTAAACGAACTAACTTTTACTAATTCAAAAATTGCCATGACCCGGGTGGTTTTTGAATGTTGTTTAAAATATATTGTGGAAGAAACGAAATATAACGGCATTCTTTTAAAAGATTACAGCTATTTTAATAATATTTTTCCAAATGGAACTCCAACAGGTAGAAAGTGGACAAATTTTACAAAATTAAAAAATTTGTTTGAGGAGCTAATAAAAAACGCGGGGAAAAAGCAAGCATTTAAGAGCTTTGATATAGAGATACCTCATCAAATAATTCATAACTACAATATTGCAGGTCTTGTGAAAGAGGCAAAAACTCTCTGTGACAACTTAATACCTCTAGTCGAATTCATGCTGGAAACAGAAGCCAACCTTCTAAATAGTATTGATACACAAAAATTATAGTATGACTTCAAGATTTTATTCACCACTACGTTATCCTGGAGGGAAAAATAAACTAGCAAAATTTGTAGCTTTGATATGTGAAAAAAATAATATTAATGGACACTATGTTGAGCCTTATGCAGGCGGAGCTTCTGTCGCTCTATATTTATTGCTAAATGGATATGTAAAAGAGGTCACAATTAATGATTATGATCGTGCAGTTTATGCTTTTTGGTATTCAATTTTGAATTATACAGAAGAGTTTTGTAAAAAAATATCTTCAACAGAGATAAATGTTGAAAATTGGAAAAAGTTTAAACAGGTTCATTTAAATAAAGAAAAAGCTCCTTTATTTGATTTAGGATTTGCTACATTTTTTCTAAATCGTACAAATAGATCTGGAATTATAAACGGAGGAATTATTGGAGGGATCAATCAGCAAGGAGAATATAAAATAGATTGTCGTTTCAATAAAGAAGAGTTGATTAAACGCATACGTTTAATTGAGAAGAATCGTGCCAATATACATCTATCTAAATTAGATGCGTTAGATCTTATAACTAAAATCCAAAAAAATAAAGGAAATAAAAACACTATTTTCTATTTTGATCCACCTTATTACTTAAAAGGTCCTTCGCTATACATGAACCACTATAAGCATGAAGACCATAAAGCAGTAAGTGCAGAAATACAAAAAATAAAAAATACCAGATGGATTGTTTCTTATGACAATACTCCTGAGATTAAAAAATTGTACTCGATTTCTAAGAAAAAAGAGTATACATTTTTTCATACTGCTTACGAAATAAGGGAAGGTAAAGAAATATTATTTTTTAGTAAAGGATTATCTATTCCTAGAGTGAGTCGACCAACCATGTTGGCTTAATGTTGACTAGAGAGCTAGAAAAATTTCTTTGTTCTCAAAAATTAACGAGTTTTATTGATTAATTAAGATTCCAACTTCGTACCAAATTCCCAGTCAGTTTGAGATAGGTTCGGACTCCGAGGAGCATCCATTTTACTATTTACAAAGTTCATCCCATCTGACAGGGTTAAGAGGTGGTTTATTAGTTAAGAAAATAAAATGGCAAAAACTTATCACTCAAAAGAAGAAATGATTAAACGAATGACTGAAGTTCAGAACGAACTGTCGATTTTGGCAAGTAAAGGCTCTCTCAGTGAAAATGGTTCAAGAACCGCTGACGAAGAGCTCAGGTTTCAAGAACTTTCTCAAGAACTATCTGCTCTCGATATGACTCTTAAAGCTATGTCAGGGAACGGAGGTTCAGCCTTATAGTATGCGGAAGAATACATTTCTAATCATAATTGGCGTTATAATTGTTGGATCGGCTTTTTATTGGTATTCATATCGTCCGTCACACATAAGGTCTCAATGTTTAGCAGAGGGAGAACTAAATCCAACTGCGATTGGTATTTCTGATGATGCCGCTAGAACCAAATTTATAAATGACTACTACCAAACCTGCCTTCACAGATTCGGCTTGGATAAATAATCATTTCGAGGAGCGTCAAAATATTAATCTTAAAAGCATCAGGGAGGGCTTGTGTGGGACTCGGTGGAGAATTATCTGAATCCCTGTTCCCCAGCTGATTTTTAGGCGTAAAAATCATGTCGAAATTAGCAAATTTCGACCAGGTGGTTTTTGACATAGGTTCCCCCGCCCGAGACCCATGAATCAAGGTTTGACAAGAGAGTATCTGAATTGTACGGTGAAAGAATTATGGTAGGCGAATCGTCTAAGGAAACCCGCTCCAAAGTCAGCCTGACGGGAATGGAAGATTGGAAGTGGACTGAGGCGGACGTTGATCACTGGTCTCGAGAGCAAAAACCCAAGCGCTCGTATCAGGACGAAGTTGTTGACAGAGTCTTAGAGCTGAGGGGCAGATTCGAAGTTCAGCAATACGGAGCACTCTCTCAGGATCCAAAGCGTTACCCACTCTACGTTTTAAGATCTCCAAATTTTTCTCCCGACAAAAAAACGATTCTGATCACGGGTGGTGTACACGGTTATGAGACCAGCGGTGTTCAGGGTGCGCTCGGATTTCTCGAGCGTGCGGCTGGACAGTTTGACGGAAAGTTTAATTTTGTGTGCGTGCCTTGTATCAGTCCCTGGGCGTACGAGACGATTAATCGTTGGAATGCGCAGGCATTTGACCCGAATCGTTGGTTCCGTGACGGGAGTCCGGTTGAGGAGTGTCAGCTTTTCTTGCGTGCGATGAAGGACGTCAAGCCCTTTGCGCATTTTGATCTTCACGAGACGACCGACACCGACAACAGCGTTTTCCGACCAGCGAAAGGCGAGCGGGATGGAAAGGTCGAGGAGTGGTCAGAGATTCCCGACGGATTTTATGCCGTTGGCGATAGCAAGAATCCGCAGGCAGGTTTTCAGAAAGCTATCATCGAGTCGGTTAGGAAGGTAACCCACATCGCCAAAGCTGATGAAAATGGGAACATTATCGGAACTCCGCTCGAGCAAGAGGGAGTGGTCAACTATGATTTGAAGGAGCTCAATTTGTGCGCCGGCTTTTCAGACGCTGCATATACTACGACCACAGAAGTATATCCCAATAGCCCCGGGGTCACCGATGAGATCTGCATTGATGCTCAGATTGCCGCTATCGTGGGTGGCTTAAACTATCTTTTGAAGCAGGAAGAATCCTCTGATGCACAGTGAGAGTGATGACCGAATCTCTGTTACCCAGCTGAATTGGAGTTTTTATAAAAACGAAGTTTTTCAATAAAAAGCTTCAATTCATGTCACGGACGTCCCACAAGACGCCAAGACCAGCGTGATACACGTTCCGACTCCAAGGAAGGTCACTGAGGTACAATGACGGATAGATGGAAACCTACAACTGGTACTCACAGCTTATTAAGCCGACATGGGCTCCACCTGCATGGCTTTTTGGACCAGTGTGGACAGTGCTTTATGCAATTATTGCGGTTACGTACGGAACCATATTTTATAAAGTATTCACTAAAGAGATTCCGTGGATCGTGGCGCTTCCGTTCGCTCTCAATCTTATTTTCAATTTTGCATTTACACCAATACAATTTGGACTAAAAAATAATTTGCTTGCCTCGATAGATATTTTACTTATTGTTGGCACACTTATCTGGGCGCTCTATGCACTCTATTCTTTTGGTCTCACACTTCACATTGAGACTGGCGCTCCCACGTATGCGTGGATCATCTACGCCAATATTCCATATCTTTTGTGGGGAATTTTCGCTACATGTTTGCAGCTCACGATTACGTATATGAACAAATAATCTATGCGTGTATGGGATATACACCCAAAGCATTTGTGTAGAAAGCACCTACTCGCAGAACATCGAGAGCTTCATGGACTTTGGAATATTCTTACAAAACATAAAGGCACAGGGGGATATTCGCGCCATCCGGAGACATTGCGCTGGGTAGGAAAACAAAAAGCACTCTACAATCGGCACGAGGCATTAGTTAAGGAATTCACTCGTCGTGGCTATAAGCATCACACGCCTCTCAATAAACAGTTTGCAAAAGGGTCTGGTAGTCAGAAGGTATTTATTAACACTCTCAAAGAGCAGGAGGCAATACTTAAACAGAAGTCATGCGAATGTCTCCTTCGAGAGGTATCGAAATAGTTCCTGATGTTCCAAAAGACAAAAGAGCACCTGAGTTAGGCTCAATAAATTCCACCCCCCCCAACAAAGCTAGACTTAGCTTATGAATGATAGAAAATCTCTCCTTAACCCCGCCTTGCTGCATCAATAGCAGCGACGTCTATTTTTTGCATTGTCATCATTGCATCGAAAGCACGCTTTGCTTCGGCGCCACCAGCTGCAAGGGCTTCAGTAAGGGTGCGTGGCGTTATTTGCCACGATAGTCCCCAGCGGTCCTTGCACCATCCGCATTCACTTTCTTTGCCACCGTTTTCCACTATTGCGTTCCAGTAGCGGTCGGTTTCTTCCTGACCGTCCGTCGCAATCTGAAAGGAAAATGCCTCACTTTGTTTAAATACAGGGCCACCATTCAAGCCGATGCAGGGAATTCCGCAGACACTGAACTCTACCGTTAGCACATCGCCTTTCTTGCCACTCGGAAAATCACTAGGCGCATAAAAGACATTAGTTACCTTACTATCAGGGAAAGTAGCGGCATAAAAGTTCGCTGCGGCTTCCGCATTCTTATCAAACCAGAGGCAAATTGTATTTTTTGGTGTCATTTTTGTGTGCAGTATTATTTTAGTATTTTACAGCGTTTCAGTACAATGTACAAAATAAATAAAGATGTCTCATTTTCGAAGAACCGACCGAGACGCTCATTTAGTTTGGATTCTGTGCCATGATGAGTAGTAGCTATGAATAAATTCTTTCCTCTTATTGCATTGGCACTTCTCCTCATCATTGGTGGGGGAGTCTGGTATTACAATGACGCACAAAAGACTCCGTCCGTAATCGGCTGCACCATGGAAGCAAAGATTTGCCCCGATGGTTCAGCTGTTGGACGCACAGGCCCGCAATGTGAATTTTCTGCCTGTCCAGAAGCTGGAGGAGTGACATCTTATTCATCGGGTATCCGAGGAATAGTGTTAGCGGGGCCAGTGTGCCCAGTGGAGCGTAATCCTCCCGACCCAAACTGTGCTGACAGACCAATTGAAACAAATGTTTCTGTATACAAAGCATCAGATATTACCCGTGCGCTCGTTGTAACAACAGGCGCACAGAATGGCACATTTGAGATGAAGCTACCGGCAGGTGAGTATGTGGTGATGAGTGGCCCATATGGAGTACCGCTTCCACGATGTAGCGATGTTTCAGTAAGTGTCAAAGAAAATGCGTATACGAACGTACAAGTATCGTGCGACACAGGAATACGGTAAGGCACGAGAGTTGTGATTAACTCGACGTCCCTAATTTCAATAAAATTTTTGGAAATGAGGAACGCTATATATTGATAATAGGGGTAAGTGGCCGATAGTGTTACCCTACCCTTACTTTCATGGCTATCATACAACCGACCCCAGTGAACGGGTTTTATAGAATTTTGCGTTGGTGCATAGGAATACCTGTTGTGTATCTTATGCTGGTACCTATCGTGATTGCCGATATTTTTTTGGAAATCTACCACCATGTAGCATTCCCCATGTTTGGTATTAAAAAAGTCAATCGACATGAATATATTCGCATACGGGATCGGGCAGAACTCTCGTACCTTACCTGGTATGAGAAATTAAATTGTGCCTATTGTGGTTATGTGAACGGCTGGCTTCATTACGCATCAGTTATTGCAGGACGTACGGAAAATTACTTTTGCGCAGTGGCACACCTTGAAACACGAGGATACGTTCCTTCAGAACACGAAAAATCATTTGTTAAGTATGGCGATGAGGCCGCACTCCGTCGTCGTTATGCACGCCACGAGGAAGATTTTGGTGGATGAAATAAGAAACTGTCTGCCATCTGGTAGTTGTGACCAAATACCTACCTCAAATCAAAAATGAAATTAATGTCGTTTTTGAGTGTATTAGCTAGGGTGAGTGGGCATGGCTCCCTCACACCATGGTCATTACTTACTAAATCATACAATAATGAAAAATAAATTAATGCACATATCAAAGAAGTCTCGAATGATTGCAGCAACAGCTTTTGCTCTTGGACTTGCAGTAGTTGGAGGAAACTTCGCGTACGCTAATACTGTTTCGACTGGAGACAAGCACAATCCGATGAGTTCTCTTGTGTCTGCTATTGCAACCAAGTTTAATCTGAACTCGGCAGAGGTGCAGACTGTCGTTGACGATGTCATGAAGACAGAACGCACCACGCACAGGCTTCAGATGCAGACAAATCAAGCAACCAGGCTTGCTAAAGCAGTAACAGATGGAAAGCTTACACAAGCGCAGGCTACTCTTATTACTGCAAAAGTGGCGGAAATGAAAGCTTCAATGGAAGCGAATCGAACCGCCAATGAAAATCTGACTCAAGCGGAGCGTAAGACTAAGATGGAGGCTGAGCAGGCAAGTCTTAAAGCATGGGCAACTGCAAACAATATTCCCATGAACTTTCTTTCTCAGTTTGGAGGAAAAGGACACGGAGGATTTGACGGACATAGGGGTCCTGGTGGAAACGGCGACGCACCAAGGCAAGGTAATTAAATACTTTCTCTCGGACCTCTCTAATAACAGCTTTTCTACAAAGCTTGTACACAAAACCCCCGTGAGGGGGTTTTGTGGTGTACCTATTAGGTGTAATAAAAGTGGGATGCCAGATGTATTATGAAGTTGTGGGTCAACCAGATTCACCGATATGCGATGAACAAATCGCCAAACAGGTACAAGAAGGAGATAGAGAGGCCTTTGGCTTTTTGGTCGACCGCTATCAAAGCAAGTTGCAGCGGTATGGAACTAAGTTTCTCTCAAGGAAAGAAGACATTGAAGATATTGTGCAGGACGTTTTTATGAGTGCATATAAGAACATAAAAAGTTTTCATACCGACGAGCGTTTTAGTCCATGGATATATCGCATTGCACATAATGCCTTTGTAAATGGCTTACGAAAAAAAGAAAGATCACCACTTATAACAATCGACTTCGACACCCTTGTGTCGCATGCAATCTACGAAGACCCAGCAGAATCAGAACGTGAACAAAAGGAAACACGAGATATGTTAGACAAGGTGCTGACACGTATCAATCCACGGTATCGAGAAATTTTAGTTCTACATTACTTTGAGGAAATGCCGTATCGGGACATTGCGGAGGTTTTAAAGATTCCTATAGGTACCGTTGGGGTACGCATTCGACGAGCAAAGGAAGCGCTCAAAAAAATACTTACAAAAACTATATGAACCAGCAAAAAAAACCTATAAGTATTAAAGATAAAATTCTTACTGATATCAAATCAGGGGAAATTACAATGCGTCCGAAGATTTACTTTACGCTCAAAATCGCAGCTCTCATTGTAGGTGCGTTTGCAGTGGTGGCTATTTCAATCTTTATCTTCAATTTTATTCTCTTTACTATCCGTATCAGCGGTCAGGACAATCTACTTGGGTTTGGCCCTAGAGGATGGGAAGTGTTTGTACGTCATTTTCCCTGGCACTTGCTCGTGCTCGATATCGCACTAATTATTGGTTTGCAATGGCTTCTTCGACAATTTAAATTTGGTTATAAAATTCCGATACTGTATCTCCTCCTTGGTCTTTTATGCGTTACTGCTGTTGCCGGTTTTGCACTAGAGAGAGGGACACCTTTTAATGATCGCCTGTATCAGATGCGTGGGCAGGGGCTACCTTCACCTCTCGGAGGTTTCTATGACCGGGCCAATCGACCACCCCCTCTTGGTGGCGGTGTGTGTAGATGCACTATTACCGCCATCACGGGCAATATACTCACTGTGCAGGATAGTCGGAGTACCACTACTCTTTCAGTTATCCTTCCTGCAAATGACCCAAGAGCTACGACAACATCTCTTAAGGTTGGAGATATAGTGCTCGTAGCAGGAGACCAACAAGACGGAGTAATTAACGCTTTCGGGGTACGAAAGATATCGCCTGATGACCCCGGCCCTCGCCGGTTTACTCCTCCTTCTCCTCGTTAACGCAAACTTCTCAGATGAAATAAATCCGAGGGGGTTTTTGTATTAAAGAATGTGAGTAGTAGAACAGTAGGAATTATCGCACTAGCAGTTGTAATCATCGTCACTTTGGTCTTGTTTTTCAATAGTCCGATCGAAATATAGATTTATTTTAATTAATGTACTACGTCCGATGAAAAGCATAAAAAATCTCGCTGGTGCGTACGGCACGAAACTCTTGGGCTTCAGAGTTCACTCAAAACAGTGGGCTATGAAACATAAATTCATTAGCGTTGTTCTGCTGGTGGTTGCTCTTGGTGGCGCTTGGTGGGCATATGGACTTGCAACCACGGCAAGCGCTGAGACACGCTATGTACTTAGTGTAGTGGGGAGAGGCACCGTCATATCCTCTGTTTCTGCAAGCGGGCAAGTATCATCTTCTAATCAATTGGATATCCAAGCCAAAGTTTCAGGGGAAATACTATCTGTTAATGTCACTCCAGGTCAAAAGGTATACGCCGGCCAGATGATAGCCATTATTGATCCGACGAGTGCCGAAAAAGCAGTACGTGATGCAGAGGCGAACCTTGAAAGTGCACAGATATCTTTAGAAAAATTACAAAAACCCGCTTCTGCACTCACTGTTACACAAGCGCAAAACGCTCTTACGAATGCAGAGGATGCGCTGGTAAAACTGTATAGCGACAGTAACACCGATGTAGTAAATGCATTTCTCGATTTGCCGGGGATCATCACAAACCTGGAGGATATTCTCACTGGCACCGATGCGTGCGGGGGTGGGCAGTGGAACGTGGATTGTTACACCAACGCCATGAGTGGTTATGATTCAGAAGTAGAAGCGTACAGTCGCACCGCACAGAACGATTATACTGCGGCAAAAAAAGCATACGAGTCGGCATTCGTGGACTATCAAGCACTTGGTACCACAGCAGACAATGCGTCGATAGAGAAAGCCTTGAGCAAGGCATACACCGCTGTTCAATCGGCCAGCAAAGCGGTCAAAAGTGCGAACGCCTTCATACAGCTCTATGAAGACACGCTCGAAACCCATAACCGCATCCCTGCCGCTGCGGCCGGTGCTGCACTCGATGAACTGAGCACGTTCACCGGCCAGTTGAACTCCCACTTCTCTTCGCTCCTTTCGGATACTAATTCTCTAAAACAAGACAAGCAAAACATTGTTGAAAAACAACAATCGCTTGCAGAAACTATGGCAGGCACCGACTCTCTTGACCTTCGGAGTTCAAAGTTGAGCGTGACGAAAGCACAAAATTCTTTAGAAGACGCTAAAACTACCTTGGCGGATTATTATGTGCGTGCCCCTTTTGCGGGCACCATTGCGGCGGTCGATGCGAAGAAATATGAAACAGCGAGCGGAGTACTTGCAACGCTCATCACGACTCAGAAAATCGCCGAACTTTCTCTTAACGAAGTTGATGCCGCAAAAGTTAAACTCGGTAATAAAGCAACCCTTACCTTTGACGCACTGGAAGATCTTACGTTAACGGGAGAAGTTGTAGAGATAGATACTATTGGCGCAGTTGAACAAGGAGTGGTGAGTTACAGTCTCAAGATAGCATTCGACAGTCAGGACGAGAGAATCAAGTCTGGAATGACGGTAAATTCGAGCATACAAACAGCAGTGAAGCAGGATGTGCTGACGGTGCCAACGAGTGCAGTGAAAACCCAAAACGGAGTAAGTTATGTACAAGTTTTTGACCCAGCACTCGGGGATACTGGCGGTACCCAAGGAGTCATTTCAAAAATTCCACCACAGCAAGTCATGGTTGAAGTGGGGATCTCCGATGACACAACAGTCGAAATACTTTCTGGTCTGACGGAAGGGCAACAAATTGTAACTCGCACCGCTTCTGGTGCCGCCACCACACAATCAACAACGCAAGGCGCACCTTCTTTACTTGGTGGGGGAGCCGTGCGAACCAGTACCGGAGGAGGAGGTTTTGCGCCACGATAATTCATGATTGAAATCAAAGACATTACTAAGACCTACGGCTCAGGCGATAACGCCTTCCAAGCTCTAAAAGGAGTCTCTTTCACCATCAATGATGGAGAGTTTGTGGCGATTATGGGCCCATCGGGCTCAGGCAAATCTACTCTTATGCATATCCTTGGGTGCCTCGACACGCCAACTTCCGGTTCATATTTTCTTGACGCTAAAGATGTTTCAAAACTTAATGACGAAGAGTTGGCGGATATCCGTAAAGACAAAATTGGTTTCGTCTTTCAAGCGTTTAACCTTCTCCCTCGCACGACAGTGCTCCGTAACGTAATGCTCCCTTTGGTGTATGCAGGTGTGGGAGAAAAAGAGAGAGAAGAGCGTGCCATCGAATCTCTAACATCTGCCGGACTTACCTCAACACATTTTTTACACCGCTCCAACGAGCTATCCGGTGGTCAAATTCAGCGGGTTGCCATTGCTCGGGCATTGGTAAATCAACCTTCTCTTATTTTGGCAGACGAGCCTACTGGTAACCTTGATAGCAAAACTGGCGAGATAGTGCTCGGCACTTTTCAAAAACTCAACCGTGAACATGGACGTAGCGTGATTCTTATTACTCACGAACCAGAGGTAGCCGCATACGCTGAGCGCATCATTACACTAAGAGACGGTGAAATTTTATCTGACGAAAAGAACCGCTCTCGTAAACACGCCCATTATGACGCTTAAAGACACACTTCAAGAAACCTACACTGCTCTGTCGGCGAATAAAGTTCGCTCGGGTCTCACTATCCTCGGTATAGTCATTGGCATTTCATCAGTTATAGCAATGGTGTCGATTGGCACTGGCGCTTCTAACTCTATTTCTTCAAGCATTAATTCGCTCGGCTCCAATCTTTTACAAATATCTCCAGGTGCTCAGCGTACTGCCGGAGGATTTGGTGCATCTGCCGGAAGAGGTAATGCTAAGACACTGACTCAAGCCGACGCCGACGCTATTAGCTCAAACGTCACAGGCGTAGTTGCTGTCGCAAGTGAGGTTTCTGGTCGCTATCAAATAACTGCTAAAGGCACTAACACCAATACGACGGTTAATGGCGTTAGTAGTAATTATCCGGAGGTTCGTAATATTGAAGTAGCGGAAGGTTCATTTATAAGTGATACACAAAATAATTCAGCTTCTAAAGTGGCGGTATTGGGGCCCACCACGCGAGACGATCTTTTTGGAGAAAATGCAGAAGGTGTCGTTGGTCAGTCGATTCGTATCAAGGGTATGGAGTTTAAGGTAATTGGTGTGACGGTTGCAAAAGGAGGCAGTGGGTTTAGTAATGCAGACGACATTATATATATCCCCACGAAGAGTGCTCAGCGTTTTCTTTCGGGCGATCAATATCTCACCACTATAGATGTGCAAACGACAGACGCTGACGCTATGACTCAAGTACAAGCCGATGTGACCGCACTACTTTTGGACCGCCATAATATTTCTGATGCAACACAAGCGGACTTTAGTGTATTGAACCAGGCAGATCTTCTTTCAAGTGCATCGAGTATTACTACTACTCTTACGTATCTCCTCGCCGCTATCGGTGGTATATCGCTTTTGGTAGGGGGTATTGGCATCATGAACATGATGCTAACTACGGTGACGGAGCGTACCCGTGAGATAGGTTTACGCAAAGCAATAGGGGCTCGAAAGAGTGACATCAGTAAACAATTTCTTATCGAAGCCATTATGCTCACTCTTATCGGTGGAACTATAGGTATTGCTCTGGGTTGGCTTATTTCCTTTGGAGTGAATCTGACCGGATTAGTCGCTACAAGTGTTTCTCTTCCTTCGATCGTTATCGCTTTTGGAGTCTCAGCTCTTATAGGCATCGTGTTTGGGTACTACCCAGCACGACGTGCCGCAGGGCTCAATCCGATTGAGGCGTTGCGATATGAGTAATTATTATTTATTAAATAAATATACGTATGAATAAAAAAATTATTGTAGGAATAGTAGTAGTTGTACTTTTAGCAGGTAGCTTCTACGGTGGAATGGTATACGGGAAAAGCAGCACACCCGTCAGAGGTCAATTTGGTAATGGTCAATTTTCGGGTAATCCGGCCGGCATGGGAGGAATGCGAGCAGGTATGGGCGGAGGGCTCACCGCAGGCGAAATTATTTCGAAGGATGCGACGAGTGTGACTATAAAGATGCAGGACGGTAGCACCAAGATTGTTCTTATTGGTGAATCAACTCAAGTAATGAAAACCTCTGCAGGCTCAGCTGATGACCTATCAGTAGGTACAAATGTTGCGGTTACCGGTACAACAAATAGCGACGGTAGTATCACTGGACAGTCTGTACAAATCCGCCCTGCAGGTTCAGCACCTCTCGGTGGCACTCCTCCGATAGCTCAATAGTATAAGTTAGAGAAAGTTGAATCCCGATGCAATGAGCATTGGGATTTTATGAATCCTAAAGGTACACTGCCTTTAGGATTCACTGTAAGGTACAACGATGAAAAAAAAGTTCTCTATTGTCTCACTTTTTGCAGGTTGTGGAGGTTTGGACCTTGGGTTTGTCGGTGGTTTTGAATTTTTAGGGAAAAAATATTCAAAAAGAAATTTTCAGATTGCTTGGGCGAATGATATTGATGAGGCTTCGTGTGTAACTTTTAAAAAGTATTTTAAACACGACATTGCTTGTGACGATATCGGGAATATCCTAGGCGGTAAGGGTGTTCGTGGTCTTTTTGAAAAACCAATACCTAAAAAAATAGACATAGTGCTTGGTGGTTTTCCTTGTCAGGATTTTAGTCATGCGGGGAAGCGGAGTGGATTTAATAGCAAGCGGGGCTTGCTCTATCAAAGCATGGCCGAGGTTATCAAGAGAACTAAACCAACGTTGTTTATTGCCGAAAACGTTCGTGGTCTTATTACTATGAACGGCGGGCAAGCTCTAAAAAAAATTATTGAGGATTTTGAAGCACTTGGTTACCATGTTGTATATAAATTACTTACTGCCGCAGATTATGGTGTACCTCAGGTAAGGCAGAGAATTATTATTGTCGGAACTAGAAAAGATGTACTGCCACCTTTTGAATACCCAAAGCCGATCTTAGAGGAAAAAAATTGGATTAACCTAAAGAGGGCAATCGGTGATCTAGAGAAATTAAAGGAAGGTGAGTTACCCAATCACTTTTGGTCAAAAGCGAAAAAAAATAAAGGTCAAGGGAACACAACTGTCTCAGCAAATAAGCCAGGGCCAACGATGCGAACTGAGCACCATGGGAATATCGAATACCATTGGAATGGAAAACGAAGGTTGTCAGCAAGAGAAGCCGCACGAATTCAATCTTTTCCTGATGACTTTATTTTCTATCCATCCACTTCTGCTGCGTATAAGCAAATTGGGAATGCCGTACCCCCTGTTTTGGCGTGGCATATTGCTAGTGCGGTTGAAAAATTTTTAAATAAGCATTTAAAATAAACATGGCTGATGCTTTGAAACCCGCTACAGAAGAAGATTTTCTACTGTTGCTTGAAAAATCAAAACAGCTAGCTTTAGCTTTTTTGAGTAATACGCAAAACATCTCGCCAACTGATTTTGAAAAAATAATTTTTGAACAGGTATGTAATGCAGCACAAGGTACTGCTTTTGAGGGAGCTGTTACTCAAACTGGAACAAATACTTTCCCAGACATTATTGTTGGTAATTTTGGCATTGAGGTAAAAATGACTATTAGTGATCATTGGACATCAACGGGGAATAGCGTTTTGGAATCTTCACGAGTTGAAGATGTTGAAAAAATTTATATCGTATTTGGAAAATTTGGCGGCGCATTAGACATTCGTTACCGACTCTATCAAGAATGTTTGCCTGAAATTAGTGTTACCCATTCTCCTCGTTACCGAATCAATATGGAGCTGCCTTCGGGGGACTCAATTTTCGATAAAATCGGTGTTGAATATGAAGCACTGCGAAACGATTCCCATTCAATTAAAAAAATTAAGAACTACTACCGCTCACAGCTTAAAGAAGGTGAGGAATTGTGGTGGATAGATCAAGAGGAAGAAGAGAAAGCAGTGAGTCCTATAATTAAATCTTTCGCAGGCTTAAGTGAAGCGGAAAGAGAAAATTTTATTGTTGAAGTAATGATTTTGTTTCCTGAAATATTTGGTAATGCCCAAAAGAAATATGAACGGCCTGCAGCGTATCTTATTGCTGCATACAGCGCACTATGTACTAACTTACGAGACATATTCAGTGCTGGTGGACAAAGGGAGTTAGAGGTTAAAGGTACTAGTGTCATGGTGCCTCAATCGGCACATGGTTTATACGAGGCAGCTAAGGCGATTGAAAAGAGAATTCAAGAATTAGATGCTGAAACTCTTCTCTACTATTGGCGAGTCGACAAACTCCAAGACGATCGTTTAAAACAGTGGAAAGAACTGCTGAATGCTAAATGTACTCCTCTTAGTTCTGGCATAACCCTATCGGATATTTTTGATGCAGGGCTGTTATAAAAATACCGCCCCAACAATGCTAGAATGACCTTATGAATGATACAAAATCTTCTCTAAAAAATATTCTTCCGTGGGGTATGTCGTGGCTTACCTTTGCACTCGGCATACTCGCTATAGGTACTTTTTTTGCTGTTTCCAGTCCCGGTATAAATTACATAACTCCTATGATGGGAGGTGGAGTGGTGGGCACTACACAAGCAGTACCACCAACAGCTGCTGGTATGCCTGAAAGGGATGCCAGTGTGTCCAATGTTTCTGCACCAGATATGGGAGGGAACAGTATGTACTACCCATACCCATACCAAAATCCTGATGTTCCTGTAGACGACACCCGAGAGTTTTTGAAAATGTATTACAACGCATACATGCAGACTCGTGATGTTCCTGCTCTTACACGCCGAGTGGAGACGACAGTGCGAGGGCATAGTGGTCGCATTGATCAGCAATCCAGCTCTTCCAAGTATGGCTCGGTGAGTTTTGCGGTTCCCCAGGCTAAGTATGATGCGTTTCGCACTGAACTTGAGAGTCTAGTGGGTAGCCGATTCATTTCTGTAAATATTTCGTCTCAAAATTTGTTATCACAAAAGGTGAGTATAGAGGAACAACAAAAACAGGCGGACACGTCGCTTTCAGGTTATAAAACTACACGTCAAAAAATAGTGAGTGCTCATGCCAGCGCTGCGAGCTCGCTCCAGTCGAAGATAGATGCTGACCTACAACAACTCGCAACCCTTCGTGCGCAAACACAAACGCCTCAAGTGGTGGCAGAGATAGTAACTGTATCTCAGCATCAATTGTCGTTGGAGAAGCAACTTGCAAGTGAGAATGCTTCCTACACAGTGCAATTACGAAATATAGATGAGAATATAAAGTACGCAGAAGAGTGGCAGAAGGCGGTAGACACGCAAGATCAGACACTTCTTGATAATGTAGCAACAGTGACGGGAACAGTGTCTATCCAATGGATAAGCCTTTGGGGAATCGCACTTCTCTATCTACCTGGCTACTGGATTCCTGCTATCTTTGCCATGCTGGCAATTCTCTCCTTCATGAGAGATCGTCGGAGAGAAGGTGTACGTGCTTGATTTGGTGATCTAGGTTTGAATTCCTATTTCAATTCCTCAGCTTTCAAATCAAGACCTTCTTTTTCTGCGTACTTTTTCGCTTCTTTATTTATAGAATGAGCTTGAAAAGTATGGTAGAGACTTAAAGAGGCAGTGCCTGTAGCTGCAAGTGCAAATGTAAAACCAACCGCAGTGGGAGCGGATGCGAGTGCTAAAATGAGTAGTGAGATCGCATACATCTGCTCATTCCATGCTGTCGTGCTGTAAGTATCGGATCTACCTTGCAGTTGACCCAATTTGCGTTCTTTCATAGCTCTCAAAACAGCTATTGCTTGCTCGCCTTCGACGGTTGGGGCCTGTATTGGAGATGTTTCAGTCATTCTTATATGATATCACACAAATTCTATATTGTCAAGTTACGTTTCCAAATAAAGATGAACATAAAATCGCCAGAGCCCTTCGAGTTTCTTGTACAATGAATGCATGGCAACTATTGAAGACTTTCATACCCTAGACATTAGAGTCGGGAAAATCATTGAAGTGAATGATTTTCCCGAAGCAAGAAAGCCTGCGTACAAGCTGAAGATAGATTTCGGTTCAGACATTGGTATTAAAAATTCCTCTGCACAGATAGTGGCACTCTATAGTAAAGAAGATTTGCTCGGGAGGTTAGTGCTCGCAGTAGTTAATTTTTCGCCTCGGCAGATAGGGTCTTTTATGTCCGAAGTGTTAACGCTCGGAGTGCCTGACCAAGAGGGCAACGTCATACTCATCACACCTGACACGGGGCATGCGGTTGTAGGCGGACGCCTGTTCTGATCGGAGTACCGCAACGTTGCTTGTATTAAAGGTAGGTTCTCGTTGAGGATTCTTGAATATTGACTTTTCTATATTAATATGGTAATATATAAAAATGGCGTTAGGTTTCGGCGAACAAATATCTCTTCCTAGAAATACCTCAAAAGTCAGGTCTGAATTACTGAATCCTAGCAAACCTCTTTCGAAGATGATCGCTGAAGCGATTGCAGAAATCGATAAGCTTTGTTTTGGAGCTACTGATGCACAATTAAGGCGCATGCAGAGAGAAATACAAGATCCGACAGCAATTGTATCGATACTGAAAAGAGGTAAGAAAGTTGTTGGTTATTCGTATGCCTTGCCCGACCCAGCAGTTGAAGGTGCTGTATATATTCATTCGACTGCGATTCATCCTTCGGAGCAACATAAAGGTCTTGTAGGGAAACTTATGGCGAAAATGGAAGCCGAGATGCGTCGACGTGGATTCTCCTCTTTCACAAGAGATTGCATGATAGACAACGGCTATGCCGATACAGTGCAACGGCACTATGGGGATAGGATTATAAAAATGTTTGATCGATTTTTTAATCGACGTTCTTTTCAAATTACATTGTAAGTGTAAGTAAATATACAGATTGCATCTAATAGGATAAGGTAGGTTGTTATGGCACAGGACGAGACGATTTTACGCTTTGAGGACGTCTCGCACGAATTCAGTGCGAAGAAGCCTATTCTTGATGAGGTGAGTTTTTCGGTGCGCCGTGGTAAGAAAATTACCTTGATGGGGCAAAATGGAGCGGGTAAGAGTACTATCTTCAAGCTCATCGTCGGAGCCGAGAAACCTGAAGCAGGAACTATTCATCTTCCGCCCAAGATGAGTATCGCAACGTCACGACAGGTCATTCCAAGGACTGAAATGGAATTGACGATTCGTGAGTTTTTCCAAAAAATGTTCGATAAACCTGTCTATGATATCGATCCACGCATCGATGCTGTCTTGGAGGTAGTGAACTTGAAGCACCCAGAGAAATTACACGATAGAATTGTTGGTTCATTTTCCGGTGGTCAGCAGGCGCGTATACTTCTCGCTTCTGCGCTTATCCAGAATCCTGACCTACTTCTTTTAGACGAGCCAACCAACAACCTCGATAAAGCAGGCATCGCACATCTCACGGATTTTCTCATCAAGTACGACAAGACCTGCATTGTTATTTCCCACGATGCACATTTTTTGAATTCCTTCTCTGACGGCGTTTTGTATCTGGACGTACACACGAAGAAGGTCGAGCAATACGCAGGCAATTACAACGACGTCTTGAAAGACATCACCGCGCGGGTAGAGAAAGAGAATATGAAGAACGCACAGCTTGCAAAGGCCATAATTGCCAACAAAGAGAAGGCGAACTTCTTTGCTCAGAAAGGAGGCGGTATGCGAATGGTAGCCAAGCGTATGCGTAAAGCGGCGGAAGAGATGGAGGAGTCTAAGGTGGATGTTCGTCGTGAGGATAAAACTATTAAAGCGTTTACTATTCCCGTGCAAGAGAATGTAGGAGGTGAAGTGCTTACCATCACTTCGTATACGACTCTCAAGGATCATAAGCCGAAAGTTCACAAGAAAAACCTCGTGCTCAGGCGTGGCGAGCACTTGATACTCGTGGGACCGAACGGCATCGGGAAGAGTACGTTACTGGAGTCAATCGCAAAGAACGCTTCTGATGGAGTCACTATTAATAAAGGTGTCACGGTGGGTTATTACCGGCAGGATTTCTCGAACCTTGATTTCGAATCCACAGTGTTTCAAGAATTGGCAGGAGCCATGAAAGAACAGAAGGAAGACAAGCTTCGCTCAGTTGCGGCAAGTTTTCTTATCACGGGGGATTTGATACACACAAAAATTAGCCATCTTTCAGAGGGACAAAAAGGGCTGGTGGCGTTTGCCAGACTCGTGCTTTTACAGCCAGGGCTTCTTATTCTTGATGAGCCCACTAATCACATAAACTTCCGTCACTTGCCTGTGATTGCCTCAGCACTCGACAAGTTTCAAGGTGCAATGATTTTGGTGAGTCACGTGCCAGAATTTGTGTCGAAGATTCGTATTGACGAGACTTTAGACCTCACGAAATAAAATTCAGTTTGACAGTGTGTCGCTCTAGAGTACTCTGGTTTAGTATGAGACAAGGCGAATTGGAGCCTTCAAAGGCCGACATTGATCGGGCGTTTGAAGATAAAGGGGACGATATTGTGGCTGCCATGAGGAGGGATGATGTCTCTCACCAATTCTTTGGAAAGACGTGGAAATTGTTATTTCCTGGGGAAAAAACTAAAGTGATGGAAGTGCTCAGAGCAGAAAACCAGACTCACAAGAATCTACATTGACCGTTAAGCTTTTCTCCACTTCCGATGCAAAATAAGCTGGGCAAATCTAATTTCCAAACTCCGTACGACCTCATTGTCGTCGGAGGCGGAGCGTCTGGCCTTATGGCCGCAGGGAGAGCGGGAGAGTGCGGTAAGCGAGTATTACTTTTGGAAAAGAACAAACGGCTTGGAGAGAAGCTCAAAATTTCAGGTGGAGGACGTTGCAACATTACTAATGCGGAATTTGATGCACGGGTACTTTTGCAGGCATATGGAAAGGCCGAGCAGTTTTTGTATTCTGTATTCTCGCAGTTCGGAGTGAAGGATACCTTCTCTTTCTTCGAGTCCCGTGGGCTTCCGCTCGTCGTGCAAGGGAAGAAGCGTGCGTTTCCTCATACTGAAAAAGCAGAAGACGTGTTGAAAGTGCTTCAAAAATATTTAGCGGACGGTCGAGTTACTGTGCGGGTTGGTTCTCCAGTTACAAAAATTCATTTTGATGTGAACGGTATAACCAGGGTGTCGTCAGGCAAAGAAACCTATCGTGCGACTAACTATCTTTTCTCAACTGGAGGTGTATCGCATCCAGAAACTGGTTCGACAGGTGACGGCTTTGGCTGGCTTCGAGAGCTTGGACACAGCGTTGTTAAACCTACTCCGACAGTCGTTCCGCTTAAGGTTGATGATGCATGGAGCAAAAAGCTTGCGGGAGTGTCAGTTGAATCAATGAAGATAACTTTTTTTTCAGAAACTAAAAAAGCATTTTCTGAAACGGGAAAAATACTTTTTACTCATTTTGGTATCTCCGGGCCTCTCATTTTAAACAGTGCACACAAAGTTGCTGACTTATTGCAGGAAGGGGCTGTTATGGCCGGCATAGATCTTTTCCCGGGCACTGACCACGGAGCGCTTGAGAAAAATATTATTGCGATATTTGATAGTAATAAAAATAAAACACTTAAGAACATTCTTAAAGAATTGGTGCCAGCAGGTACGGCTAAAGGTATCGTCACATTGCTTGCCGAACGTGTAGACACTTTAAAAAAAGTTCACTCTATCAGCAAAGAAGAGCGTAAATACATTGTGCGGACACTTAAAGCTCTTCCGCTCACCATTACTGGACTCATGGGTTTTGACAGAGCTGTTATTGCGGATGGGGGTGTACAGCTTGAAGAAATTGATATGAGAACGATGCGTTCAAAGAAAGTCTCTAATCTCTACGTGACGGGAGATTTACTTCACATCAATAGGCCGTCTGGTGGTTTTTCATTACAGCTTTGCTGGTCTTCAGGCTACGTGGCTGGAAGTCATGCGGGGGAGCGGGGTCGGGTCGGGGATGCGTAGGGGTTTTTGAATTTTTTTGGACACCATTTATACTGTGTGTCATGGGAGTAGAGGTGCGAATGGATCTTGGATCTAGTGACGGGTTTGATTTTGAGGACATCACTACAGTAATGAAGCGTGCTTTCAAAAGGCGCAATAAGCTTGCAAGGCGACTTTTTGGAGCGCCTTATAAAAATTTGTCTTCCGCAGAACAAAGACAAGTTGGTTTTGCTCTCTCGATAGAAAATCAAGGTCTCCATTAAAGGCTCAAGCTTTTCAAAAACAACTCAAGCTCGGTGCTTTTAAGTTCTCGATGTTGCCCTGATTTCAATGTGCCCAGATCTATGTTCATCACACGCATACGTTCCAATGTTTCGATATTTACGCCGACCGCTACGCACATCCGGCGTATCTGATGTTTCTTTCCTTCGATAAGGGTAATGGTGAATGAGGTGTCACTCTCGATCTCAATCTTAGAAGGTTTCGTCACATATCCTTCGATATCGACGCCCGCCTCCATTCTTTTTTTGAAATTCTTGGGTAATTCATCTGTGGTTGTTACCCGGTATTCTTTCTCGTGCTCATATTCTGGATTGAGTAGTTTGTCAGTGATGCGTCCATCGTCGGTAAGAATAATGAGTCCTGTCGATTTTTTATCGAGTCTACCAACAGGGAATACTCCTTTAAGTGATGTTGCCATTGCGATATCTTTCTCACCCTCTTGTGCTGAGTGGGTAACAATGCCGATTGGCTTGTTGTAGGCATAATAGCGATATTCCTTTCGAGTGCCTTTCACCTCGACTACATCTTTTTCTTCCACTTTGTCTCCAAGGACTGCCTGTCTACCATTAATGAATACCAACCCTTGTGAAATCAGGGCATCCGCTCCTTTCCTAGTCGAATATCCCTTTACAGCGAGGTATTTGTTAATCCGAAGTGGCGATTTAGCGAAATCGTGTGATTCAACAGAATCATGTCGGGCAGTGTCCATTGAAGCCCGACCAGAATCGATTGAAGCACGGCTCTTTGGAGTGAGCTGAGACATCTGTGTGCAGTATATAATGGAGGGAGAGTTATCAATAATGACTTCGCATATATATGAATGGATTTGTAACGAACATTGAAAAGGAATCGCTCGAAAATGAAAATTTCCGCACGGTTTTGTATACCGATAATCGATTGCAGTTAGTGGTGATGAACTTAAAACCCAACGAAGATATTGGGGAGGAGGTGCATACACTCGATCAATTTATTCGAGTAGAAAAAGGAGAAGGGAAATCAGTATTGGACGGTGAAGAGAAAGCACTCGCTGATGGGTTTGCGGTCATTATTCCTGCAGGTGCTCGTCATAATATTGTAAACACGTCTTCAGTGAATCCTTTGAAGCTCTACACGCTTTACGCTCCGCCTAATCATCGAGAGGGGACTGTGCACAAAACGAAGGCCGATGCTATAGCCGACGAAGGCGAGCATTTTGTACCAAAGACCCAGGAATTTGATTGATATACTGCACGCATGAATGTTTCGAGAGGTACCCAAAAGATATTTTGGATTACAGGAATTATTTTCTGTGTTGTGACGACTTTCACTTTTCTCACGGGAACCGTTACGAGCGTACCTAGCGTCCCAGTGCCTTCGGTCGCAGTGCCATCTGAAGGCCCTATCGCTATTTCTGGAGTCATGCTTTGCTTGCCACATAATAATGTCGAAGGACCCCAGACGAGCGAATGTGCCTATGGGCTCAAAGACGATTCCGAGAGATATTTCATGCTATTAGATTCCGATCCGAACTACCTCAACATCATTCGAGTTCCCATGAACGTGCGTGTGAAAGTGGAGGGGATGTTCGGGCCGCACAATAGCTCGAAGTACCGGGATATCGGAATCATCTCGGCTACGAAGGTAACGGCACTTGACGTACTAACGGCCTCCGGGGAGTAGAAAGCCTTCAGGCATTCTTGAGTACCTGTCTTTTTATTTGAGACATGCGTACGATTTCAAATGCACCGAATAGGGCAAGGCTGTAAGTAATATCTCCAAGAAGCATGTTTCGGAGGAACGGGAGACCGAGCGTGTAGGCATAGAGGAGTCCTTCGATGCTTTTTTCGTACCACGGAGAGAAGAGCCATACGGAAAAATTGGTGACGAGGAAGAAAAGTAACGACGCACTGAGGAGTACAAAGCCAGTGGGAAGTATTTTTCGATATTTTTGAGCAACAATACCAAGGAGACTGATAAAAATGAAAGATGCATACACACTGATGAGTATTCTCCAGTCGTAGAAACCTATAATCGCATCTGTAATGAGTATGGTAATGATTGGGATGAGGATTGCAGAGAGACGTCCGACATATTTGCTGGCAGTGAGTGTTACTGCTGTTATTGGTGTTGCGTTGGGGTTATGAGGAATTAAGCGACCAACTATGCCCACTCCTATAAGACTCACTATAGAAAGAATTTTTGTTGGCATATTTATTCTTTTGAAGTCGCAAAGAACCACTCAATGTAATCTCCGGCCTTGAGGATGTATTGATCAGATCCAATTTGAGGCACCGTGCCATTTACTGTGTACTGCCAGTATTTTTTATTCATCCCATTTTTATGAGTGCCTATTCCCTCAATTAAAACACCGAGCCCTTTGTAGGTTTTTGTGGAAAGTTGGAGCTGTGTATCTTCCTCATTTAATCTTTCAAGCACTGCGAGCACGGTTTCACCTTCAGCAATAGCAATCTGTTTGCCCACGTAGACATCTTGAATGGAGAGCGAGATTGTTGCAGTTTTTGTCTCCGAAACTTGAGTGGGCGACGAGGTTGTTTGGTTAATCAAAAATGATACTCCTCCAATGAGAACGAGCGCAAAAACTATAAGGAGGGAGAGTTTGAGAAAATCTTTTTTCATATGATAGGTCATTTAGATTAATTAATATGAGGGTGAGGATTCTTTAGCTTTTGCTTTTGTTGCAACATAGCGGGCCATAGCATAGAGAAAGCTCGACAGGCGATTGAGGTATGCCAGGGATGCGGGCGAGATGGTGTGGTTAGTGTGCACACCAACAACGACACGTTCGGTTCTGCGTGACACAGCACGAGCGTAATCTAAGAGTCCCGAAAGCTCTGTGGCACCGGGAATGACAAATGCATTAGGTGTCTCGATTAACTTTTCAATTGAGTTCACGGCGTTTTCAAGTATGTCTACATGCTCTTGTGGGAGGACTTTCTCTGCTCCAGCAAGCTCCGCTTGGATAATGAAGAGCGATTCTTGCGATTTTTGTACGGCATCATGTAATTGAAAAAGGCTGTACGAGACGAGCCTGGCTCGGCACATACCCAAGAGGGAATTGAGTTCATCAAGTGTTCCGAGTGCTTCGTATATAGGGCTGTTTTTAGGTAATCGATCCTTGGTACCGAAGAGTCCTGAAGTGCCGTTGTCTCCTTTCCGTGTGTAGAGCATATTTATAGTGCTGAAACAGTTTCTACTGCAACAAACTCGTCTATCTCGCAGGTTCCGCCAACGCATGCGAGTTCTTTCTTCTGCTCTGTCTCGTCAGTATGTTCGTACGTGACGAGTTTTGAATAGTCTATTCTCGGAAACTTCGCAGTCATTTCTTCGTATCGCTCTTTATCTATCGCTTCGTAGGGTGCAAGTTGATACACATGGTCGAACCGTGGCAAGAAGGAAAGTCCACCAATAATTTCCCAATTTTTTTGTATCCAATCCACCACGGCAATCCACTCATTTTCGCCAACAGAAATGGTGGCGGACGGATTGTGTTCTGTGTAATTGAGTTTTACTAGCTTCCAATATTCTAGTTGCTCTAGGGCTGAGAAATCATCTTTGAACACTGAACCTTTTGGTGACGCTACAGGGAACTCTAAAACATAGGTGCTTGCACTTTCTCTACTTTGTCCAACCTCAGGATAATAGGGGACGCCTTGATCTTTGAGCATCTTAAAAAGAGAGTCGGTTGCAGATATTCGTATGCGTCGTATGTAGTACTTTGAGTGGCGTGGATGAATGCCTGAAGAGCAGTTAAATGTTTGCGAAACAGTACCTGAGGGTTTTACGGCAGTGACCGAAAGCGATGCTTTCACGCCGAATCTTTTTGCATAGACGGCATTTGTTTTCACGGCTATATCACGCATGGCACGCAAGGTTTCTGGTTCTCGTGCGACTTCGCTATCCCACTGACCTGTGACTGATACGCCGAGGAGTCGTTCATCTTCGCAGTGTTTCGTCCACTCTTTTGATATGTAGTTGAACTTCGTGAGCGTTGACTGGTATGTGCCAATAAGAGAGGCTATTCGTGTCTTTCGTATTAAGCTTTCATGAGTGTCATCTGAACGAGCAATTACTTCTGAAAGGTTACAAAATTCCTTTGACTGAAGAATGATTTCTCCACACGGGTTGGTGCCGATTGATCCCTGCACGACGCCGTCTTCGCCAAGAAACCCAACTTTTTTAAAATATGATTCCCTGCGTTTTGGTAGTGTATTTCCAAGGGCTCCTCTGTTGAAAATACCTCGCTCTCCTGAACCTGATTTCATGAGTGCTACCCACTCCTCCATAAGCTCAGTGTTTGAAGGCTTTGTTTCATACACCGCTGAGTTGTTTGCTACTGAGCGGTACGGTTCGTTAAGGAAGAACTGGCCTTTCTTCGCATCACGCAAATCGGTGTCATCAAGGTCAGAGAGGCTAATCATCGCTGTTCTGCGAACACCACCCGACACAACGCATTCACCGATTTTGCAGATGATGTCGTGTGCGTCAATACTGCGTAGGCGTCGTCCTTGCCTGCGAAGAATTTTTTCACGAGTAAACGCAAGAAGTGAACGCAAAGGTTCAGGACCTGACGCTTTTCCGCCCATGGTCTTCAGTCGTGCACCTGAAGGGCGAATCTTTGAATAATCAAACTCAACGTCATCCCCTCTGTACCATGCTTTTAATCCGAGTGTAAGCGCATCGCACCAGCCTTCTTTTGAATCGAGGACAACATGGGTGGCTATTTTTTTCTTTGTTTGTTTTTGAATTTGTGGCAATTGTTCTATGTTTTGGCTTTCAACTGAAAATCCAACACCGCATCCCTGCATAGAGAGGTACATTATTTCTGCAAAATCTTCGAGCTTTGTTGGGGCAGTAAATGTACAGTTATATGCGCAGGTGTTGCATCTTCGTGCAGGTTCTCCTGAAAACTGCATAAGTCGCATTGATGGCATTACTTCCTGACGAAGAATTGCCTCGCGCACCTCAGCGTATTCTTCGTCACCAAGTTTTGCGCACAGATTTTCTTTCATGAACGCCACATAGCGGTCAACGGTTTCTATCCATGTTTCGCGACGATTTTCTGACTCAATCCATCGTGCGTAGGTTCGAAGATATACAAATTCTCCCAAGGGATTTCCTTTGAAATATTTTTTACTCTCTTCGGCAAGTTTTCTAACATGTTCAGGCACTTCGCCTTGTGTGTTACGTAAGCGAGTGTGCTCCGCTCGATATAAAATGTAGGCTTTTGCAGTCGCAGGGAAGTTTTGTAGCATGAGTATTCTCTCAACCGCATCTTGCACTCCTTCTACTGTTGGCACGAACGTTGCATCATTGGTCTTTTTTGTATACAGACTTTTTTCCACCTCTTCAGCAATACTCGAGCCGACGCCATCCGTAAATTCTCCCGCCGCACGCATGGCTCGCTCTATGGCAACCGCAATTTTTTTAATCGCAAAGGGTACTCGTGTCCCGTTTCGTTTAACGATGTGAGTGAGCAGTGTGGATTGTGTAGGTGACATATGCGACGGAGATGATATATTGATAATGGTCTATGAATTTAACATATAGATAGAGGTCTATGGGTAAAAAACAACTGGGGATAAAAAGTTCAAAAACAAAAACAACAAAGAGTAAAGGGGCTTTCGTGTATGCGCGACCAGCATGGGTCAAAAGTGGCGAAGAAGAGCTCTGCCCTGACTGCTTTAAGGTGGTGGGAGATAAGAGTCGCTATAACCTTGTGTGCTTACTTGGAAAAACCAAAGAAGGTATGACGGTTGGTGAGCTTACTGACCAGATGCAGTTGCGCCAACCAACAATATCGCATCACCTGAACATACTTCGCTCGGTTGATGCGGTGGAGAGTGAAGATCGTGGGCGTGAGAGGGTTTACACACTCAACCGGAGTGCGCATTGTTTTGAAGACTGTCAAATACCTTTTAAATAATTATATAACATATGGTTTTACTCTCGCTTCTCTCATATATACTCGTGCAGACGCTAGGTCTTATTATTGCGTTTGTAGCGGCGGGGGTATTGCTTTACATACTGTTGCGGAGGTTTCATTCACGGCTCGCTACCATAGCAATATGCCTTCTTTTTTTAGGAATTTCTGTTTTCTTTTATGTACCGAACGGTCTTCCCAATGGTGTTGACTATACATCGTTTCTAAAAAGCTATGGTCCCGCAGGCTCTCCGTCACTTCCTTTTAGTAATGTAATTCAGTTTTTCTTGCACTTTAATCAGTTTGAACAGGTCAAAGATATCGCACGCGATCCTAATGAAATTCCTCCACCGATTACACGCACCGCACCACAGACAGTCAACATTGAAATCACCGCTAAAGAAGTGATAGCTGAAGTTGCACCTGGCGTATTTCTCAACGATTGGACATTTGATGGGAAAATTCCAGGGCCATTCTTTCGTGTCATGGAAGGAGATATGGTGACGGTGACATTCCATAATGACAAAACGAGTCTGCATCATCACACGGTAGATTTTCACGCAGTGATTGGCCCTGGTGGGGGTGCTTCTGTTCTTCGGGCAATGCCAGGCGAAACAAAAACACTTACCTTTAAAGCACTGCATGCGGGGCTCTTCGTGTATCACTGTGCAGAGATGGCTCCTGCAGTGCATATGGCACATGGGCAGTACGGATTAATTCTCGTTGAACCAAAAGGGGGATTGCCAAAAGTCGATAAGGAGTTCTATGTTATGCAGGGCGAATTTTATACTACAGGTACCTTAGGCAAACAAGGTCTTCAAATATTTGATTCGCGGGCACTGCTTGATGGAAAGCCACAATACATAGTATTCAATGGAAAGGTTAGATCACTCACTGCAGAAAATATGCATGCTGAGGTAGGGCAAAAAGTTCGCATCTATTTTGGCAACGGAGGTGTCAATCTTATTTCTTCTGTTCACATGATAGGGGAGATATTTGAACGTGTGTGGGTGGAGGCGTCACTCACCAGTGCTCCGTTAACTGATGTGCAGACAACGCTGGCACCAGCTGGAGGTGCAACTGTTGTAGAGTTCACCCCATTAGTGCCGGGGAATTATATGTTGGTAGATCACGCACTTGCACGCATAGACCGTGGTGCGTGGGGTGTGCTTGGTGTAACGGGTCCTGAAAATAAGGAAATCTTTGACGGTATCACCCAGCCGATGACTGGTCACTAGAGCATGCTCGAAAACCACATGGTCTGCCGGAATGGGGTTTATCGGCACAATGCCGGATGAAGTTGTACAATAGGTGCGTGTTCAAAGGAAAGGCATTTCTCCCTATTCTGGTTCTCTTTGCAGTATCTCTGCCCGTGGTTCTTGCGTATTTCATATTTCCTAGCGGATATGACTGGGGGCGTACTGCACTTATTTTCAAAACTCATTCTCTCGCATCAGTACTACCGGGAGTTGTGGTGGCTCTTACTAATACTGATCGTGTAAGAAACAACGTTTCGCTTCTCGTTCTAAATCCATTGCTCACGAAGGCGGCACAAATGAAAGCAGATGATATGCTCGCCCGTCAGTATTATTCGCACACCACTCCTGAAGGCAATACTCCACTGTATTTTCTTGACGCTGTAGGGTACACATATCTTAACGTTGGCGAAAATCTTGACCTCACGTACGTGAGTACTGCGGATGATGTGCACACCGCATGGATGAACTCTCCGTCACATCGGGCGAATTTGCTTTTGCCTCAGTTTACCGAGATAGGTGTGGGAGTTGCAGAGGGTGAATATCAAGGCAACCACGTGAGCTTCGTTGTGGAGATACTGGCGACTCCTCGACCGCCCGCTCTTCCTGCAATACTCACGGCACCAGCTTCTATTCCGACCCCACAACCACAACCAACCTCAACTCCAACTCTAACTCAAAAACCAACTTCGACTCCAAAAAAACAGGAAACTAAAAAATTTACACCAGTTATTCCTGTCTCTTCACCTGTATCCGTACAAACCCCTCTAGAGACCTTTGTCTCCACTTCGACAGAAGCACTTCCTCCTGTACTCGAAAGAGTGTTGGCCAAAAACGCTTCAAGTTCCTCATCCACTCCGAACCTCGTCCTCTCTGCGTCGAGTACTGAAAGTGCCGTGGAGCTCCTTACACTTTTTGGCCAGAGTGAAAACCCCTTGCAGGCATCACTTCGTTCATTTGTCCGTAGCTTCAAAGTAATGACACAGGAACTTCTTCTGCGAATATATTTCGGAGCATCGTTTCGTGACCAACAGAGAAGCGTTTTGAGGTAAGTAGGGAAGGAGAATAGTGTTTAGTGAACAGAGGACAGTGAACAGTTGACCCTTGGTCAGATCCGCAGGCGATGTCTCATCGGGTCCGTAGGGACCATATCACACAGTTAAAAGCTAGCCGCTAGAAGCGTTGGTTTGCACTGTATAATTAGAGTCATGCATACAAAAGCTATTGTTGGAGTGATTTTTGCTACAGTTTTTGCACTCGTTATTGGCGGATGGTGGTGGTATGCCGAAGAGCGTGGTGCACTGCCGTTTGTTGTAGAAGAACCAACAGCCACTTCCACTCCAAACGTAGAGGTAACTCGACCGTATGGTGTAGTGACCCTTGCGTTAGGCGAGCATGCTTTATTTGAAGATATGAGCATCCGCCCGATTTCCATCGAAGAAGAAAGCCGATGTCCTACGGGGGTGCAATGCATACAAGCGGGGACGGTGCGTGTGAAGGTTGAGGTTACATCGGCAATGGGCACGAGCACGAATGTTATGACTTTAGGAAAATCAGTTACGACTGAGGCGGAAACAATAACATTTAGTTCTGCTACTCCTCACCCAGCACGGGATGTTTCTATTTTGCCAAGTGAATACCGCCTTACTTTTAACGTCATGAAGCGTACGGATAGCGTTGGTGGTTGTTTTGTTGGCGGGTGTTCGGGGCAGATCTGTAGCGATCAAGTAGGGGTTGTATCTAGTTGTGAATTTCGCAGCGAGTACGCTTGCTATAAAAGTGCTGCGTGTGAACGGCAGGTTAGTGGCAAGTGTGGTTGGACAGAAACCCCCGCTTTCAGAGCATGCCTTCTTAATCCTCCTTCGCTTTGATGCACCCGGCATACGCACACGTGGGGGGCAAAGCACGATACAAGGTCCTCGAGAAGAAAATCGGAGATACACCGCTTCAGGCACTTGAGGAATTGCGAAGAAAGAATGACTGGCTTCAGAGTGTCCCGCTCACGTACGCAGGCAGGCTTGATCCGATGGCGGAAGGAAAATTACTTATTCTTATAGGCGATGAATGCAAGGTGCGTGAACGGTACGACGGACTAGATAAAGAGTATGAGTTTGAAGTGTTGCTCGGTTTTTCGAGCGATACAGGAGACGTGCTTGGCATGGCTGAAGCGAGTGGAGAAAGTTATATAGAGCATTCAAAAAAAGAGCTGGAGCATGTCTTAAAACCCCGTCCTGCCTGCAATGCATGTCTCCGGGCTACGACACACTCGTCTCATCCTCTATGTACTTGCAGTACATTTCGGATTCCGACTCGATGTCTCGCCTGCGGAAACATGCATCTCGGCTCGGACACCCCGGTTTTTAGACATACTCTAGAAAAAATTGCACGCTCGTTTGTAGGCACCCATGAGCTTAACTATCCAGCGTTTTCGTCAAAGACTATAAATGGTAAACCTCTTTTCCAGCATGCACTTGAAGGTACTCTTCCGCACAATACGCCAACTACCAAGGTGCATATATATAGAATGAAGTATTTGGGGAAAGAGAGCGTAGAGAGGGGGGAGCTGATAGAGAGGATAGTCAAGAAAATAAACACACTACAGGCTCCGGCGGATTCAGGAAAAATAGGAGCGGATTTTAGAAAAAATGAAATTGTAGAGAGGTGGCATAGCTTTAAAAATGCACAGGAAAAAGGATGCACGCTCCTGAGATTTAAGGCAGTCGTGTCTTCCGGCACATATATTCGTGTCCTCGCACCCTTGATTGCCGAAAGACTAGGAACGTCAGGATTGGCATACTCTATACGCCGGACGGAGATAGGTCGCTATCGGAGCGTATTCTCGAGCTTAGGATTCTGGAGCCGGATTTTCAAATGACATGCCGTATCTTCAGACGTTTTGCGTTATAGTTAGGGCATAGGATTCCAATGAAAACTCCTCACACACACAAAGCCAAGAAACCCGAGAAGAAGATACATTTCTTAGGGATCTTGGGCATATCCGCTGGCTCGCTCCTCCTCCTGTATCTCGTTGGATTCATAAATATATCTAACACGACATATTCAGCACTAGAGGCAGATGCAGAAACTGTTACCACCCCTGCCAAAAAACCAAAAGTATTAGATAAAGTTGCGTACGATGCGAAGCTCATACAGATTGCGAACTACGCAAGCTCTACCTTAGCGCTCCGCACCGCCTCATCGAGTCCGCTCTTGTGGCCCCCAAAGACCGTCTATCCGAACGCCGAAGCAATACTCCCATTCAAGCGTATCGTCGCATATTATGGAAATTTCTATTCGAAAGGCATGGGAGTCTTGGGTGAGTACCCGAAGTCAGAGATGATACAGAAGCTGAAGGCAGAGGTAGCAGTGTGGAATGCGGCAGACCCCACGACCCCTGTCGTGCCCGCTATCAACTATATCGCCATCACTGCACAAGGATCAGCAGGCAAGGATGGAAAATACCGCCTGAGGATGCCGGATACACAGATCGACTATGCACTTGAGCTCGCCAAAGAAGTTGAGGGGATAGTTATCCTTGATGTGCAGGTGGGCTTGAGCAACCTTCAGACGGAACTGCCCATCTACGAAAATTATTTCAAAATGCCACAAGTGCATCTTGGTATTGATCCAGAATTTGCGATGCATAACGGCGTGCGTCCTGGTAGAGTCATTGGGTCGTTTGATGCGTCTGATATAAATTACGCTATCAACTATCTCTCAAAACTTGTCAAAGATAATAACCTTCCGCCGAAAGTTCTCGTTGTACATCGATTCACTGAGGATATGGTGACAAACTATAAACAGATAAAGCCCACGCCGGAAGTACAGGTAATTATGGATATGGACGGGTGGGGCTTTGGGGCGAAGAAGTTTAATACGTATAACACCGTCATTTATCCAGAACCAGTTCAGTTCACTGGTTTCAAACTTTTTTATAAGAATGATTTGAAACCACCTTCTACTCGCATGCTCACACCGGCGGAGATTCTCGAATTAACCCCACAGCCCCTGTTTATTCAATATCAGTGATTTTTTGGACTTTGACGACATAGAAGAAATTTGGGTTGTGTGTAATAAAGGGCTTTCTAGAGCGTCATATTCTTAAGATCCCCTTAGAGTAGGTTACACGAGTGACGGTTGTGCGTTACTCTGTAATATGGATGCTAGTTTCATTATCATTTATATAAATCGATTAATTATATGACCCAAAGAAATATACTCATCGGAGTTGTTGTTATTGCACTCATTGCGTTAGGCGTTTGGTACTTTTCATCAAAGAATACTGCCCCTCTGGAGACAGATACTGATGTAACCGTCGATACGTCGACGACCGGCACAGATACTACTGCCACTCCAGGCACTGTTCCTGTAAAGGGAACAGGAGCTCTTAAGACGGCGTTTGCACAAGGTGGGAACTACACTTGCACACTTAATGCACTGGCTGATGACAATGGGAAGACTACGGGAACAGTCTACGCATCTGCTGGAAAAACACGCACAGACTTTCGTGCACAAGCAGCGGACGGTGTAGTAACAGAGTTACATATTATTCGTGATGGTGCATTTGCGTACACATGGGTTTCAGGTCAGGTAACTGGTACCAAGACTGCAATAACTGCCAATAGCGCATTCGTTCCTCGTCAACCATCGGGAGCGGGCATCGTTATCACTGACGAATCTTCGGTGAATTGGGATTGTCATCCATGGTTGACCGACAAATCACAATTTGTTCCACCAGTCAGTATTACGTTTATCGCAGGATAGATTTCACGGTGATCTGATTGTGAACAGAAAAACCGCCCTTCGGGCGGTTTTTCTGTTCGGTATCTCTGATATCCTATAGACATGGAGAATTCAGTTCAAAAGCACGCAGATGCTGAGCTACAAAAAAGCGGTGCTTTAAACACTGCACGCATTCAATCACTTGGCGATAACATATTTGGCTTTGCCATGACTCTTCTCGTTTTGAATTTTCTCGTACCTGAACTGGGACATGGAAACCCGCTGGGAGAAGAATTGCTAGCGTTGGGACTTAACTTCCTCACCTACATGATGAGCTTTATTGTGCTCGGAATTATGTGGGTGAGCCAACAGAATCAATATCATTTTATTGAGCGCTCAGACAGATTTTTCCTTTGGATAAATATTTTCTTCCTTTCATGTGTTGTGTTCGTTCCTTTTTCTACACACGTACTTGCACTCTACTACCAGAGCACACTTGCAGTGGTGCTCTACGGTGTTAATTTACTTGTTTGTGGAGCGCTACTGTATTTTCACTGGTCATATGCAACAACTAATCGTCGTCTGGTTTCAGAAGACTTGGGTGAGCGGATCGTACACCTCGTTAAATTTCGTTTTCTGCTCATCATTGCGTGGGTGTCCGTCGCAGTGCTCATTTCTTTTGTCTCTATACCGGTAGCATTTTTGCTTTTTGTGCCAGGAATGATTCTCGGCATGATGCCTGCTGTGATGGATAGGCTTGCCCATCGGTGGCTCTCCTGATGGCTTTTTCGGTCAATTTATGATATACTGCTAGTATTGCTCTCCTCGGACCCTATGAAAAAACAACCTTTAAAGCCACTTCGTGTGAAGCCACCGTACGCACCCAAGCTGACAAAAAGTGCTATTTTGCTGTGCACATGCGGTGTTCGTTACATTAAAACTCGGACTGGCCAGACCGTTTGTATTACGTGCCTTGTACAAGAACGCGATTTACAGAAGTAAAGTCGACTCTCGAATTCTTATGAAGAATGCGCTGATACTCCACTGTACTGGCGGTTCACCGGAAGGGAACTGGTATCCCTGGCTCGGTGAAAATCTGGAAGAGAGAGGATGGAAAGTGTGGGCTCCCAAGCTTCCGAAGAATGACTTTCCGGATATACGGAGGTACAACGATTTTCTTTTCTCGTCAGATTGGGAATTCAACAGCGAGTCGGTTATCATCGGCCATTCTTCAGGAGCTGTTGCGATATTGGGAATGCTTGAGCTCCTTCCAGAGGATGTCATTATCGACACTGCGATACTTGTTGGTGCCTTCAAGGACGACTTGGGGCGGGACGACCTGAAAGGTCTTTTTGAAAAACCATTCGATTTTGAAAAAATAAAAACAAAGGCACGACGATTTACGTTCCTTCATGGCGCCGATGATCCTATCTGCCCGCTTGACGGTGCTAAATATCTGACAGAGCGATTAGAGGGCGAATTGATTGTCGTTCCCGATGCGAAACATTTTAGCCTTGGCACTGGCGGAGCACAGTTTACTAAGTTGCCGGAGATCCTTGAAATTCTGGATGAAGAAGACTAAAACAGGAATGGTATTCGGAGTGTTTGACGGATTGCACGAAGGGCATCGGTATTTTTTAGAATCAGCATCAGAGAAGTGCGAGAAATTTATTGTGGTTGTTGCACAGAACGGTGCGTCCGCAACTCTTAAGGGACGAATGCCAAAGTATTCACTTGAAGACCGCATAGAAGCAATAGAAAAACTTAACTCCGCATGGACGGTAGTTTCTGGAGACTCTGTACAAGGAGAGTGGAATGCATTGAAAAAATATCAACCCGACGTGGTGTTTTTAGGTCATGATCAAAGTGCAGTTGCTGATGAGCTTGAAAAAATACACATATTTTTTTCATTTATAGAAGCGTATCGTCCGGAGCAGTTCAAATCGAGCATTTTGCATCAAAGTGAAGGAGTAAGTAAAGAGGATTAAAGTTCTTGACCTGCTATATAAAAGGAGTAGTATCTCACTAAACGGCAACAATGCTTCGCAAGGGTTCAGAATCCCTCCTCGCATATACGGTCGTTTGGCCCAAACAAAGCCTCTATAGGCTTCTAAGGGTATAGGTCGATTTTTAAAAATATTTAACTACATTTCGACATATGGGACTTGAGCGAACGATGGGCAGAGCGAGGATATCCTTGTTTAGTTGCCCGAAATGCGGTCAAAAATTTGATGACCCATCGGAAGTTGGTGCACACGCTAGAACTTGTACGAGCTAGTTTCTAAGTAACTAGATAAAAGAATAAAACCTACAAGCCCCGATTGGGGGCATCTAAAAGAAAGTAAAACTGCTAAAGGCAGTTTTTTTATTTTCCCATTGCTATACTGTATCGATGAGTCTTCATACTACTGTCCAGACACTTATGCGGGATGGCAAAGGCATACTTGCTCTCGATGACAGCGTGGCGATTCTTGAGAAGCGTTTCTCTACTTTTAATATTCCTTACACAGAAGAGTCACGACGTTTGTACCGTGAAGTAGTACTCGGGGCAGTAGGGATTGAAAAGTTTTTATCGGGAGTCATTCTTTCCGAAGAAGCAATGCGACAGAGCGGGCAGGGCGGTTTAATTTTCCCAGAGCTCCTTGCTTCAAAAAATATTCTTGTTGGTGTGCATCTCGATGGAAATATTTCTGAAAACTTAGAGCAACGCATGCAGGAATACAAATCGCTTGGAGTTGTGTGTGCGAAGCGAAGCATTGAGGTTGCAGTAACGAGCGCACCTGCTGGCGAAGATTTTCATGCACGCACACGAGAGCTTGCAGACTTTGCACGTGTGTCTCAAAAAAAAGAAATCATTCCGATTATCGGACTCCAATTAGTGCACACGGACTCTTCTACCGCTTCAGAGATGGAGGACGCCCTCATTGCACATCTGTCTTTAATTGTAGATTTTCTAAAAAAAGAGGGAATCGATCCGAAAGGGGTCATACTTGAGACGAGTATGACGTCTGGGGCTGGCGACACTCTGTCTATCACATCTCATGAAGTTGCCGAGAGGACTGTGCGTGCGCTTACTACTTCAATTCCTGAAAACATAGCAGGAGTGTTGCTTTCTGGGAGCGGAGAAACACCAGAAGTTGCTACTGCAGATCTAAATGCAATTGCTCGCTTAGAGCCGTTCCCGTGGCCTGTGGCGTTTTGTTTCTCTCGTGCTCTTCAAGAGCCCGTACTTGCCGTCTGGGAGGGAAAGAAGGAGAATGTAGCAGAGGCACAGGCAGCACTTTTTGAACGGCTTTCGCTAAATGTTCGGGCAGATGTT
This sequence comes from Patescibacteria group bacterium, assembly GCA_040390125.1. Lineage (GTDB taxonomy): Bacteria > Patescibacteriota > Minisyncoccia > Phycocordibacterales > Phycocordibacteraceae > Phycocordibacter. The sequence continues at coordinate 437,157 of JAZJYZ010000001.1, forward strand.
GGAGGGTACGGATCAGGAATGGAATCTCGTTGAGTTTTGTGTTGTATTTTGTTTTTGAGGTTTAGTTAGTTTTCTTTCAACAAGAATCGATGCTTTTGTGTGTCCCGCAAAACGGCTCTTATGGGTACTTTTGGGACGACGCCCCACCAAAAAGTTTGACAGAAACGTTCTTTGTTACTTTTCGATTTTTATATTAATTATCCACAAGATTTTTTTAGGGTGCCGATGTCCACAGACATGTAGAATGCTCTATACCTCCTGTGATTCCTGTTGTAATCTGTACATCCGACTTACATTTTGATTTACCGGATTCGTGAGGATCACTTCTCATCGGCGCCGTAGAAAAAACCATTAATAATTATTCCGCTCTCGGGCGGGCACATCTCTCGACCATGACCACATTGCAGAAAACAAAGAAACGAAACGGAACTATAGTTGATTTCAATAAAGAAAAGATTGTTTCTGCAGTCTCTAAGGCATTTCTTGAAGTCATTCAAGATACGCACAGCGATGAGTCGCATGCGATAGGCGAGGCTGTGGCAAGCGCACTGAAACTTCGCTATGCGGGGACCGCCTCTATCCCTTCGGTTGAGGAAATTCAAGACCTCGTGGAGCATTCGTTGATGGAGCGTTCTTACTTTGATGTCGCAAAAGCATATATCATCTACCGCTATGAGCATGCAAAGATTCGTGAAGAAAAACAGGAAGAAGTTGTAAAGAAAATTGAAGAACGAGGGCTTTTGATTCTGAAAAGAAATGGTGAGCGAGAGATTTTTTCAATTGATAAAATTAGAAAGACAATTGAGTTCAGCGTACTTCCTGAGAATGCACGTGCAGTCGACATTGATGGATTTATTTCACAAGTACAACGCGAAGTGTATGACGGCATCTCAACAAAAGAAATTGAGCGCACACTCATCATGGTTGCACGTTCGATGATTGAACGTGACCCTGCGTACAATCAGCTTGCTGCTCAGCTTCTTTTGAACTCGCTCTACAACGATGTTCTTCACACGGATGCAATTTCTATTGTGTCTGGTGATTTTGACACAACGTATCGTGCTGCATTCATAAAGAATGTAAAAACTGCAACTGAATTGAAACAACTCGATGAGCGAATGCTTTCGTTTGATCTTTCAAAAATTGCAGCAGCGCTTCGACCTGAGCGTGATCGCTTGCTGAAATATATTGGTGTTGCAACACTCTCTGACCGCTACCTCATTCACAGCAGAGAAAACAAACAACCACTTGAAACCCCGCAGATGCTTTATATGCGTGTTGCAATGGGTGTAGCACTTAATGAGAAGGAAAATCGTGAAGCATGGGCAATTCGTTTTTATGAAATGCTCTCAACCTTGCGTTTCGTTCCCTCAACTCCTACCTTATTCCACTCTGGTATGCCTCGTGCTCAGCTTTCTTCTTGTTACTTGAATACAGTGGAGGATGATTTGGATCAGATATTTAAGGTGTATGGCGACAATGCTCAGATGTCTAAGTGGGCAGGGGGCATCGGTACTGACTGGACGAACCTTCGTGCCACGGGGGCATATATAAAGAAGGCAGGTATTACGTCGCAGGGTGTCGTTCCATTCCTGAAGATTGCCAACGACGTTACCGTGGCTATAAACCGCTCTGGTAGGCGTCGTGGAGCAACTGCTGTGTATTTAGAGACGTGGCACTACGATGTTGAGGACTTTTTGGAACTGCGTAAAAACACAGGAGACGAACGCAGGCGTACGCATGACATGAATACAGCTAACTGGATTCCAGACCTCTTTATGAAGCGGGTGCGTGAGAATGGCTCATGGACGCTTTTCTCTCCTGATGAAACTCCTGACCTTCACCATATATATGGTAAGAAATTCGAAGAAGCGTACGTTCGTTATGAAAAGCTTGCTGACGAGGGACACATAAAGCTGTTCAAGCGAATGAAGGCAGGGGACTTGTGGAAGAAGATGCTCGCAATGTTGTACGAGACAGGACATCCGTGGATTACTTTCAAAGATCCATCAAACATCCGTTCTCCGCAAGACCACGTTGGTGTTATACACAACTCAAACCTTTGTACCGAAATCACTCTCAATAATTCAAAAGATGAGACCGCCGTGTGTAACTTAGGCTGGGTGAATTTTGCAATGCATGTAACAAACGGAATGTTTGACAAAGAGAAGGCAAAAGAAACAGTCACCGTTGGTATGCGAATGCTTGACAACGTCATCGATCTTAACTTCTACCCAACAATAGAAGGAAGAAACGCAAACATGCGCCATCGTCCGGTGGGCTTGGGTGTTGGTGGTTTCCAGGATGCCCTGTATCAGCTCAATATTGATTTTGCATCTGAAGCATGTGTGCAATTTGCAGATGAGAGTATGGAAATACTTTCGTATTACTCCATTCTTGCTTCTACTGATTTAGCACGTGAAAGAGGAGCATACGAATCTTTCGCTGGCTCTAAATGGGATCGAGGACTGTTGCCTGTCGACACAATTAAACTTCTTGAAAATGAAAGAGGGGAGACTATCGATGTTGCCCGGGACACAAAGCTTGATTGGAATTTGATCCGTGATGCTATTAAGACGCACGGTATGAGAAACTCTAACTGTATGGCGATTGCTCCGACGGCTTCGACTTCAAACATCGTCTCAGTCGTGCCGTCTGTTGAACCTGTCTACAAGAACATTTACGTTGAATCAAACATCAGTGGCGACTTTACTGTTGTGAATCCTTACCTTGTTGAGGATTTGAAGAAATTGAATCTTTGGAACGATGCAATGTTGAATGAGTTGAAATATCAAGACGGCTCTGTCTCAAAAATTGCCGGCATTCCGCAAGCTCTGAAAGATAAATATAAGGAAACATTTGAAATAGATATGCGCTGGATTATTCGTGCTGCAGCGTATCGAGGGAAGTGGATTGACCAGTCACAGTCGCTTAACATTTTCTTCCGTGGTTCATCCGGCAAAGAGCTTTCCGAAATCTACTTCTATGCATGGGAGATGGGCTTAAAAACCACGTACTATCTTCGCTCCCTCGCCGCAACTCAAGTTGAAAAAGCAACAGTTTCAACCAAAGAATTTGGTTCAACGCATACTCGTGACCAGAATGCAGGCGTAGAGGCTGGAAATGCGATGTCTGCTACAAAAGCCCCCGTGGCGACTCCAGTACAAGCACCTGTAGTCGCTCTAGAGACTGCTCCTCGAACCTATGTTTTGCATCGTGCTCTTGCGGCTGCCTGCGAGTCGTGTGAATGAAAATAGCTTTCAGCTGTCAGGTTCCAGCTTTCAGCTTTAAAATCTAACAACTAAGACAAAACTAAAATGGCAATCCAAAGAAACGCAAAGCCCGTCGACATAAACCAGCGCCGTGTTATTAACGGACTTGAGGCTGATGTCATTCAGCTCTACCCAATGAAACACAAGTTTGCGTGGGAGTATTACAACGCTGCAAACTCAAACCACTGGCTTCCAACAGAAATTTCCATGCAGCTCGACATCGAGCAGTGGAAATCGCCAACCGCACTCTCACAGGATGAACGGCATGCGTTTGAAACTATTCTTGGATTTTTCACCACGGCTGATTCAATTGCTGCAAACAACATCGTTATTGGCTTCTACAAGCACGTGACGAGTCCCGAGATTCGTATGTACTTACTTCGCCAAGCATACGAAGAGGCAATTCATACCCATGCATATCAATACATTGTTGAATCGTTGGGTATGGATGAGTCCAAAATATTTAACATGTACCGTGAAGTTGATGCTCTCTACAACAAAGAAGCATTCATCCTCTCATTTAATGAGGGCGTCTTTGACCCAGCATTTAAAACAGGAACATTTGAAGCGGATCAGAAATTCTTGGAAAACTGGGCGGTTTTTTCACTCATCTTGGAAGGCATCTTCTTCTACTCGTCATTTGCAGTTATGTTTGGTTTCCAGCGTCAACACAAGCTCACTGGTTCTGCCGAACAAATTCAGTACATCATGCGTGATGAGTCTATGCACTTGAACTTCGGACTCGAGATAATCAACGCAATTCGTGAAGAAAATCCAGAATTGTGGACACAGAAATTTCAAGACCGCATCATTGAGCTCGTGCATCAAGCGGTTAAACTCGAATATGAGTATGCACGGGACGTATTCCCAACAGGCATCTTTGGGCTCAATGCCGATGGGTTCAAAGAATACATTCAATTCATTGCAGATAGGCGACTTGAGCGTGTTGGTTTGCCTGCTCAGTACCACTCAACTAACCCTTTTCCATGGATGAGTGAAGCCATTGACCTTGCAAAGAAAAAGAACTTCTTCGAAACGAGAGTGACAGAGTACAAGACGGGAGGGGCGTTGAATTGGTAAGGGGTCGCTCAGATCCTGCATTGGAGAAACAAAAAGCCCCTCCTGCGGGGGCTTTTTTCGTCCTCAACTGGATTCTGCCTGAGGCAGGCAGACCAAGCAATCCAGTTTGCGAATGTTCTCCAATGCAGGAACCTCACTTTAAGTGGGGGTGGTGGTGTGCAAACGTTTGCAATCAGAATTTTTTCTCTTTTGTAGGGATTTGGTCAATTAGTCCGTTTTTCAGGAGATAGTTATAGAAAGCACGATTTTTTGCCCAGAGCTGTCCTCGGGTGCGTCCAGGGTAGTGTTTATGATAGTAGGCAATAGGATCACTCACCCAAGGGTTCGGGGCTTTTTTGGGAACGTCCTCAAGAAGACCTAGTGATCGGAGAAGATTATAGAGGTTTACGTTAGTGTGTTGGAGCTTGCCTCTACTCAAGTTCGGATAGTTTTCTTTATAGTATTTCAGAGGATTATCTGCCCAGGGATGTGGAATTTTTTGTTTCTTTGCAAGTGCACGAAGAAGTCCTCTTTTACGGAGAATGTTATAGAGAGGTTTATTAATTTTTTTTATTTCCTGTGAGGTAAGACCTCCATAGTGTTTACGGTAATAGGCAAGCGGATCGTCGGTCCACGGATGGCGACCTTTCTCTCTTTTTCTTCCGAAGCCTTTACCTACACCCGGTGATTTTTCTGAAACCATGTTTTTATTAAAGCATACTCTGTTTAAGGCTACTTAATATTGAATGATCGATTGATGACTAATGCATTATGATTTCTTTCTCCTAGACTTGGCAACGTGCATAAGGCCGTTCACTGCTCTAATTGCGTTATAGAGTGTTGGGTGTTGTCTTAAGAGTTGTGCACTCGATAGGTGTCGGTACTGCTCATCGTAGTGAGCGAGGGGAGTTTCTAACCACCCACTACTTTTCCCTGTTTTGGGAATATAGCCAACAAGTCCAGCCTCCCAAAGTGCGGAATAGAATTCAGGGTAGTTCTTCTTAAGCTCTGATCTCGTTTCATTACGATGATGCAGGGTGTAGTGCAGTAACAGATTTTCTCCCCATGGTTGATTAGCTTTTTCTTTGTTCACTTTTGTACTAAAACACAAAATATCTGATATGTAAACATAACGCCGTGAGCGTAATATTAAGTGTTAAATTTTTATTGGAATTGATTTTTATTTTATGTTTTACCCTAGCCCCTAAACACTAAACGCTATACACTACTAGAATGTTCGGATTTTTGAAAAAATCGAGTGAGCGACCGCAACTATTCCTCTACAGCACGCTCTCGAAAGTAAAAGAGGAATTTAAACCGATAAGTGGAAAGAAAGTGAAGATGTATACCTGCGGGCCTACAGTGTATGACTATGCTCACATCGGTAATCTTCGCTCGTACGTATTTGCCGACACGCTTCGTCGCACACTGGAATACAGAGGCTATGCGGTAAAGCAGATAATAAATATTACGGACTTTGGCCATTTAGTGAATGATGCAGACGATACTGAAGATAAGATGACGCTCGCTCTCAAGCGTGAAGGCAAGACATTGACGTTGGAGAACATGAAAATATTAGGTGAAGAGTACACTTCTTTTTTTATAGAAGATGTAAAAACATTGAATATTGAATTGCCGTTCGCATTTCCACGGGCTTCTGAAAACATCCCTGAGCAGATTGCCTTTATTAAAAGTCTTTTTGAAAAAGGGTATGCATATAAGACTTCAGACGGTATGTATTTTGATACCGCAAAATTTCCATCCTATGGAGCTTTAGGCGTATCTGTACCAGGAAGCACTCCATCTTCTACATCTGGTGCACATGCACGGGTTGTGGCAAATCCTGAAAAGCACGACCAGCGAGATTTCGCACTTTGGAAGTTTGATACTTCGCTTGGATGGGAAGCGCCCTGGGGCAAAGGGTTTCCAGGGTGGCACATTGAATGTACTACCATGGCAACAAAGTATCTTGGAAAAAGTTTTGATATACATACTGGTGGCGTTGATCACATTGCTATTCATCACAACAACGAAATTGCTCAAGCGGAGGCGGTATCGGGAAAGAAGTTTGTGAAGTATTGGATGCACGGTGAATTTATTACCATTGAAGGGAAACGTATCGGAAAGTCTGAAGGTAATGCGATCCGTCTCTATCAGCTCCGTGAGCGAGATATCAGCCCAATGGCGTATCGGTACCTTTTGCTTACGGTGCATTATCGTTCGCTTTTGAATTTCACTTGGGAAGCTGTGCTCGGGGCACAGACTGCACTTCAAAGAGCCCAACGCATGTTTGCTGATTTTCCCCTCAAGGGACACGTCGCACCTCTCTATCGTACAAAGTTTGAAATTGCGATTAATGATGATTTAAATATGCCAGTCGCAATTGCGGTGATGTGGGAGCTTTTGAAAGATGATTCAGTAACACCTGCAGATAAGCGAGCGACTATTCTTGATTTTGATAAGGTGCTTGGTTTAGGTTTTGGGACAGCGTCATCGAAAGAAGGCTCTAAAATCTCAGTAACCGAAATTTCTGATGTCCCGGATGATATATCTTCTCTGATTCGTGAACGTGAAGAGGCGAGAGGGGTAAAGGATTGGGTTCGTGCTGATGAATTGCGTCAGACGTTAGCATCTCAAGGGTTTACTGTCGAAGATGGCCCCGAGGGACCTGTTGTTAGGAAAAGCAGTTCAGTGGACAGTTGACCCCTGGTCAGATCCGCAGGGATCATATAGTGGACAGTTCTCCTGCTGTACACTGTCCACTAAACACTATTCACTTCTCCCGTGGTATTCTGGCGCTATTACCCATACGTATATTTATATGAACAGGAAAAATATTAATATCATTATCATATTGGCACTCGCAGTTGTTGCCATTTTCATAGGATTGGGATTCATGGGTTTTGGTGGGCTTGGTAACACTACGCCTACAGAAACTTCGGTAGGAGGAGTGCAGGCAATATTGAATGAAATTCAGAGCACGGGAACCGTTGCTGATCTTCGTGTAGAGGAAATTACTCTTGGCACTGGAGATGCCGTTGCCGTTGGCGATACGCTTACTGTTCGATACATCGGTGTTTTACCAGACGGAACGGTGTTTGATTCGACTGATGCACATGGAGGTGTGCCGTACACGTTCACCATCGGTGAAGGTAACGTAATTCAGGCCTGGGACATGGGTTTGATTGGGATGAAAGAAGGAGGTAGACGCCTTCTTGCTGTACCACCAGCTTTAGGTTACGGCGCAGAGCCGTTTGGGCAGATTCCTGCAAATGCCACATTGATTTTTGACGTTGAACTTCTGACACGAGTGCCGGCAGGTACTCCGCTTCCATCTCCGATGCTCTGAGTTAGGGATGTCCGAAAACGTTTCCTCGTTTAAAGTTGAACATGCGCTCCCACATGGGGCGCGTGTTGGCGTTGTGAATACACCACATGGTTCTTTCAAGACTCCTGCATTTGTTGCAGTTGGAACTAAAGGTACAGTGAAAGCGGTACTACCGGATGATTTAAAGAAGAGTGCTGGTGTAGAAGTAGCTCTTGCAAATACGTATCATCTTTTTCTTCAGCCGGGCGAGGAGACGATAGCAGAAGCTGGAGGTTTGCATTCGTTCATGGGATGGGATGGGCCTTTGTTTACTGATTCAGGGGGGTTTCAAGTTTTTTCACTTGGTGTTGGCTTTGGGAAAGGTGTTTCAAAATTTCACCCCAGCACGGAAGATGTTGGGTTTCGTAAACCCAACATTCCGGCAGTGTATGACGAGGATGTACGCTCACAGCATGGGAAGTTGGCAATCGTGGACGATGAGGGGGTTTCTTTTACTTCCCACATTGATGGAACACTGTATCGATTTACACCTGAACGCTCGGTTGAGATTCAACATAAGCTTGGTGCTGACATCTTTTTTGCGTTTGATGACTTTGTGTTGCCGGATGCTCCTCGAGAGGAGCAAGTTACTTCAATGAGACGAACTCACCGATGGGCAGAGCGTTCGCTTACGACTCATCGTGCCAATCTCAAAGCTCGAAGCTCCCAAGCTATCTTTGGTATCGTGCAGGGTGGCAGGTACGCTGACCTTCGAGCAGAGAGTGCAAAAATAATTGGAGAGATGGAATTTGATGGTTTCGGTATTGGCGGTACATTTTCAAAAGCAGATTTAGGAGAAACGCTCGATTCAGCTGTCCGTAATCTTCCACCCGAAAAACCACGACATTTGCTTGGAATTGGCGAACCCGAAGATATTTTTGAAGCAGTTGCACATGGGATTGATTCGTTCGACTGCGTTCAGCCAACCCGACTTGCCCGAACGGGAATGATTTATACGGCCCGTGGAAAGATAAATCTTTTGAATGAAAAATATATTCGTGATTTTTCTCCGCTGGATACTGAGACAGGAGGCTATGCATCTGAGCATTTTTCTAGAAGCTACGTTGCACATCTCTTCCGTGCCAAAGAAATGCTGGGTGCCACCATAGCTTCAATTCATAATTTATATTTCCTCACGTCCTTAATGAAAAATATACGCAATTCCATACTTGAAGATAGATTTGATGTTTTCCGTAGAGCATTTTTGAAAAAATACTCTTCGCAGTAGCGAATATTGGCATTATTTTTATTTAATGCTTTAATTAAAAAATGAGTGAAATATCAACTCCACACACATGCGATGGAAGAGGGGGCGTGAGGTTGTCACCCGAAGCTGGTGGCTGGCATTCTGTCGAACGTAAGTGTTTAGCCTGCATGATAGAGGCAATGTTTGATCCTTTGGGGGATGTTGTGCGTGGCATGTTTGGCTCTGCAAAGGTCAATAAATAAAACAATTGAGTGTCCGATTGCTTGTTCGGGAAAGGTCAAGAATTTGCCCTTTCCTCTCTCTTCGCTAGGTTGTAAGCTGATTAGGTGGGACCCATTCGACCTATTCAACAAGCTCAAGGCAAGCAAGCTCAGGGTGAACCTCTGGCGGTAAAAATTCGACCCAAAAATCTTGATGAATTCATTGGGCAGGAACATCTAGTTGGCATTGGGAAGCCTCTTCGTGTTGCTATAGAGGGGAAGCATCGATTTTCTTTTGTACTCTGGGGTCCGCCAGGGGTAGGAAAAACAACACTCGCACGGATTTATGCAGATTCGCTGGATGCTGTATTTTTTGAACTCTCTGCGGTGGCAGTAGGGAAGGAAGATATTAGAAAGGTGATTGCTACTGATACAGGTGGAAAACCAAAGGTTTTATTTTTGGATGAAATACATAGATTTAATAAAGCACAGCAGGATTTTCTTTTACCTTTTGTAGAGAAGGGGGATTTAACATTAATCGGAGCAACGACTGAAAACCCAAGCTTTGAAGTTATACCTGCACTTTTATCTCGTGCACGAGTATTTGTGTTGCAGTCCATCTCTGCAGAAAACATGGGAAGAATAGTGGAACGTACAGGAGTGACGCTTGATTCCGAAGCGACTGAATGGGTTGTGGCGTATGCGAATGGTGATGCGCGCGCCGCCATCACTATTGTTGAGAATACAGAACGCTTGTATGGAAAGGTCACGGCGAAAACCTTACAGGAATCATTGCAGTCGGGAAAGCTTCGGTATGACAAGAAGGGTGAAGAGCACTACGATACGATTTCTGCTTTTATAAAAAGCATGAGGGCATCCCAGCCGGATGCCGCTATGTACTACCTCGCACGGATGTTAGAGGGTGGGGAAGATCCGGTATTCATTGCACGGCGTATGGTGATATTCGCCTCAGAAGATATTGGCGTTGCTCAACCTACAGCACTTGTTGTGGCGAATGCGGTGTTTGATGCTGTTCGTTCCATTGGAATGCCTGAAGCCGAAATAAACCTTGCACACGGAGTCGCATATCTATCAAATTCAAAAAAAGACCGCTCTGCCTATGATGCTCTCCGTTTAGCCCAAGCGGATGTGCAGGCAACAGGTAATCTTCCTATCCCCATGAATGTCCGCAACGCTCCGACCAAGCTCTTGAAAGAGTTAGGCTACGGCAAGGAGTATGAAAAATATGACACAGAAAGTTATCTACCTGAGAAGCTAAAAAAGAAGAAATATTTTAATTCTTGACAGATTTTTTTAGAGGAGTATTTTGAATATATGTCAGCGTCAGTTTGCAATTTCGCCCTTCTCGTCGTCAGCCTACGATAGTACGGAGGGATTTACTTTACATTTAAAAAATAAACCCCTCCGCAAAACGGAGGGGTTTTAAAAAATAAATTATGTCTTTAGAAACATCGTCACCAATACCAGAAGTGCCACCTCATATTTGCCAATGGCAATCCGTCGGTTCTGATGAAACACATCAGTTGTATAAGTGCGTGTGGAATGGATGCACTAAAACTAAAAGAACACGAAAAATATAAGAATTGAAATGTCTACATCCGCAATAGGCGTTTGCTATAGTGTCCTCTCATGAGTCTTTTCAAACTGAAATCAGAATATTCACCCGCAGGCGACCAGCCAAAAGCTATTGAAGCCTTGGTTAAGGGTGTGAAGAAAGGCGAGAAACATCAGACACTTTTAGGTGTTACGGGCTCTGGTAAAACATTTACAGTGGCGAATGTCATTAATCAAATTCAAAAGCCAACAATAGTTATTGCACACAATAAAACACTTGCCGCACAGTTGACTCAAGAATATCGAGAATTTTTTCCTGAGAATGCGGTTCATTACTTCGTTTCGTATTACGACTACTACCAGCCGGAGGCGTATATGCCGATGACTGATACGTATATCGAAAAAGAAGCGCAAATTAACGCTGAAATAGATCGCTTACGTCACGCCTCAACTCAAGCTCTGCTCACTCGTGACGACGTTATTATTGTTGCATCAGTTTCGGCTATTTACGGCCTTGGTTCTCCTGAAGAGTATGAAAAAGTTCACCGCAAAATCGCAGTGGGTGAGCAATTCGAGCGTGCGGAGTTTGTACGTGCCCTTATTGCATTGCAGTTTGAGCGCACCAATGCTGACCTCACTCCTGGCACGTTTCGAGCAGTTGGTGCAAATGTCGAGCTAATGCCGGTCAATGAAGTGGCGGTGTATCGCATACATCCCGAGCAAGGAAAAATTTCTCACATTAGTCGGTTGAACTCTGTATCACGAGCTCTTATAGATGAGCCGAAAGAATTTTTTCTCTTTCCTGCAAAGCACTACGTTACGGATGAAGCAGATAGGGGAAGGGCGATGGCAGACATACAAAAAGAACTTGATGCACGTCTTGTTGAATTAGAAGCCGAAGGAAAGATGCTTGAGGCCGAGCGCTTGCGTCGTCGTACCCGTTACGACCTAGCCCTCATTCGTGAGATTGGCTATTGCAATGGTATTGAAAACTATTCTCGTCACTTTGATGGGCGGAGTGCAGGGGAGCCTCCGTATACGTTACTTTCGTATTTCCCACGGAAAGCAGACGGGACTCCGGATTTCCTTACGGTGATTGATGAATCGCATGTGACCATTCCACAGTTAGGTGGCATGTATGCAGGAGATCAGTCACGAAAGAAAATGCTCGTGGACTATGGGTTCCGTTTGCCATCCGCCGCAGACAATCGTCCACTCAAATTTGATGAATTTGATAAAACGGTTGGGGAGAGAATTTATACGAGTGCCACGCCGGGGCATTATGAGTTTGAGCATTCGGGAAAACCGATTGAACAAGTGATTCGCCCCACAGGGCTTATTGATCCGGAAATAATAATTCGACCAGTAACGGGGAGTAATTCTGCTGATAGCCAAGTTGTTGATTTCATACAGGAGACGGTCTCGGTAGTAAAAGGAGGAGGACGAGTACTCGTAACTACATTGACTAAGAAAATGGCCGAAGATTTGTCTGAGTTTCTTAAAGAGAAAAATATCAAAGCCGAGTATATTCATAGCGATATAAAAACAATTGACCGCATTACTATTCTTACCGAGTTTCGCAAGGGGACATTTGATTGTTTGGTGGGCGTAAACTTGTTGCGTGAAGGGTTGGACTTGCCGGAAGTCGAATTAGTGGGGATTTTAGACGCAGATAAAGAAGGATTCTTGCGCTCCGACACCTCGCTTATTCAAACTATTGGCCGTGCCGCTCGTAACGTAAATGGTCGAGTTATTCTTTATGCCGATGGCATGACTGGCTCTATGGAGCGTGCCATTGGTGAAACTAACCGTCGTCGTGCAGTACAGCTCGCCTACAACAAAAAGCACGGCATCACACCAAAAACCATTCATAAGACAATTAAAGATATTACGGAAACACTGCAGTCAGAGCGTTCTGCCGCCATTGATATGCTCTTAGCCGTAGACGAGGAGCGTACGCATGATCCAAAAACCCTGAAGATTCTCATTGCTGAAAAGCGTCAGCAGATGGAAGATGCTGTGGAAGTGCTTGATTTTGAAACTGCCGCACTTTTGCGAGATGAGGTCTATAAACTTGAAGAAAAACTACCAGTGCCGAAAAAGCCTAAGCGTAAACCTAAATGGCCTAAGAAGGGTATGGTGGTCGACCTAGAAGATTAAAGGTGCTATAAAATTTCCATGACTAACGAAGCACCGAAGACTCCTCCATCTCTTGTGGAGCGAGCCTCTAGAGCCGTTTCGCGTTTCCTCGATGAACTTTTAACACCTCACGCTGATGCTCCACCACCACGGAGACAGGGAACAAGAAGAAGAGATCGTGGCTTTGGCAACCTCTGACGCCTCCATTGAAAAAAAGTTTTGTTTCAAGTGAACTGAATTCAGAGTTCGAATAAATCCAGCATTATGCTACTATCTGCCTGTACCGCCGAACCGGCGGTTATTCGTATATATGGCAAAAGAAAAAGAAAAAAAAGACGTTCATGATACTGATGTAGGACTCGATAAGATAGTTATACGGGGTGCAAAGACACACAATTTGAAGAATGTGTCTTTAGAAATACCTCGAAACAAGCTTGTTGTATTTACCGGACTTTCTGGTTCAGGAAAATCCTCGCTTGCGTTTGATACCATTTTTGCGGAAGGGCAGAGAAGGTATGTGGAGTCACTGTCTGCGTACGCTCGGCAATTTTTAAATCAAATGGCAAAGCCTGACGTTGAAGAGATTACAGGCCTCTCCCCAGCTATCGCCATTGATCAGAAAAGTCGCTCGAACAATCCACGCTCCACAGTTGCTACCATTACTGAAATTTATGACTACATGCGTATTCTCTATGCCCGTGTAGGTCAGCCGTACTGTACACAAGACGACACTCCAATTCAGAAACTTTCAAAAGAGGAGATTATGAAAATAATTCTTCGCACCGTTGAGGTTGTAGATTTGAAAGCAACTGCAAAGCGGGCGATGGGAGTTGCATATAATGATTTGAAAATTCGTATTTTGGCGCCCGTTATTGTAGGTAGAAAAGGAGAGTACTACCAACTTCTTTACGATTTGCTCGGTAAAGGATATGAAAAAGTTATTGTAGATGGCAAAGAATATTCACTACGTGAAAGAATTGCTCTGGAGAAAAATAAAGTGCACGACATTGACGTTGTGGTGGATGAGATTTTTGTTACAGAGTTTGACCCCATTCTAAAGGGAAGGTCTTCCAAGGGGTCTGAAAAATCTAAAGTAAATGATGCCAGGGAGCGTTTATCGGAAGCTATCGAGATGGCTCTAAAAGAATCAAACGGGCTCATAAAGATAGAAAATCCTTTGAAGGAGGTGCGTATTCTTTCGGCAAAATTTATTTGTCCATTGGACGGGTCCTCATTTCCTGAAGTTGAACCTCGACTTTTTTCCTTCAACAGCCCATACGGTGCTTGCCCAGAATGTCATGGTCTTGGAACTATAGGATTTTTCAATCTTGATGTGTGCCCAGTGTGTGAAGGTAAACGCCTCCGGCCAGAGGCGCTTCGAGTGTTTTTAGGAAGCGGGCAGAAGGCAGAAGGCAGTAAGCAGGAAAATACATTAGGTATGAATATCGTGGATCTTACTCGGCTTTCTATACTTGATGCGAAAGACTATATACAGAACCTAAAACTCACCAAAAAGCAGGAAGAAATTTCAAGCGCAATTCTAAAAGAAATTCTTGCACGACTACAGTTCATGATTGATGTGGGTATTGGGTATCTCACGCTCGACCGCACTGCAAATACACTCTCCGGCGGTGAAGCACAACGCATTCGGCTTGCGTCACAGCTTGGAAGTGGCCTCGTGGGTGCGTTGTATGTGCTTGATGAACCTACCATCGGACTTCATCAAAGAGACAACGACCGTTTAGTGAAAACACTGCTCCGACTTCGTGACTTAGGCAATAGCATCATTGTTGTTGAACATGATGAGGATACTATTTTCTCCTCAGACTTCCTTGTAGACATTGGTCCTGGGGCTGGGGTTCATGGTGGCGAGATAGTAGTTGCTGGCTGGCTCGACAAACTTCTCACCGCTAAGCGTAATGATTCAGGCTCTCTTACGCTTTCGTATCTTCGAGGAGAAAAACAAATTCCAGTTCCTCTGCGACGTACGGAACAGAAAGGGGCCCTCAAGGTGAGGCAGGGAAATATTTTCAACATTAAAAATATGGATGTTGATGTGCCATTGGGCAAACTTATTTCTGTGACTGGAGTTTCTGGTTCCGGAAAGTCTTCATTCATGTATGAGCTTTTGTATAAAAACCTTCGAGGCAAGCTGGAGCGAAATTACCGAACGAACAAACTTTATAACTGCACAAGTTTTTCAGGCTCTGAATATTTGAGTCGTGTAATTCTTATTGACCAGTCATCGATTGGGCGTACACCACGCTCTAACCCCGCTACGTACACTGGTGCGTTTTCACATATTCGAGACATGTTTGCTGCAACTCCGGAGGCACGTGCACGAGGATGGAAGGGTGGACGTTTCTCGTTTAACGTCAAGGGAGGCAGATGTGAGGCCTGCCAAGGAAATGGCACCATAGCGGTTGAAATGCATTTCTTGCCAACGGTGTATGTGACCTGTGACGTGTGTGATGGAAAGCGGTTTATGAAGGAGACTCTGGAAGTTGAGTATCGCAAGAAAAATATTCATCAGGTGCTCTCAATGACCGTGGAAGAGGGGCTAGAATTTTTCAACGATATACCCGCTATTCATGATCGCCTGCGCACACTCTCAGAGGTGGGCTTGGGTTATCTAAAGCTGGGGCAGTCAGCAACGACGCTTTCAGGTGGAGAGGCACAAAGAGTGAAAATATCCTCCGAGCTCTACAGAAGACATACTGAGAAAACCATTTATCTTTTAGATGAGCCAACCATCGGACTTCACTATGAAGATGTTAGAAAGTTGATAGAAATTTTGCAGACTCTGGTGAATAAGGGAAACACGGTGATGGTCATCGAGCACAACATGGAGCTTATAAAGAGCTCTGATTACGTGATCGACATTGGTCCTGACGGGGGAGTTGATGGCGGAAAAATCGTTGCGAAAGGCACGCCTGAGGAGGTTGCCCGTACGAAAGGTTCGTATACTGGCGAATATTTGAAGCGAATTTTGAAAAATTGACAGATCAAAAACTCACCTGCATATTATTGCTATATGACTGAAAATAGTGGAGAGAGACACGACAAGCCAGTTTTTCCTGAAATGTGGAGTAGTAGAAGAGGGTATTACCTTCCTACTGCAGACGAAGTTACTGAAAAAATAAAAGCCACTTTTCAGCGTGGCGGTTCTAAAGGTAGCGATGCCCGTAAGCAGGCACGAAGTTTACTTCGTAGGTTTTTAGATGGAAGTCTTAGTGCTGAAGAGCTTTTCAAGTATTATTAATGTGTTGCTGTGGAGAAGCAAAAGATAGATTTTTCAAAAATTCCTGATACTCCAGGTATTTATGTCTTTCGGAAAGGAAAGAAGATTTTATATATAGGAAAGGCAACCTCGCTTCGAAGTAGAATCCGAAGTTACTTTGTTCAAAATATAGTTGAGATTCGAAGTCCCTTGATTGCAAAGATTGTTGCAGATGCGGGCACGGTCACCTGGGAGGAAACCGATTCTGTATTGGAGGCATTCCTTCTTGAATCAAAAAGAATTAAAGAACATCAGCCGCCAGGAAATACAGACGCAAAAGATAATAAGAGTTGGAATTACTTAGTGGTTACGAATGAGACATTTCCTCGTTTTCTTGTTGTGCGTGAGAGGGAGCTCACTTCTAAATTTTCGCCAGCTCTGATTAAACATCTATTTGGACCTTTCCCAAGTGGAGTAATGTTGAGGGGTGCTTTAAAAATAATTCGAAGAATTTTTCCTTTCTTTGATACCAAGTTTTCTTTGGGTGGTGTTTTAAGTCCCGCAAATGCAAAGACACTCCGTTTCAATCAATCCATAGGGCTCTACCCACGAGAGCTCAATGAAGTCGAATACAAAAAAACAGTCCGGAATATTGTTCTTCTCTTTGAAGTGCAAAAATCAACTCTCTTAAAGACATTGGAGCGAGAGATGATGCGCTCTGCAAAAGCTGAGAATTTTGAAGAAGCCGATACCTTGAAGCGACAGGTTTTTGCACTAAGACACATTCAAGATATCAGTCTCGTAAAAGAAGAGCTTCGCACTCCCACAAGTTCTGAGTTTCGCATTGAAGCCTATGACACGGCACATATACGAGGTAGTGCTCCTCGAGGTGTTATGTCAGTCATAGTGGACGGAGAGGCTGTACCTGCCGAGTATAGAACGTTTACGATTCGAGACGCAAAAGCAGGCGATGACTATGCAGCGCTCACGGAAATAATCACACGCAGGGCCAACCATCCTGAGTGGCCTTTCCCAAAGTTAGTGGTTATTGATGGAGGAAAGGTGCATTTAAACTTAGCCAAGAAGCTACTACTCAAGCTTGGAATTGATGCAGACGTGGTGTCGGTCGTAAAAGACGAACGGCACCGTCCACGGGAAATCCTGGGTGGTAGTGCCCTTGCAGTAACCCATGAATCCAGCATTCTTCTGGCAAATAGCGAAGCGCATCGATTTGCCATTTCTCGTCACAGGCGAGCATTAAGGAAGTCTGGTTTGCAATGAGTTCTAATTTTGAAACCTATTTTCTGAAGATGGGGTACAATATTTAGCATGAAAACCGTCGCAGTCTTACGTGGAGGTCCCAGCAATGAGCACGAGGTCTCTTTAAAATCAGGTGCGAATGTTTTGAGTCATTTACAGAGAGAGCCGTACCGTGCAATAGACATTTTTGTAGACAAGAAAGGTGTATGGCATGTGCGTGGTGTCCCCATTGATCCTGAACGGGCATTGAGTTCTGTGGATGTGGCATTTAACGTCATCCATGGGCACTACGGCGAAGATGGTACCTTACAGCGGATTTTAGATAGAATTGGCATCCCCTATACCGGAGCTACTGCACTGTCTGCAGGACTTTCAATGAACAAGGTTCTCACGAAGGAAATGCTGGCTTCTTCTGGAATCAAAATGGCTCACCATGCAGTTTTGAGCGTGTCACCAACTCTTGATAAAGACATACTCGAATTGTTTCGAAAATTTCCTCAACCTTCCGTTATAAAGCCAAACGCTTCTGGATCGTCTGTAGGTGTCACTATTGCTCGGAATTTTGATGAATTTGCAGAAGGTATCAAAAAAGCGTTTGCACATTCTTCGCAAGTGCTGATTGAAGAATACATACAGGGGAAAGAAGCGACGGTAGGTATTGTGGAGGGTCTGCGGGGTGAGAAACATTATGACCTTCTTCCTGTTGAAATAGTGCCCCCGCCGAATGCAAACTTTTTTGACTATGAATTCAAATATAACGGACAAACTACGGAGCGTGTGCCTGGGAACTTTACGCACGAAGAAACTAAAGAGCTCCAGCGATTGGCTGCTCTTGCACATGAAAAGATAGGACTTCGACACTATTCTCGCTCTGACTTTATTGTGTCCCCTCGAGGCATCTATTTTCTTGAAGTGAACAGTGCCGCTGGTGTTGGTCTGACAGAACAATCACTCCTGCCGAAAGCCCTTGCTGCAGTAGGTATTTCGATGGACGAATTTGTAGATCACGTCATTGCATCTGCCCTTAAGAAATAGTCTATGAATATTCATCTGACTGATAAGAAGTGTGTTGCTTGTGAGGGTGGGGTGCCAGCACTGAGTAGTGAACAGTGTACAGAGTACAGTGAACAGGTTCCGGAATGGAGCATAGCTGAAGATGAAAAATCAATTTCACGAAAATTTACATTCAAAGATTTTAAGGAGGCCCTGGCTTTCGTGGATAAGGTTGGCGTTATTGCTGAGGATGAAGGACATCACCCTGACATGAATCTTTTTGGGTATAAGAATGTACTGATTACGCTATCGACCCACGCTATAGGAGGTCTCTCTGAAAACGATTTTATTGTCGCTGCAAAAATTGATTTACTGCAAAAGTAAATGACAGATATATGCGGGACTCTAGCTTAGTATTTCGAAGTCCTTTCTCTATGGAATGTGCTCAGCTCATTGCCACACTTTCCTAAGTTCGGCGTCAAGCAGATTATTATCTAAGTCGTTCTTTACCACTAAACAGTCTTCGCCTTCGGGTTCCTCCCAATGCCGAGGTATCCACGCAGCTAGCAAACCTATATCAAAATGATGATTTGTGCGAGTGCTAAGGCGGTCTTTGATAACTTCTAGTGGAGCTTTGACATGAATCAGTCGCACTGCACCGCCAAAACTACGTACCAATGCACGGGATTTTCTGTCGGGTAAGGGATGAGTAACAAGAGCATGAGAAACCCCACTTGTTTGGAGTTTAACAATGATCCGTTTTAATTGCTGATGTCGATGCGCAAGAGTAAATCTACTTTCTGCTATTGCCCGACGATCATCCTCGGTATGGAAATCATCTCCCTCATAGCTTGGGATACCAGTCATCTCTGAGATTCGTTTTGCAATATAAGTTTTTCCAGAACCAGGAATACCAAAGAACCAGTCCACTTTCATTTGTTCAACTCCATTCATACGCCCTGCACGTTTATGTTTCCGCCTTTACTGTTGTGGACCGTGCCGGTTTCGAACCGGCTACCTCCGCATTGCAAATGCGGCGCTCTACCAATTGAGCTAACGGCCCTACTTTTGAAAAGAAGAGTTTTATGACCCCTCAATGAAGAAGAGAATACCACGAGTGTCGAATCTGTGCACCTGTTAGGTGGCTGGATATGTAGACTTAATCCAATATTTCAACATACGGACCTCTATTGTTATACTACGAATATAAGTATATTTAAATGAAAAAAACACCTCAAACTATAGCTGTGAAAGGAACCTTCAAACTCAAGTCGGGATTAGCTGACATGCTGAAAGGAGGCGTCATTATGGACGTGGTAAATGCAGAGCATGCAAAGATTGCAGAAGATGCAGGGGCAGTTGCAGTAATGGCCCTTGAGCGAGTGCCATCGGATATTCGTGCAATGGGCGGTGTGGCTCGCATGTCTGATCCAAAAATGATTAAAGGAATACAGTCTGCCGTTACTATTCCCGTCATGGCAAAGTGCAGGATAGGGCATTTTGTGGAGGCGCAGGTACTTGAAGCTTTGAGTGTTGATTTTATAGATGAAAGCGAAGTGCTCACTCCTGCGGACGAGCAATATCACATTTCAAAGGAAAATTTCACTACGCCGTTTGTGTGCGGTGCTCGTGATTTAGGAGAAGCTCTCCGTAGGATTTCAGAAGGTGCTGCAATGATACGAACAAAGGGCGAGGCAGGAAGTGGAAACATTGTGGAGGCAGTACGGCACATTCGTACGATGCAGAGCGGTATTGCTGAACTCGTCGAACTGCTCAAGAAAAAGAATACAAAAAAACTACGAGCACTTGCACAAGAATATAGAGTTTCATATGAGTTGGTATTGAAAGTAGCTCGGCTTGGACGATTGCCTGTAGTTAATTTTGCAGCAGGAGGTATTGCAACTCCTGCGGACGCAGCACTTTGTATGCAACTCGGTGTTGACGGTGTGTTTGTGGGTTCCGGTATCTTCAAGAGTTCCAATCCAAAAAAGACAGCACGGGCAATTGTTGATGCAGTTGCACACTTCAATGATGCAAAAATTATAGCCACAGCGAGTGAAAATGTAGGGGAGGCTATGAAGGGTGAGGAAATTTCTACACTAAAAACACGCTTAGCAAGTCGAGGCATTTGATTTTCACATGCAGTCTCTTACGGTAGGTGTTCTTGCGCTTCAGGGCGATGTTAGTGAGCATGTGCAGGCAACTAATAAGGCAAGTCAGGGTCTAAAAATTTCAGTTATCGTCATACCTGTTCGAACGCTGAACGATTTAAAAAATCTTGATGCGCTTATTATCCCAGGCGGTGAAAGTACCACCATGCAGAAGCTTTGCGAGAGAGAGGGAATGTTTGAGGCGATGAAAAAAGTGAAAAATATTTTTGGCACGTGTGCGGGGGCAATTCTTTTGGGAAAAGAAGTTTTGCATAAAACATCAGACCAAAAAACGTTGGAACTCATGGATATTGAAGTCGACAGAAACGCCTATGGCAGGCAGAACGAATCTTTTGAAAAAGTTATTGACACAGAATTTGGAACAATGAACGCTGTTTTTATACGTGCTCCAAAAATACAAAAAATTGGAAAGAAATTGAAAATACTTGCTAGAAATGGAACTGAAATAGTCGCTTGTGAGGAAAGGGTAGGGAATAGGTATTACTTAGCGACATGTTTTCATCCGGAATATACCTCAATCTCTTTTCATAAGCATTTTTTACGGCAAGCTCTATTGCATTTGTCTTAAATAAGTGTTGATATCACAACACAAAATTTTATTGCGACCAAATCTCTTCGGTGATACCGTTTTGAGAGTATGGCTGAAAAAATGCTAGAGCGAAAACGCTTAGAGCCTGGCAGAGCACTAGCGAGCTCGGAGGCTGTCTGGGAAAGTAGAAACTTAAGACTTCTAGAGGAATATATTTTAATTCCCAATAAATCTCCGCACTTCGATCCTGATTGGAAACAGAGTGGGCACATGGATCGTGCGGTAGATCTCTATGTAAATTGGGCAACTGATCGACAAAAAACAATTCCTGGTCTTTCCGTCGAACTATTGGAAATTCCAGGCAAGACCCCACTCATTTATCTTGAAATTCCAGGAACTCTTCCTAAGGGGGAAGGAACGGAGAAAAATATTCTTCTTTATGGGCACCTCGATAAGCAACCCGAGTTTACAGGTTGGAAGGAAGGTCTTGATCCTTGGAAGCCTGTTCGTCGAGGAAACCGTTTGTATGGACGGGGCGGGGCAGATGATGGTTATGCGATGCCCGCAGCACTTACTGCATATGAGTTGTTGGCAGAACAGGGTATTCCGTATGCTAATGCACGCATAATTATTGAAGCAAGCGAAGAGAGTGGAAGTCCCGATTTACCGGACTACTTAAAAATGCTTGCGCCACGAATTGGTACACCAGACATGGTGATTTGTCTTGATTCAGGAGCAGGAGACTACAAGCGTCTTTGGAACACAACTTCACTTCGAGGGCTTGTTGCAGGCACTCTTGAAGTTAAAATTCTTGAGAATGGAGTTCATTCAGGATACGGAAGTGGCATTGCAGCGGATCCTCATCGTATAGCGGGGAACCTACTCTCACGAATTCAAAACCCAGAAACTGGCGAAGTGACTTTACCAGCACTTCACTCCGACATACCCCCAGAGCGAATTAAAGAAGCGAAGCAAACGGCAGAATTACTTGGAGATGAGATTGCTGCCAGTCTTCCATTTGTGGAGGGTGCAAGACCTATGAATGAAGATCCAACAGAGCTGTTATTAAACAGAACTTGGAGGCCGGCAATTACAGTCATAGGTGCAGATGGGCTTCCATCCGTCGAGACGGCTGGAAATACTCTTGCACCTGGAGTTGACTGGAGACTTTCAACTCGTATTCCAGCAGGAGTTGATGCAAAGGAAGCTTCCCTCGCCATGAAAGAAGCTCTTGAAAAAGATCCACCGAACGGAGCGCATGTAAAATTTAATGCAAGCGGTTCAGAGGGCTGGAATGCCCCTAAATCGGAGCCGTGGCTTGAGGAAAGTTTAAATACTGCGTCACAGAATTATTTTGGTAATCCATCTGCTGGAGAAGGTCAGGGCGGTTCAATTCCTTTCATGAAAATGCTCGGAGATCAGTTTCCCCAGGCTCAGTTTTTGGTTACTGGAGTACTTGGACCTGAGTCGAACGCTCATGGTCCAAACGAATTCCTTGAGATTGATTTTGTTAAGAAACTTAATGCCGCCGTTGCACAAGTGATTTCCGATCACGCAGCTTCGTAAAGAATTTTATTTCCCCTGTCCGTAATATTTTTTCAGAAGAGCAACGTGTTCTTCGTAGGTAACTGAACAGTGAAAATCTCCATGCTTGTCATGGAAGTAGAAGAAGCACTCTGTTTTCTTAGGATTGAGTGCAGCAATAACTGCTGCGACAGAAGGATTGGAGATGGGGGCTGGTGGAAGACCTGGGTTTAAGTAGGTGTTGTAGTGTGATTTGATGTATTTATCCTTCGGCACTACTTTTGGCCACCATACATCGTTCTTGCCTTTGCTTGCAGAACCCTTTGCGTACTGCAGTGTCGAATCAATCTGTAGGTTCATGCCGTCCCAGATTCTGTTCCAAATGATGCCGGATATTATACGCATCTCATCCGGGTCGCTTGTTTCGCGCTCCAGTAGCGATGCAATAGTTAAAGCTTCATCTAAAGGCACTGTAGCTTCAGTTGAAGTGCCGTAGCGTGCGAGCACGGTGTCATAAAATCTTTCATAGAGAGCAGTCTCTATTGCCGGAAGATCCTTTCCGTCATTAACCACGTATGTTCCTGGTGCAAATGTACCTTCTTTCAGGGCTGGTGTTGTTTCGTTCATGTGCTTGAGGAATTTCGCTCGGTCTTCTTTACTCCACCCTAATGTTTTTGCAAAAGCCTGCGCTACCTCTTCTTGTCTGTAGCCAGGGTAAATAGTAACGAAACGCATACCCGCTGCACCCACTAGCCCATAACCAGGTACCGATGCAATTATGCTCGCAATCTGACCGAACAGCCCCTTTGCTTTGAGGGAAGCGGCTGATATGGACGGGTTTTCGTTTACGAATAGAGCATCAACTTCTGGGCTCTCGGTTATAGATTTTTCTTGTGGGTTAACGCTAACAGGAAAGGGTTTGACTGCAGGCATTGATGCTTCTTGTTGAATTTGGAAAGAGAAAAATGGAGGAAAGGAAAGTACCGCAATGCCGATAGTCACCGCTATCGCTACACCCCACCACAAGGGCTTTTTGCTTAGTATTTTTCTCCTCCTCCGAACACTTCGCAGTAAGGGTTTTGAAGATGAAAAACCTGCCATACAAAGAAGAGTATATCGTTTAATCTGCTTCGAAGAGTTCACTCAATGATTCACCCTTGTTGATACGATTGATCGCTTTCCCAAATATTTCAGCAACTGAAATTACTTGTATTTTTGATGAGAGTGCTTGTTTTGGAAGAATGGTGTCGGTAATAAAGACTTTTTTTACTTCGCACCTATCAATAGCCGACATGGCATCACCTGAAAGCACTCCATGTGTTGCGGCGGCGTATATTTCCGTAGCACCGTTCTCTTTGAGAAGTGCACTCGCTTTTTCTAGAGTCCCACAGGTGTCGAGCATGTCGTCAATAATGAGTGCAACTTTACCTTTTACATCCCCAACCAACTTCATTGAAGTTACTTGATTAGGAATTTCTCGCTGTTTGTGGATTATAGCCAGGTCAACATTGCGAGTAAGGCGTTTTGCATATGACTGTGCACGACTCACTCCGCCCACATCAGGGGAAACAACAACCAACTCTTCTTTTGCGAGTGCCTCAGCAAAGAACGATTGAAAAAATGAAATGAAGACCGGACGTGCGTACAGATAGTCAACGTTTGTGGTACGAAAGAATCCCCCAATGGAATCGGTATGAAGGTCCATTGCTAAAATTTTGTCTGCTCCCAAAGTCTCTAAAATCATTGCAAATACACGGGCGGATATTGGTTCACGTGGTTTCGCTTTTCGTTCCTGTCTTGCGTATCCGTAATAGGGAAGGACGGCAGTAATTTCTCTAGCGGATGCACCCCGTGCGGCCTCTATAGCGAGGAAAAGGCGGGTCCAGTGTTCAGCGGGCGGGTTTGTTGATTGAATGAGAAAGATGTCCTTGCCACGCAAGTTTTCCATGAACTGTACGTGTTGTTCTCCATCAGAGAAGGTTTTGAGTCGTACCTTTCCCAAAGAGATGCCAAGATTGGATGCAATATTTTCGGCAAGAGGGTCATTCGAGCCCAAACTGAATACAGCGTAGTCCATTGCTAGGGAGTATATCAAGAACTATCTCTAATGTGTAACGTTTCTTGCATACAGGAGGTTATTGTTTGGGTGGCAGAATTAATGCATGAAAACACAGTCTGCCTTATACTGGCGTCTATAGATTCTGTATGATTACCGTTGGTCAATTGAAAGAGGTATCTATTGAGAACTGTAAGGAACTGGAACTCCTTGCAAGCGCTTTGCATGTGAGTGAGCGTAAAACATCACCGAAAGAGATTGATGCAATTCTTAAAAATCCATACATTATTTTCGTTGTTGCAAAAGATGACAGTCGTATTATTGGCATGGGCGCACTCTATCTTAATCAAAAAATTGGCAAGCTTGCTGGATATATAGATGACGTCATTGTTGATGCCACGTATCGGGGGCAGGGCTTGGGGGAAAAAATTGTTCAAGCGATTATTACATCTGCACGGGAGCACCACGTACCATCAATTACACTTACATCGAGCTCCAAGCGTACGGCTGCACATAGACTCTATGAGAAACTTGGTTTCAAAAAGTACGAAACCAATGTTTTTAAGATTTCTTTGTAATACCTTTTCATATGTCACGGGTAAAAATTACGGAATACCGAGCTAAGAAACTTATACTTGGAGACGTATATGCTGGTCTCTCCTTGTCGGATATCTCTCATGTTGGGTTTACGAAACCCAACATGGTGGTGAAGGTTGATCAAGGGGTTAAGAAACGCTTCAAGCAGGGGCTTGTTGCGGTCAATGTTTCTTCAAAGGAGGTAGGGCAGAAAGTAAAAGAATGGGAACAGCGAGGCTTTTCTCGTTTCCTTGCGGAGCCGTATGTACCGCATGAGGAGTCGGAAGAGCAGTATCTCTCGCTTGAGCGAGTACGGAGTGGTATACGGATATTGCATGCGTCTGCCGGTGGTATAGATATCGAAGCGCACCCTGAGCTAGTAAAAACATATCTCATCAACCCGGCACTCCCATATATGGGAGTGCCGGGAATTCCTAAAAAATTCTTACAGCACCTCCTGGAGGTATTTGAGAAAAACTTTTTTTCCTTTCTTGAAATCAATCCACTCGTTGTTCGGGAGAATGAAGTGTATCTCCTTGACGCTGCGGTGCTTGTAGACAGTGCTGGAGTATTTTTTGTGAACGGTGCGTGGACTGAAGCTGATATTGTTGAAGGCAAAGCACGACACTCCGCAGAAGAAAAAGTACAGGCACTACAAAAAACAACCCCGGCATCCTTGAAGCTCACTACTCTTCACCCTAGGGGTGGTTTATTTTTTCTTTTATCGGGAGGTGGTGGAAGTATCGTTATTGCAGATGAAGCGGAGCTTAATGGCGTCGGAAAATCTATCGGCAATTATGGAGAGTATAGCGGTGGTCCGACTCGAGAAGAAACACACCTCTATGCTAGAGAGGTAATTCAACTTTTACTTGATTCTCCCGCAAAGAAAAAAGCACTCGTTATTGCGGGTGGAATTGCAAACTTTACTGATATCAAAGCAACTTTTGCAGGCATCATTGATGCCTTGTCGGAGTGTGCGGGCGCACTTCGAAAGAGTGGAGTTAAGGTCTTTGTGCGTCGTGGTGGGCCGAATGAAGCAGAAGGACTTCTCTACATGGAAGAGTACCTAAAGAGGGAAAAGATACTTGGGGCGGTTTATGGATCGAGTTCAGTGATTACGAGTGCGGTGGACGATGCAATAGCATTTCTAAAAACATGACTATTTTAGAATCAATACGCAAAGGAAGAACAAACATCCTTGTTATCGGAAATCATCCGGGCATTATTCAGTCGGTGCTTGATTTTGATTTTCTCTCCGGCAAGCGTGAGCCTTCAATATTGGGAATAGTGGCAGGGAATCGTAAAGCAGAAAAATATTTTTTTGGCACCCAAGAAGTTCTTTTACCTTGCTATAAAAACATTCAAGTCGCTTCGGAAACGTTGGGTTCAAAAGTTGACTGGATGCTTAACCTCCAGTCAGGACGTCGTACGTATGATTCGACGGTTTCATTTTTTAATTTTTTCCAAAATGCCCTTGGTGCTCATATCTTTGCAGAAAACGTTCCAGAGAGCCACGCCACAAAACTGACTGAACTCTTTGGTGCTCAGTATTTTATTGTAGGGCCTTCTGGCGTGGGCCTCCTTGTGCCAGGAGCATTAAAGCTTGGGGCAATTGGGGGTGTGGATGCTGTGCAAATTAAATCTGGAGCACTAACGAGTGCTGGAACTATAGCTGTTGGTTCTACTTCGGGAGGTATGACCAATGAACTTATTCATGCGACTGCTAAAGCTGGAAAAAGAATTTCGTTTGCAATAGCTATCGGCGGAGATAGGTTTCCCGTCGTGTCTTTAA
This sequence comes from Patescibacteria group bacterium, assembly GCA_040390125.1. Classification (GTDB taxonomy): domain Bacteria; phylum Patescibacteriota; class Minisyncoccia; order Phycocordibacterales; family Phycocordibacteraceae; genus Phycocordibacter. The sequence goes on from JAZJYZ010000001.1 coordinate 464,097, forward strand.
CACAGATATTTACTCTTGCCGAAAATGACCCTCACACGAAAGGATTTGTATATTTTGGTGAGCTTGGTGGCGTTGATGAGTATGAAATTATTGAACTTATTAAGACGAAAAAATTTACGAAACCACTCGTTGCCTATATTGCAGGAGTTATTGATGAAGCCTTTGATGAGCATGTGCAGTTTGGGCATGCAAAGGCACTGGTGCAAACAATGGATGAAAGTGCACGGGCAAAACGGGAAGCGCTTCGGGAGGCTGGTGTTATCGCTCCCGACACCTTTCCTCAGTTTCTTAAAGAACTTCAAAAACTTCCGGGAGACACGTATACTGAGAGCGTAATGGATATTCAACCACTTCAGGGACGACAGAAAAGCATTCTTTCCACCAGAAAAGTTTTGGATGTAGACGAGGGTCGTGTGTTTGTGAAAGGTAAAAAGCTTTTGAAAGGTAAGGACAATGCATTCGTGGAGGCAACGCTTGGTGCACTTCTTGGAAAGTCTGTACGCTCACCTATAACACTAGCGTTCACCGAAGCCGTTTTTGAGATGCTTATAGATCACGGGGGCAATGTGTCTGGGGCAGTTAACACGATGATTACAGCGCGTGCTGGCAAAGATCTGGTTTCTTCACTTGCTTCGGGTCTTCTCACGGTGGGCCCTCGTTTCGGAGGAGCAATAAACGAAGCAGCGAGTTTGTGGATTTCAGGAGTGGTATCTCAAAAAACAGGTTTGGAGTTTGTGGCGGAAAAAGCAAAGGCAGGGGGGTTAATCTTAGGTATTGGACATAAAAAATACCGCATTGGTCTTCCTGATCCTCGTGTCAAAGCTCTTGGTGAATTCGCTACACTTTTAAAGAAACATCCACATTATGATTTTGCACGAAGTGTTGAGAAAGCTACGACCTCAAAAAATGGAAAATTGATTTTAAACATTGATGGTGCAATTGCTGCACTGCTTTTGGACATCTTGAGTGAATGTGAAGGAATGAGCGAGCGTGAACTCCAAGAACTTGCAGATGCTGAGTTTTTCAATGCGTTCTTTGTTATTCCTCGTTCAGTTGGTTTCATTGCACATTTCATGGAACAAAAGAAAAATGACGAAGGTTTGTTCCGCCTTCCTGATGAATTGTTGTTTGTGAGAGAAAGTGCCCCAAAGAAAGGGAAGAAGAAATAATGGGCAAGATTATCTTGATAGGAGGTCCACCTCGGAGTGGAAAAACAACTCTTGCGCAAAAAATATCTGAGGAAACTGGCATCTCGTGGGTTTCATCGGATGCATTGGATGATATTGCAAAAAGATATGTTCCCGAATCTGATCTAGAAAGACTATTTCCAAAAACTACTCTACGAATCAAAAGCGGTGGTGAAAACGATGGAATGTACGTCGCTTTCTCAATTGAAGAAATAGTTTCCGCATATATAAAACAGGCAGAAACTATTCATAAGGCTATTGAAAGCTTTATTCTTTGTGCGAATGTTGAGGATTGGAATTACGTAATTGAAGGCTATCATGTCACTCCCAAGCTCATTGCAAAGTTACGATCTGAAAATATAGACACTTCATCCGTGATGCTCATTAGCACCAAAGCAGAGGAGGTGATTGAGCGAAGTATAAAAAGCGACACAAAGCAGGACTGGCTAAGAGATAACACGAAAAATCAAGAGACTTTTCAAAAAATAGCGGACATGATTAGCTTATTCAGTAAAAAACTAAAACAAGAAGCCGAAGAAAACGGCATTAAGGTTATAGATACAAGTGAAAATTTTGAAACAAAATTTCAAGAAGCATTCGACTACCTTATAAAATAATTTTTAAATACAAACACTTTAGGCTATTATTGCCTCTGTATTTCTACGGGCGGCTAGCTCAGCTGGTTAGAGCGTTCGCCTCACACGCGAAAGGTCACAGGTTCGAATCCTGTGCTGCCCACCAAACAAGGAAATGACGTGCGAAGCACTTCGTGACATTGTTTGTGAGGCAGCACAGGCTTCGAAAGACGGAGGCGGTATACAAGACGAGCTTGGCGAGTGCTTGTCGCCGAGCCGGGGTTGCGGAAATTTTATATAATAAAATTATCTGTGACCGAATCCTGTGCTACCCACAAGTTCTTTTAAAACATCAAGCGGGGCGTAAGCAGAACTTTCGCCCTCGCTCCTCGAAAAGAATACACGCAAGCGTGATATTATCTTTCTCGTCGCGGGGCGTAGTATACCGGTAGTACATACGATTCGGGTTCGTATAGACCGAGTTCGATTCTCGGCGCCCCGACCATAGAGGTATTTAATAAATTTTGCTAGAGTATCTTTTGTTCATGGGCCTATAGTCAAGTGGTACGATGCTACATTCGCATTGTAGAGGCGCGAGTTCGATTCTCGCTAGGTCCACATTGCTCCAGGGAGCAAAGCTCGCAGGAGCTCTTTCGAAGAAAATGAGAATACTTGGTATTCTGTATTTTCCTTCTCATTCGCTCCTGTCGTTCAATGGATAGGATGCCTCCCTCCGAAGGAGGCGATGTCAGTTCGATTCTGGCCAGGAGCACTAACTAAGAGAGCAGATTGTGCAACCTCCGGAGGTTGCACAATTGCAAGAAACTGTACCTTTTCTGGTCGTGTATGTTTTAATTCCCGATATAGTATAATTTCACGGTCGTGAAATTATACTATACAGCGTTATTCTCATTTTCTGCACAGTATCTCTGTCTGGAATCTTGACAGGGTTGTTTAAAAATTTTATCGTATCAGTTATATGGAGAGTAGAATTAGCTTGCGAGATTCTTTTGATGTTCGTCAAGAACGTAGACTTCGAAGGGAATTGTTCGTGCGATTTTTAGGGTTTACTCTTTCAGGGGCAGTGCTTGCACTTTCCAACAATTCTTTTGGATCCAATCAATCTCGACACGAGCGACCCGCTATAACAAGCACACCACACGCAAAATAAATTTGTCTCTAAAAATATTTGAGATGCCACTAGTCTTCAGATGTAAGTATTTTTCGAACATTTAGCTACGTCGTTCCCATACGCAATCATTCCTATGAAATCACGCTCATATCGAAAACCTCTTTTACCTGAAAATGCGAAGCGAGTTTTTGAAGGAAAGATTTTTGATGTCTATCAATGGGACCAGAAAGTATACGATGACAGTATTCATGTCTACGAAAAGGCCTCAAGGCCAGATACTGCGGTAGTTTTTCCGATCACTGAAGATGGACACATTCTCATAATAGAGGATTCACAGCCACATCGAGGTATGGTGCTCACTGCCGTAAGCGGAAGGATAGAGGAAGGCGAAAATCCAGAGGATGGTGCGAAGAGAGAATTATTGGAAGAGACAGGATATGAAGCGAGCAGTTGGGAGCCTTTTTACACCACTGCGCCAGTAGAAAAACTTGATTGGATGAATTATGTATTCATTGCCAAAGGGTGCAGGAAAGTTAAAGATGCTGAGCCTGATCCCGGAGAAAAAATAGTTACACAACTAGTCACGTTTGATGAGTTAATTTCTTTATCTGCGGAAGGGAAGTTACGTGGAAAAGATTTCTCAATCATGGTACTTCAGGCAATGCTGAATCCTGAAAAAATGAAAGAGCTCCGAAATAAATTTGCCAACTAAAAATTTTCCGTTAGTATCTAAACTTTCAGTACGGGCCTATAGTGAAGCGGTATCACGCAACCATGGCATGGTTGAAGTCGGGGTTCGACTCCCCGTAGGTCCACTCGCAAAGCGAGTGGAATACAGCAGGCAAATTTCTTTGCCTGCGTGGGGAGTCGAAGGACGGAGTAATGTTTTTTGTTTCAAAAAACTACGAGGCGGGCCTGCGACCGAGCCGAACATGGGTGAGGTGAGAGTTGTAGGCGACTCCCCGTAGGTCCACAGAAATAAGGCGCTGCGCCTATATTTCGTAGGATGCCGGAATCTGATTCCGGCGCCACAAAAAACTACATTGCTCGTAGGATGTCGAAATTCCTATTTTGACGCCACAGCTGTTCAGTAGTTTTTAAATCAACGCAACATGTCCCCCAAGGAAGTTCCTGAAGCTATTGATAGATAAACCATCAGTATTAAAAGTAGTATAAAAGCGACTAAAGATAATACTACAAAAGGCATCGAAACATATCTTAATGCTGTAATGATTACATGATTAAGGGTTTTTATAAATCCTTGGGGCTTTAGAGATGTTTTCTTATATCCGCGAGCACATAAAAAAATAAGGCCCCAGAAAACCAAAAGGAAAAAAACTTGGCGTATATCGAACGCAGAATTTGAGGAAGGAATGAGTTGTAAGTAGTGCAGAACAAAGGCAGTCGCAAGTACTATATAAATTCCTAAAGAATAAATAAGATTTTTGTTCATACGCATAAGATGATGTATTGAGTACAAATTTATTATAACAAATAATAGATTTAATTTTTACAATTTTTTGCGATCAAAATATTTCATATGTCAATCACATGACGCTTTTGCGAGAGTGAAGCGATTGGGTGTACTTGCTCACCACACCCACTTCACTGTTACAAAAGCAATGGCGATAATGCTCAGCAGTGTCACGCTTTGCAGTGCCATCAGGAGATATTTATGCGAACGTTTCGCATACGCTTTTCTTTTAAGATAGGCGTGCCATCCTTGATGCACTAATAAAATATTTCCAGTAAGTGCGAAAACCAATATTAATCCAGAGATCTGATCGTTCAATGAAAGTGCATCAAATCCATACAAGGCTATACTTGCACCGACTCCGGCAAGAATAACGTCTGTTATTGCGTTCTCTGCGTCTTCCACAACTCCCGCACCAAGTTCAAGTATTTCGTAGACTATAGCTCCTCCAATTATCGCTATCAGGGCATAGAGGGTAGGTACTTGGAGAAATAATGCGAACGCACCAAATGTCAGCCCAGAGAGCAAGTGTACGAGTGACCAGAAATCCGCATAGCGACCATGCTCCCATCCGAAGTGAATTAATTTTGATGCTGTGCGTTCAAAGTGGGAGTCCATATTCTCTTCCTCAGTATACCTCTGTGCACCTCCATCATTTGCCCTCCTCACAATAGCGGGTCATACTATGGGCGTAATGGAAAAGGAAATACTACAGAAGCAAGACGCCTTGGAAAAACCACCACGTGTAGTGTATTTTTTTGAATACCTTACAAGGTGGATAGGTTCTATTCCATCCTTAGTTGTTCATACAGTTCTTTTTGGAGGTGCGTTTGCTCTCGGATTTTTTCACATAGCTCAATGGGATTCAGTTCTTTTAGTGTTGACGACAATAGTCTCTTTGGAGGCAATCTATCTTTCTATATTCATCCAAATGACTGTTAATAGGCACTCTGAAAGCTTGAAGGAGGTTGAGGAAGACGTTGGTGACATTCAGGAAGACATCGAAGAGATTACTGAAGACGTTGAAGGAATTCAGGAAGACATTGAAGAGATTACTGAAGATGTTGAGGGAATTCAGGAAGATGTTGAGGAAATGACCGAAGAAGATGCGGAAGATGAAGCACGTAAGCAGAAACAGCTCGTTTCTTTGGATCAGTTGACCAAAGATGTACAGAGAGTGTTGCAGGATTTGGAGAAATTTAAGAAACAGTAAGAGGATAGCTTTCAGCTTCTAGCTTCCAGCTGTCAGCTTTTAGAATTTCAACTACCAACTTCTAGCTTCCAGGCAGTAGGTGCTAGCTTTTTCTAATGCGAATTCAAAGCTAGAAGCTAATTGATCCCTACGGACCCGACGAAGTGTCGCCTAGCACCTAGAAGCTTTTTATTTATCTTTTGGTTTGTCTAGCTTCTCTAAACCTAGGATCTTGAAGCCGAAATATACGACTGCGGTCATTATGAAAAAGTTTATGAGGGTGATGAGAAAATTGCCCCACATGATTTGTGCACCAAAAAAGGAGACGGAAGATTCTTTGAGGCCGTGCACCTGACCCAAGAAAAGGCCCACGATGGGGTTTACGATGTCGTTAATGAACGAACCCACGAGTCCTGATACTGCACCTCCTAATACGAAGCCTATTGCAAGACCTACAACGGCTCGTTCACGGATGAAGTCGATGAAACTTTGCATTTTTTTTCTAAAAGCTTCCAGCTGTCGGCTTTCAGGTTCCAGCTTTTAAAGATAGAACCTAGACGCTAGAAGTCAGTACCTGAGCCATGTTACACTACCCCGCAACGAGTGGAAAATACCTAACTTTAAGATATCAACAATGGAATCCTCTGGTATTCACGTCATATTGAAAGCAGAGCCGTTAGGTGCACTGTGGGGTATACCTATCACAAATAGTCTCCTCATGACGTGGATCGCCATGGGGCTGATCTTCCTTTTTGTCTTCCTTTTTAGACGCCAAATCGCTTTGGTACCGGGCAAGCTTCAGACAACTCTTGAGTGGGGTGTTGAGGGAGCGCTTGGGTATATGACAGAAACGCTTGAAGACGCAAAGCTCGCAAAGCGTTTTTTCCCTCTCATTGCTACATTATTTCTTTTTATCCTCACTATTAACCTACTTGAATTCTTTCCTGGCGTCGGAAGTTTAGGATTCTTTTCGGAACATGGTTTTACGCCACTTTTGCGTGCATCAACTGCTGATCTGAACACGGCACTTGCACTGACACTCATCTCAGTCATTACTGTTGAAGTTATAGGGTTCGTGACTCTTGGTTTCTTCCGATATGGTGGGAAATTCATAAACTTTTCATCCCCACTCAATTTCGTTGTCGGCTTAATAGAGCTGGTGAGCGAACTCGGTCGCCTGGTATCGCTTTCGTTTCGTCTTTTCGGGAATATCTTCGCTGGCGAAGTTCTTATTGCCGTCATTGGGCTTTTTGCACCATATGTCGTTCCGGTGCCGTTTATGCTCTTTGAGGTCTTTGTTGGTTTTGTGCAGGCGGTCATTTTTGCCCTGCTCACTCTCTTCTTTATAAAACTCGCCGTCACGCCTCCTCACGATAGCGAGGCCCATTAGGGGCGATTTTCCCACTGGCGTGAAAAAGGGTGATGGATTATACTAATGAAGCGACAGTTAAAGGCTTTTGGGCCGTTGGGCTCAAAAGTGAGTTTAAAAATTATTAAATTTTCAAGCTAGAAGCTAAACGCTATCAGCTAAAACCTAATTCATATGGATATTGATTCTGCAAAACTGATTGGTATGGCACTCGCCGCAGGTTTGGGTGTGCTTGGTCCTGGTATTGGTATTGGTCTTATTGGAGGACGAGCTATGGATGCAATAGGTCGTAATCCCGACGCATCTGGCAAAATCATTCCTAACATGATTCTTGCAATTGTCTTCACCGAAGCTTTGGGTATTCTTGCTTTGGTTGTTTCGTTTATCATCAAATTTGTTTAATTAGAAAAGGGGTTAGGGGTCAGTGTTTAGTGTTCAGAGATTCTGAAATTGAATTTCACTAGCCTCTAAACACTAAACTCTATACACTAGTTGCTATGGGAGAGTTATTCGACACATTCGGAATCGACGTACGATTGCTTATTATACAAGCGGTCAATTTTGGCATTACACTCGTGGTGCTCTGGTATTTTCTGTACCGTCCGCTTCTTCGTGTTATCGGTGAACGTAAAGAGAAGATTGCAAAAGGTATTGTGGATGCAGAGGCGGCTGAAACACTACGCACCGAAACCGAGGGTGCACGTGCAGGGGTTCTCTCTCAAGCAGAACGTGATGCTCAAGGGCTTGTGGAGCGTGCAACCTTGGAAGGTAAAGACGAGCGTGCAAAAATCATAAAAACTGCACAGGATAGAAGTGACGCAATGCTTGCCGACGCAAAGAAAGAGTCAATCGAAATGCAACGCCGTGCTCTTGCAGAGTCAGAGAAAGAAATGACACGACTCGCTATTCTTGCGGCAGAAAAAATCCTCCGCAAACAATCCTAGATGTTTATTCTCTTTATGATCCCTTCGGATCCGATGAAGCATCGCCTATCCACTAAACACTAACCCCTAAACCATTCTTCCAACCATGTCTCTCGCCAACGCATACGCTTCAGTCATTAAAGAAACTCCAACAGAGCTGCATACTGCAGAGTTTGTGGGGAAGCTTCTTTCTTTTATGCGTGTACGAGGACACCTATCTCTTCTTTCTGAAGTTGTACGAATTTTAGAAAAAGAGCCTACTCGCTCTGGGGTAGTGGTGACGGTGGCAGATGATGCGGGTTTGAAAGAGTTCGCCTCTGAAATTAAATCTGCACTCGGAACACTTGGTGCAGATACAAAATCCTATCGCACCACTATTGATGCCCGTGCGGTAGGCGGGTACTCAGTTCGTGCGGGCTCAAAGATTATTGACAACACGTTCCGCACCGCCCTTGTTTCTCTTTACCAACGAACAGTAAGTAGCACGTAGTGGGTAGTATGTAGAAAATACAAACTCATAAAATTTCATGCTGCTCACTACTTACTACTCACTATCCACTAATCACTAACTCTTATGGACATCAGCATCATCGAACGCCTCAAGAAAGAAATTGAATCCTTTGCTCCAAATGCAAAGCCTACTGAAACGGGCATTGTTCGCAAAGTGGGTGATGGCATCGTTGAAATAGAAGGCTTGGATGATGTGGCAATGGCTGAGATGGTACGCTTCGACGAAGGTTCTGTTTCTGACGTGAAGACAACTATTTCACACGAGGATACGTTGTTTGGGGTGGTTTTGAACTTGGAAGAGACAACGGTGAAGGCAATTATCCTTGGTGATTCCTCACGCATTAAAGAGGGGATGCTTGTGCATCGCACAAAGAAACTCCTTTCGATTCCTGTCGGGGACGCAGTTATTGGACGCATCGTTGATGCTCTCGGAGTTCCTATAGATGGGAAAGGACCAATTAAGTCTGACACCACAAGCCCCATTGAGCGTGAAGCATACGGCGTTATTGATAGAAGCCCTGTGAACGTACCAATGCACACGGGTATTAAGGCAATTGATTCGTTGATCCCAATTGGTCGTGGACAGCGTGAACTCATCATTGGCGACAGGGGCACAGGAAAAACAACGGTTGCCATTGATGCAATTTTGAATCAACTGAATGAACCAGAAAGTTCACGCCCTATTTGTGTGTACGTTGCCATTGGTCAAAAGGAATCCAAGACCGCTCGCATTGCTGCGATGCTTAAAGAGCGTGGTGCCATGGACTACACGATTGTAGTTTCAGCTCCGGCGTCTGCTTCAGCAGCGTTTCAATTCTTGGCTCCCTACGCTGGCGTAACCTTGGGTGAGTATTTTATGGACAAAGGCAAGGACGTCTTGGTTATCTACGACGATCTTTCCAAACAAGCTGTTGCATACCGACAGCTCTCACTCTTGCTTCGTCGTCCCCCAGGGCGTGAGGCGTACCCTGGAGACATTTTCTATCTCCACTCAAGACTTCTTGAGCGTGCGGCAAAGCTTTCTCCAGAAAGAGGCGGTGGGTCACTCACTGCACTTCCTATTATTGAAACGCAGGAAGGTGACATCAGCGCCTACATTCCAACCAATGTTATTTCAATTACTGATGGTCAGATGTTCTTGGAAGCAGATCTTTTTAACAAAGGAACACGTCCTGCTATTAACGTAGGTATTTCGGTTTCTCGTGTTGGTTCCGCTGCTCAAACAAAAGCCATGAAGAAGGTTTCGGGTCGCATTAAGCTCGACCTTGCACAGTTCCGTGAACTTGAAGCGTTCATGCAGTTCTCGCAAGATCTCGATGCTGAAACGAAGAAGACTATTGATGGAGGTCGTCGTCTTTCTGCAATTTTGAACCAAAACAAAAATGCTCCAATCCCATTTGAACGACAAGTGGTCGTTATGTATGCAGTAACCAACGGCTTCTTTGATTCGTTTGGTGCTGAACAGATGAGCGAGATAGAAGCAAAGTTTCTTGCGTATTTGGACAGAGAAGCAAAGGGAGTTCTTGAGGCTATTCGCACATCCACAGAAATAGCTAAAGACACAGAAGAGAAGCTAAAGAGTGCTATCCAGTCATTTGTCTCAACTACAGATGTAAAAAGCTGAAAGCTGACAGCTGGAACCTGAAAGCTCTATGTCATTAAAGGATATCAAACTCAAAATAAAATCCGTTGATCGTACCCGCAAGGTTACGAAGGCAATGGAATCGGTGTCTGCTGTCAAGATGCGTAAGAGTCAGGTGCGTGCAATTACCTCACGGCCCTATGCTTCTTCAGCGCTCTCCATTTTGGAGCGTATGAGTGTTTCTCTTGCGTCTCTTAAGCATCCCTTGACTGTTGTACGGCCTGTAAAGCGAGCTGCCATTGTTGTTGTAACAAGCGACAAGGGGCTTTGCGGCATATTGAATGCGGCCGTTGTAAAAACTGCATATACGCTTGCGGAATCACTTGAACTCCCTCGTGAAGCAATTTCCATCTATGCATTTGGACGCAAAGGTGCAGAATTTTTTGATCGTCGTGGATACCAAATTTTAGGAAAATTTGAAAACGTTTTTGACGATGTATCGGTTGCTGACCTAGCGCTTGTGTCTGCGGACATCGCACGGGCATTTTTGAATACAGAGTTTGACCGAGTTGATGTTGTATACACAAATTTTAAATCAACGTTTGAACAGAGTGCTATTGCACATAAAGTATTGCCACTTTCTATTGAGACGGTTTCTGAAATAGTAACTGGAATAGTGCCAGTGAAAGGAAAGTTTGCAGTGGCGGAGCGTCTGAAAGGTCCTGCTTTTTATACGGCAGAGCCCTCTCAAGAGGTAGTGGTGGATGCTTTGATTCCACGCCTCGTGAGTGTGCTTTTCTTCCATGCACTTTTGGAGTCAAAGGCCTCCGAGCATTCAGCTCGTATGGTTGCTATGAAAAACGCATCTGACAAATCTCGTGACCTTTCAAAGTTACTCACGAGAAAGTACAACAAAGCTCGCCAAGCATTAATTACGAGAGAAGTCTCCGAGATTGTCGGGGGTATTGAGGCGATGGCGACGAGCTAGCCAATAGCCATTAGGGTACAGGGATTAGGGAAATAAAAATAATTTTGATAGAATCAAAAACATGACAGTATTCGCTGAAAAACCGGGCATAGGTATTCTTCATAGATCTTCGCATCGAGGACCAGAAATTACCGTACCTAGAAAGAGTGACGGAACTCATACTACTTATTCTCAAGCTCTCATACGGGTACTAAATGGTAGCGAAGTAGGTCCTTGTCTCAAGGTAAAATAAAAATATGGCGTCACCAGAAAGAAAAAGCAGATTAGATATTAGTGAGGTTCCACCTCGTGGACGCCTTGCTACAGGGGGTGGCTTCAATGGAAATGGGGGTGGAGGCAGGAGATTTCCTCCTCCACGGGAAGTCTTACGTCTCGTTGAAATACCCACAAAGGTTCTTCAGAAGATGGCAAAGGCAGAACATGGAGCTGGTTCAGTCGCAATCTCGCATTTAGATGAAGACTAAATAACCCTAAACACTGTCCACTAAACACTAACCCCTACTTATATATGAACGGCACAATCACACAAATCATCGGAACAGTCGCAGACATTCATTTCGAGAATGACCCTCCTGCAATTCACAATGCTCTCGTTTGGGAAGGTAAGGATCGTGAGGTTGTGTTTGAGGTTGCACAACACATTGGTGTGAACCGGGTGCGTGCGATCTCACTCTCTGCAACAGACGGATTGGTGCGAGGGATGAAAGTTAAAGACACAGGTGCACCTATTTCAGTTCCTGTAGGTGAGGCATCCTTAGGTAGATTGTTTAACGTACTTGGCAACACCATTGACGGTAAAGGCGAAATTGCAAAAAATGTACCTCGCTCTCCAATTCACCGTGAAGCTCCTCCATTTATTGAGCAGAGAACAAAAGCAGAAGTGTTTGAAACAGGTCTCAAAGCGATTGACCTTCTTGCTCCTTTCATTAAAGGAGGTAAGGTCGGGCTTTTTGGTGGTGCAGGCGTCGGTAAAACGGTGTTAATGCAAGAGCTGATTCATAACGTAGCAACTCAGCACGGTGGATATTCAGTGTTTGCTGGCGTAGGTGAGCGTGTTCGTGAAGGAAACGACTTGTACCATGAAATGGCCGACTCAGGTGTTTTGGAAAAAACTGCACTCGTCTTCGGACAAATGAATGAAGTGCCGGGTTCTCGTGCTCGAGTCGCTCTCTCAGGCCTTACAATGGCTGAATATTTCCGAGATGAGATGGGTAAAGATATTCTTTTCTTCATGGACAATGTGTTCCGTTTCGTTCAAGCAGGTTCTGAAGTGTCGTCACTCCTTGGTCGCGTGCCATCAGCGGTGGGCTACCAGCCAACCTTGGCTGAGGAAATGGGTCAGCTTCAGGAACGTATTACTTCAACCACGAAAGGTTCCATTACTTCGGTGCAGGCAATTTATGTGCCAGCCGACGACCTTACCGACCCAGCACCTGCAACAACCTTCTCGCACCTCGACTCAACAATCGTGCTCTCTCGCCAGCTTGCTTCCTTGGGTATTTATCCTGCCATTGACCCATTGGAGTCTTCTTCAACTGCACTTGATCCTGACATCGTAGGTAAAGACCATTACGAAACTGCACACGCCGTGAAGCAGATTTTGCAACGCTACAAAGACCTTCAAGACATCATTGCAATTTTGGGTATTGAAGAACTTTCAGAAGAAGATAAAAAGATTGTGTATCGTGCTAGAAAAGTTCAGAAATTCCTCTCACAGCCAACCCACGTTGCTGAAGTCTTTACTGGTATCAAAGGTGAGTATGTGCCACTAGAAGAAACAGTCCGTGCATTCAAGGAAATAGTCGACGGTAAGCATGATGATAAAGCTGAGCAGGACTTCTATATGAAAGGAACAATTGATCAGGTGAAGGGAAGTGTTTAATTGCTTATATGTTTAGAGATCGTCAACCGAATATTTCAGAGAAGCCTTTAAATCCACTCGAGACATACATGTCTTTCATGTGGAGAGTGAGTTCACCCCTTATGGAGTGGCTACTTCCTAATGCTTTACCTACCAAAAAACAAAAATAACTTGTATGTTAGTTGTCATTGCAAAAGTCCACGAAAATTTATTTTCAGGCGAAGCACTCTCGCTTTCTGCTATGACTACAGAAGGGAAGTTAACTATCCTTCCTAAACACGAGCCCTTTGTCGCAAATTTGAAAGCGGGAGAAGTAGTAGTAAAAACAGCTGCAGGAGAAGAGAGGTTTGATATTATAGAAGGAGTTTTGGAGGTTTCTGGGAACCAAGTGACGGTACTTTTGTAGTATGACCGAAAGATCAGGTATCGTTCAGGCAATTCCAGAGGATTTTTGGAGTTTAGTTAAACACGGTCTAGATTTTAAAGATCCTGCAACGCAAGACTCTGTCAGGAAAGTTGCTTTTGGTGTAATGAGACGGTGTTCTCGTGAAGAAGCGCAAGAAATACAGAATTTCTTGAATCAAAACGGTATTGGAACTTAATTTTTTCACAGGATAATCATTGACTATTTATATAAGGAGAATACAATAATGGCGTATGGGGAAACTGGAGAATGTTCAAAATATTAAAAGAGAGGGTGTTCGTTGCGACGGTGGGTGTGCAGTTTTCTTTTCTGGAGCAGGTGGGTGTTGCTCTCGTTGCCAGGCTCAAGGCAAGTGTAAATAATTCTTTGATTTATCTGTTTCCTGAAGTGCCTGTATCTTGTGTATCATTTAAACCCATCTAATAGCTTAGGTGGGTTTTTTATAAAAAAACTATACGATTAATCGTATAGTTTTTATGAGTTCTATACGGACGAAGTTTAGTGTTGTTTTTAGTCTGCATAGTATCTGTATAGTATAAAATCACGGTCGTGATTTTATACTATACAGAATTTTTTACTGACTGGACGATGAGAATGCTCAGTTCGTCTGCCTGCGACGGGGTGGAGCGAGTGGCTTGTGTTACTGAGGGGAAGAAGGGTTCCAATATTGTTTGCCTGGGTTTCGGTAGACGAGAATAGGGGTAAGGATGAGAGTTAGAATCATTGCAAAGGAAAGGCCAAACATAATCGCAAATGCGAGTGGGCCCCAGAGTGCGGATGCACCCGCAAGCGGGAGCATACCGATGACGGTGGTGATGGTGGTAAGGACAATAGGTCGGAGCCTGCTTGCTGCACCATCCACCACAACCTCTTCGAGGGTTCTTCCTTCTGGGTTTTTCATGCGGATGATGATTGAATCGACGAGGATGATGGCGTGGTTAATGATGACACCAGCAAGTGCAATAATGCCAAGGAGGGATGAAAATGAGAAGGGTTGCCCAGTGAGTGCAAGACCACCTAAAACGCCAATCAAGGAGAGTATAACTAGCATAAGGAGATAGAAGGAATAGCGGAAGGAGTTGAATTCCAAAACGAGAATCGCAAGCATCAAGACTAAGCCAGCAAGGAAGGCGAGACCCATTTCGCTGAACGACTTGTTTACGTCCTCAGTCTCTCCTCCGATTTTCATTGTCACACCTTCAGGAATGGATTCTTTTTCCATCGCTTTTTTAAATGCAGAGGATACTTCAACGGGCGTTGCCCCTCCCTCCGTATAGCTAGAGACGGTGGCAATATTTTTTTGATCTTCACGTCTAATGATGGCATTTGATTTTTCAATGGAAGGGGAGAGGATTGAGCCCAAAAGCACACTTCCCATAGGAGTTTTTATTGACAGGTTCAGTAGTGCATCAATGTCAGCTTTTGTTGTGTCGCCCGGCTCTTGCCAATCAGAATTAAGATTTGTAGACACCACAACGTCTACGTCTTCCGTATCATTTTTTATTGTCGTTGCAACGACGCCGGAAACTGCCGTCCTCAAGGTTGATGCTACTTGTGCTGGGGAGAGTCCAACTTGTGATGCCTTGGCACGATCGATAGTGAGTGCAAATTGTGTACCGTCGTCCTTTATAGATGTTGCAACCTCAGCAGTGCCGGGTGTGGAGCGCATGACTCTTTCAGCAACTGCAATAGAGCGTTCCAAATCATCCAAGCTTTCGCCCGAAAATGTCACCAGGACCGGTGCTCCAGAGGGAGGGCCTCCTGCAGGCTCGAATGCGTGAACAGAAAACTCATGGAACACAGATACTTTCTTTCTGAGTTCTCCGGTAATTTCGGTAGAAGTTTGCCTGCGGTCTTCTTTGGGTAGGAGTTTAATGGTGATGTTTGCGTATTTTGATCCGCTTGATTGATTTTGGCTGAGTGCCGATGAACCACCAATAGTGGTGACGAATGATTTTATACGTGGGTCGTTATAGAGAAGCTCTTCGACTCCTCGGGCTGCGAGGTCAGTTGTCTCAAGGGGTGTTCCTTGTTTTGCTTCTATCTCAAGATACACGTACTCAGAGTCGTCTTGCGGGAAAAAGAGTACTTTCACTATTCCTGAAACTGGAAGCAAGATTGCTATCACGAGTGCAATTCCAAGACTCCACATGAATCGGTTTTGGAATTTTCTGTTTTTAAGAACACCGGTGAGGAATCCTCGATACCATAGTTGGGCTTTTGTGTTCCACTCTTCCTGAATGATTTGAAGTTTTCCGGTATCTCTCTTGGTGAGATGTATTGCAATTAAGGGCACAAGACCTAAAGCAACAAAAATGGACGCAATTAAGACGGTAATGATGGTAAAGGGAATTGATTGAATGTATTGACCCACAATGCCTGAGATAAAGAAAAGTGGTGCAAACATGACAACGGTGGTCATGGTGCCGGCAGTCAGGGGCCTGGCATATTCACGTATTGCTTCCTTTGCTGCACGAATTGGATCGCCAAACTTTTGGTAGCGTGTGTGGATTGCTTCTGTGACAACGATGCCAGAATCCACGAGGATGCCGATGGCGAGAATGAGGGCGAAGAGTGAGACGAAGTTTATGGTGTTACCCGAAGCATTGAGCCCGATGAACGCAATAACAAAAGAAAGGGGAATTGAAAGTCCGGCAACGAGGGATTCTCTCCAGCCGATAGTAAGAACAAGGCAGAGCATTACCAAGAGAACGGTTTCAAGTCCAACTTTGGTGAGCTCAGAGAGGCTTTTTTGCACTTCTTCTCCTAGGTCGATGGAGATTTCAGTTGTGATGCCTGCAAGCATTGTAGTGGAGAGCGAATTCAATTTTTCTTTTGCAGACGACGCTGTTGCAAAAATATTGCCTCCGGCTTTTTTATGAACCGAGAGAGTAACGGCAGATTCCCCAGGTGCACCGGCTGTCGACACTCTCGATATGCTGGTTGCTTTCTCAATTCCGTTTACAATGTCTGCAACATCTCGAAGGTAAATTGGATTTCCATTCAAGTTACCGATGCTCGTTTGAGCTAATTCTTCAGGGTTGTTTAAGTCTCCCTTGAATGCGACTGCATACTCAATGTCGTCAACCGTGATGGTGCCAACTGGTAGTGAGCTGTTGGATGCACTTAAGGCGGAAACTACGTCCGCAAGGGATAGACCGTATGATTGCAGTGCTTCTTTGCGAACGATGACGTTTGCTTCACGGTCTCGAGTTCCACTAATGTCTACTCGAGAAACGCCTGGCACACTTTCGAGCTCGTCCTGTACCTCTTTAGCGAGGCGGGTAAATTCTGTTGGAGGGAGCCCTCCAGAGAGTGACACTATGAAAATAGGCTGGTCGTTTGCACTGATACGCAAAACTACAGGGTCGTCTGCATCTTTGGGTAATTTTGGCTTCGCACGGTCCACCGCATCTTTAACGTCCTGAATTGACTTGTCTAGGTTTGCGGACGCTTCAAATTCAGCACTCACCACCGAGACTCCTTCACGTGAAGAGGAGGTAAGTTTGTGAAGATTTTCAACAGTACTGACTTCTTTTTCGATTTCTTTGGTGATGAGTTTTTCAGTGTCGGAAGCGGAAGCACCACGAAGTGTCGTTTGAATAATTGCCATCGGAATGGTTACTTCCGGAGCATTTTCTTTTGGTATCGCAAAAACTGCCGTAATACCAGCAACAACAAGAGCGATGACTACTAGAATAGTGAATTGTCTGCGATCGATGAAAAAATTCCAGAATTTGTACATGGTTTTTAGAGAGTGGTAAGTGGTAGATAGAAGGTAGTTAGAAAGATTAGTTTTGTATTAACATGCCACTTTCAACTTTCTACGTTCTAATTACTCGCTAACAATAACTTCTTGTCCCTCTTTCAGGCCTCGCGCATCCTCCACTATGCTCATATCAGGGGTGATGCCCGATTGCACGCCAATTCTAGAGCCTGCAAGTGCTCCTACAATTACGGGGTGGGAGACTACCGTTCCGTTTACAACAGTAAACACGACAGTTCCTTCAGGGGTAATTTTAAGTGCAGACAAAGGCAGAGTAAGAGGTGCACTTGTAGTTGAGGTTTTGGCGGTGCGTGCAATAGTCACCGAGACACTCGATCCAGAAACTAATGAGGAATCTTGCGGAATAGAAATTCGCACTTCAGCTTTTTTGGTCACGGGGTCAAGGGCACTCGCAAGTTTAGCTACTTTGCCCACAATAGACTTTCCAATGACGGCCTTTGCACCGACTGCAATGTCTCCAATGTCACGCTCTGACACAAATGCCACAACCTCGAGCCCACGAGCATTCGTTATATAGACAACCGGCACTGAGGCGTTGACGAAAGAACCTACCTCGAGATCAAGGCGGTTGATAGTGCCTCCAATTGGAGCACGAATGACTGTCTTCTCGAGATTTGCTCGAGCTGCCTGAAGATTAGCTTCCGCTGCACGGATATCGGAATTTTGTGATGCACCTCCGGAAAGATTTTCTGTAGATACCTCCACCGCAGCAATTTTCGCCTTTAGATTTTCAATAGCACTGTTTATTGAAGAAGCGACGCCGTTTACATTAGACAGTGCGAGCGACACATCGGCACGGTAGCTAGCTATTGCAGTGTCGCTTACCGAACTTGAGGTAATGGCTTTGTTCAAGGCCGAGACAGTTAATGAGAGTAGTTCACGAACCTCAGCAACGTCAGTTCGAAGGTTTTCAAGCTCAACCAAGGCACTTGAAGCATCAGTGGGGGTACTCGCATTTTCTTCTCGTGTAAAAACTGCTTGTATGGCAAGACGTTTGCTTTCAGCATTCAAAACTGCCTGTGCATTCGAAGTAGAAACAATAAATTTTGGTTGTGAACCGTTTGGATTAGAGAAGACACTATCGTTCTTTTTTTTGACTGCGTCATCGAGAGTTGCGTACGTCGTAGAAATTGTATTTTTTGCTGAATTAATAGCGGAGGTCAAACTATCTTGTGCAGACCCAAGCCCAATACCACTTACGGTGACACCCGTCTTTGCCTTATCCAGTGCTGCTTCTGCTTGGGCTACTCCGGCTCGCTGTGAATCATTTTTTAAATCAGCGATGACTGTGCCTGCCCCAATAGTGTCGCCTAAAGAGCGGTACACGTGTGCAACAGCACCTGATACATCAGCGGCAACATTAGCTTCGCTGACGGATCGAATGGAACCTATTAATGCAATAGGTTCAGGGAGGGAGAGATCATTTGCAGAGAGGAGAGTAACTTGGCGTCTTTCGTCTGTGGCTCCTTCGGGTTTTGCTTTGAAGAAAAAAGAAATTCCTACAGTGGTGGCAATAAGGGCAACAATGACGCCGAGGGATATAAACTTATGTGCTTTTGCTACGATAAAAAATTCTTGGATAGATTTAAAGAGAAAGACAGATCCTCCATGAAGAAAAGTATACCCACGTGAAAGGTGTTCATTCATATATCAAAGACTTATGCTCGTTCAGTTTTTTTAAGTATTGAGCGAATGTTTTTAAGGTTTCCCGCAAGGTGCGAGGCAAATTTCTCGACATTTGAAAGCTTAGCAAAAGCAATCATATCGCACCCCATGCCAAAAACGAGGAGTTTCTCTCCTTCTTTGAGTCCCATGGCTTTCCTTGCTTCAGCAGGGATGACCACTTGGCCTTTGGCACCCACAGTAGTGGCACCGTAAAACTCTTTTTGAGTACTTCCTGGCTTTATCATGGTGTAAAAAATACTACCATAGAGATGTATATCCATACAAGTATGAAATGTATGAAGGTGAAAGCACTCTTTGGGTCACACTTCCACATCAGATTTTGGTTTCATCTGTTAGAATATATTTAGAGATGATAGAGAAAGTAGAAGTGTATAGAGACGGTAGTGCTTTCCTATTTTCTATTCTTCCTACACTCTCTACTATCTCTAATTTCTCTACTACTCTAGCTTATGCTTCATAAGAAGATATTTATCTTGATGGGGAATCCTGATAGCGATTCTCGCACGGGGCATCTTGCTGATGCGTACGAGCTTGGTGCACTTCAAGCAGGGCATGAGGTAAAACGTCAAAATATTGGAGAGATGCACTTCGATCCCATACTTCATAAGGGTTATAAGGTAATTCAAGAATTGGAACCTGATTTAAAAAAGTTTCAGGAAGATATTCGTTGGGCTGACCATTTAGTTTTTCTCTATCCAAACTGGTGGTCCACCATGCCGGCCTTATTAAAGGGGCTCATTGACCGAGCGTGGTTGCCGGGGTTTGCATTTAGGTTCCATAAAACAGATGCGTGGTGGGATAGTCTACTCAAAGGCAAGAGTGGACGCATAATAATTTTAGCTAACACACACCCGTGGGTTAATTGGTTTTTCTTTGGCGAATTCACCAACGAGCTTGCCCGGGCTACGCTGGCCTTTTCTGGCGTTCGTCCAATTTCTGTAAAAGTCTTTACTCCTTCCGAAAAGGTATCTCCGGCAAAATGGAAGCAATGGGTTGATACGGTGCAACAAATGGGGAAGTCCGCCCGTTGATGTATTTTTTTTTGACGTTACCTTAATGTTGGCAGAAAAGTACTACAGGAAGGTACTCTATTATTAATATTAATTAGTTTATTTTATATATGCCTTTAGGAAAATATTTGGAGCAAAAAGTAAGAGTTCGATCCGAAGCTGATAGAACTCTAGTGGGGGAACGTGCTGTTAAGCCTGGTTCTTTTGCCCGTGGGTTACAGAAGAGAAATCAAGGAGCTTACTCTGTATGGGACGTCTTGAAGGTGTACGCAAGTGGCAGGACAGAAAGGGTGACTCGCACAGGGCCATTAGAGGAGTGAGACTAGTGTTAATCATGCGGGCAATTACGCCGTCAAAATATACATACGGCTGATTTCTACCTGTATAGTATAAAATGACGACCGTCATTTTATACTATATCTGTGTTTTTTGAAATTTTTATAGGGTTCGCTCCGGTTATATATAAACATTGTATTTCCGAGAGATGCTTTTCTTGAAATGGTTGATTCTATGGGCTCGAAAAGAGGGTTCTCAAGGCACTTGACAAATAAATTATATCTGATATGATATACTTATAGTCGAATCTTGAGCAGACGAGCATTTAAAAATTTAACTATTTAATATATGTCATTTGATACAGGGCACGAAAGACCGTCAGGTTCAAGCGTTAGAGCTGCACAGGCGGTTCGTGAACGCCGAGGCGATATGTTATATCAGACTGGTATAAGTCTGTATGCCGCTGGGTTCGGGGCTGTAGTAGCTGCGGCGATCTTGGGTGCTCCCGTTGTCGCTTTCGCTGGTGCTGGTTTCGCATTAACCGGTCTAGCCGTTAATCATTTTGGCTTTCTTTTGGGGAGCCCTGCTCGTGCGAAGGCTTGAGGAGAATACGGTAGATGTTTACCTGAGGAGATATCGTAGAGAGAATTAACATTAAAAACCCTGATTCGGTATGCCGAATCAGGGTTTTTTATTTTCTTTTAGGCTAGCCTCTAAACGCTAAACCCTATACACTAGTCCTTTATGGGTTTATCTATAGGAATCGTAGGCCTGCCAAATGTTGGGAAATCGACGCTTTTTAACGCACTCACAGCAAAGGGTGTTCCTGCGGAGAACTATCCTTTTTGCACCATTGATCCATCGGTAGGTATCGTGCCGGTGCCTGACCCTCGTCTTCAAAAACTGGCAACCCTTTCAAATTGCTTCAAGATTATTCCTGCCGTTATTGAATTTGTTGATATTGCAGGCTTAGTGAAGGGGGCATCTGAAGGTGCGGGCTTAGGCAATCAGTTTCTCCAGCACATTCGAGAAACAGACGCCATTATGGAAGTCGTGCGGATTTTTGATGATGCCGATATTACGCACGTTGATGGAGATGTTGATCCAGTGAGGGATATTGAAGTCATCAATTTAGAGCTTGTGCTCACGGATCTCTCGACGGTATCAAAACGTTTAGAGGGCGTTGGACGTGACGCTAAACGTGGAGTAAAAGAAGCTGTTTTAGAGCAGACGACTTTGCAAAAAATTGACCAAACACTTTCAGCTGGAAAACTAGCGTCCTTTACTTCACTCTCGGACGAAGAGCGTTTTGCAGTGCGTACTTTGCAACTGCTTACTATGAAGCCGATCATGTATGCACTCAATAAAAAAGCGGGAGGGCACAACCTTGATGAATTGAATGATGGCCGTTACCAAAAACTCGTTGAGTTTTTGGACGACATGGGTGCGGTGTACATTACGGTAGACGCAGGCATTGAAGGAGAGCTCCGTGATGTTGCAGGTGAAGATAAAGAAACACTCAGGCGTGAGTTTGGAGTTGTAGACGATGGCTTGGATGGGCTTATTCGTGCCGGATATCGTTTACTTGGACTCATTACATTTCTTACCACTGGAGAAGTTGAAACACGAGCGTGGACAGTGAAGGTTGGCTCCACAGCACCTGAAGCGGGAGCGGCAATTCACACCGATTTTAGGGATACTTTCATCCGGGCTGAAGTTGTTGCATACGAGAAGCTCGTTGAAGCTGGATCCTACGCCTCCGCACGAGAGAAAGGCTGGGTACGAACGGAAGGGAAGGAATACATAGTGAAAGACGGGGATGTGATAGAGTTTAAGGTATAGTTTTATTCTTAGTTCAAAAGCTATATGGGTTTTGAAGATGATAATGAACTTCCTCTTTCGCCACTACCGTCACGATACTCAGGTGATGGGAAGAGACCTCCTGTAGTGCCTGATCGAGAGTTAGATGAAAAATAATAATAATAAAATAACTATATGGATGGCACAGTCAAAGCAAAAGTAACTCCTAAAGATTTTTTTCTCTGGCTCGGGGCAATGGTTGCTCTCTATGTTTCAGCAACCTCGCTCATCCTCCTTATTCATCAGTACATAACGTATTTCTTCCCGAGCCCTTTGGATTACGGCGATATCTATTCAGGTACGTTCCGCTTTGCAATAGCATCTCTTGTGGTGTTCTTTCCTTTGTATATTTTGCTTACACGAATGGTGCATCAAGATATTCGCAAAGTTCCAGAGAAAAAAGAGTTATGGGTTCGGAAGTGGTTGGTAGTCATCACGCTTTTCATAGCTGGTCTCACTATTGCAGGAGATTTGGTAGCCCTGGTAAACACGTTCTTGAACGGCGAACTTACGACACGCTTCATTCTTAAAGTACTCGTCATTCTCGTAGTCTTGGGGGCAATCTTTTGGTATTACCTCGAAGAGCTTCGGGGAAAATGGGAGCGAGAAGAAAAAACTTCAAAAGGACTCGCAGTCATAGTTACACTCATCGTGCTTGCAACAGTTATTGGTGGTTTTTTCATCATAGGTTCTCCTCAAAGTCAGCGGTCACTCCGGCTTGATCAGCAAAGAATTTCTGATCTTCAAAATATTCAGTATCAGCTAACCTACTATTGGCAACAGAAGCAAAAACTTCCTGTTAGAGTTTCGGAGCTTGAAGATCCATTAGTTGGTTTTTTTGCACCAACAGATCCTGAAAGCGGACTTTCGTATCGCTACGAAAGCACTGGAGATAAATCCTTTAAACTCTGTGCAAACTTCTCTCTCCCGAGCCCTGAAACACCTAAAGGTGCCGTAGTTCACCTAACGTATCCCGCCCAAGAATCTTGGGAGCACGGAGAAGGGGAGCAGTGTTTTGATCGCACTATAGACCCGGAGTTTTTTCCAACCATCAAACCAGGTCCTAGGTTCTAGCTTTAAAAAGTTAGAGAAAAAGCAGAAATGCGGTTAAAATAACACGCATGGCTAAAACCTATGACCATAAAAAAATAGAGAAGAAGTGGCGGAAGCATTGGGAGGAAGGCGGTGCATACGTAACGGACGAATCTTCATCCAAACCAAAACAATACGTTCTGGACATGTTCCCGTATCCATCGGGGTTAGGCTTGCACACCGGACACGTTGAAGGATACACAGCAACAGACATCTACGCTCGATTTAAACGGATGCAAGGTTTTAATGTTTTGCATCCCATGGGGTGGGACGCATTCGGGCTTCCTGCAGAAAACTACGCAATAAAAACAAAAACACCTCCTCGAGAGACCACCAATAAGGCAATTGATAATTTTCGCAATCAAATCCAATCGTTAGGACTTTCCTATGATTGGTCACGAGAAGTTGGTACGCATAATCCTGACTACTATAAATGGACGCAGTGGTTTTTTTTATTTTTGTTTGAAAATGGACTTGCTGAAAAGCGAATGGGGAAAGTGAATTGGTGTCCGACAGATCAAACTGTCTTAGCAAACGAACAGACCGTGAGTGAGAGTGGAGAGAAGGGTGTCTGCGTGCGTTGCGGTACAAAAATAATTCAACGCGAACTTGCTCAGTGGTTTTTTAAGATAACTGATTTTGCTGATGCACTCGTCAACGACCTTGACGGCGTCGATTGGCCGGAATCTACAAAGGTAAACCAGCGTAATTGGATAGGGCGTTCAGAAGGTGCAGAAATAGATTTTTCAGTAGCAGAATCAAGGCAAAAGATTACCGTCTTCACCACCCGTCCGGATACCATTTTCGGTGCAACCTATCTTGTCCTCGCTCCTGAACATCCCCTTATTTCCGAAAGTATAAATACCACAATTAATCGTAGTGAAATTGAAGCCTATCTTGAAAAAAATAAAGATTTAAAGGAAATCGAACGCACTGCCGAGGGGAGAGAAAAGACTGGTGTAGAGCTTAAAGGCATTAAGGCAATCAATCCGGCTACTAAAGAGGAAATTCCAATTTGGGTAGCCGATTACGTACTTGGCGGATATGGAACTGGAGCTATTATGGCGGTTCCCGCACATGATTCACGAGATTTCGCATTTGCGAGGAAATTTGATTTACCGATGAAGGCAGTTATTATTCCTGAAGGGAATGTCGATTTCGAACTTCAACATTTACTGTTTGAAGGAACTCAAGAATCCGTTACTGAATACATAATCAAAACAGGAGCATACGGTGGAACTGGCATTTTGGTAGGTTCAAAACAATTTAACGCACAAAAATCTGAAACGGTAAAAGAAAAAATATCCATTTTAGTTGCTGGGCGAACGAAAGTTACATACCGACTTCGTGACTGGCTTATTTCTCGCCAACGCTACTGGGGAGCTCCAATTCCGGTGGTCTATGACCCAGAAGGTAAGCCACACGCAATTCCTAAAGAGCACTTACCATGGCTTCTTCCTGAAGACGTAGAGTATTTACCGAAGGGAACTTCTCCGCTCGGAACCTCAAAAGAACTTCTTGAGCGTACCGAAAAGATATTCGGAAAAGGGTGGAAGCCAGAGATTGATACTATGGATACTTTTGTGTGCTCGTCGTGGTACTTTTTTCGTTTTTCTGACCCACACAATCTTGAAGAATTTGCTTCAAAAGAAGCAATGCAGAAATGGCTCCCTGTTGATCTCTATATGGGAGGTGCTGAACACACTGTGCTCCATCTCATGTACGCACGCTTTATCACTAAAGCATTACAGAAATTTGGATACGTATCTTTTGGGGAGCCATTTAAGGCACTACGACATCAAGGAATGATTCTTGCTGAAGATGGAACCAAGATGTCTAAGTCGAAAGGTAACGTCATCAATCCAGATGAGTTTGTGGAGCTCTATGGAGCGGATACCGTGCGTATCTATGAAATGTTCATGGGGCCACTTGAAGCGATGAAGCCGTGGAATACTCAAAACATCATTGGCTCAAGAAGATTTCTGGAACGTGTATGGCGAATACAGGAGAAAATGAGCAAAGAAGCATTGCTTGATGCTAATGCGGACAGCGTGTTGCAACAAACTATAAAAAAAGTAGGTGAGGATATTCAGACCTTAAGTTTGAATACCGCAGTGAGTCAAATGATGATTTGTCTTAATTCTTTTGAAAAGGAGGAACATATACCGGTGAGTACATATGAGAGTTTCCTACGTATTCTTGCTCCATTCGCTCCGCATATCACAGAGGAGTTGTGGCAGGATTTGGGACATACAGGCTCAATACATACTGAAGGTTGGCCAACATTTGACCCTTCAAAGCTTGAAAAAAATGAAATAGTAATTGCTGTTCAGCTTGCGGGGAAAGTGAAAGGTACTGTTGTGATAGCTAATAAGGCGACAGAAGATGAAGTGGTACAACTTGTCCGAGCCGATGCAAAACTTTCTCTAATTGTTCCTGAAAAGCCAAGTCGCACCATTTTCGTTCCCGGCCGTATCATAAATTTCATACCCTAACCCCCATGTGGGACCTTCAAGGTCCCACATGGGGGTGGGCCCCGCACTGAAACTTGGCGTTATAGCTTGCTGTACCGATATATGAGATTATTTATATTACTGTTGCCACTATTGCACTCCGTGTAATGCGTTATGCTCACGCTTCGCTATGAGGTACGACGCCAAGTTCTAGTGACGGGGTGGGGATAACTTATGGCAGGTTTGACGTGATTTAAAATATGTGCTATAAGGAATAGACACTAATCGATAAAAAGTAGGATAATACATATATGGTTAAACTCCCGTTCAAGGCTGTACAGGTAAGTAAGCGTCTCGTTGCTGTGCTCCCAGAGCGTTCTCGTGACGTTCTTGTAAGTCGATACGGCTTGGGCACTAAAGTACGTGGAGAAACTCTCGACGCCATTGGAAAGCGTTATGGCATAACCCGTGAACGTGTTCGACAAATTGAAAACCACGCCACAAAGCTTATACAGGACTCCGAGGCACTCGCAAAAGAGGCTTCATCCTTTGTATGGCTTGAAAATGCCATCCGTGAACTTGGTGGGGTTTTGCCAGAAAGCATGCTTCTTGATGAATTTGCAAAGGATACTGAGACCCGTAATCATTTGTACTTCCTGCTTGTTGTGGGGGCACCGTTCATTTCTGCAAAAGAAACCCCAGACTTCAAGGCTCGTTGGTCTGTAGACCCTGAACTCACGAAGGCAGTTGAATCTGCACTGAAACAAGTTCATGGAACTGTGAAGCATTCTGACGTGCTGTCTGAAGAAAAATTGGTTGAGCATGTTATGAGTTGTCTCACTAAAGTTAATACAAAATATCGTTCTAAAGACACGGTACGCAGGTGGCTCGAGCTTTCAAACTGCATCATGCGTAACCCTTTGGGTGAATGGGGTCGCTCAAGTGCACCAGGAATTAGAGTGAAAAATATTCGTGACCATGCGTATCTCGCATTGAAGCGTCATGGTTCACCTATGCACTTCCGTGAAGTTGCAAAATCAATTGAAAAACTTTTTGGTAAAAAGGCTCATGAAGCCACAACGCACAATGAGCTCATTAAGGATGGTCGCTTTGTGTTAGTAGGCAGAGGTATTTACGCTCTCAAAGAATGGGGATACCGAATAGGACCCGTTGTTGAAATCATCAAACACATTCTCAAAGAGTCCGGTCCTCTTACTCGAGAGGAGATCATGAAACGTGTCTCTAAAGAGCGTTACGTGAAGCCAAACACCATCATTGTGAACTTGCAGAATTCGGCATTCAGTAAAAAAGAAGGTAAGTACGCTTTGAAGGGTACATAATAATTCTTTATGGCAAAGGAACAGACGTCTTTGTTGGCTGGTGATGATGATTCTTTTATTATTTCTCCAGAAAAAGCCAAAGCTATGCGGGAGGACTCTGCACGTGACGCAATGGAACCTCTGTCACCGGAAGAGCAAGCTAGACTTACGTTAGGCCTTTCTAGTGGAAAATCATAACTAAAATAGAACGCTAATCACATAAGCCACATAAAGTGGCTTATGTGATATATTTTCATAATGTCTCGCCAGATAGTGCAGTGGTTGATTATTGTTGCACTCCTTGCGGTTCCGGTGCTCATTTATTTTGCTCCAGTTTTTATTGCTGGCGTCTACCACGTTGTCATTTTCTTTGCACCACTGTGGCTTCCTGTTGGTCTTTTTGCTATTGCCTGGCCTCTGTGGCTCAACGTCATCCGCTCTAGGTTCGTTGATTCTGTTTCCTATGTCACACTGGAGTTAAAGCCAGGTGATGAAACTCCTCCAACCGCAAAAGCTATGGAGCTGGTATTTTATTCGCTGTATCATCGAACAGAAATTTCTCGCATCGATGCGTTTCTTCACGGCAAGATTCGTACTTCTTGGTCGTTTGAAGTCTATGCTCACAATGGACGTGTACGGTTTTTTGCACACGTTCCAGTGAGTTACCGTGTTGCATTAGAAAGCAGGATTCGTGCTGAGTACCATGACATCGATATTAATGTGGTCCGAGATTACTCGAGAGAATTACATTTTGATCCACTCTCGATGCGACTCATGGCCCGTGAATATACTCTCGCAAAACCCGATCCGTATCCTCTAAAAACGTACGAAGTCTATGAATCATTAAGTGAAAAGCGTGATGTGTTTGGTGAGATTGTTGAAAGTTTAGCTGGCATGAGTGCACAGGAACACGTGTTTCTTTCTATCATCATGCGACCGCATCAACGTGAGCGTGAGAACCTTTTTGATAACCCCCGAGACTCTCTTCATGAGTCTGCACATGTTGAAATTAAAAAATTGGTTGGCTCGAAAGGCGAAATGGATAAACTTCCTCTCTCTACGAAAACAATTGTGAGTGCTATAGAGTCGGCATTGAATAAGCCATCATTTGACTGCGGTATACGTGCTTTCTACATAGCAGATAGAGAACACTTTGATGAATCCTATGAAGAAAAATTAACTCACCTTCTTGATCCTCTGAATGATATCGAGCTAAATGGATTTGTTGCGTATGACCCGAATCATCGTCCAGGGTTTGTTCTCTCTGAAATTTTTTCAGCCGTTCCCGTTTTGGTGTCTGCACACCTCCTCAACCTCTATCGCAGACGTGCATTTTTTGCACCACCGTACTATGGTAAAGCGTTCGTCTTAAACACAGAAGAATTGGCAACTTTGTTTCATTTACCGCATGCAAGTCGGGGTAGTGCACTTGCCCGTATGAAAGGTCTTACGTTAGAACCGCCGGAGAATTTGCCAGTCTAGGCAAAGCTGCAAGCTTTCAGCTTTCAGGTTCCAGCTTTTAAAATGCAAAACAATACTAAAAAAATAATTTATAGCGTTGCGGGAGTTGTGATTGTTCTTTGCAGTGTGTACCTGTTTTTTATTGCACCTCCCTTAGGTGCCAAGAAGAATTCAATTGTTACTATTTCCCCTGGCATGAGTGTGGAAGAGGCAGGAAAATTGTTGAAAGAAAAACACGTCATACAGTCTCCACTCGTATTTTCTCTGTTCGTCCGATTTTTGTACCCTTCTGGCATTATTGCTAATCACTATTCTTTTTCAAAATCTCAATCAGTAATAACGGTGGCGTATCGTCTTGCGGAAGGAAAAACAGACTTAACTCCAGTTCGCGTCACTATTCCTGAAGGCACAAGTGTGTTTGAGATTTCAAACATCTTTGAAAGTACGCTTGGTGATTTTGATGTCGTGGCATTCGAATCGCTCGCCAAAGCACAAGAGGGGTATCTTTTCCCAGACACGTATTTTTTTCTGCCGGGCACTGAGCCTGCGATAATCATTGACGCAATGCGGAAAAACTTTGATGAAAAAATAAAACCACTCGAAAAAGACATCGCTTTGTTTGGAAGACCGATGAATGAAGTGCTCGCAATGGCTTCTATTTTGGAGCGGGAAGCCCGTCAAAGTGAAACCCGAAGAATGATTGCGGGGATACTCTGGAAGCGAATCTCTATTAAGATGCCACTTCAGGTTGATGCGGTATTTGGCTATATCCTGAAAAGAAGTGGCTATGCACCAACTCTTGATGATTTGAAAATTGACTCTCCTTACAATACATATTTATACCGAGGGCTTCCGCCAGGGCCCATTGGTAATCCTGGTCTTGGTGCCATACAGGACGCCATAATGCCCACTAAAAGTGCCTATCTTTACTATCTAACAGACAAAGAAGGAAAGATATATTATGCAAAAACATTTGCGGAGCACGTGGCAAATAAGGCGAAAGTACGATAACGAGGGCTATCGCCCAGACGGGTTTGCACATCATTAAACTTAGGTTCGTTTTTTTAAAGAGATCTTTTGTAAACTCTACATGGAAATGCAGTATGTAAGACATCGCATGTCTTACATGAATTTAAAAGATTAGATTTTTGAATATCACCCTAACCCCTTTAGTTAACTAAAGGGGTTAGGGTGAGTATAAGGTATTGAAACATTACGGTGTGTTTGACATCATTTTAAACTATGATATAGTACATAGATGAGTGAAAACCCTATAGAAAAAATGATTCTTGGGCGTACTAGATCAGTACAGAAAGTTGAAAACACTGCCGTGGTTGCGGGTGTAAGTGTCCCAGTTGGGGCAGGATTCTTGCTGTGGGCAGGATTACTTTCTCCTCTGGATGCGGGTATAACGGCGGGTACTGCATTAACTGTAGCAGTTTTAACCAAGCTAGTGGCACGAAAATATCGACACGGCGCTGAACATGCGGCTAATGAATGGTTCACTAATAGTCCTGTCCGTCCTGGTCGTTCTGACTAGCCTTTCGTTTTGAAAGTTGAAGAAGATTTTTATTTAAAACACATGGCAAAAATAGAAGCACAGCCAAATAGAAAGTTTTCTCTATCTCGACGTGAGGCATTACTCTTACTCTCAGCGCTTTTTGGGGGCACTCTAGGTGCGGGGCTCACTGCTGGTGCTATACGTCTTGCAGATGTTATTGGGCCGCTCGTATTAAATTTAAGTAAATAGGACATATGGAAGCCTCTGCTACGCTTACGTGTAAGTATTTTTATGAATCTCGCACTTTTCGTGATTCTTGCGACAGGCCATCTCAAAAAGGATCTTTTTTCTGTAGTTTTCATCTCATACTGAGAGGTGGGCTACGTTAGAAGCTAGTAATTGCTAGAATCTTTAACTGACAGCCTGTAAGCTAGGTGAATGAAGTCAGTTTTCGTTGGTTTGTCGGGTGGAGTTGATTCTGCGGTTTCGGCGTACCTTTTGAAGAAGCAGGGATATAAAGTAGTGGGGGCTTTTATAAAGGGATGGGAGCCTGACTTTTTACCATGCACCGGAGTACGGGACAGGATGGAAGCAATGAGGGTGGCGGCTCACCTTGGTATACCTTTCGTTACGTACGATTTATCGGAGGAATATAAACGAGAGGTTGTTGATTATTTTGTTGAGGAATATAGGCAAGGCAAGACACCGAATCCGGATGTGATGTGCAACAGAGTCGTCAAATTTGGTGCATTCTGGAAAAAGGCAAAAGCGGATGGCGCAGATTTCATCGCCACTGGTCATTATGCAAGTAACAGCCAGCTTTCAGCTTCTAGCTTTCAGCTTTCAGCTTCTGAAGACAAAGAGAAAGATCAAACGTATTTTCTTTGGACACTAACACAAGATGATCTCAGTCACTCTCTCTTTCCGGTGGGCGAACTTGAAAAAAGTGAAGTGCGACGGCTTGCTCTTGAAGCCGGACTTCCGAATGCCAAGCGTCCTGACTCACAAGGGCTCTGTTTTTTAGGACACGTTGATATGCCCGCTTTTCTGAAGCGCTATTTACCAAGCGAAGAGGGTGTTGTCCGCAATCAGGCTGGAGTAGCAATTGGAACTCATGACGGAGCGTATTTTTATACAGTAGGTCAGCGTCATGGATTTACCGCAAAAGGAGGTGAACGCATGTATGTAGTAGCAAAAAATATACAGAAGAATGAGTTGATAGTTGCAGAAAAACCAATAGGAGAGAACTCAAAAAAAACATTTGCATATTCAAATCAAAATTGGATATTTGGAGATGTGCCTACAGACACTATTTTTGCTCGCTACCGCTATCGACAGGAATTGTTGCCAGTGAGGATTCATGATAATCAGGTGTCTTTTGAAACTCCACAAGCAATAGCTCTAGGTCAATCACTCGTTATGTATGACAAAACAGGAAAGATTTGTCTCGGTGGGGGTATAGTAGCTTGAAGAATATGAGTGAATTTATTGGGCAGATTCCTTTTTCTAGAAAAATGCGTGGCAGGTGCTCATTTGAGGATAGGGGGCCGTATGACACAGTTGGAAACTGCATTTCCTGTAATTGGTATACGGGGAGCACATATATCGAAGAGGGCAGGATTCGTATCGGAGGAATGCTCAATGTTCATAAGCTTTGCAGACGCTGTGCTCACAGCTAAATAACGAGTTATCATTATTGTATGCCTAACATTAAAAAAGGGGATGGAACGATAGAGCCATTTGATGTGGAGAAACTGGTTGCATCACTCCGTCGTTCAGGAACAGACACTACCCTTGCAGAGCAAGTGGCAAAGCGAGTAGGGGCAGGTGTTAAAGATGGGATGACTACCACTGCAATTTACCAGGAAGCATTCAAGGTTCTTCATAAAGAAGAGCGTGTATCCGCTGCACGGTACTCGATGCGTCGAGCCATTCTTGATCTAGGGCCTACAGGATTCCCCTTTGAGAAGTTTATTGCCGCCCTCATGCACGCTAAAGGATATGAAACTTCATATGGCGTTACGGTGCAAGGAAGATGCATTGATCACGAAGTTGATGTGGTGATGCTAAAGAACGGTAAAGCTATTGGTGCTGAATTAAAGTTTCATAATACTCCCGGGCTTAAAACAGATTTAAAAACTGCACTCTATGTGCGTGCGAGGTATTGGGATATTCAATGGGGGGCAGAGGATAGGAAAGAAAAAGCAGGTATTGATGAAGGGTGGCTTGTCACCAACACAAAATTTACCTCAAAAGCCATTGAGTATTCAAATTGTTCGGGCATCAAACTTCTCGGTTGGAGTTATCCTAATGGTGCAAGTTTGTCAGATTTTATTCGGGAAACTGGAGTATATCCGATCACCATTTTAACAACACTCTCACAGTCAGAAAAAACTCGTCTCCTTCAAGCGGGTATCACCATGTGCCACATGGTGATGAGCGATCCAGATTCACTCAAGAGTATTGGTATTTCAGAAAAGAAACAGAGTTTAGTAGTTGAAGAAAGTAAGGCAATCTGCCAAGTCTAAAGATACAATGCACTAGTATGTCTCAGTATTACAAACCACATCGAAAAGTTGATTGGAACTATGGTGGCCCACGCTGGCGTTTGTCGCGTTCGAAAATAGACCTCTTCATTCAATGTCCACGCTGTTTTTATATCGACAACAAGCTTGGTACCGCACGTCCCCCAGGATTTCCTTTCAATTTGAACTCCGCCGTCGACAAGCTTCTCAAAAAAGAGTTTGACATCCATCGGGCTGCAAAAAGCTCTCACCCATTAATGAGTGAATATGGAATCGATGCCGTGCCATTTCAGCACGAGAAGATGAATACGTGGAGAGAGAACTTTAAGGGTATTGATTTTTCTCATACACCCACAGGTTTTACTGTCTCAGGAGCCATAGACGATGTGTGGGTTAACCCACAGGGCGAACTGCATATTGTTGACTACAAAGCCACCAGTAAAGATGAGGAAGTAACGCTGGATGCTGAGTGGCAGGACGGGTATAAACGTCAGATGGAAATATACCAATGGTTATTTCGCCAAAACGGCTTTACAGTTTCCGACACTGGCTACTTCGTCTACGCTAACGGGAAAACCGATACGGAAGCATTTGACGCTAAGCTCGAGTTTGATGTGAAAGTAATTCCTTACACTGGCAAGGCAAACTGGATTGATAAAACACTTTTGGAAATCAAAGCGTGCCTGGACACGGACGCAATTCCGCAGACAGGTGAAGCGTGTGACTACTGCACCTACCGCAAGGCAGTTGGAGAGGTGCTTCAGCCATTTATAAAAAAAGATGCACCGGGTTCAAACGTACGTAAGGCAAAATCAAAAGATAACGAAGACTCACATGAGCAATCCCTTTTCGGGTAGTTTGTTTTTTAAAATTGCATTTTCCTCGTAGATCTGTTGTGGGGTTCTTGATGTGTTTTTTTCTATCCCACACTCTGAATGTCTAGTCAGTCGATTAGTTTTTATCTTATAAGATAAAATTATCTGATAAGATAAAAACTCAAGAATAAGTGAAAAGTAAAAAAATCAGAAGGTTAACCGATTTTCTTTTTCTTAGGTTCTGGAAACAGAAGAAAGTGTAATGGATATTTTCGCTTCATTGCCCTAAATGAAAATGGACCATATTCAATCTCAAAACGTTTCTCTCGCCCTTTAAATTCTTTCTCCATTCCCTTGATAGCTTGTTCATACCCTGGCAATTGGTCTTCAAGCCACCTCGCCACCTTATAGATTGTTTTATAACTGAGTTTGAGCTTCGCAGCTATAACGTCATATTTTTCTCCTTTGAGTAGTAATCGAGCTATCCACACTCGTCGACCAAGCATAATGCGTTCACTTTCCGTCAATAAATCTCGAAGAAAGAGCTTGACGGCATCTCGACCACGAACAGAGCTCGCTGCTGTATACAGCATATCGAGTGTCCGCATACGTTCTTTATCGGTTAAATCTTTTGCTTTGCGTTTCATATCTCAACTTTATCTTATAAGATAAAGTTGCAATTCGTTATACACATAATTTTTGAAAGAGTGAGTATGATAAAATCCACTATATGAAAACGGTGCGTTTTGGAGGGAAAACTTTCAGAGAAGAAGTTGTTGCGGTAGTGAAGAAAATTCCAAAAGGGAAAACGCTCTCGTATGGGCAAGTAGCTTTGGCAGCTGGGCGTCCAAATGCGGGAAGGGCAGTTGGAGCTATTATGGCGGGAAATCAAGATAAAACAGTGCCGTGCCATAGAGTTATTCGCTCTGACGGAAAGATTGGTGGCTACAATGGACTTCGAGATGGATTGACTAAAGAAGAGCTTTTAAGAAAAGAGGGTGCCATTCGTTAATGTATGGACGTTCGTCTAGAGCCATCGTGGAAAGAAAAATTGAAAGAGGAATTTGAAAAGTCATATTTCAAAATACTGACTTCATTTGTTAAAGATGCCTATACAAAAGGTTCGGTATACCCACATCCAAAAAATATCTTTCGTGCGCTTGATTTGTGTCCATTTGATGCAGTGAGGGTGGTTATTTTGGGTCAGGATCCTTACCACGGGAAAGGGCAAGCAAACGGTTTATCTTTTGCGGTTGAGAGCGGAGTACGGCCACCGCCATCGCTTCAAAATATATTTAAAGAAATTCAGTCAGATATCGGGAAACCTCTTATTCACACTGATGGCGACTTATCGAGGTGGGCAATGCAGGGAGTGTTACTTTTAAACGCAACGCTCACCGTAGAGGCTGGTATGGCAGGCTCGCATCAGGGTAAAGGTTGGGAGGAATTTACTGATGCAGTAATTAGACTACTTTCAGAGGAACGTGAAAATCTGGTTTTTATTCTGTGGGGTAATTATGCAAAAGCAAAGGGTGCACACATTGATCGCACAAAACACTTAGTTATTGAGTCGCCACACCCTTCACCATTCTCCGCCTTTAGTGGATTTTTTGGTAGCAAGCCATTCAGCAAAGCAAACAACTATCTCAGCTCGCACGGAATGCCCCCCATCGATTGGCTCTAGATGTATTAAGAAGGCGGCACTATTTTTTTTTTTGCTATTAAAATTACTTCTATCCACGATATAAACTATACGATATATCGTATAGTTTAAGAGAAAAGCTATTTTGTAGACTATTTTCTATTGAGGGGACGCATTGTCTGTGAGAAATTTCCATCTGCCTTTCCCTCTGGGTGGAAGTGCTATCTCTAGGAGAGTTTCTATTTTTTCCCAAAATCCCTTTAACTCCAGACTCTCTCGCAATATTTCTTCCACTCTTTTTAGTTTTCCTCGTTCCAGCTTTAGCTGTAAACGTGCGATCGTCGAAGGGCTAATCATTAATGTTTTTTGAATACGATATGGAGACATACCTCGGAGAAGGAGGGCAATGATAGCTAAACGTTTTGCTAGCATAATGCGTTCTGTGTTAGTAAAAAATTCATCGAGAAAAGGACTATCCACTTTTCTATATTTCAGTGTGAGTAACGTTTTTCTGAACTCTTTATAAATAGAATTTGCTATTTCTTCCTTGAGAGGGTGCTTTGAGACATGTGGCATGTTATAAACTATACGATATATCGTATAGTTTATAAAAAGGTATCATCTGGATAACTAAATAACTAAGAAGCTAGATAACTGGAGCTAGTATTCTGAGTTCACCAAATTTTTGCACGAGCACTGGGAGCTCGATAGAGTTTGTCTCCTTTTTTTACGCCGAACGCTTCGTAGAACTCAGGTAGGTTTGAAAACGGCCCGTTCACACGAAACTCCGATGGGGAGTGTGGGTCAGTCATAACAATAGTCTTTAGAAATTCTGGCCTGGAAATTTCTCGCTCTCCTTGTGCACAGCCGAGGAAAAAGCGTTGCTCTGGAGTAAAGCCGTCAATGTTTTTTTTCTCTTTCTTTTGTAGATGTTTTTGATATGCGTCGTATGCAATTGAGATGCCTCCAAGGTCAGCAATGTTTTCTCCAAGCGTTAATTTGCCGTTTACGTGAATACCAGGGAGTACTTCAAAGGCGTCAAATTGCTTCGCGAGAACTTTTGCTTTCTTCTCAAACTGCATACGATCTTTTTTGGTCCACCAACTTTTTAAATTTCCTTTTTCATCGAACTTAGAGCCTTGGTCGTCGAAGCTATGGGTTATCTCGTGTCCGATGGTATAGCCAATAGCTCCATAGTTCACGGCATCGTCAGCAGAGGGGTCAAAAAACGGTGCTTGCAGAATCGCAGCGGGGAAGACTATTTCATTAAGTCCTGGATTGAAATAGGCGTTGACCGTTTGTGGAGACATATGCCACTCACTTCGGTCCACTGGTTTTGCTAGTTTTCGTAGCTGTCTCTTGTGTTCAAACTCAGACACACGAAGTGCATTTCCAAAATAGTCGGTCGGTTTAATAGTGAGTCCTCTGTAGCTTTTCCACCGGTTCGGGTAGGCGAGCTTGCGGGTCATGGCACGCAATTTAACTAGTGCTCGTTTTTTTGTCGGTGTGCTCATCCACTCCAAACTAAGAATGCGTTCTTTAAATGCGTCGAACAAATCGTCGACTATTTTGTTTACTTTCTTTTTAGCTTCTGCACTGAAGTGTTTCTGTACATACAATTGTCCTAATGCTTCTCCCAAAGATCCATTTACCGCTACCAACCCTCGCCTCCAGAGGGGTTTCATTTTAGTAGTGCCCATGAGAGCACGACCGTAAAAATTAAAACTTTCACGTACCAATGCTGGCGAGAGAAGGGATGCTGTTTGGTTTATGAGTTGGCATTCAAAGTACACTTTTAGCTTTTCAATCGGTGTGGTTTTTACTATTTTTTCAACTTCTTTAAAAAACAGTGGTTGACCAACTATCATCTCGTGAGGTTTTGGTATGCCGAAAAGTTTCAAGTATCGTCTCCAAGAAATAGCAGGAGTGAAATGCTCGAGCGCTGTAATTGTTTTTTTGTGATACGTCTTGTCGGGGTCACGGACATCTACTTTGTTCATCGAAGCTTTTGCGAGCCTCGTTTCGATTTCCATGGCGATTTCCATCTTTCCTTGTGCTTCCTTAGAGTTCACGCCAAGAAGTTTCAACAGCGCTTGGAGGTGTAGTTTGTAGGCATTTCGAATACGTACTGACTCCTTGTCGTCCTTAAGATAATAGTCCCTGTCGGGCATTCCCAGCCCACTTTGGTACAAATGGAGTATGTTTTTTTCACTTTTCTTTGAGTCTTGATCAACGGCAGTTCCCCACAAGACATCAATGCCAACTCGATGCAGGTGTGCAATGCACGTAATTAGCTCGTCTCTTGTGGATACGTTATTGATGAGCGTAAGCCATTTTTGAATTGGCTGTGACCCGGCGACTTTCCGTGCCTGTATGTCTATTGCAGAGGTGTAATAATCTTTGACTAATTGCTCTGAACTGCCTTGTGTAAAATTTTTCTTGGATTCGAGACTTTTCAAAATAATTCGTAATTGCTTTTCTGTATCATAGCGAAGGGTTATAAAACTACCCCAACGGCTCTCGGTTGGTGGAATGGTGTTTTTCTGTATCCAACCACCGTTTGTGTAGCGGAAAAAATCATCCTGGGGTCTGACGGATCGGTCGAGAGTCGACAGATCAAAGCCCCATTTCTTTTTATTCATCTTGCTTAGTGTAACTTGTTATTGTGTTTAGAAAAATTATTTGACATGTTATTAATTCCAATGTATATTTTTTCCCATGAGACCTGGGCGAGCAGAAGGTATGGCTGGATATGAAGCCCGCATTCGTGAGTTAAATTTGAAACGCAGAGATCCGGTTATTTTAAGAAATACAAGAAGGTTCTTCGTTGGCTCAAGGCCGGGAATTGTAGTTGCTCTAGTGAGAGGCTGGGAAGTTGAAGATTTTACTTCGGCAGGCAATGTGATTCTTCGACATACAACTGCACGCTGGAAGGGTAAACCTATTACTACTACAGTGTCACCACGTAGCATCGAGGCGGGTCGATTTTAGAGATTTTTACACTGTTCCTTTGTGATAGGATTTGAAAATGACCGTAAACGAGCTTCGTGCAAAATATCTTGAATTCTTCAGGCAAAGAGGGCATCAGGTGATTCCTTCGGTTTCACTCGTGCCTGAGAATGACCCAACGACACTGTTCGTCTCTTCCGGCATGCAACCTCTTTTGCCGTATTTCTTGGGAACTCCGCACCCTATGGGGAGCCGTGTGACTAACTCGCAAAAGTCGCTCCGCACGCAAGACATTGAAGAGGTAGGAGATAATCGCCACACGACCTTTTTTGAGATGCTCGGTAATTGGTCTTTTGGAGATTACTTCAAAGCAGAGCAGTTGCCATGGTTTTTTGAATTCTTAACTGATGTGGTGGGTCTCGACCCGAGACGCCTGTATGTAACTACATTCATTGGGGACGAAACTCTAGGTATTCCAAGAGACACTGATTCGGCAGAGATTTGGAAGAAACTTTTTAGCTCGAAGGGGATAGAGGCAAAAGATGTTGCTCTGGGGTCTGAAGAGAATGGTGGAACTAAAGGTATGCAGGGTGGACGTATTTTTTATTACGACGCCAAGAAAAATTGGTGGAGTCGTGCTGGAGCTCCGTCAGCAATGCCAGCAGGTGAACCAGGCGGGCCTGACTCAGAAGTTTTTTATGACTTCGATCCAATAGGGGCGTCGCACGACGTGAAATTTGGGAAGGAGTGTCATCCGAACTGTGATTGCGGAAGGTTCATGGAGATAGGCAATTCAGTCTTCATGGAGTACATCAAAAAAGAAGATGGAAGCTTCGAATCACTCCCCAATAAAAATGTGGATTTTGGTGGAGGGTTAGAACGTATTGCGGCAGCTCGTGAGGGAAGCGGTGACGTATTTCTTTTAGATGTGTTTGCTCCGCTGATTTCAACTCTTGAAAAAGCAGGCACAAAAAAATATACAGAGGCAACGAAATCATTTCGTATCGTGTTAGATCACATTCGTGCTTCGACATTCATGCTTGGTGATGGCGTTATTCCTTCAAACACCGAGCGAGGCTACATTGCACGCCGGCTTATCCGCCGGGCAGTCAGGCATGCCGACCTCGTAGGTGCCCCAGAGGGTACTCTTGCGGAGCTGTCGGATGCCGTAATTGAATATTTCAAAGAGCAGTATCCGGAACTCGAGGCAAACCGTTCAGCAATACACACTCACATGAGTGAGGAAGAGCAAAAATTTAGAAAAACACTCATTGTAGGAGTGAAAGAGTTTGAGCGTTTTGCACAAAAAGGTAGCGTCTCTGGAGAAGACGCATTCGTACTTTTCACTACGTACGGATTTCCTTGGGAAGTTACTGAGGAACTTGCACGTGAACGGGGTACCCCGATTAATCGGGGTAGTTTTGATACAGCGATGGAGGAGCATCAG
Source organism: Patescibacteria group bacterium (assembly GCA_040390125.1). Lineage (GTDB taxonomy): Bacteria > Patescibacteriota > Minisyncoccia > Phycocordibacterales > Phycocordibacteraceae > Phycocordibacter. The sequence continues at coordinate 503,137 of JAZJYZ010000001.1, forward strand.
AAGCTTTCACGTGCTGGTGCAAGTCAAAAGTTTGCAGGTGGTCTTGCAGACCATGCTGAGCAAACTATTCGCTATCACACTACACATCACATTCTTCTTAAAGCCCTGCAGATAGTACTTGGTGGTGAGGTACATCAGCGAGGCTCAAATATTACCTCCGAGAGACTACGTATCGATTTTTCGTATCCCACTAAAATGACACCAGAGCAAAAAACGGAAGTGGAAAAAATAGTGAATGAAAAAATAACAGAAGAGCTTCCAGTTATGAGAACAGTCATGCCAAAAGAAGAGGCTGAGAAGTTTGGGGCAGAACATGAGTTTGGAGTTAAATACCCAGAAATGGTTTCGGTATATTCAGTAGGACCAAAAAATGCGACGGCAGAGACCCCCAAGATTGATAGTGCTTTTTCAATAGAATTTTGTGGCGGTCCGCATGTGAGTAATACACAAGAAATTGGGGCAGGGGGTAAACGTTTCAAAATACAAAAAGAGGAAGCGGTTGCCGCTGGAGTACGAAGGATTAAGGGGGTGTTGAGTTAGGTGAGGATATTCAGCTTCTTTTCATAGTTTTTAGTTTATAGTTGTTTAGAATTGAAGAGAAGATTGACAGAAAGTTATATTAATGTATAATAGAAAAATATGCTAGAACACTCTTCGAAGGAAGCGGGCAAAGGGGTGAGAGGATTCTCACCAGCTGAAGCTCAAGCGGCACTGAGAGCAGAACAAGAGCTAGAGATGTTTCGTTTTGATCTTGGTTTACCTGATTGGGATAAGGGGAATAAGCCAGATGTTGAGTTCTTGGCTAATGTTATTTTAGGTGCCTTCGGTAAAAAATAAAACGAGAAATTATTTTTTCTACTCGCTGAATTAATTTTTCAGATTTTTAAAATTACCATGAACCCTGAATTCGCTATAGGAAATGTACAGTGGGTAGCAAATAGAGGCCAATTTCGGAAATTTGGCGGAAACCAAAAAAAGAAAATAAATCAATCTCCAATTGGAGAGGGTGGAAGAGATCGCATTCATGATTTTCTGGACAATATGTTTCATCGTAATCAATCTAGATTTCGTCCTGAAAGTTTAAGCGAACTTCTTGCTAGGTTGTTTTCTGCTTGGTAATCAAATTTGAAATTAATTTCATGGGTTACAATAATCCATGAAATGAAGAAGGGTAGGACGGAACTCATTCTCGACATTGGAAGTGCCTCAGTGGGCGTTTGTGTTGCTACGTTTACGAAGGGGCAGAAACCACTAGTGACTCACACAAAACGAGTACCTATTCGAACTGATTCAGCGGAAGCGTTGGGCGGTATACAAGCGCTCGCACTAGAAGCGTTAAAGAAAAATCTTGAAAACATACCTCATACATCAAAGCCTGAGGTGATTCACGTTGTGTTTGCTGCTCCTTGGTATGCATCAGAAATAAAAATAGTTGTTTCTGAATCTGATAAAGTTTTAAAAATTGGTCGTGCCACCGTGACACATGCCATTTCCGGTCAGCGTGCACAAGATGCAAAAGAAATACGTCAAGGACGCTGTGCAGTTGAGTCTGCCGTGACTCAGATATACGTAAATGGGTACCCTACAGCTCTTCATAATCCTGTCCGAGGAAAGCAACTGAGGGTACATTTATATGAAAGCGAGGTGGATGTGGCCTTTGTAGAGGCAATTACAGAAATTGTTCGCCATAGCGTTCCTCATGTACCGCTTCGCTTTCATACATTTCCATTCCTGGCTTTTGCAACCTTGCGGGCACTTTCCAATGAAGAAAATTTTACATTTGTTGATGTCGGAGGCGAAATTACTGATGTAGGGGTGGTTAATCGAGGCGGTCTTAATGTTATGCAGTCCTTTCCTAAGGGTGCGCGTTCGCTTGCACGCACCATTGCAGGAACTGGAAGTCTTGCTGACGCAATTTCACGGCTTACTCTATTCGCACGAGATGAGCTCAGTCCTCAAGAATCAGAGGTGTTCTCTAAACTATTTTCAACTGTTGCCACCTCATGGAACGAAGACTACGGGCGTATACAAGAATCAGTGCTCAAGGTGACACCTATGCCAAGAAAAACATTTCTTATGGCTGATGGGGAAGCGCTTGCATGGTTTCAGAAAGTTTTTTCAGCACGGGCTGATATGTTGCAGGCAGAACTCACGTTGGTTACCCCGCATTTCTTTGAGGAGCACGTCACGTTAGGCGAGGGTGGCGAGTATGATTCTTTCCTCTCTCTCGAAGTACTTTTTTTCGCCATGAAAAAAGAAGATCTCGTGGATTTGTAGAGAATACTTTTTGTACACAGTGACAAAAATCAAGGGATGTTGTTTATATGAAAGGGGAGTATAATCGAGGTAATGGATCAACATCGAAGCATTCAGGATATTATTCCGCCAGCTCGCTCAAAACCTATACGGAGCCCTATGCCTGGTACCTCAGAAACCCCGCCTACTCGCCCAACTCCTCCACCAATAAAAAACGTGCCTGTTAATCCAAAACGTCCCAGTGGTTTCTTTGGTTTTGCTGTTGTTGCAAGTATTGTTGCCGTACTTCTCGTTATCGGGGTAATTGTCATAAGCACTGTGTTTTACCGTGCCTATGTGACCGTTACACCATTTGCGTTCAGTGTTCCGGTTCAAGGTTCTTTTGAATCTTCCCCAACAAGTGAGACGCTCCCGTACCAAAAAGTCTCTGTGTCTGACACGGTAAGCAAATCTGTTCCTGCAACAGGTTCACAGCACGTTGAAAATCATTCCTCAGGAACGATTACCATCTACAACGCATATACCACCACCTCACAACGCTTGATTACTAACACCCGGTTTGCTACAGCCGACGGACTTGTCTTTCGGGTTCATGCACCTGTAGTCATCCCTGGTTACACAATGAAGGCTGGCGTAAAAGCTCCAGGGGTTGTGGATGTTGTTGTGTACGCTGATGACGCTGGAGAGAAATACAACATTCCTGCATCGGACTTCACCATTCCCGGCCTCAAAGGATCCAAGCAATACACACTTATATATGCTAAATCAAAGTCGGCAATGGCGGGAGGATTCATAGGCGAGCAAGCTGTTGTAGACCCTACGGTGCGTTCACAAACAGTTGAAGGCTTGAAAGCGGACCTTGATAGATCACTTCGTGCAAAACTTATTTCTGCCTTGCCCCTAGGCACGCTTGTGTTCAACGACTCTGTTTCTATTTCTTATGCGGATGCTCCTGATACTGTTGACGGAAGTAACGCTAATATCTCCGTTTCTGGAACGGCAGTTGCACCCGCGGTCTCTGAAATTGCTCTGGCACGTACTCTTGCAAACACCGGCCAGGTTTCTTTTGAAGGCAACCTTCAAATTGAAAATCCTAACGACCTTCACGTAGCCGTTAATGCCCCTGACGCTCTAGGTACGGAAACACCCATTGAGCTCAATATATCTGGAACGGCAAAACTAGTGGCGGTGTTTGATATTGAGCAACTTGCAAAAGACCTTGCGGGTAAAGATAAAGCGGATATAAAGACCGTGCTTCCAAACTACGCCGCTATCTCGAATATAGACGTAAAAATATACCCATTCTGGAGAGGAGGCCTTCCTGACGACCCTGCCAAGCTCAAAATTACCTCAAACAGCTCGTCCACAAACTAATCTTAGGGATCTTCTTGACGGCTCATACTGATTTCTGGTACTATAGCTAAGTCCAACTCAGATTCCGATTCGCTCAAATGGTACGCACGAAAGACACAGAGGAGAGACTTGGTACTGTTACTGAGTCACTTCCCAATGCTCTATTTCGAGTAACCCTGGAAAGCGGAGAAGAGATGCTTGCATATCTTGCAGGTAAGATGCGGCTCCATCGCATTCGCGTGCTGGTGGGAGACCGTGTTTCGCTCGTTCTGGATCCTTACGGCGGACGTGCACGAATAGTGCGACGTTTATAATTTACACACATGAAAGTTCTCGCATCGGTAAAGAAGCAACAGGCAGGCGATATTCTCGTTCGCCGTCGTGGTCGCTTGTACCGAATCAACAAGAGAAACCCTCGTCGTAAAGCTCGCCAAGGTTAAGCATTTCTGACTATTTTCTACACTCTACCTACTAAACTATTCTAATTAATTATGCGTGTCGCTGGCATTACCATCCCTGATAACAAACATCTCTCAATCGCCCTCACTGCGGTGTATGGGGTTGGACGGGTGAGAGCAATGACTATCCTTACGCAAGTAGGTGTTCCAGGTACGGTAGTTGCAAAAGATCTTTCTCCCGAGAAAGAGCAAGAGATACGAGTGCTCATTGAATCATTTACCATCGAAGGCGATTTACGCCGAGAGATTGGAGGCAATGTAAAAAGATTGAAAGATATTAAAGCGTTCCGTGGACTTCGCCACATGAAAAGCCTTCCAGCACGTGGACAACGCACCAAGACTAATTCACGCACAGTGCGAGGTAACGTGAGAAAGACCATGGGTTCAGGTCGTCGTAAGCTAGAAAAAACATAAAACAACATGGGTAAACGTCGCATATTAAAAAAGCAAGGCAGCGGAGTCGATTCTGGAAAACGGGATCGAGCTCTTTCAAAGATCTCAAAGAGACATATTGAGAAAGCTGTTTTGCATATCGAATCTACCTTCAATAACACACGGGTAAGCCTTACCGACCAAGCTGGCGGGATGCTCATGTGGTCGTCTTCAGGCTCTATGGGATTTACCGGCAATCGTAAATCAACACCTTTCGCTGCAGCAAAGGTAGGTGAAGTTATTGGTGAAAAGTCTGCAACTATTGGCGTTAAAGAGGTAGAAGTGTTCATTAAGGGAGTCGGTTCTGGCCGTGAATCAGCACTTCGTGCGTTTGCCGGTAAAGGTATTCAAATTCTTGCTATTCACGACGTGACCCCAGTTCCTCATAACGGTCCACAGCCTTGTAAGCCCCGCAGAGTGTAGTTTTTCATAATTCCTAAATTTATAACTCAAAATCTATATGATACTCGGACCTAGATACAAAATCTGTAAACGCCTCGGCTCTTCCATCTTTGAGAAGTGTCAAACTCAGGCTTTTGCGCTTTCCAAACAACGTTCGGACGCAAACAAGAAAAAAGGACGCAGAAATGTTTCTGACTATAATCGTCAGCTCATTGAGAAGCAGAAACTTCGACTCTTGTACGGTTTGACTGAAAAGCAGTTTTCTACGTACGTTGAAAAAGCTCTTGAAAGTAAGGCTAATCCTCAATCAACACTTTTCAGCTTCCTCGAAAGCAGACTTGATTCAATTGTGTATCGTATGGGTCTTGCTTCAACACACCGCATGGCACGCCAAATGGTTTCCCACGGGCACATATGCGTGAATGGCACGCGTGTCACCATTCCTTCCTACCGTGTTTCTCCTGGCGACGCAATCACTGTGCGGGTTGGTAGCAGGGAGAGTGGTTTGTTTCAGACATTGGCTGACAAGTTGAAAGAAGCTCGCACGCCTTCGTGGATTTCTTTTGACGTCGGTACTTTGGAAGGCAAACTTCAAACAGCTCCAGTGTTTTCTGACCAAGATACGGCTGTCGACATCGGTGCCGTCTTCGAATATTACACACGTTAATAATTAGCCGATAACTATTCTTTTTCATATGGATTACTCCATCACATTGCCATCAAAGCCTCGCATCGTTTCTGAAGAAGGAACTACCGGTATCTACGAAATTGACGGTTTGTACCCTGGTTACGGACACACGCTCGGTAACAGCCTCCGTCGCATCATCCTTTCTTCCGTCCCTGGTGCTGCAATCACATCGGTCAAAATTGAGGGTGCATCGCATGAATTTTCAACCATGGCTGGCATCAAAGAGGATACTATCGGCGTTATCTTGAACCTTAAAAAAGTTCGTATACGTATTTTTGACAATCAACCACACACACTTTCTTTGAACGCAAAGGGAGTAAAAACATTGACCGCAAAAGACATTACCGTTCCTGGACAGGTGGAAATATTGAATCCTGACCAACACATTGCTGAACTCACTGATAAAGGCGCACAGTTTGAAGCAGAATTGATGGTAGACACAGGTCTTGGCTATGTTCCAAAAGAGATCATCCAGAAAGACCGAGTGGACATAGGTATGATTGCACTCGATGCAATATTCACACCAATTCGTCGCGTAAACTACGAAGTAGAAAACATGCGTGTCGGCGACAGAACTGATTTCAACCGCCTTCGCATTGTTATCGAAACCGACGGCACTCTGACACCAAGAGAGGCACTCGAGCGTTCCGTTTCGACTATGATTCAGCAATTGAAGGCAGTCGTTGGTTTCAAGGAGGACGCCCCAGAACCGTCTGATGCCGAATCAGTCGCAATGGGAGATGAGGCGAGGGAAGATGTTATGAAGACACGCATTGATTCACTGGAGCTTTCAACGAGAACTGCAAATGCACTCACGGGTGCTGGCATCCGCACTCTTGGAGGCTTAGCTCGTAAGACACCTGAAGATATTCTTGCACTCGAAGGCATTGGAGAAAAAGCAGTTGAAGAAATAAAAGAAGCACTCTCACACTTCGGTATCTCTTTGAAATCATAAGTATGAATCACGGCAAAAAAGGACGGACTTTTGGAAGGAAACGTGATGTACGTAAAGCCTTCATCAACTCGCTTGCAGAGGCGCTTATACTACGTGAACGCATTGTTACCACCGAAGCACGTGCAAAAGAAATTCGTCCGTACGTAGAGAGCATGGTTACCAAAGCCAAAAGCGGAACAGTAAGCACACGCAGGAACCTTATTGCAACACTGTCTGGTCGTGAGAAAGTAGCAAAGAAGTTGATGGAAGTATTGGCCCCTCGTTTCAAAGATAGAAAGGGAGGCTATACTCGCATCACCAAAGTAGTTAAAAAAAGCTCAGACGGAAGAAAGAGCGCTCTCATTGAATTTGTATGAACAAGCCAACAGAACACACAATAGACGCAAAGGGGAAGAAGATGGGTCGCGTGGCTAGCCAGGCTGCACACATTCTTATGGGTAAGCACTCAACTGCATTTGCGAGACACCTCGCACCTGAATTAACAGTGAAAATCATCAATGCTTCTAAGCTTTCAATTTCAGAGAAGCATCTTCAAAATAATACCTATGCACGTTTCTCTGGCTACCAAGGAGGACTCAAGTTCGACACACTTGAAGCAGTGATTGCACGTCATGGATACAAAGAAGCGGTAAAGCGTGCAATAAAGGGTATGATACCGGCTACAAAGCTTCGTCCGGGTATGCTTAAGAGGCTAGTGATTAGCGACTAGCGTTTAGCGTTCAGGAAAACAATAAAAAATATGGCAACAAAATATATTGAAACGATAGGAAGAAGAAAAACGGCATCTGCACGTGTTCGACTAACTGAAAACAGCAAACAAAATGTTTCTGCAAACGGTAAAACGTTGGAAGAGTATTTCCGCACCCCAGAATTAGTGCGTATTTCTGTTGCACCACTTTCACATCATGAAAAGAAATTTTCTATCACGGCGGTACTTCGTGGCGGTGGCATTGCAGGACAAGCAGTAGCACTTTCCCACGGTATTGCTCGTGCAATAGTTGAGTTTGATGCAACGTCTCGAACACCTTTGAAGAAACTAGGACTTTTGAAGCGTGACCCTCGTGCTAAGGAACGTAAAAAACCAGGTCTCAAGAAAGCTCGCAAAGCAGCTCAATGGAGCAAACGCTAAGCAGTTAGCGTTTGCTCCGGTTCAGCTTGCCTCCTTAGGCAAACGCTGAAACGTCCGTTGCCGAAACTTGTGAGGCAGGGCGTAGGAGGGCGAAGCGATAGAACAAAACTGCTTTTGTTTTTCTATGCACTTCGACAAGCGGAACGATGTTTCGACTTTTGGTCGAAACCGTGAGCTGGGCTCGCAAGTACTTAGTAACTTGTGAGGCAAAGGCTAACTGCTTAGCGTTTGCTCCGGTTCAGCCCTGCAAAAAACAAAAAACCGAGAACTAACACCTGAAAGCTAATTCACGCTTTCTCCACAGTTGTAATTTTGTATTTTCTGGAGTCCTAGCATAATGAAGTTATGAAATATAGGGGACCTTCAAGCCCCGTTCGTATTAGTCTTTCAACAAGACTCCTTTCGAAAACACCAGCATTCATGTTGGCGTTTTTTATTTTTTTTGGAGTGCTCGTAGCACAAAATATATATGCCTTCGGAACCGGAGAGCCAACGGTATTTAATCCTAATGTGTTTGGTTTTGAATCATCGAATTTAAAAGTGGAGGGACCAACAGGTGCCCTCACTGAGCGAATCCCTATCGCTATTCCTCCAGGGCGAAATGGGTTGCAGCCCGATATTACTCTCGAATACAACAGTCAGCGCACCGAAGACAGTATTGTCGGATACGGCTGGAGCTTATCGATTCCCTATATCCAACGCATGAATAAGGCGGGTTCGCAGGATTTGTATTCTGCAGATGCCGTATTCAGCTCCTCTATGGATGGGGAGTTGGTTCAAGTTTCGACCACGACAGTAACTCATCGTGCACGGGTGGATACGGGTGCTTCTAACTCCTATTCTTTCTCTGGAAACACGTGGACTGTCTATGACAAGAAAGGCACTCGCTATACGTTCGGGATGGACGATGCATCTCGTCAGTACGATTCTGCAACCACCTCAGCCAGAACCTACACATGGATGCTCAGCGAAATTCGGGACACGAACGATAATACGGTCGTATTCCATTACACCAGAGATGGCAATCAGCTCTATCCGAGCCAGATAAATTACACCGGTTCTGCTGCAGTAGAAGGCCCGCTTGCGGTGACTTTTGCAACCAGCACGAGGCCTGATGTGCGGGAAAGCTACAAAACAGGCTTTAAGGTAACAACGAACTATCGGATTTCGGAGATAGATACACTCATCGCCTCAAGCACGGTGGGGAAGTACCTCCTTTCATACGGCACGGGTAGTAACGGCGTACGCTCCCTTCTCACTAGTATTCAGCAGCAGGGATACGATGAAAATAATACGCTCTCATCGCTTCCAGCAATGACATTCGCATACGCAAGCTCCTCTTCTATGTTCTATACGCTGAGTAGCGGAGGTGACATCCTGCTTAATTCGCAGGTGGAAATTCCATCAGACGTAAACGGTAATGGAAAGAACGATATAACAGGATTTTATTACAATCACAATAACTCTACGGTAGGTGCTGACTTATATATCGATCAGTCAACGACAGTCACCGGTATAACTCCACCTGACTATTGGGGTAGAAAGTCAGGTGCTAATCTCGTGCCGGAAGAGCGAGGTACAAGATATTTAGATGTGAACGGAGACGGTAAGGCGGACGTTGTGAAAGGACTCGAAGATAATTACAATGCAACCACTACAAGAAGTCTGTATGTGAATAGTTACGCCACCTCAACCGATGCATACAGTTGGACAGCATCAACAACATACACGGGCACAATTCCTTTGTTTGGGTATTCAAGTACGTACCTCACTTTGACATCTGGTCTCTTTGGCGAAATAAACGGCGATGGTCTACCTGATTATGTTATGGCACTGCCCGGATACACTGGCACGGAAACGTATCTCGGAAACGGCTCTACATGGAATGCGACAACCACCACATTTGCTCCGATCTATAACATGCCCACCACGGCACCCACGGAAAATGCCTCACAGTTAATAGATATGAACGGCGATGGACTCGATGATTGGGTTTATTCTATAGGCTCCAACACGTACGCACGTCTCAATAATGGAACTGGATGGAATGGCTCGGCAAGCAGTCAGTGGACTATCGCGACCTCAACGCTCTATCAAACATCAGTTGGTGGGAGCACTGTCTACTACGATCGTGGAATTCGATTTATGGATATGAACGGTGACGGTTTACCTGACTTTGTTCGCTCATACTATATGCCAACACATACTGCGTGTACTGGTGTTGCCCAAGGAGAAGTTGCAACAGTAAAGCAAGTATTGCTCAACACCGGAAATGGGTGGGCAACATCCACTGCGTATACTCTTCCAGAATATATTGTGTATGGAGTTGTTGACTCCTCAAGTCCGTGTAATTTCACAGGTGTTTTTTCACACAGAGAATACAGTAACTGGATAGGTAATGGGCAAATGAAGCAGGATGTGATGACTCGTAGCACATCTGCGAAAGGTGCTGAGAAAAGTATTATTTACACCCCCTCTACTCAATTAGGAACAAACCCTGAATTACCCGCCTCGCTTCTGGTCGTGACTGAAATGGGGGAAAGTGATGGTTTTGGTAACACTGCCACCACTTCATATCAATACTCTGGCGGAAAAGTTTACCTTGCAAACGGAATCCGCGATCGCAAATTTGCCGGTTTTGCTCTGTCGACCAGCACCTCACCGGATTCTGTTGCAGTAACATACTTCAGTCAAGGAACGGGACTTAATACGACGTTGGGCGAGCAAACGAATGGGTATGCACAGATTAATCGTCCTTTCAGAAAGGATCTCTTTGATCTTTCTAATGTACTTAAAAAACACACCTATTACCGTTGGGATTCAAGTACGATTGCGAGTAGCACGTTCGTGGGACTTGGGCGCGAACTCATCCTTGATTATGCAACTGACGGCAGCACCCATCGTGATAAGGGAACTGATTTTCTCTATGCATCAACAACTAACGACCTTCTTCGGACTATAGAGTACGGGGAAGTGAGTGGCTCCTCGGACGGCACATTTTCAGACATTGGCACTGACAAACGCACCACGCTCTTTACGTATACTGCCTCGACCTCAGTCAATATGAGCGTACCTCGGAGCAAAACTCTCTCTGATTACAGCAACGCCACGACGACCGATGAACGTTACTATTACGATACTCTTTCATTTGGGAACGTCACGAAAGGGAATAAGACCACAAGTGAAAAGTTGAAGTCGGGCATTACATACGTCAGTAGCCAAAATGCTTATAACAGCTATGGTCTTCCTACGTCTGCAACGGATCCTCGGGGCAAAGTGACTACGTATAACTATGATTCCAAGAATCTCTATATTGCGACGTCCACCAACCCACTTTCGCAAACCACCCAGTTCTACTACGACTACTCGCTAGGCAAGCCAAAGCAAACTATAGACCCAAATGGACGCATCTTTGAAACAACATACGATGGAGTTGATCGGCCGCTGGCGGAAAAACAGCCGAATATTTCGAACCCAACTTCTTTAGTAAACAAGAAAACCTACGCATATACTGACACCATTGGTTCACGCAAAATTATTGAAACAAATTATCTCGATGGTTCGACTGATTTCACTTTTCACACCTATCTCGATGGCCTCAACCGCCCCATACAAACAAGAAAAGAAGCTGAAACAGCCGACCAGTTCTCGGTCAAGGATTTTGTATACAACAACGCAGGACTTCTTAAAAAAGAATCTCTACCATATTTCTCGGGAGGTTCTTCCAAAACATCTGCTTCAGCAACTGACGCATTGTATTCAAGATACACATACGATGCTTTGAAACGCCCTTTAACTATCGCCAATGCTGTCGGCACTACCACGAATACCTATGGTGCATGGATAGCAACTACGACCGATGCTCTCGGAAATGCTCGTGGTCTCGCCTATGACGCATTCGGCCGATTGGTGCAGGTGACGCTTCCTGATACGGGCAACGTAACCGCATACACGTATGACACTGTTGGCAATCTGTCATCCATCACCGATGCGAATGCGAATGTCCGCAACTTTACCTATGACGCTCTTGGTCGGCGACTTACTGCGGAAGATGTACATGCCGGAGGAGACGGAACATACGGCACATGGAGCTATGTCTATGACGCTTCGGGCAATCTTGCTTCGACCACCGATCCGAAAAGTCAGCAGGTGGATTATATGTACGATGACATCAATCGTCTCCTTACCGAAAACTATACCGGCCAAGGTGGCACGGAAGTCTCCTATGCGTACGACTCTTGCACGGAAGGCATTGGACGCCTATGCATCGCAACCTCAACAGATGCCATATCTTCGTTTACCTATAACGCACTCGGTTTAACCGCAAGTGAATCGAAAAACATTGCTTCGACTGTATATCTCACTTCTTATGCGTATGATCGCCAGAGCAACATCACTGGCATCGTCTATCCTGATAATTCGGAAGTTGAATACTCATACAATACGGCGGGTTTGCTCGAAAGTGTCGCACAAAAAGAAAGTGGCGATTCCTTCCTGAATCTCATATCAGATTTTGATTATACTCCAACTGAAAAAGTCACTTTCAAGGCGTTTGCAAATGGGATTCAGAGTACATATGACTATGATGCAAACACTTTATACCGACTCGCCAACATCTACACTTCCGCTTCTTCAACTGAAGGTGGGGGAGGAATGGGATTTGGTGGAAGCTTCTGGAGCAATATTGCTCGTGCCGTAGAAAATTTCCCGTTTGCCCTCCGAGGCAAGCTTGCATTTGCAGAGGAGCTTTCAGAAATACCGGCAATACTCGAAACTGAATTGAACCTTGAAAATCCCAGTTCTTCAGAAACTCCTGAAGAACCAGTTTTGCCTGAAGTGGCAGAGCTTGCGGTTCCTGAAGAATCAATTCTGTCCGAACCAATAGAAGAAGAAAATGCTCCGCTCACGCCTCCTGTTGTTGAAATGTTTGAATCGACTTCAACGGAATCGATGATTGAATCAGAAACTGAAGAAGTGCCGGCGGTAATCCAGGAAGTAGAGGGAGAAGTATTGGTGGAAGATGAAGCGTCTCCGAAAACTGAAGTTGAGAAAGACCTACCTTTTGAAACGATTAGAGCGGCTGTGGAAGGGAGGTCCGCTTCCGAACGAGCTAGCATTAAAGGTCAAGAAGTTGCAAAGATTTCTTCCATCCCTCGAACACCTCGAAAAGGGTATGACATCGAAATAGTTTCAATGGAACCCATCGATGGTGGTATTCAGGTGTTTGTAAGAGCTTGGAAGAATTGCAAACTGCTTTGCAATTCTTCCGATCCTGCCATGCAGGAAGAATCCCTGTCGGAGACAGATTCTAGGAGGGACGATGACATGCAGATAGGATTCGGTCTCGACGGCTCCGTAGACATGGAGCGTTTCCGCATCTTCAATCCACCGATTCTTGTTGAAGACGAAAAGGGCGATATCGTTCGAAATTGGGAAGATCCTGATAGTAAAAAATTGGAAGAACACCGGTTTCGTGAAGATCCAAAAGAAGCCCTCCTTCAAGTAATCGAGCAGAATCTTTCCATTATGAAAAATATCCATACTGACGGCAAGATTATTCCAGAAAAACGAGGTAATACGACTGACACCTATTATCCAGATGCAAATCCTGAAAGCACGTCAACCGATGGATTTACCGACGACGATAACAACTGGAACTATCACCGGAGTTGGGCACAGGTGCATGACGGGGACGGTACGCAGGGGCGACAATCTGCTAATGCCACAAGCGAATATCTCTCTGTGCTGGCCGACAAGGGCAATGATGGAGGGCTATACTATCACATGCGACGTACTCACATTTTGTTTGACACAAGTGCCATTGGAAGCGGAGACATTGTGTCGAGTGCAACTCTGTCCATCTACGGCGTATCCAAATCCGATGGTCAAAGCGATAGCCTATACGTAACCGATACCAATCCGGCCAGCACTACGGAGATTGTTGCAACCGACATGGACAATGTCACCATCCACGGCGCAACCGCATATGCTACACCAATAACTGTTGCAAGTTTCTCAACGAGCGGATATAACAACTTCTCGTTGAATTCAAATGGACTTGCTGCCGTCAATAAAATAGGGATTAGCAAGTTCTCACTGAGACTCGGACTTGATTTCAACGAAACCTCTTCTCATGATTCCCCGCCCGGAAGTGCAGATAATTACCTCTCAATGTACGCTTCAGACCAGTCCGGCACTGCAAACGATCCGAAACTTGTTGTCGAGCATACCGCCGCCCCCAACTCGACCTCCACCCCTCCGACCAATCTTCTCGCTGAAGGACAGACTAATCCACCGAACATTACCGACCCGACGCCTGAGTTCTCTGCGATCTATAACGATCCTGATGCTACCGACTCAGCAATGAACTATAAAATTCAAGTTGCTACGTCCTCTTCGTTCACAAGCCTCAAATGGGACTCAGGCAAAACCGCCCTCGGTGTCCCTACGGCCCAAGGCTCTCGCATCGCTGACATTTCATACGCCGGCTCCGCTCTCGCATCCTCCACCACCTACTACTGGCGCATAAAATTCTGGGACGTGGCTGATGCAGAAGGTGAGTGGAGTACCGCAACTTCCACTTTCGCCCTCGCCTCAAGCTATACACCACCCCCTGCTCAGACAGGAGGTATCCAGAACATTTCTTTCACCTACGACGCTGTTGGTAATATCACACTTCTTACAGAATCCGCCACTTCAACTGGCCTCTATCGAAGCGTCACCTACACGTATGACACCCTATATCGCTTAACGAACGCTAGTACGACCGTTGCCTCATCAACTCCATACTCTCGTTCATACACATACAGCAAGCTTGGCAATATGCTTTCGTCCGACCTCGGTGCGTATGCATATGCGGGCACAGGATACGCCAACTCCCATGCAGTGACGTCGATAGGAAACGGCATTGCCACTACTACCTATGGATATGACAACAATGGGAACCTCATCACTTCCGGCTCAAACACCTACGCGTGGGACTACAGGAACCACCTCACCTCCACAACAGTTGGCGGTATCGTTACCTCCTTCGGATATGATCACACGGCTAATAGAATGTTTAAATCCACAAACTTCGCCACCACCACAACCCCCAATAAGTACTACACCACCACCTCAGCCACAACCACCAAAAACATATTCACTCCCGGTGGAGAGTTGATTGCCACAATCATCGGTACAGGCGCAAACGCAACGACCACGTACGTACATACAGATTGGTTAGGGGGGACGAACGTAGTCACGAATGAAGATTCAGACACTGTTGAAGTTGAAGATCCATATCCGTATGGGGCATCGAGAATAAGCGAGACGTATGGCGTGTCGAAAAACCAACGACAATTTGCTGGAACCGAGAGGGATAGTGAAGTGAATTTGGACTACATGATTAATCGTTTTTACGATCCGTCCCGAGGACAATTTATCTCGGAAGATCCTACATTTTGGAGACGACAGAATCTCGAAAATCCACAGAGTTTTAATTCTTATTCGTATGCGGAAGGGAATCCTATAAATAAAAAAGATCCTGAGGGACTTGAAGCATATGGAGTCGGTATAACTATAGGAGCTGAGGGTGGGCTTGGAGTTTTTGCAGGTTTCACATTTAGTGCAGGGCTTAGTTATGTACACAATCCAGATACTGACCAACGTTGGTTTGCGGCACCAGTTAGCTTTGGTAGTACAGCAGGAATATTTGGATCTAGTGTCAGTTATCCGAAATCTGATATATCGCCAACAGTAATGGGGGCATATGCCGGAGCTGGTTTAAATGTAAATTACTCGCCCAATGCAAAAACACCGAATGATATCCGTGGTGTTCAAACCAGCTTAAATTTCAATATTCCCGCCGCTTCGGTTTCTATACAAGGTGGGCAAACAAATTCCCCGACAATATCAGGCGGGCTAGGAGTCAAAGGAGTTGGATCTGGAAGTATGTATTCTGTGCAAACTTGGGCACCAGCTGTAAGTTTTAGTACAATCAAGACTGTTACAAGCAGTATGGTAGGCTCATTGCAGACAGCTATTAATCAACTTCAACAAAAAACAAACACGACCAGTAATCAGAGTAAGAAAAAACCATGATATGAAAAACCTATATAAGCGATTGTTTGATTATAGTGAGAATATTCAATTTGAATGCGTTGTTTCCATGGAAGAGGCATTAAAGCGATTAGCAGAAAAACTACAAAAGCAGAGTGTCTTTATATTTTTAACTTCTACCGTATCGCATCCGTCGCTTATGGGGCAAATAACAAAAAATTCAGTTAAATTGCACAGAGTCGTTCCTTTTCTGGGCAATATTTATAAGCCAATTTTTTACGGAAGATTTAATAACAAAAATGGAAAAATTGTATTAGAAGGAATGTTTACAATGAGTCCCATCGCCAAGATCTCAACCCTCCTTTTCTTAACAATCTTTGTGGCTATTGAAATAATTATGCTTCCAGTAGGATTTGCTCAAGCTGATCCATCTGCAATATTATTACTATTTGCGATTCCTATTATTGCCTTTCTTCCAGTCTGTTTCCTATTTCTTGGTAGGCGTTTAGCTAGGAATGACATGGAATGGATTTCAAATCACATCAAATCAACACTAGCCTGAAATAGTGTTCTTCTCTAACTACAATTAATCATGAACTTCGGTGACGTAAAAACTATACTTGAATCTCTCACCGAGTTGGTTAAAAAAACTGCTACTCTCGATCTGCAAGAAAAGATTGTGAATTTGCGTGAGTACATTATTTCTATTAAGGACGAAAATATTACATTGAAAGAAGAGAATCAGGCTCTTAAACTCGAACTTTCTACAGAGCATGATTTTTTTCTTAAGAACGGTTTGTATTGGAGGGAGGGCGATCAAGTGCCATTTTGTCAAAAATGCTTGGATGGTTCCAAAAAACGCATTCATCTCCAACCTTGGAATACCACCGGAGGATGGAAGTGTTTTGAATGTACTAGCTATTACAACCCTCAGCGTGGTGCGGATGTTCATGTCTTCAGACCGAATAGACAAAATCCTGCTCGTTAGATGAGTATTTCTTTTCATAGACACCGTCAGTATCGCCACAATCGGGTAAGTCCAGTTAATTCAGCGAAGACTTTTGGTAACTCATGAAATCAGTGAAAATCCTTCGCCGTGTGCGAGTTACCGTAAAACCCCACACTTTCTCACTGGATCCAATGTGGTCTGCTTTCCTCCAGTACAAGGGGAGAGTGGTCGAAAGCCCACAAAGGAACGCCACAAATCTCTTAAGCCCGTACTGGCCGCCCAACAGGGAGAGTGCATTCTTGTTCCCAGAATATGGAGAGGGTGTCGATGCAGTTCCTACTACTACCTATGGATATGACCAAAGCGGCAATTTGACGAGTGCAAACTCAAATCTCTATGGCTGGGATTTTAAGAACCGAATGGCATCAACTACGGTTGGCGGCATCGTTACCACATTTGGATACGACCACGGGATCGAGCGGGTTTTCAAGAGTACGAATTTCGCAACTACAACGTATCCTTCGAAATATTATTCCGCTACTAGTGCAACGACCACCAAGTATGTATTTGCTGGAGATGAGCTGATTGCGACCATTACCACTTCTGGAGCGACATCAACAAAACAATATATTCATAATGACCATCTCGGAGGAACGAACGTCGTGACGGATGAAGACTCTAACACAGTGCAGGCTCTGGATTACTATCCGTATGGCAGTGAGAGGATAGACCAAAACTACGGGGGTTCTCCGTCTCAAAAAACTTACATCGGACTTTATTCAGATTCGGAAACAGATCTTCTGTATGCCAAAGCGCGATATCTTGAACCTTCACGCGGGCAGTTCATAAGTCAGGATCCGGTTTTTTGGGAAATCGGGTTAACTCAAGACGGGCGAAACGCTCTGATTAATCCACAGGCAGCCAATTCGTATTCGTACGCAGAAGACAATCCAATCACAAAGAAAGATCCAGACGGTAGATGCGCAGGTCCGTTTATAGCAGCTGCGCCGGTATGTCTCGGCGTAGCATATGGAATAATAGAAACTGCGGCCACTAATCCTGATGCAACTTTCGGTCAGTATGTAGTTGGTGCAGTTAGTGGAGGTATCCAAGGTGGATTGCTCGAAGCAAGAATAGTTGGAGGGGCAATATTAGGATTTGGTTCCTCGTTAGCTCAAGATTATGTTGGTGGTCAGTCACTAAACTTCCAAAGGGCTTTCGTTGCTGCAGGTTCCAATGCAGTTGGAGCTGGCACTATTAAATCCGCTGTTAGTGGGGTTACAAATGTAGCCGCACAAGCAGGAGGTACGCTTTCTTTAAACGCTGGTTCTAGAGCTGTTGCTTCTGGGATTTCTGGAGGATATCAAACAGTTACTAACGTAAGCGCACAACGATCTTTTGCACCAGTAATTTCGCAACCTTCGAATTCTAATGCTTCAAAATCCACCTCGCCCTCATCGAGTGGAGGTGGGTTTGTTGGGCAAGTAGTGAATTCAATTAAAAGTTTCGTATCTAGCATATTCAAATGAAATATAAACCTAGATTAATTTGGAGTGGATCCATTGCAAGTGGACTCTTATTAATAATCTTGCTGGCTCTTAATGGCTTTCTTAGTAATCCGCTTTTATGGACAGATAAATTCGCCCTCTTACCCTTTGTTTTACTAATATTTATGGGTCTACACGTTCTTTTTGGAATGTATGTTTTCTTTGATGAATCAAAATTATGCCGCGTGGATTTCTTTATATGGAGGAGTTGCATCGCTATCGCGGATATCCAAAGTGTTGTATACCAATCCTCCTTAATCTTTGGAGGACCAAATAAAACCGTTTCTGTTTTTGATGCAAAAGGGAAGAAGGTATTTATGGAGAGCATGCCTTTTGGCAAAGAAATGCAGAAGGATTTAATCGATAAACTTATACGCCTCAACCCCTCTATTAGATTGAATGAAGATGCCGAGGCACTTCTTCGTGAAAATAAATGATTCATACACACCGACGATACCGCCACGGCAGTACAAATCCAGCTCAAATCTTGCAGATTGTTGGTAAGTCACTCTGTATCTCATCAGGTTGCTTTACAAGGAAGCTGGGCATTGTAGAGTTTGTTTACTATGGCAGATAACATAGACCTAAAAAGGACATCCAGCTTTACTTTAGAGGCAACAGATATAGTCATTCGCGAAGAAAATGGGGTCAGCCACCATTTTCAGTGATACGATACCTCCATGCCTCGCATCCAGCGTACCGACATTGGTAATCATGTCTATCATGTTTTAAACCGTGCCAACGCACGAGCACAGATTTTCGACTCCAAAGAGGACTACCTTCTCTTCGAGAGCATTCTAGAAGAGGCAGTAGAGAAGTTTGATATGCGTCTTCTTGCCTATTGCCTCATGCCTAACCATTGGCATTTCGTGCTCTATCCCCGAGCCGATGGTGACCTCGCCGCCTTCATGGGTTGGCTCACCAATACACATACCAGACGGTGGCATGTAGCCAAGAAAACCATCGGTCACGGACATCTCTACCAAGGACGATATAAATCATTTCTCTGTCAGACTGATTCGCACTTCTTGACTCTAGTGAGATACGTTGAGAGGAATGCCAAAAAAGCAAACCTCGTGCGGCGGGCGGAAAATTGGAAGTGGTCCAGTGTGTGGAGAAGAGAGGAGGGAACACTAGAACAAAAGAAAATCCTTACGGAATGGCCGGTATCAATGCCACCACACTATCTTGCTCTACTCAATGAACCGCAAACTAAAGCAGAAGAAGATGCTCTGGAGCGGTCAATTGCAAAAAATATACCATTCGGGAGTGAGAAATGGCGTGATGTTATTATTAAAAAGCATGGTCTTGAACAAACACTCCACTCGGTCGGAAGACCTCGAAAGAATGGTGGCTGACCCCATTTCTGACCCCATTTCCCAAGAAAGCTCGCAAAGCAGCTCAATGGAGCAAAAGATAGCTTCGGCATATTTTGGAGAATCTTACGATGTTGAAGGTGACTTCGCAGAGTTTTCCTCTGTCTGGCATCCCCCTCAACCCTCATTTCCTGAAAAAATTTCCTTCGCACTTCCACTCGCTGAAGTCAGTAGTAATGCTTGACAAATATTGTATTTAGTGATGATATGTAAAGCCACTATGACTAACTTCGATTCAAGACCTGAGGGAAGATTTATGCCAGCATTTCGTGAACCTACTTCACAAGGGCCTGCTCCTGAGCAATTTGTCCCACGAATGGAAACACTAACCAGGAGACCCGAAGGACAGGTACCTTCTATGACAAATGTCAGAAGGCTTAATTTGCCCCCTGGAGATTTCGGTCCTCAAGGCTATCGTTACGAACCAGCAACTCACTCTAAGCATTACTCCTTACCACGACGGTTAGGGTACTTGGTTGCTTCAATGATTGGTGCAGCTATGGGGCTTGCAGGTCTTATTGGCGGACCAGCTCTGGCGTATTTTGCTTTAACAACAGCCCCCTTTGTTAGCTTCATCTTTGCGGTTCCCGTAGCTGCAGGGCTTGCCCTTGGTGTGTTGGGTGCCGCTCTGTTAGTTGGTACTCGTGATGCATTTAAAGTTGCAGCAGGAAAGGATTAGATAAGAATCTTTTTTCTGTACTATCTTATTCCTGAACGCCGTTCACATCACGTGAACGGGTTTTTTACATTGTGTTTTTGGAAATGGCGTCAGCCACCATATTTTATGATTAACACCCTCACCATTTCTGCCCCCACTTTCTGAATTGTAGTTAATTATCCTGGGTATACTGAAACCCAGTATGATGTTGGAAAATTTAAACAAATTAAAAATTGGAGAGCAATCTCAAATACTTAATTTTCAAAATTCGAAGCCTACCAAAAACGAACTCCATGTATCGTACGGAGGAAGTATTACATCAAAAGAGATGTTGCAAATTGAAGGCGGTCTTGCTGTAGGAGTTCTTATGCTCCTCTTTATACATTTTTTAAAAAGAGATTCTCCAAAAAATAAATAAATTCATTGACGTTTCCTAAAATTTAGGGCATATTATAAAGTGATGAACACTGAAGACGATGTTGTTATTGAGCCAGATGACGAAAGCTTGGAGGGGGAAGGGGCGTCAGCTACTAAACTTTCAGCTCAAATAAAAAAAATAAAAAGTGAGCTTGAAAAAGCCCTAAAGGAACGTCAAGAGTATTTAGATGGCTGGCAGAGAGCAAAAGCTGATTACGTAAATATCCGTAAGCGTGCTGAAGATGAACG
Source organism: Patescibacteria group bacterium (assembly GCA_040390125.1). Lineage (GTDB taxonomy): Bacteria > Patescibacteriota > Minisyncoccia > Phycocordibacterales > Phycocordibacteraceae > Phycocordibacter. Next base: position 524,046 of record JAZJYZ010000001.1, read on the forward strand.
CCAGGCACTGGTTAAGGGTGCTTCTAGGGGACTTGTTGAGGCACTACTGCCGGCTCTCGACAGCTTTGATCACGCTATGAGCTCAGTTGAGGGTGGTGGGGCCTGGATAGAGGGTATAAAAAACACGCACAGCCAACTCATGAAGGCACTCGAAGCAGAAGATGTGAGTGCGTTTGACCCTTTGGGGGAAATTTTTGACCCGAATGTACATGAGCCGGTTGAGACAGTTGCAGTAACAAGTGAGGTAGAGGATAATACAGTAACTAAAGTCTACCAAAAAGGGTACACCCTTCATGGTACGATTATCCGCCCAGCACGTGTTGCGGTTGGACATTATCAAAATAGTTGAGAGTAGAGAGTTGAAAGTAGAGTGTAGGAAATAGTAAATTTAGTTTTATAATCTTCCTTCTTCCTTCTTCCTTCTTCCTTCTTCCTTCTACCCTCTACCTTCTACTAACTAATAACTAATACATTCATGGGAAAAATACTTGGAATCGATCTTGGAACTACAAATTCAGCAATGGCTATTGTTGAGGGTGGCGAGCCACGCATCATTGAAAATGCGGAAGGAAATCGCACGACACCCTCAGTAGTCGCTATTTCAAAGGCGGGTGAACGTTTAGTGGGGCTTGTGGCAAAACGACAAGCGGTAACGAACCCTACAAACACTATCTATGGTGTGAAGCGCTTCATGGGTCACAAACTAAGTGACGCAGCTGTTCAGAAGGACGTTGCAACAGCATCCTACAAGACCAAAGAAGCCTCTGGCGGAGGTGTTTCGGTTGTTTTGGGAGATAAAGAATACCGACCTGAAGAAGTTTCAGCAATGATACTCCAGAAATTGAAAGCAGATGCTGAGGCAAAACTAGGTGAAACTATTACAGAGGCAATTATTACCGTCCCTGCATATTTTGACGATGCACAACGCCAAGCAACAAAAGATGCAGGGAAAATTGCGGGTCTTGATGTGAAGCGAATCATTAATGAGCCAACAGCGGCGGCTCTTGCGTATGGCTTTAATAAACGAAAAAATGAACAGATTATCGTTTACGATTTTGGTGGCGGAACTTTCGATGTTTCTGTACTTGAGGTGGGTGATGATGTCATTGAGGTTAAGTCAACCGGCGGAGACTCACACATGGGTGGCAGAGACATCGATCAGAAAATCGTCAAATGGATTGCCGATTCGTACAAAAAAGAAAGTGGTATTGATATCACTAAGGACTCGCTTGCTTTGCAACGCCTTGATGAAGCGGCAGAGAAGGCAAAACATGAACTTTCCACCACAATGGAAACGGAAATTAACATTCCGTTCATCACTTCTGATGCATCAGGCCCGAAGCATCTTCTGATGAAGATGAGCCGTGCCTCACTTGAAGAGCTTGCACGCGAATATATTGATCGCTCTATTGAAATCACTAAGCAGGTTTTGGAATCAGCGAAGTTTAAAACTACTGATATTCAAGAAATTATTCTCGTTGGAGGGCAGACCCGCATGCCTGCTATTCAGGAGGCTGTTAAGAATGTCTTCGGTAAAGAGCCTAATCGCACCATTAACCCTGATGAAGTGGTTGCTCTCGGTGCTGCCATTCAGGCTGGAATTATGCAGGGCGATGTGAAGGATGTACTTCTCCTTGATGTTATTCCGCTTTCCCTCGGTATTGAAACAATGGGTGGCGTTGCGACGAAGCTCATTGAAAAAAACACCACAATTCCTGCAACTCGTTCGCAAACATTCTCAACTGCCGCAGACAATCAAACATCGGTAGAAATTCACGTGGTTCAGGGAGAGCGTGCTATGACGAGTGACAATAAATCATTGGGACGCTTTATTCTTGATGGTATTCCGCCAGCTCCACGAGGACTTCCGCAGGTGGAGGTGTCGTTTGATGTAGATGCAAACGGAATCCTCAAGGTAACCGCAAAAGATAAAGCAACTAATAAAGAGCAATCTATTCGCATTGAGGCACGTTCAGGTCTTACAGACGCTGATATAGAGAAGATGAAAAAAGATGCCGATCTTAATGCCGACACCGATAAGAAATCAAAAGAGCTTGTTGAAACTAGAAATCTTGCAGACCAAATGATTTACACTGCTGAAAAAGCACTCCAAGAGCACGGTGCAAAAATTCCTGACGACGTGAAGCAGGGAGTAACGGGTGCTGTCGCAAAAGTGAAAGAAGTAAAAGAAACGGGCGACATAACAGGTATTCAAGGAGCTACACAGGCACTCTCAACTGAGATGCAGAAAATCGGACAGTACATGGCTGAACAGCCAAGTGGACAGAGTACAGCGAACAGTGAACAGGGAGGAGAGGAACAGAAACCTCCGGAAGAAACTCCGGGACAGGGACCAGTGACAGATGTGTAAATAAAGAAGGTTCTAGGGACTAGCTTCTAGCTTCTAGCTTTTAGGTTTAACTTCAGAAAAACTAGCACCTAGCACCTAGAAGCTAGAACCTGTAAACTAACCCCTATGGCTTCAAAAGATTACTACCAACTTCTCGGAATCGATAAAAAAGCCTCAAAAGAGGATATAAAGAAGGCGTTCCGTAAACTTGCGCACCAGTATCATCCGGATAAAAAAGGAGGCGACGAAGCGAAGTTCAAAGAGGTGAGTGAAGCGTACAGTGTGCTTTCTGATGACAAAAAGCGTTCAGAATACGATTCTTACGGCCGAGTATTTTCGGGAGGTGGATCTCAAGGGCCTCAAGGAGGCGGGTTCGAGGGTTTTGATTTCTCACAGTTCCAGGGTGGTGCTGATTTTGATGTTGACTTGAACGACATCTTTGGTGGATTTTCTGACATCTTTGGTGGTGGCCGGGGTAGGCAAGCTAGAGGTAGAGATATTTCTGTTGATCTAGAACTCTCATTCAAAGAATCAGTGTTCGGACTTACACGCAGAATGCTTATCACTAAAGACAGTACATGTTCTTCGTGCACAGGCTCGGGTGCAGAACCTGGAACAAAAACAAAAACATGCCCAACCTGTAACGGCAAAGGCCAAGTGGTGGAGTCTAGGCGCTCTCCCTTTGGTACTTTTTCTGTCTCTACCGCATGTGCTACGTGTAATGGCAGACGTGTTGTTCCTGAAAAACCCTGCACTACCTGCAAAGGTTCCGGCGTAGAACGTCGTCAAGAAGAAATTACCGTTGTTATTCCACCAGGCCTTGATAATGGACAAGTTATTCGCTTGGCAGGTTTTGGAGAAGCAATTTCTGGTGGTGCCACTGGAGATCTCTACGTAAAAGTACATGTACGTGCCGATCAAAAGTTTAGAAAAGAAGGATATAACCTTGTCACTGATCTTTCTGTAAAAATTTCTGACGCATTGATGGGCTCTGAATATCAGCTTGAAACTCTGGATGGCACGGTGAGTTTGAAAGTTCCACCACTTTCTTCTACTGATGAAATTCTTCGCATGAAAGGGAAAGGGGTACCTACGGAGCGTGGAAAGCGAGGCGATCTTCTTATACGTGTTCGTGTCGAGATGCCCCAGAAGCTATCCAAAGAAGCAAAAGAACTCCTTCTCAAGTTGAAACAAGAGGGAATATAAAGAAGCTGCCAGCTTCCAGCTGTCAGGTTCCAGCTTTTAGAGGTTAAAGCTGAAAGCTAGCAGCTGGAAGCTGAAACCTGATTTCGGTGTGGTATGATTTTCCCGTATGGATATACTTACGGATTTGGACATAGGAGGGAATTTTCATAAAGCTCTAGATTTTCTTGTGGGCTTTGGTAGTGACTTTTTTGCCTTTATAGTGCTGGCAGGTCTGGTTGCGGTTTTTGCATTTTATTTTGGACGTAATCGTTTGATGCCTCTCATTGCCGCTTTGTATGCGGCTGTTCCTTTATACCTATTTTTTCCATTTCAAACTCCACTTCTCCAAGACCCGTACATAGCGATAGCCCTCTATCTACTCTTCGTCTTTCTTGCTCTGGTGGCTTTTTCGGGTCTCTCATTTTTTATGGCAAGTGCTCCAAGGTCATTGCTCCGAGTTGGTGCCACTTCTATTTTGGTTGCAGGGGCACTACTCGCAATAGGCATCCATGTTCTTCCTCTTGAACAAATTTATACACTAACCGCTCCAACAAAAGCTCTTTTTGCTTCAAACCAGGCCTTCTTTTGGTGGTTAGTAGCTCCATTAGCTGGGCTCTTTTTCTTAGAGCGATAATAACCATTTATGTCTCAAACAAAAAAACAAAAAGAGAATATTTTAATACTTGACGGTAACAACCTAACACCTGAGGCTGTGCATGCCGTAGCACATAACCAAGAGATTTCTGTAGCTCCATCGCCGGACGCCATGAAGCGTGTACGGGAAAGCAACGCCTTTCTTAAGGGAGAAGTTGGGAAAAAAGTTATTTACGGGATTACCACAGGCTTTGGGCCAATGGCTTCTCACATCATTGGGAAAAATCAGCTCGTAGAACTGCAATACAATCTCATTCGGAGTCACGCCGTGGGAGCAGGGGATCCTATACCGCAAGCTTTCGTTGTCGCTGCGATGGTAGACAGGGCAAATACTTTTCTCAAAGGATATTCAGGTGTTTCAGAGGGTGTAATCGAGCAGATCATAGGCTTCATCAATCACCGCATCATCCCCATCGTCCCTGAACACGGAGCAGTGGGCACGAGCGGGGATTTGGTACAACTCGCACATATTGCATTAGCACTCATTGGAGAAGGGGAAGTGTTCTATAAGGGCGTGCGTATGTCGTCGAGCGTCGCTTTGAAAAAAGTAAAAATGAAAGCACTCAAGCTCGGACCCAAAGAAGGTCTCGCACTCATCAACGGCACTTCCGTGATGACGGGTATCGCTGCACTTCTCATCGTCGAAGCAAGGCATCTTGTTGACCTTGCCACTCGCTCAGGTGCTATCGCTTTGGAGCTCGTAAATGGTCTGAATGACGCCTTCTCGGATATGCTCCACTCTGTGCGTCCACACAAAGGACAGAGAGAAATTGCGAAACGCCTCCGAGAACTCCTCAAGGATTCTGAACTCATGACCGACCGAAAGATGCTCCAGTCGAAAGTGAACGTCATCGATAACGTCTATGTCACGCCCGAGAGCATACAAGAGGTGTATTCGTTCCGGTGCATACCACAGATACTCGGACCCATACTCGATATATCAGAAAAGGTATACGGAGAAGTGTCCGTCGAGCTCAATTCAGTAACTGACAACCCAATAATTGACCTCAAGGAGAAGATATTCCTCCATGGTGGCAACTTCCACGGAGACTATATCGCAACTGCGGTAGATCAAATGAAGATAGGTATCGTAAAGATGACCATCCTCTCGGAGAGACGTGTGAATTTTTTCCTAAATAGAAACGTTAATCAAACATTCCCACCGTTTTTGAACCTAGCCCAGCCCGGCCTCACGCTTGCACTCCAGGGACTCCAATTTGTAGCAACTTCGACGACAGCTCAGAGCCAATCACTCGCATACCCGCACTCACTTCATTCGATATCCACGAACGCAGACAACCAAGACGTCGTTTCCATGGGCACCGATGCGGCACTTTTAGCGTATAAAACCATAGAAAACGCCTACATAGTGCTTGCGATAGAGCTCATCACGCTCGCACAAGCTGTAGACTTGATACACGCCGCAGAGAAGCTCTCTCCCGAATCGAAAGAGCTCTACAAGTTCATTCGTTCTCACTTTGCCGTGGTACAAGAAGACCGCTCGTTCACAACAGAATTGAATGTCCTCAAGGAAAAGATTCAAAAAGGCAAAGGTTTCGAGGCTTCGAAATAGCTATGTCCCGATCGGTACAACGAATCACTACAACGAAGAGTGCCACAGGTATCGTTACAGATATTTTTGGTAAAGGTCTCACTAAAGATTCTCTTAGACGCCTCACGCACGAGAAGTCAGAAGAGTGGTGGGTGAAGGAAGGGGAGAAGCGCGCTCTGGCTCTTTTCCACGAAGCTGCAAAGCGAGTCCCTGCATATGCGTCGTTCCTCAAGAAAAAAGGGGTCAAAGCTTCTGCGGTCCGCAGCATGACCGATTTCTCACAGGTTCCCGAAACTGACAAGAAAAACTATATAACCAGATATCCTTTGGAGGATCGCTGTTGGGACGGGACACTCAAAGGAAGCACGTTAGTTGCTATGAGCTCGGGCACGACAGGTTCCCCGACTCTCTGGCCACGGGGGATGGAACAAGAAGCAGAGGCTGCCCTGGTCCACGAACATCTCTTCCTTGATTTGTATGAAGTAAAAAGATATAGAACGTTGGCAATTATTGCATTCCCTATGGGGGTGTACGTGTCCGGCATCGCAACTACGCTCCCATCGTTTCTCACGGCATGCAAACATCCAAACCTTACCTTACTGACAGCGGGGAATAACCGCGATAGCATTTTGAAGACTCTAACTCAGCTCCAGAAGGATTTCGATCAGGTCATTCTCATCGGTCATCCTTTCTTCATCAAAGACGTGATAGAGACGGGGAAAAAACACGGGATCCGGTGGGGAAAGACAAAGCTCCGAACGATGTTTTGCAGTGAGGGGTTCAGTGAAGAATGGCGAGACTACATTTCTTCGCTCGTGCTGAAATCAGCATCGCATAGAGATTTCTTCAACACCTATGGATCTTCGGAGCTACTTTTGATGGCCTATGAATCTCCTGAAACGGTGCTCTTACGGCGTGCAAGCGAGAAAGACAGCGAGCTCCGAAACAAACTTTTCTCAAAGCCAGTGACCCCGTTTCTTTTTCAATACAACCCGAGCCTTCGCTATATCGAGAGCAATTCAAAAGGGGAACTTCTCTTTACCGCACGAAGCGGCGTGCCTCTAGTGCGTTTTAACTTACATGATTCAGGCGAACTCATATCGCACTCTTTCGTGAATGGAGCTCTTAAAGAAACAGGAATATCTCTTACAGGAGAGATACGGAAAGCTGGCTGGAAGAGATGGAACCTTCCCTTCGTGGCACTCTACGGACGGAGCGATCATGCACTAGTTTTTTATGCGGCGAACATATATCCAGAGCACATACATGGTGCACTTAATCACGCACCTTTTCTGAAGAAGATAACCGGTAAATTCAGTATGGAGAAGAACTATACGCCCTCTATGGATCAGAGGCTCACTGTCCATATAGAACTGCAAGAGAAAGAGTCTGGTACTGCTTCCTTGTGCTCCGAATTGAGAAAAAACATCGTTCAAAATTTAGAAGCAGTAAATATGGAATACCTCTTCCTCCGTAATAATCTTGAGAAAGACTTGGTGCCTGAAGTCGTCCTTCATCCGTATCAAGATGACACCTATTTCAAACAAGGAATCAAACCACGTTATATTATCAAGTAGCATCCATGGAACCAGAATTGAATCTAAAGCCTACCCCTAAACGTGCGTCCAAGCCGGTGTTCTTTGACCTGTCCGAAAGTAGTAACCGCACTGCCCTGCAAGAGCTTTTTGCCGCAGGAGACATTATTCATGTGATTGACGAATATGAATCACAGCTCAAAGAGCTTTTTACGATCAGTAATCCTTCTTTGGCACAATCTTCAGAATTGCCAGCATCTTTTTCTACATATTTTCAATCTCTCTCAAAAGTTAAACCTCCTTCAGAGCAGGGCACATGGGTTTACTTCCCTTGGCTTTCAATGATTTCTCACATTCTTAGTGACGCTGAATTTCAGAAAGTAAGAACGGCAAGGAACAAAAACCTAATAACAGAAGAAGAGCAGAAAAAGCTATATGCAACCCGTGTTGCTATTGCGGGTCTTTCTGTGGGAAACAGTGTGGCACTTGCTATCGTTCTTCAAGGAGGAGCTCGGCGGATAAAGCTTGCTGACCATGACACTCTAGAGCTTTCCAATTTGAACCGCATTCGTGCCGGAGTCGAATCGCTGGGGTTAACGAAAGTGGAAATTACCGCCCGTCAGATATATCTTCTTGATCCTTACGCTGAAGTAGAACTCTTCCTCGAGGGTATTACCGAAGAAAACATCGAATTATTTTTCAATGACGTGGATATCGTTATAGATGAGATAGATAGCTTACCAATGAAGTACCGTATACGCGAAGAAGCGAAGAAGCGAAATCTTCCGGTTCTGATGGCAGCCGACAATGCTGATTCTGGAATTATTGATATTGAGCGATATGACCTCGACCCTTCGACCACATTCTTTAATGGACGTATTCGAGAAACAAGGCAGGAAATACTGCATCTGGATAAAAAAGAAACCGGTGCTCTGATCGCTGACTTTGTGGGCTTAGAAAATCATAGCGAAAAGATGTTGGGTTCACTGTCGGCGTTGATAGGGTCGACCTTAGTCTCTTGGCCACAGCTTGGTAGCACTGCTCTTATGAACGGCTCAGCGCTGGCGTATGTGGTTCGGCAGATCGCACGCGGAGTGCCACTCCCAAGCGGTCGCACTAAGATTCCGCTAGATAATCTATTTCATATTGGAGAAGGTGATGCAGATTCTCCCACAGCTTTGGAGAAAGCACCCGATGCTACCTGGGGAGATGAGTTAGATTTCATACTGGAGGCCGGTCGGTTTGCTCCTTCGGCTGATAATACGCAACCGTGGAGGGTTGTCATAACAGATAATAAAACATTTTACCTCCACCACGTACCACAGCGAGATATGACCCCTTACGACAATGGTCAAAGAACTTCTTATATGAGTCATGGTGCTTTCATAGAGAATGTCCGTATAGCAGCTGCAAAGTTAGGAAAATCGATTCAGTACGCACTTGAAGAGCCAACAGCACTGAATGATTACTGCGTCGCCCGGCTTACAATACAAGATAAAAAAGACGCCTTGAATGCGAGAGATGCTGAGCTGTATGGTGCCGTATTTTCCAGAGCCACAAACAGGAAAACATACCGGAAAGAACCACTCTCAGACATTACTAATCAACGGATCATGCTCGCACAAAAAGAGATAGGGTGGGGAGAAGTTCGCATTATCGATTGCCCGAACCGTGAAATCGCACGGGCTGCAGCACTTTCAGGGCAGATTATGTTTCAAAATCCGGATGTCCATGAAGGGCTCTTCGCTCATATTCGATGGACACCCAAAGAAGCGCGTGATACTCAGGACGGGTTCCTTATAGATACCTTCGAGCTTCCATTCCCTGCGAAACTCATCTTTAAGCTCGCCCAATCTGCGGAGCGTTTGGAGTTCTTGAACCGATCCATAAAGCTAGCGGAAACTATCCCTACAGGGATGCAGGATCTCTACGAGCATTCAGGTTCATATATCGCTTTAGTCTCCGAACATAAAACTTTTGAAGACTATGTAATGTTAGGTAGACTCATGGAGCGCATCTGGCTTACGGCTACTTTGGAAGGAGTCGCCCTCCAGCCTATCGGTGCGATGTGTTTCTTCAAAGACATGCTGGATGCAAAGACGACTCAGGCTCTTTCCAAGGAAGATATTCTTCTTACGGAAAAAGCACATGCCGTTTTTGAAAAAGAGTTTGATCTCAAGGGCAAACATCTTCTTTTTCTATTTCGGGCAGGCTACGGCCCTAAACCATCGGCACGTACTGAAAGACTCTCTCTTTCACGCATCGTAAAAATTTCAGGAATCGAGGAATAAGGTGCTACACTTTTTATGCAGGTATGGGTCTTGATTTTTTAAATGTTGATCTGTTGGCGCTGGGCATAAGCATCGCAGCAATAGGTATTCTGGGTTTCGTAGTGTTCCTTCAAAACCCAAAAAGTGCGACTCATTTCGCCTTTCTTTTTACAGCCGTGATGACCGCCTGCTACGGCGTAGCCAACTATGTAAATTACCAAGTCTCTGATCCTGTAGCGATATTATGGTTAATACGCATAGTTATTTTTTTTGCAGTATGGCATGCATTTTCTTTTTTCCATCTTTTTTTCGTCTTTCCAGAAATACGAGTACGCTATCCGGTATGGTATCGGCTCGCCCTTATCCCGGCAGTCACTGCAGTTTCAATCCTAACACTTACACCCTTTGTTTTTACAAAACTTTCTAAAATCGGTGGTATCGGCGAAGTTTCAACGCCCGAAATAGGGATAGCTGCCCCAGTCTTCTTTGCTACGATTGCATTTCTTATATTAGCCGGTATCTATCTTTTATTAAAAAGAACTTTCCGAACAAACCCCCAAGAGCGTAAGCGTTTTATATACGTGCTTATCGGGAGCGTCCTGTCTTTTGGGCTTTTGCTGATTTTGAATCTAATTTTTCCCATACTCTTTAATTCCGTCGTCTTTGTTCCGTTTGCAGGGCTCACCTTTTTGCCCTTCATCTTCTTCACTGGTTATGCAGTCATTCGATATAAACTTTTGGATGTAAAAGTGTTGAGTACGGAAATCGTTGCTTTGGCACTTTCTATTGTTGCTTTTGTGCAAATTATCTTTGCCCAAACTTTGCTCGAAAAAGTATTCACCTCTGGAGTATTCCTTCTCGTTTTACTTTTCAGCTTTATGCTTATAAAAGGAGTAACTAATGAAGTAAAGCAACGTGAAGAAATTGAACATCTTGCCGATAACCTGAGAGTCGCTAACGACAAACTTAAAGAACTCGACAGACTTAAATCACAATTTCTCTCCATGGCTTCGCATGACCTTCGTGCACCCTTAACTATCATTCGTAACTTTATTTCACTGCTTTTGGATGGCTCTTACGGGGTTTTGGCACCGGCAGGAAAGGAAGGTTTACAGCAAGTTTTTGATAGGGCAACAGACATGGCGAAATCAGTGGAAACCTATCTTGACGTGTCACGCATAGAGCAGGGAAGAATGAAGTATGACTTTATTGATATTGAGCTCTTGCCATTAGTCAAAAATGCAGTCACTGCATTTACGCCGAACGCTGAAAAAAAAGGTTTGAAACTCACCGCTACGTATGACAGTGCACTTGAGGGAGCCAAAGCAAAAATAGATGTATCAAAAATGAACGAAGTGTTGAATAACTTGCTCGACAACACCATCAAGTACACACCGACAGGCACAATGAATTTAAGTCTAAAAAGAATAGGTGATGCTTCATCGGGTCCGAAGGGACCATCAGTGGTTCGCCTTACTCTGAAAGACACAGGAGTGGGTATGAGTGCAGATACATTGAAAAACCTTTTTCAACTCTTCAGGCCGGGTGAAGATTCTAAGCGTATAAATCCTGCTTCAACGGGCGTAGGACTCTTTGTCACTAAAGCCCACGTAGAGGCACATAAAGGAAAAGTTTGGGCTGAATCTGAAGGGGTAGGGAAGGGCTCCACGTTCATTATGGAGCTTCCTCTTTTGACGGCTTAACTGACGATTTCTCGATATTTAGTCGCTTAGCCTCTTCGAAGGCGAGATCGAATATCTTTTTCATTGCATCTGCAATAGTTGGACTGTCAATATGGATTGAAATGAGTTCATCGTGCAACATAAAACCGACAGTGTTATCGAAAACTGCAAAGTCAGACATGAAGTGCCATTTCTCAGGTGAAATAAGTTGTGCATCATCAATATGAGTTACATTTTTCCTTAGATAGTCCGCCTGTTCGGTATAAGGATGAATCCCATGCATTGCGATACCTAACTCCATGCGCCGTTTTACATACGAAGGAAGATACTCCGGAAGTGTATTTTGAATCTTGTCAGTTGACGAAACAATTCGAATGACCTTCTCCTTCATTTCGAGAGTTTCTTCGAAAGAATTCACAAAACCCGCCTTTCCTTCAAAGATACGAACATGGGGTCGTTTCTTATTGCCTCCATAGAGTAATTTAAGGTCAGGAAGTAAATGTTCAATTGATTTCTGAATCTGTAGTTTTTCATTAGCGGTCTGTTGAGCGATCCGAGCGAGTTGTTCTGGCGGTACAACAACATATTTTTTAATTTTTTCTCCACCGGAAATACTAGTAAGCCCACGTGCTTGCAAAGATTCAAGGACAACATAGGTAGAACTGCGATTTAGTTCGGCTTTATCAGCAACTTCATGTGCAGTTGCAACTTCAAGCTCTAAGAGAGCAAGGTATGCCCTCGCCTCTTTTTCTGAGAGTCCAAAATTGACCAATTCTTCTGTAAACATGTTGTTGGTAGTGGTAAACACTTAATTTTCCATTATGGATTCTTCTGGTCTCTGTTGTCAATGACTAACAACAGATTACCAAAACACGCCTGTACAGTAGGCCTGCCTCGATAAGGTTTTAAAAGAAGATTTGACATAATTCTTTTATTGTTTTTTTATACCTGTCCATACTTCACAACACTTTTTAACATTTTAAAGTGATTTTGCATGCGGAGGGTTGATTCAAAGAATCGTCTCAAGTCGACAACTGTGAAGCTTTTGATATTTAACAAAAATTTTAAAACGTACGACATTCAATGCGTTGCAGAAAAGGAGATTGATGCAATTACAGGAAAAATAAAAACCGAAGGACTTCAGTGCGACCACGTTGTAGATGAACAGGAAATAGATAAAAAAATGAAAACTACCGGCTACTCCCGTGCCAAATATTATTAGAACGATTCCAAAGGTAAACATTTGAAGTGTAATTAATTCTTATTTGCTAATGGTCAATGTAAAAATTATGTCAAGATTCCAATCTTCGGCAAAGAAATTGTCAAATTTATTAATGAACAGGCAACTAGCCTGCGATCAAGTGAGTTTTTTTGTTGACGGTAAAGTGTTTGAAGAGCTATCACCTCTCGATGTGGCGAAGCATAACTGTTTACACCTGATTAATCTTTTATCAAAATTCGATACAGCCACCCTTGAGAAGTCTTCACAGAAAATTCTGCAAATAGAAGTTGTGCCGGATTTGCTCGTGTATGCATTGCAATTAGCTCATGTTTTTAATCACGATCCCATAGAAAATTTGCTAAAAGAACACGGCATAGTCATTGATGAAACAATCCAACTAACTAACCTAAACGAATTAAGGGATAAAATTTTAGAAAGTAAAAAGACCACATTGAAAGTTGAGAGTATTCAAAAGACAGTTATTCAGGCTGCATCATACCTTGCTAGAATTTGTGACAAGAATGACCACGGGACTATTATGTCAACAAATGAAGTTTCAACCAACGTTACTGTTCCATTGTTAATGGCCTCAATAGAGCTTTCAGATTTGCTTAAGGTAGATTTATATACTGCCTATAAAGAACGCATAGAACAGATTGTGGCAAAGTATGGTAATGTGCGGAATTTGTTAGATAAAAGAGCCAATTCATTTGAATGGTGTGGGCCAGCTAAATTACCTAGAGAAGACGGTGAGTGGAAACTTTACGGATTCAAAGACATAATTTTTGGAAAAACTGTTGAAGGGGTAGCGTTAGTTTTGGGGGAAGTAGAGAAGCAAGAGAATGTTTTAATAAGACTACATTCTCAATGTATTACAAGTGAAGTGTTTCGATCGTTAAAATGCGACTGCAAAGACCAGTTGGATACAGCGGTCGAGTTAATAGTTGAAAAAGGACAGGGTGTGATCGTGTATGTACTTGAGGAGGGGCGGGGTATTGGAATATATAACAAGGTGGCAGCGTATGCAGAACAAGATACCGGAAAGGACACCATTGAGGCCAATATATCGATTGGGCAACCTGTGGAGGGTAGAACTTTTAAACTTGAAGGAAAAATCCTACGACACTTAAACCCAAAATCCATTATATTAATAACCAATAATCCAGATAAAATTAAAGCTATGGAAAAGATTGGTGTGGCAATAAAAAAAATATTTGAGACACGGACACCTAGTGGTCCTCATAGTAGGGGATATATTCATACAAAAAGGGAAAAGTTTGGTCACGGGATCTAACTTCCTGATATATATAAGATTGAAATAGGATCAGCTCTGTTCCGTAGAAAAAATTTCTTTGTACGGATCTATGGCCGATAGGTGTATGCATGAAGAAAGAAGTCATTTCGATCCTTGCTAAAACTATTGACAATCGTAATCTGGAGCATTATGTATGTGATATTTTGTTGAATCTGAGAGTTTTTTAAAGATTGTGCAATGTAACACAACTCAATTTATTTCATTTTAAATCGGAGCAGGTAAGACTATGGCTCATAGCTTTCTAATGACACCTTTCCCAGCATCCACTTCCACCATATCACCATTCTTAAGAATTTTAGTTGCTATATTTGTGCCGACAATACAAGGTTTTTTTAATTCACGAGCAGTAATCGCAGCGTGGGATAAAAGTCCCCCAGAATCAGTAACAAAAGCAGCAGCTTTTTGCATGAGTGGCAGAAAATCTGGACGTGTCATACCGGTTACCAGTATCTCACCATCCGCAAAGTCGGTCTCGTTTGGATCAAGGACCACCCTAACGTGACCGCGCACCACCCCTTTGAAAACAGAAAGTCCCTTGAGTTCAGAACCATTATCATCCTGACTGAGAAGTCTCTGTAAGAGTTGGAAACGCTCGCCTGTAAGAAATTTACTCTCTCCGTTTTCATTAAATAAAATTGCTACACCATTAATGCGCTCTCTTAGAATCTCTTTATTGGGACGTACTCCTTTTTCAAGTGCATCTATGTCGTTACTTGCTAACACAAAAACCTCTTCTTCAGTAAGTTCAGGAAAAAAATGTGAGGCAATTTTTCTAAAAAGGTAGTCTGCTTCTGGATACACTCCTTCCAAGTAAGCACGAACTTTACTGAAAGTATCCAAATACTTTTCTATGATTTTAGAAGGCAAAAAATCTGCCGCCCTTTTCAAGGTGAAATTTGCTGGCACGTGTGCGTATATGGCATTCGCGACCGCACGGTAATCTTCAATGGAATAGTTTTTTTTCTTTTTCAAATCAGTAAATAATGAAAGCGCAGCATCGGTGCGCTCATACAATTCTTGGCACCAATGTTCCACTATATTTTCGTCCTCTATGATTCGTTCAGCATATGTTCTACATATAGTGTTCATTTCGTTTGCGGGAACGAAATTTGAACTAACATTTTTATCACACACCACAATATGGTGTGTGAATTTCATGCCTGAATATTTTGACAATTCTTTTGTATACATTCTTCCGTAGAGCGATGGAAATAAGAGGCTCATATTGGTATTTGACCAATTTTGAGTCCATATTTTTTGTTCAAATAGGTCTTGAAGTTGCAAATCCCGATTATCACTTACCTTAATAATGGACTCTGATGTATCAAGTGTCGTTATTGGGCGACTTTGGGTTATGAAAAATTTCTCATTTTCTAAAGCCCATTCAATATCAACTGGAAATGCATAATGTTTTTCTATACCGAGAACGATTTCTGAAAGTTCTAGAATCTGAGTATCGGAAAGTTTTTGTTTTTTTGTTTTTTCAAGAGCGTTAACCCACTGATTCCCACTTTTCCCCCCATCCACACGAATAAGTGAACGGGTTTGTTCTGATATATTTTTGTCAAGAATTGCTTTCGGCTCTTTCGTGACCACATAAGAATCAGGTGTAATTTTTCCCGAAACTATAGCTTCACCCAAACCGAAACCTGCCTCAATAATCATCTGATTCCTATCCTCTGTCACTGGATGCACAGAAAACGCAATGCCGGAAACTTCGCTCTGTACCATTTTCTGAATCACAACAGCAACGGAAATCTTTGAAGTGTGCAATCCTTTTTGAAAGCGGTAGAAAATAGCACGTGGAGTAAAAAGCGATGCCCAACATCGGCGTATATTATCAAGTAGTGCCTCCTCTGTAGTATTCAGAAACGTGTCGAGCTGTCCTGCCCATGCGGCGGATGCGCTGTCTTCGGCAGTTGCTGACGAGCGCACTGCGACAAATTCTGCATCAAGCTTTTTAAAGCTTTTCTCAATCTCTCTAGCAATATCTTCCGGTATTTCTTTTGCAAGAATGAGCGTCTGTATCTGTTCAGAGGCACGTTCTACTGTTTCCATATTTTCAACCTGAACGGTCTTGAGGATAGCACTTATTTCAATATTGAGATCCACAACCTCAATGAAATGCTCAAAAGCGGAAGCGAGAATTACAAAACCCGACGGGACCGAAATCCCTGCCTGAGTCATTTCCCCAAGCGATGCTCCCTTTCCTCCAGCTACGGAAGTGTCGTTTTTAGAAATTTGCGAGAATAATTTTATCCATTTCATTATCAAAACAATACCATTTTTAGATCTAATGTGAAAAACGATGCCACTTAAGTTCAGTAGTTAGATGTGCCAATCCTGTTTCAATATGCCCATGAGACTCTTCGTCACCAAAGTAGTCAAAATTTATATTTTAAAGTCGATATCCCACGGGGTATACTGCACTATATGGATACACTCGTGCATGCAGATATTTTCTTTTTTATTACTGCGATTGCAGTGCTATTGGGTACGGGAACATTCCTTGTTGCCTCATGGTACGTAATTCAGATTCTGCGTGATGTACGTGAAATATCAACGAAAGCAAAAAATGCGGCAGGGAAACTCGAGATTGATTTTGAAACACTCAGGGCAGACATGAAGCGAAAGGGTGATAAGGTTGGCGTTATTGCTGATACGTTTTTAGCATTTATTGCAAGTTGGGTTCCTCATCCTAGAAAAAAGAAAACCGAAAAAGCTGATGTGCTATAATAAAGGTTGGATTAAATAAAACTAATAAAAAACAGTATGGACAAGAAAGGTAATTTGGGTATGAAGGTAGGTATTGCAGCAGGAGTAACGGCAGCTGTAGCGGCTGCAGCAGGAGCGTATTGGCTTTACGGTGCTAAACATTCAGCAAAACACCGCCAGATGGCGAAGAGCTGGATGCTTAAAGCTCGTGCAGACGTTATGGATGCAGTCGAGAAGATAGGCGAAATCGACCGAGCAGCATACGTTCGTGTAGTTGATGAAGTCATGAAGCGTTACGCAGGAGTGAAAGGCTCTACATCCGCCGAAGTAGCAAAGGTGGTTGCTGAATTAAAGAATTCATGGAAGCACATGCAAAAGGCAGGAAAAAAAGTTGCCAAAAAAACTGTGAGCAAAAAACGCTCTCCGGTCAAAAAAGCAATAAGAAAAGCAAAATCTGCATAGTAGTTTCCTCCAAACAAAAAGCCCCCGCTTGGGGGCTTTTTGTTTGGAAATTCAGTCATCAAGATAATCCACAAAGCTCCATACAGCACCTTGACCGTTTTGTTGCTTTAAGGTACAGTGATATTGACTTTTGAATAAAATTCAATATAAATTTTTATGGCGTTTTTTACTGAATCAGTAGGATTGAGAAAGCCAAAATCCGCTCTTGCGGGAGGGTTAGCTTTTCTTGTGGCACTTGCTGCACCTATAACTGCAACAGCAGGGGAGAGAAAACCCGCCTCTTCTTCACGGGCAGTAGATTCAGATCCAGTACTATTCGCAGCAAGAGAAAGACAATGGGAAGAAGAGGCAAGGATGAGGGCAGAGGAGGAGGCGGCAGGACCAGAAGGGAGTCCAGGACGGATTGCATTCGATAAAAGGCGAAAAGCCGAGCGGTGTCTAGAAAGTCAAAAAATAATCAAAAAAAACGGGAAGGTTGGCTTAATGACAGGGCAAGGCTTAGATGCTAACTGTCCACCAGATGTTGCGAAAAGAGTTCGTGATGCATACAGATAATCATAGATTTGTATCTCCCTCAAACTTCACTGCTCCTGGGCACCCTGGAAAACCTAAACTGACTCCGCCGTAATAATCGTTTACACCTTTAGGGATAATCACTTCGGCAATCAGTGTACACAATTCTTTATTTGATATTCCTAGGCGACTCATTAAATCATCACTGGCTTTGCGACGGATTTCACCAATAGGTTCTTTCAGAATAGAAACAAGAAACGATTTATCGTTGGGGAAAAAGAAAATTTGATATTCTGCATCCTGAGTAGTAGTGTCGCTTCCTCTTGGATATCCTGTGTAGAAATAGTCAGTTGATGTGGCAATGTCGGTTCCTTTGGTGAAGTCTAAAACAAATAAACTTCCTGCAACAGTAGCCACTTCAAGGCTAGAAGAAGAAATCCCCCCATGCACATTCGTCGTTGCGGTCGGCGAGATTGGTCCTCCATTTGAGAAAGGAAAGAGATCTTCTCTAGAAGTATTCGTACTTAGGGTACCTGTGTTAGAAGATATAAATAAATAAATAGAAAGTGCTCCAAGTCCCAGAATGAGGACGAGGCCGGCAACTGCAACAATTAGAATGTTCCGTGAATACATAGATTTTTTAGTTCAGGTTGCACTTAATTACATCTGTTTTCCAGGCTTGATAATGACCATATTGAAGACTATCTCCCTTTTCAAACGTATTTTTGGCTGTATGGAGATTACAACTCACGTCTGTAGCTGCAGTAACGCATTGATTGTAGAGTGTTTGGTTTACAATAGGCTTACCCCAGCCGGCACCCGCACTGATTTTTGTGGGTCGCCCATTAATTATCATGGTCCGTGTCTCAGCAGGATTTGCAGGAGAACCAAATGCCTTCGGACAATTTAATACTCGACCATCGGGACATGAAACTTGGTGTGCGGTGAGATTTATTTGGAAAAGCCCATACGAAAAAGGTTTTTTTGTATACCATCCTATATCCCCACCTGCTTGGGGATTTCCGGAACTTTCAACACGACAGATTATAGACATATTTGTGGCGTTAGGTGCACCAAAATATCCTGCAAGATTTTCTGGAGAACAGGGACCACTTTTAATAATAGAACACTGCCCTCCGGAGGCGACGTATGTTCCTGCTTTCTTAAGCCATTCTTCTAATGTCTCCCCCTGAGGTATCACAGGAACATCAGCGAAACCTGCAGAAACTGGGTTGGCAATGCATGAAATCTTAGTCCATTCAGAGAGTCCTTTGCCGGTTAACACCGAAAACAGTATGTTCACCAGAAGCCACGATAGAAGGACTAACAATAACCCTACAAACACGTTAGTGAAGACTCCATGGGCTTTTTTAATTTGTCCTTCACTACTTGCGGCACTGACATACATGATGCCTGCGTAGGCAAACATCAGGGTGGCGACAATCACTGAAAACGCAACACCGAAGTTGATGACGTTGTTGGCTAACTCCAACAGATCACAGGCACGGCAAAAGGGACCTTCACACTCCGGAACCAAGCCACCTCCACCGCCACTCAACAGATTTGCTGGATTCTGCTCTACCGCAGCGAAGGTTGCGAGAGGGGTGAAAATCAAAAGCAAGCTGAGAATAATAACCAGCTTTTTATTCATATCTTCTTCACAGAGAACAGTATATCTGCAAAAGTGGACCAGCCTTTAGATAGGAGGGTCTAATGATGTGTTTTCTGGTATTATTGGCAGATGCTAGAAACCAGCTTTCAGCTTTCAGCTTTCAGGTGTCAGCTTAAATATCTATAATAATGAGCAAGAAACGCCTTTTAACGGGACTTCAACCATCAGGAGCTCTTCACATTGGGAACTATTTTGGTGCACTCAAACCTTTTTTTGATATATATGAAGAGTACGATAGCTCGCTCATGATTGTGGACTATCACGCCCTCACGTCCCTCAAAAATCCAACTGAACTCAATAGAAACATACTTGATGTTGCAAAAGACTACCTTGCTGTTGGAATCGATCCTTCGAAAGCAACTATTTTCAAACAATCAGATGTGCCGGAGCACACGGAACTTGCCTGGATATTTGACTGCCTTGTGACTGTCCCATTTCTTATGCAGGGACATGCGTATAAAGATAAGGTAGCAAAAGGTCTTGAGGCGAATGCAGGCCTCTTTACTTACCCTATGCTTATGGCCGCCGACATTCTTTTGTATGACACTGAAATAGTGCCGGTGGGAGAAGATCAACGCCAACACATCGAATACACACGCGAAGCTGCAAATAAATTCAACATCGCATTTGGGGAAACATTTAAAGAACCTAAGGAGCAGATTCTTAAAGGTGTTGGTGTAGTGCCTGGTATTGATGGCACTAAAATGTCAAAAAGCTATGGCAATGTCATACCGCTCTTCGGTTCAAAGGATGAAATAACAAAAGCAGTCATGGGTATCGTCACTGATTCCGGAGGAGATCGACCACAAAACGTATACGCCATTCACTCTCTCTTTAAAACTGAAGTGGAACTTGCACCATTGTATGAAGCTAACAAAAAGAATTACAAAGCTCTCAAAGAAGCTTTAATTGCTGATATCGAAACTGTCATCGGTCCAATGCGTACAAAACGAGAATCACTATCGGACGAGGAAGTGAAGCGTGTCATCAAAGAAGGGGGTGAGAAGGCTCGTACGCTTGCAAGTGCAAAGATGGCTGAAGTACGCAAGAAAGTAGGAGTCACTTTATAGCAGGTTTTAGGTTACAGGTAATAGGTTATAGTTTTAAAATTCAAACATCATGGAAAGAATATTAATAAAAGAATTACCAGAGCATATTGGAAAGGAAGTATTTATCCAAGGATGGGTTGATGTACGCCGTGATCAGGGCAAGATGATCTTCTTCGATTTTCGTGACCGCTCTGGAAAGGTGCAGGGAGTAGTGTTGCCTGCAAGTTCTGCACTCGAAACTGCAAAAACACTCCGCCATGAGTATGTGGTTGAGGTAACTGCAAAAGTAAATGCACGTCCTACAAAAAATATAAACGAGAAAGTGCAAAACGGCACCATTGAACTTGAAGTGCTTGCAATCAACGTTTTGGCTGAGGCCGAAGCCTTGCCGTTTGATATGTCTGAGTCAGGATATAACCTCGACCTCACCACCGAGCTTGACCACCGTGCACTCACGCTTCGCCACTCACGTAATCAAGCAATTTTCAAAATTCAGGCAGTCATTATTGACTCGTTCCGCGAATACATGAAGTCGCAAGATTTTCTTGAGTTTCAGGCGCCTTCCATTACTCCTGCTACCGCTGAAGGTGGGGCAGAGGTCTTTGAGGTTCAATATTTTGGTAAAAAAGCCTATCTCTCGCAGTCACCTCAGCTCTACAAGCAAATTGTAATGACAGCGTTCGAGCGTGTCTTTTCCGTTAACAAGATATTCCGTGCAGAACCATCTGCCACCACTCGCCACCTCACAGAAGTTGTCTCGCTTGACGCAGAGTGGGCATTCATCAAGTCCTGGGAAGACATACGTGACATGTCTGAAAACACGGTGCGTTATATTTTAAAGCAATTGGGAGAGCGTTGTGCACATGAGCTTGAATACCTCAAGGCAGAACTGCCAGTACTCATCGAACACACACCAACCATAACCTTAACGGAGGCACAGAATAAAATTTTTGCATTCAACGGACGAGACGTGCGTGGTGATAAAGATTTGAATGCAGAAGATGAACGAATTCTTTGCGAGATTGTTAAAGGCGAAACAGGCTCTGACTTCGTGTACGTGTATGGCTACCCAACAAAACAAAAACCTTTTTATGTATACCCGAACCCTGAAAACCCTGAGTTCAATGAAGGGGTAGACCTACTCTGCCGTGGGCGAGAGTGGCTTTCTGGAGGACGCCGTATCAATGACTACGCACAGCTTATGAAGCATGTGAAAGAGTGGGGAATGGACCCAGAAAAAATCAGTATGTTCCTTGAAGCGTTCCGCTACGGCGTACCACCCGAAGGAGGTTTTGCCTTTGGTGTTGAGCGAATGACCATGCAAATTCTAGGTCTTGAAAACATTCGTGAAGCAACTATGTTTCCTCGAGACATGCACCGTATCGACTCCTCCTTAAACCAAACAGACTCCACTTCGAACTAGACTAAGGCGTTACTCTTTCCCCAAAGACACTTTAGAGGGGTGGTGATTTTTGGTAGAGTGTTAGGTGATATGATATATCATATCGGATATTACGGGTGGTAACTCGTTACATACAAAAGTATGAAAGTACAGGCAAAAAATTTGAATGACACAGATAGAATAAAAATTCTTGACGCACTGTACACGTCTGCTGGTTCCCTCAAGGGGCGTGACGCCATGAAAGCTTTTCTTAAGGACCTCCTAACTGAAAGTGAACGCATTATGCTGGGGAGACGCATACTCATCGCTCAAGGTCTACTTGAAGGGAAAAGCAGTAGGACGATTTCAGAAGAGATGGGGGTTGGTTTAGACACCGTAGGAAAGGTAGAGCGATGGCTTCAAGATCAGATGCCTGGATATGAAAAAGCAATTACAGGAATGAATCGTGCTTTCGATCAACGGTTAAAGCAAGCTGAGTCAAAAAAGAATTGGAAAAACTTAAAACGGAAATACCCACTTCATTTTCTTCTTTTCAATATTGCTGACAAACTAAAAAACAAGTGATTTGATATATCATATCACTGATATGATATATCAAATCACTCGTTAAAAGTAAGGGGGGATACTAATAAAGCGGGGAGGATTAAGGCAGTTCAGGTTTAAGAGAATTTTCTGCCTTTTTTAAATGTGTCCACATTTTGAAAAGATCGGGCACTCTATTTTCAGACATTCTTTTCCCTGCGTTTGGGGTGTATTGAATATGCCATGGCTCAACTAAAACCCCATCGCCACCAGTAGTGGACTGCAAGTATGTACGGTTTGGAAAGAAAGGCAACCAAAAACCAAAAGAAGGAGCATGCTTCAAAAGCCAATCAAATTCCATTGTTTCTTCGAATCCGATATCTCTACCGTCCGCTCGCTTTGTTTTTCCGTATGAATCACCAATATTGTTTATATCAAAAGCACAGTGTTCATAATTAGCGTGCTGAGACGTTCCTGGTAGAGCAACGCTTTGCAGTGTTTTACGAATGCCTCTTTCTAAAATAGTGCGTGCGAATATGCCGATTTGGTAATAAGGAGACCTGTAGGCAGACTGTAAAATAAGCCCTGGTCTTTTATATGCTCCAACATCCCAATATTTCTCCAAATCTGCATCATATGCATTTTGCATTTTCGTAAGACTAGGAAGAATATGTTTCGGTACATATTTAGGGAGAGGGCGACGTGTTTTTCCATCTGCACCACGATACGGGGCATCTATAATCTCAAAGTCTTTAGGAGGATGAACGTCACCAAAATCACGTAGCCCCGTGAGTGCGAGTATACGATTAAAGACTGTATCAACGGCTGAGTTTTCCCGTTGGAGACGTTTCATGTCGTTTCTATTAGCTAAGGACATATATACGCCTTCGTCCATTTTTGCTTTGATATGTGACGACGCCTCTGCAATGATTCCATCTTTCTCATCGCTCTCAAACAGAGCAATAATCCTTTCTGTTTTTGGTCTCCGTATCTCCGATTTCAAGACGTTTTTTGATTCGTTCACTCAATACATACGCTACCTCAGCGTGTTTGGTTTCAAACTGAAATCGGTTCTAACCTCCGTGAGATAGGAGAGAGGGGAGCGCAACTAGGCGGTTTCAATGAGGCGAACCAGAAGACGAACAGGGGTGCCGGTGGCACCTTTTGCGAGCATATCGTCAGGAATAGACTCCATACGTGGAGCAATATCAATGTGTGCCCATTGAGGAAGATTTTCAGCAAATTGTGCTAAGAATGTACCACCGTTTATAGTTCCACCCCCTGGTTTGCCAATGGTAGCGTTTGCAAGGTCAGCGTGAATACCTCGCACTTCTGCTTCATATTCCTTCCAAAGGGGAAGTGGCCAGACGTATTCTCCGGATTTTTCTCCTAGGTCACGAAGTAAGGTTTCCAAATGTGGCGTACGGGTCATTATTGCTGAGGCACGTTTACCAAGAGCCACCAGAGCAGCACCGGTCAGGGTTGCCACATCAATCACCAGACGAGGTTTGTAACGCTCTGAATACGTGAGTGCATCACCAAGAATAAGCCTGCCTTCAGCGTCGGTATTAAAAATTTCAACGGTTTTACCATTCATCGCACGAAGTATGTCGCCAGGGCGGTATGCAGAACCTGAAACTGCATTTTCAACGGCAGGAACAAGAGCTATTACATTTTTCTTAAGCTTCATTTTTGCGACGATGGCAACAGTAGCTATCACCGCAGCTCCACCCGCCATGTCATGATTCATGCCCATCAACGCATCGGAAGGCTTCAGGTTGATTCCTCCTGTATCAAACGTAATTCCTTTACCTACAAGAACTATTGGTTTTTCTTTGCTTGTTTTTCCAGCTCCCCAATACTCAACAATAATAAACTTAGGTTCTTCTACGGAGCCTTTGGCTACTCCCAAAATAAGACCCATCTTGAGCTTCTTTATTTCGCCGAGAGGCAACACGGTGACCGTTGCGGATGTGCCTTTTAGTTGACGCTTAGCGTCGCTCGCAAGAATAGTAGGAGTCATGTCGCCCCCGGGAGTATTTGCCAAGTCACGACAATAATTTATTTCTCCTCCGATAATTTGCCCCTCTTTAAATCCACGCTTGGCATCTGCGTTTGCACCTCGTATAAAAATTGTTTTTACGCTGGCAAAACCTTCTTTTGGTGGAGTTTTATATGTACGAAACTCGTAGTTAGCCATTTCAAAATTTTCCGCCAGAATACGCCCAAGTTCGTAGTCAGAAATGTCTTTAGTGCCTCCAAATTGGAAGTCAGTAAAAGAAACAGCAAGAGTGTTAAATCTGTGTTCGTTAGCGGTTCGTACAACCTTGCGTGCGATGGTTACGAGTTTTCTCCGTGTTACTTCGTCGGCTTTGCCGACACCAATCTTAAGCACTGAGATACCTTTTCCGTCTTCGACTACTTTTGTTATTTCGCCTGCGACCAGGTCAACAGACACAGCACCTTTAGGATCAGTGAATTCTATTTTCATATGCCCCATTCTATCTCAAAATACAAAAACACGCTTAGGAACGATCAATTTCCTACTACAACAAAAAAACCTATTTTGCGTAACGACAACTCGGATGGTGCCCGACCTCGAATTCACATACAGGACATCTTTTTGTTGCCATTTCAGTTGCTGTTATTCGCTCTTTTGACATGTTTTCTAAAATATTAATTTTGAATAATTTCGACCTCCAAAAAAGACCCCTCCGGAGAGGGGTCTTAGGTTCTGGCTTTGTTAGTTTGTCGCACTACGCCATTCCGAAGACCCCTCTTGTAGAAAGAAGGTGGACGACGAGAATGCCTGGTGATGTGCATCGTTGCGACATGTTCTTAGTCTCTCACTATCAGGGTATTTGTCAAGAATGGGTGTGGAATTCTGGCTAAAGATAGGCGTACTAATGAGAAAGATAAAATTTCCCCCATGATATAGTTACTCTCGTGGAAAACTCTTTCAGCATTAAAACACCGCAGTTTGAGGGTCCTTTGGAGCTACTGTTGAACCTAATCGAGGAGCGCAAGCTCCTGATTTCTGATATTTCACTTTCACAAGTCGCCGATGATTTCTTGGGGTACATCCAAAAGCAAGTCGCATTTCCTATAGGGCAGGCAGCTCATTTCATACTTGTGGGTGCAACGCTCCTGCTTCTAAAATCTCGTTCTCTTCTGCCAGTTTTGTCTCTCACCAAAGAAGAAGAGGGAGACGTAAAAGATCTCGAGCTCCGTCTTGCCCTCTACCAAGTATTTCGAAATGCGGCTCGAGGCATAAGCACGTTACGCTCACGAATGTTTTTCGGTCAAGGCTCTCGCATAGTGGATCCAATTTTTACTCCCTCAAAAGATTTATCACTCGATGCAGTACAAGAAGCAGTGAGACGTGCACTTCTTAGTGCACCCCAGGAAACAAAGCGAGACGAAGTAGCAGTGAAATCTGTTATATCTCTTGAGGACATGATCGACAGACTATCCGGGAGGATTGAAAAAGCAATACAAATGACATTTCGTGATTTTGCAGGCACACACACAGCGGACAAACGAGAAGTAGTGGTTGGTTTTCTTGCAATGCTAGAACTTTTCAAACGAGGGTTACTTTTGGTTGAGCAAGAGCAAACCTTTGGTGAAATTGCGATTGCATATAATGGTGTTGCAAAAACTCCTCGATTTTAATATCAGATATGCCACAAAAAACTGCAATTGAAATAGAAATTGAGTCAGCCTTATTTTTCCGAGGCGGTGCCATAACCGTAAAAGAACTTGCAGTGCAAATGGGTCTTTCAAAGGAGGAGTTAGAAAACGGTATCACGAGCCTCACTATGTCTCTCGAGGGCAGAGGTATACGGGTAGTACGTGAAGGAGAAACCGTTGCTCTGGCAACTGCACCAGAAACACATGAGCTTATTGAAAAAATGCGTCGAGAGGAACTAGAGGGCCCTCTAGGAAAGGCAGGGCTCGAAACCATTAGCATCATCATCTTTCGTGGTCCAGTTTCTCGTTCCGACGTTGAATATATACGTGGTGTGAATTGTTCTTCAATACTCCGTTCACTTCTCATCCGAGGATTAATAGAGCGTGTTGAAAATCCGAACGATAAACGAAGCTTTTTGTATCGTGCCACGCCAGAATTACCCGCCTACCTTGGTGTGGGCTCGCTTGCTGAAATTCCAGGCTATACAGAAACCCGTGCGAACATCGACACAGTGTTCAGCGCACGTGATGCAGTAACTAGTTTGGAAGAAGAAACTCCTACAGAAAATTCATGAATGCAAACACTCGCCTCAATATACTTTCAGTTGTCATCGTACTTGTGTGCGGGGCAATCGTCGTCTCGGCGTGGCCATTAATTTTTCAAGAGCCTCAGTCTGCTCGTGTATCTGCGTCGGTCTTTTGTGCCAATCTTTCACCACAGCTCTCCTTAACGGGACGGGCAGCGTATGCCGAGGATATGACGACTGGAAAAGTGCTTTACGGGAAAAACGCCGACGTACAACTTCCATTAGCGTCTTTAACCAAACTCATGACAGTACTCACGGCCTCTGACACGCTTGGGAGCAACGACATAGTTGTCATTTCGGAAGAGTCTCTCAGCCCAGAGGGGGACTCAGGTTTAACTCAAGGTGAGCGTTGGCATGTTAAAGATTTAATAGATTTCACTCTACTCACTTCCTCGAACGACGGTGCGCATGCACTTGCTGTTGCAACACAGGCGAAAACCAAAGGCACCCCAGAAGTATTCATACAACGAATGAATGAGAAAGCTTTCTCACTCGGAATGGTGCAAACATATTTTGCGGATGACACTGGTCTTGATATCTCGGAAAATACTGCAGGTGCATATGGCTCGGCAAGAGATATAGGAAAACTATTTTCTTATGTCGCACGCACGCACCCTAATCTCATCGAGGCAACTACCGCTCCGTCGGGCACTTTTTTGTCCCTCGACAACATAGCCCATAAGGGGAAAAACACGAGTAGCGTAATTACGGCTCTCTCTGGTGCAATAGGCTCGAAAACCGGATTTACTGATATTGCTGGAGGAAATCTTGCGGTAATTTTTGAACCATTGCCCGGACGAGCGGTAGTGGCAGTAATTTTAGGTTCAACGAGAGATGGAAGAGATACCGACATGGTAACTCTCGCAAACGCTCTAAAAATAAGCCTGAAACGGGATATACTCTGCACAAGCGATATTTAGAAAGTAGAGGGTAGAATGTAGAATATTGCATACACAAAAAATTATGAATTTTTCTACCCTCTACCCACTACGCTCTACTATCTAATTCACAATGATCATCGATCTTCTAAAAGTTTTTGCCCCATCCATATTCGCTTTTTGGATAGGTATAGCTATTGCACCGATTCTTACACACTACCTTTTTAAATATCGTATATGGAAAAAAAAGTCTGGCAAAAAAGCTCTTGATGGAAAGGTAGCCGTTGAGTTCGGTAAGCTCCATGGAGAAAACGAAACGAAAACACCTCGCATGGGAGGCATTTTGGTGTGGGCATCCGTTATCCTCACAATAGCTTTGGTGTGGATTCTTCAATACATATTTCCTAACTCCGCTACAACAAAACTTTCATTCCTTTCTCGATCACAAACATGGATACCTTTCACTACACTTATTCTTGGTGCTTTAGTTGGTCTCGTTAATGATATTCTTGATGTAGTTGACCGTCACGGTGAAAAGGGGATTCCACTCCGTATTCGGCTAGTTTTCGTGGCAGGCCTTTCTTTCTGTATTGGGTGGTGGTTTTACGCAAAACTTGGTGTAACGGCTATCAGTATGCCCTTCGGAGACCCACTCTATATAGGATGGCTCGTCATACCCTTGTTTATGCTCGTTTCTTTATTTCTCTATGCTTCAGGGGTCATCGATGGCATTGATGGGTTGTCGGGTGCTGTCTTTGCTTCTATATTTTCGGCATACGCATTCATTGCTTTTCACCAAAATCAAATAGACCTCGCAGCTTTCTGCGCAACCGTTGTGGGTGCTCTTCTAGCATTCTTGTGGTTCAACGTACCTCCTGCCAGATTTTGGATGACCGAAACGGGCACAATGGGGCTCACTCTTACCGTTGGTGCTATAGCATTTATGACCGATACACTCGGGGAAGGGAAAGGTCTTTCTGCTCTGCCAATTATTGCGTTTCTTCTCGTCATTACTGTATTCTCAAATATCATCCAAGTACTTTCAAAAAAAATATTTAAGAAAAAAGTATTTAAAATTGCTCCTCTTCACCACCACTTCGAAGCTATTGGGTGGCCTGGGTACAAGGTAACTATGCGCTATTGGATTCTTTCTATAATCCTCGCTATTCTTGGGGTTTCACTTGCACTTATTCCCTAATCTATGGCGGGGCACACACGCAAGTCTCCTGACAGAATACTTCTTATAACCCTACTTGTGCTCGTAGTAAGTGGGCTTTTTATATTTCTCTCTGCGTCACTTGGGCTACTCGCATACGACGGAGCCCAGTTTTCAAACGTCGCACGAAGTCAAATTGTTTTAGGGCTTGGCGGGGGACTTATAGCATTCTTTTTTTGTATGGCGGTTCCATACCGTGTATGGCGTCGCTTCTCTCTGTACATATTCGGAGTGTCTATTGTGCTCACCTTACTCGTGTTTGTGCCTCACTTAGGCCTCGAATTAAATGGTGCACGCAGATGGATTAAGCTCGGGCCACTTACAGTACAAACTTCAGAGTTTTTAAAAATTGGCTACATTCTCTACCTTGCCACATGGTTTTCAATGGCAAAATCAAAAATAAATACGTTAACTCATGGACTTATACCTTTTGTTATTATCACTGCTATAACTGCCGGAGCGCTTCTTTTACAACCAGACACAGATACATTCATTGTTATTGCAGTTGCAGGTGGTGCCATGTTCATGGCAGCGGGAGCACGATTTCGAGATTTAGCGCTTTTGGTAGTAGCGGGCATTTTAGGTCTTGCAGTACTTGTTTTTTTCCGACCCTACCTCGCTGACAGAGTCACTACGTTCTTGAATCCGAGTAGCGACCCTCGAGGTTCAAGCTACCAGGTGCAACAATCGTTACTTGCAGTGGGGGCAGGGGAGATGTTTGGGCGTGGCTTTGGTCAGAGTATCCAAAAATTTGGCAAACTTCCTGAACCCATTTCTGACTCAATATTTTCCGTGTTCGCAGAAGAATTTGGCTTTGTTGGGGGGTTGGCACTGTTACTAGTCTATATAACATTTGCCCTACGGGGACTCTGGGTTGCCGCTCGTGCGCCAGACTTGTTTGGAGGATTAGTCGCTGTGGGCATCGTTGTATTAATTACTTCGCAGTGTTTCCTTAACATTGGTGCCATGCTTGCACTCGTTCCTCTTTCGGGGTTGCCATTAGTATTCGTGTCTCATGGAGGTACGGCACTTTTAACGGCTTTAGGTGCTGCAGGTATCTTGATGTCAGTTTCCCGTTCAATTAAGAGCTAGGTGATGGAAAGTAGAGAGTGGAGAGTGGGTTATAGGAAATAGTTAGGAGGGGATGAAGGATGTGAGGTTCTACCCACTACTCTCCAATCTCTAACTACTAGTTTCTAAACACTCTTAGACTTATACTTTGGATATGAAAATCGTTTTGACAGGAGGAGGTACAGGAGGGCATTTTTACCCAGTTATAGCAGTTGCTGAAGCCCTACAGGATATTGCAAAAGAGAAAAAATTGATTGACCCCGAGCTCTACTTCTTCGGGCCAGCTGCGTTTGATGAGCGAGCATTGTATGAAAATGGCATCACGTTTGTAAAAACTCCGGCAGGAAAAATACGACGGTATTTTTCTATTCTCAATTTCTTTGATTTTTTTAAAACTGGATGGGGAATACTCGAGACGTGCCTTACGTTGTATAAAATTTTCCCTGACGTTGTTTTCTCAAAAGGAGGTTACGGAAGTGTGCCTACATTGATAGCGGCGAAAATTTTACGTATTCCCGTCATCGCACATGACTCTGACGCAGTGCCTGGGCGTGCAACCATGCTTGCTGCACCCTTCGCAAAAAAAATTGGCATCTCATATGAAGAAGCCTACGAATATTTTCCTGAAAAAATACGAGCAAAAGTAGCACTTGTGGGAAATCCAGTGCGCAGAGAACTTCGAGATCCTGCTCGCGAAGGAGCACAAGAGTTTTTGGAACTTGAGCACAACGTCCCTGTATTACTTTTCCTTGGTGGCTCCCTTGGCGCAGAAAAACTCAATAATACTATTCTTGAAGCCTTGCCGGGACTCATCGATCGCTATCAGGTAATACATCAAGCAGGACAAATTCATATCAAATCAGTCGCAGAAACAGCGCAAGTTATTTTAGGAAAAAATGAGAGGCGTTACAGATATAAACCATACGGCTACTTATCGTCACTCGCACTCAAAATGTCTGCGGGAGCGGCTGATTTAGTCATAACACGCGCAGGTTCAGGCTCTATTGCAGAAGTTGCATCGTGGAAGAAGGCCTCCATTCTTATTCCTATTCCGGAAGAGGTAAGTCGAGATCAACGCTCAAATGCATTTGCCTATGCACGCTCAGGTGCTGCGATTGTTATGGAACAGGCAAATCTTACTCCACACCTATTACTTTCAGAGATAGATAGACTGTTTACCAATCCAAAAGTTCGAAACGATATGGCAGAAGCTGCGGGTAAGTTTGCCAAAAGTGATTCAGCAAAAACAATAGCGCAAATGGTCATAGACACGGCTCTGGAGCATGAAAGCTAGCTTTCAGCTGTCAGCTTCCAGGTTTCAGCTTTAATACCACATCAAAATTAATAAAGCTGGCATTTAAAAGCTGGAAGCTGTAACCTGACAGCTGGAAGTTCTAAATATGAATGTAGTAACTCGATTTGCCCCTAGTCCAACCGGCTTTATGCATATTGGCAGTGTTCGCACCGCACTTTTTGCATATCTGTTTGCTAAAAAAAATAATGGCACCCTGATACTCCGTATTGAAGATACTGATCAGGCTCGTGAAGTTGAAGGCTCAATACAGCACATTCAGGATTCACTTTCTTGGCTTGGTATTGATTGGCAGTACGGACCTGAAAAGCCAGGGCCTTTTGGTTCCTGCATCCAGTCAGAGCGAATGGACTCTTACAGAGAGTTTGCAAAAAAACTCATGGACGCTGGGCATGCGTACCCTGACCCCTATACACCTGAACAAATTACTGCTTTCAGAGAAACTGCAAAATTAGAAAAACGACCATTTCTTTTTCGAGATCATCGTCCGGAAACATTTGATGCGTGGGATGGCAAAGCTCCACTGCGGTTTAAGGTTCCTGAAATAAAGAGATACAAATGGAATGATGCGGTGCGTGGTGAACTTGAAGCAGGGGAGGAAGCACTGGACGATTTTATTCTAATGAAAGGCGATGGCTACCCGACGTACAACTTTGCACACATTGTTGACGACCATCTGATGGGTGTGACTCATATTTTCCGGGCGGATGAATTTATTTCATCAACTCCAAGATTTTTGAGCCTCTATGATGCCTTGGGAGTTACGCCACCAATCTTTGTTACCTTACCCCCAATACTTCGTGACGACCGCACCAAAAAACTAGGGAAACGTGATGGTGCAAAAGACGTCCTCGAATACAGAACAGAAGGCTATCTACCAGAAGCGATTGTTAACTACCTTGCACTCATCGGCTGGAACCCAGGAACCGATGAAGAGGTTTTTTCGCAAGAAGATTTAGTGGAAAGATTCAGTATCGATCAGATTCAGAAAAGCGGGGGTGCATTCGATGAGACAAAACTAAAATGGTTCAATCGTGAGCACATTTTGAGGCTTACTCCTGAAAAATTCCTGCATTATGCTTCAGGATTTCTTTCTGCAAAAACAAAAGCTGATCTGAAAAAAAAGAATCTATTCGAGAAACTCGTACCCCTAATGCGTGAACGGATTCAGACGTTTGCAGAATTGAAAGACATGGACGAGGCGGGGGAGTTTGCTTTCTATGCCGAAACTCCTGTGTACCCCGTGGGAGGCCTACTCTCAAAAGACGAACCTGACAAAGCAAAAACCGCAACACGCCTTCGTTATGTTGCTTCAGCATTAAGTGCTTTGAACGAAAGTGAGTGGCATGAGCAGAAAATAAAAGAAACCATCTGGCCATACGCTGAAGAGAAGGGGAGGGGAGCCGTCTTGTGGCCGTTCCGTTTCGCCCTTTCAGGTAGAAGTAAGTCCCCTGACCCGTTCATTATTGCGTCAATAATAGGAAAAAAAGAAACTCTCGCACGCATTGAAGATGCCGCCCGCAATCTCGGATAACAATGAAATTAAAAAGTGTCTCTCCAAAGAAGTTTTCCGCATCATTGTTAGTTGTTTCTTTTGGAATGTTCTTAAGCCTGTCAGGGCTTATCCTCTTTGAATTGACGCCTACGGTCGCATGGGGAGAAACAGCGGAAGAAATTCAAATCAAGATAGCTGAACAGAATGCAAAAATTGCTGCACTTGAAAAAGAAATTGCCGAGTACGAAAGCACTCTCTACACAATAGGTGGTGAAAAAACAACCCTGCAAGGAGAAATAAACCGTATTGATGTCTCCCGCAAGAAGATCACAGCGACCGTCTCAGTTACGGAGAATAAGATCACCGCAGCGAATCTTTCATTAAAGAACCTCGGCGGAGCTATCGAAGATAAAGGCAAACGCATCGAGAATTCAACCGAGACTATTCGTCAGTCGCTTCGCAACCTCTATCAGATAGGTGACACAACGATAGTCGAACAACTCTTAGCTGCAGACGAGATACTGGAGGCATGGCAGGAGGTGGATAGGATAGGGCAGTTGGGGATCGCTTTGAGAAAGGAGATCGTTGAGCTTCAGACCACCAAAGAATCGCTTACGGTCGACTACAGCACTACAGAAAAAGAGAAAGCCAAACTCGTGTCACTAAAAAAACAGCTCTCCGACCAGAAGATACTTTTGGATCAAAACCGAAAAGAACAAGAGACGCTTCTTGCACAAACCAAGAACAAAGAATCCACGTTCCAAAAACTACTTGCTGAAAAACAAGCCGCAAAAGCACAGTTCGAAAAGCAATTGAATGATTACGAAGCTAGTTTGAAATATACCCTCGATCCGAACTCTATACCGAAAGCAGGCAGTGGTGTCCTATCGTTTCCAATTGACCCTGCATTCATGAACCGATGTAAAAGTCGCTCTGGAACCTTTGGCAACATCTACTGCCTTACTCAATACTTCGGAAATACCGATTTTGCTCAAAGCGGAGCCTATAACGGCAAAGGGCACAACGGTGTCGATTTTGGGACACCAGAAGGCACTCGCATTGTTTCGGCGCTTGGAGGTACGGTGGTAGACACAGGAAACACTGATTTGTATAAAGGTTGTTACTCCTATGGGAAATGGGTGTTTGTGCGTCATGAAAACGGTCTTTCAACCATCTATGCACACCTTTCTGTTATAAGTGTCGTGAAAGGTCAAAGTGTCAGCACGGGAAGCCTTTTGGGCTATAGCGGGAAAACAGGTTATGCGACAGGCCCACACCTTCACTTTGGCGTATATGTCTCGAGCGCAGCTAAAGTTATCAGACTTGGAGACGTTAAATCTATAACCAAATGCGGGTCTGCTTATATGCCCGTTGCTCCTACAGAGGCATATTTGAATCCGATGAAATACCTTTAACTAGGGGTTAGTGTTTAGGGTCTAGTGGTTAGGCGATGCCTCATCGGATCCGAAGGGGTCATTAGGGAAAACCTAAACCCTGTACACTAAACACTGTTCACTTTGCTGTTTAATAAACAATCCACACCAAATACTTCGGAAGTCCGGAAAGATGTAATTCGGGTGTTCAATGTATATGTCGATCTTTATTATGTAGAAGTTTTAATTAATAAGCTAACAGCTAGAAGCTGAAAGCTATAAGCTAATTTTTATGAAATATTTGCATATGCTTGCGTTCCTACTCCTTGTAGTAGGTGGCCTTAACTGGGGTCTTGTGGGCCTTGGTGGTTTTATGGGTGGCGACTGGAATGTCGTCAACATGATTCTCGGTAGCTGGCCACAAGTGGAGTGGGCTGTATACGTCCTCGTAGGTCTCTCAGCAGTCTGGCTTGTGCTCACTCACAAGAAGGAGTGCATGATGTGCGTGGCAGGCTCTGCTGGCCCAATGGCATAAATTCAATACCATTAGGTATTTTAAAAACCCTCCAAGCTGGAGGGTTTTTAAATGATTTGACATACCAGTAGGGGAGATGTATAAATTTCTATATGAGCGAAATTGGCAAAAGAGAAACACCTTGCACTCACCCTATTTTATCTAGCACAATTTACGGCTACGATTTACTTAGAGGACGCACTTTACGTGAATGTCTAATTTGTGGCGATAGCTTTTCGACACCCTCCCCATGGATTAAATCAAGCATACTTCCACATCCTTAGCTCCCCATATATACTTCGTAAAAGCCTAAAAGAAAAAAGAGACATGACTCAAGGAAGTAGCTCACGGCCGGAAAAAATAGGAAAACACTCTAAGCCTTATTATGCTCGTAGTAAAGGCTTCCATAAATATGGGGAAAGGTATATTCCAAAAGAAATAAAACAACGGATTGATAAAGATATACGTGCATTACGTGTACCAACTACAGAGAAGTAAATTCCCATGGTTGGCAAAATAGGGGAGTGCGACTCCCCCGATATCAAGTTCTTTTTTTGAAGCCTTTCTTCTACTTAAATATTTCAATGTATCGGAAGAAGAAAGAGATGTAGATATCTCTTTGCTTGTGTCACGTTGGCGTGCGTTATAGATGGGTTAGAAGCTGATTAGCCCTCTAAGGAAAGCTTTCGAACCACTGCCCGGGATTCTCTCTATGGATACTTCGTAAAAGATATATTGTGCGAAGTACTCCTAATCCTATTCCCTCTAGCAAAGGTCAGTTAAGAAAAGGATTTAATCTTCATCGTCCTCTCGAGCGAGTCTCCTTTCGTCTCGTTCATTTGCTTCGTGACGACGATCAGTCATAAGAGTAAAGTCGTATCTTATTAAGATTCTTGAAATGGAAAATTCTATCACCAATAAGAAATGTACGATAATTTAATTGACGAAACACACCACTAAAAACACCAACAACTCCAAAGGGTCTTACTTCGATCTCGACATTATCTCCATCTTTTACTTCTGCCTCTTCAACTTTTCTGTACCCTACCGCCTCAGCTTTATGACGACCCTTATTACGCCGAGTCTTCCATATCCGCCATTCGGTATCCACCGGTTCTGGGCCAAATCGTAGTGTTGTTGGAATTTCAGTCACAGACAACATATTGACACGATAAGAAGAATATGTCAAATACGATACTGCCTGCACCCTAAATACCCTTAAGAAAAACGACGACCACGTGCCTTGCTAGCGCAAGAAGGAAAATGATAACCCCAAACGCCACCGCAGTATTCGTTTTTGCAGGTAAAAGATTTCATTTCTCTTTTCACTGCTGGATGAGCAAGAGAGTCCCTAGGTATTGGGTTTTTATAGGCATCTAAATAACGCATGAATTTTAAGTTATTTATTTTGGTTTTCTTGGCTTTCCTCTTCGTTTTCCTCTTTTTCTTGGTTTTACCCCAAACATTTCTTGAAGAAGAATCGGTGCAGTTTCTTGCATCTGCTTCAAAACTGCAGCTCTTTGGTGTCGATTCCCGTCAGCACCAGACCTCTTTAGACGCTCCGGTCTACTATCGCTCCCGTGTGGCATAACGAGCACAATAACACCTTACTTTGATATGTCAATTAATAACGGGAGTTACGGACAGAATAGACTTTACGATTTTGGCTATTCGTGAGAACATTAAGAATGATAGAAAACGATTTAAGCCATTGGCTGAACTTGGCATTCTTTACGATTGTCATCCTTGCTTTCTTGAAAGACAGCAATAGCTGATTTGAATTGGAAAATCACTCCCCTTCTTACTTTACTTCTATTTTTTTGCTAATGATCCCTCCGAAATCGCCTATCCCCTAAACGCTAACCACTAAACCCTAGCTATATGTCTCAAGAATTTGATTTCAATTCTGTTCCTTCAAAGCTGTTCATCGATACCGTGAACGTAAGGGTCATCAATGGGCTTCTGCACCTTGCTCTTCAATCCGGACAAACAACTTCATGCTTCCTACTCCCCCTCCCTGCTGCAAAAATGATAGCCAAGGCGATAACCAAGCAAGTAGAAGAAATAGAAGAGAAAAACAACATAAAATTTGACGACCGCCTTCCCAACGAGCCAATGCTGAGTCCCTGGACTTCAAAAAACGAAGGGGGTGCTCCGGAGCAAAAGTAGAGGTAAAATTTACAATTTTCAATTACCAACCATTTCGGTATACTTGAAACATTACAACCTGTCAGCTCATTTTTACTCTATAAGAAAAGTGATTTATGAATAACGACAAAAAAGCTTCTGTATTTATTCTTCTTGGGCGAGTTGCACTGTCAGCGCTATTTATAATCTTTGGATTTCTAAAGATCGGCACCTTTGCGGGCATGGTGGCGTTTGCAACTTCTGCTGGTGTTCCCTTCCCCGAGCTCGCAATAACCCTCGCCATTGTAATTGAGCTTTTAGCTGGACTCATGGTGCTTGTGGGCTACCAAACAAAGTGGGCAGCGCTTGCCATAGCCCTCTTCCTTATTCCTGTTACCTATTACTTCCACAGAAACTTTGCAGATCAGGTGAATCTAACTATGTTCTGGAAGAACATCTCAATCTTGGGCGGTATGCTCGTTCTTGCCGCCCACGGTGCAGGCAGGTACAGTATTGACGGCTACCTTGCGAAAAAGAGTTCGTAGAATAAAAGAGGAAGTTTGCTCGGATATAAAAAACTCCCTATACAGGGAGTTTTGATATAAGGCTTTTGTTTTAAAATTATTTTATTCTTCTGACAGGAAAGAATGTTTGACGTAAAAGTTCATAGGCGCTCATAGGCCTTTGTCTAGGAGGTGTATTTTCTGAAGGCGGAACACCGGCCCGTTCGTCTGGTTTGGTTTTACGCTCAACAACTGGATAACCTGACTTAAGTTCTTCCGCCGACCTCCCCGCCCATACCATAATTACTATATAGATTAGCTTTTACAAAGCAAAGTGTAACTAAGAGGATTCAGAAAAGCAATGGAGCTGTTTTGAATTTACTTCACCGCCAAGTGTCCCCAGCAAGCCTTGGATGACTTCCATGGCCTGGTGCCTTGTTTCTCGTACAAATGCTTTGCATACGCAAGGTTACCGTCAAGACTATAGATATTGATATTGAGCTCCTCAGCCTCCCCTTCGTGATACTGGGTATTGATTTGCATCACCCCGATATCGTCAGAGTTAACAACCCCACGGAGAATTTCTCCGTCCTCATCGATATGACGCAGTCTCGACTCGCACCAAGCGATATCGGCCAAAATAGGCGTATCGGCATAGTACTTCTCCACATACTCCTTCAACGTCTCTACGTTTGGAGCCTGCACTTCCTTGGTGGAGGTGGCTGCTGGCGTAGACATAGCAACGCTCGCTAGCAATAGCATTATTGGTAACAACATATGAATCTAATGATTTTTTTGGCTTTTAGCCTTTAGAGATGCAAGAAGATTGCGGGGGTTCCCCTTCGTAACAATCGTGCTTGGGGTACTAAAAAAGCCGGCCCGAAAGCCGACTACTTCAATACGTTAGCACTCGCATCATTTCGTGTCAAGCCTTGCGGAACCAAAAAAGACCTTTATATGGCTCAATGAAGCCGTATAAATGCTCATGAGGAAATCATGGTTTTTGCGTGTTTTTGAGGTTTTAAGTTTTTTTTCCACTAACCCCTATTCCCTATAACCTATAACCTATCTTCAACACTTGACCAGGTTCAAAACAGCCTCATGAGCCTCCTCGGGGCTATCTACGACATGGAAAAGAGCCAAATCTTCCTTATTGATGGTTTTGTACTTTGCCAAAAGGTGATCTTTAAAGAAGGTAACTAGAGGTGTCCAGTACTCTCTATTGTAAAGAATTATCGGAATCCGCTTGATTTTATTGGTCTGAACTAAGGTCAAAATCTCGAATAGCTCGTCCATGGTTCCAAAACCACCTGGGAAGTAAATATACACTTCGGAGGCGAAAGAGAGCATCACTTTTCGGGTAAAGAAGTAGTTGAAGAGGGCTGTATCAGTAAGGTAGGGGTTAACATGCTGTTCGTGTGCGAGCTTGATGTTAAGACCTACAGACTGCCCCCCTGCTTCAAATGCCCCCTTACTCGCAGACTCCATGATGCCCCCTGCGCCTCCAGTAATTACCACGAACCCTGATTTAGCGAGCTTTTCAGCAAGAAGTCTTGCGTCCTCATATACCTTAGGCTCCATTTGAGAGCGAGCAGAACCAAAAAAAGTTGCAGCGAGGCGATACTTACGAAGCATAGAGAAACCATCAATCAGCTCACCCATGATTCTGAAGATACGCCACGACTCCATGTCTTTGGTGTGGTCGGTTTTTTCAGGATCGCACACACGCAAATCCCCCTCCATGCGATGCTCGCCAGGCGGATTTACGATGTTGTATTTTCTTTGTGGTTCAGACATATGGGAAAGTGTAACATCTTGAACTACTAGCTTACAGCTTTCAGCTTTCAGCTTTCAGCTTTTGTGGAAGAAGAAAAACTATTCGGATAGCCAAGGGATGGGGTGGGTGGAAAATCCTGGAAGAAGAGGTTTATTGTAAAGGAGGCGGGAAGCTACCTCCGCATGCGATAGGGCACCGGTGAGAGCATTATGAGGCTTTGGTTCTTCGGGGATGCCCACATACTTGAGGGCAGCATCCAAGGTGAGCTTAGTGTGATGTTTCTCCTCGTCAAATGGAGGCGTAATGTCTCGCTCAACCATGTGCATATAGGCAAGGCTGTGCGTATCGATAGTCCGATGGGCGAAAGGAAAATTGATACCTCCTCTCTCGCACGCTGCAATCAAGAAGTCTCTATCGAAAGAAGGATTCTGCCCTACAAAGGTTCTGTCGTGTACTTCTGCCGTCCAGACTATGAATTCCTGCACTAATTCTAATTCGCTTTTCTTTGAGGAATCTGTAGCCTCTGCGTTTGAAAAGCCATTCACCGCAAGTGCTTCTTCGTTTATATGTGCCCCCTCCCATACCCTACATTCGCCATAAAAACGCTTTGACGGCGTTTCTGTATCAACCGCACCAATCGATAGGATTGAATTCTTATGAGGTTCGGTTCCTGAGCATTCAATATCGAGAGCAATCATTTGAGTAAGTTTACCGTCTAACGAGCCGAGGGGAAAGAGGACTTATGTTCTTTCCCGAGCGAGAGCTGACGGAAAAACATCCTAGGTTTTACAGCTTTCAGCTGTCAGGTGCCAGCTTTTTTCTGAATTCAAAGCTGAAAGCCGGAAGCTGAAAGCTAACAGCTAATTCAGAGTCCATTACACCGCCCGGCATGGTAGCCCGCAGATTCGGCAGAGGCTCTGGTATTGAAATAAACTCTGTTCGCTACTGGAATTTTTATCGCTAGCGGGCACCATGGAAAGAAATACGTACTGCCAGTCTTGGACGCTACATATGTGCCCGCAAGACTAGGTGGAGGGGGCAGTGAATCTGATCCTTCTGAAAATGACGAAACCTCGCCAATCCCAATGGCACCGAGGAGAGCTGAAGCACTTTGCCCATTTGGATACAGCACCTTAAATTCACCCTTTCCTCCGTAAAAAACCGATAATCTACCGAGCCCAAAAGCAAACAAAGCAACCAATATAATCACCAGAACCACGAGTATGTTCTCCCGTAAGCGCCTCCAAACCACCTTGATTTTATTAGTGAAATCACGAAACATAGTGAGTAGATTTCAGTTATACCCCGTTAAATCTGGCTCAAAGCCAGCCAGCTTGAAATTTTCCGTGAAAACAGTTATATTCTAACGTATCGGGTACGCAATGAGCAGTTTCTATACACCAAAGTCCAAGCTGGATTTAACAGGGTGTAAGAATTTCTAAGCTCGATACTCGCTAACAAATTCTAACATGGCAACAAAAAAAGCAGCCGGCTCAGCAAAAAACCTAACAGATTCAAATCCTCAATACTTGGGCGTTAAGCTCTATGCAGGTCAGAAAACTAAGAAAGGTTCAATCATCATCCGTCAGCGTGGTACTAAATTCATGGCAGGAAAAAACGTGGAAGTTGGTAAAGATCACACCCTCTATGCGGTTGAAGAAGGTACCGTTTCTTTCCGTGTTGCTCGAAAGACTCGTTTCGACGGATCCACCGTCAAGCGAAATGTCGTTGACGTGAAGTAAACATGCCTTCGAATACGGAACGGTTTAAAGAAGGTGCCCGTGTCCTTTGGGGGAAAGATAACGCAACAGTGGTCAAAGTTACTCGAGGTGGAAAGAAAGCGGAGAGTTTGAAATTTGAAAAAGGAGGAGGTGTAACAAGTTTGAGCGGACTTGATGTAAGATACCGAACAAATGAACCACCCGTTTTCTTTGGGAGGGGAGATATTTGAAACTAAACCTTCATAAATATGGCAGGAGAAAGAAGCTCGTCCACAAGAGCTAACAGTCGTTTTCGTGAAATTGATGCAAGGCGGGTTGTGCCAGGAATGACTGCGAGATTGAAAGAACCGACGAAAACACTGAAAGCCGGCCCCTACTTAATTTTAGACATTACCCCTGTCGGGAGAGTGAAAATTCGAAGAACTGAAGGTAAGAAGGGTACAGCAACACTGTCTCCACTGCATCCAGATGTAGTTTTCCAAATACCTAGGCAGGTACTGAAATAACCACCGTCACTTCAGCACGAAAACCTTGAAGGGTAACAGTAGCTCGGTGCTCTCCGAGCTTTTTTATTGGACCACCCACAATGACAAGTGAGTCTTCAGGTACCGAGATTTTCAATTCCTTCAACATTGCTTGGGCGACTTGTTTCGCATGAATAGATTCAAAGAGAGTCCCTTTTTCATTTGCCTTCGCTTGAATACTAATTGTTTTTCCATCAATCTCTGCGAGTGCTTTTTTCGCTAGAATAGCGTCCATAGCAATCTTAGCTTTTGCTCCTTGGGTTTGTTTTTCAAATTTCTTTATATTTTCCGCAGTTGCAGGCAATGCCAACTTCTTTGGAATCAAGACATTCTGGGCATACCCATCAGCAAC
The DNA here is from genome assembly GCA_040390125.1 of Patescibacteria group bacterium. Lineage (GTDB taxonomy): Bacteria > Patescibacteriota > Minisyncoccia > Phycocordibacterales > Phycocordibacteraceae > Phycocordibacter. The sequence goes on from JAZJYZ010000001.1 coordinate 565,286, forward strand.
GGTCACGAGAGTGCCTCGTTGGCCTACTTTCTTAACGTCAGTGAGCAATATTAACTTCATATAAAAGCTGTCAGGTTCCAGCTTATAGCTTTCAGCTTTAAATGCAAATTAAAAAAACCGATGCCTAGAGCTTTTTCTGAATTCAAAGCTGAAAGCCGAAACCTGGCAGCTGGCAGCTACTTCCCTGTCACCAGGAAAGTGGCTGCCCTTTCAAGCTGGGGGTCACGCTTTGCCTCCACATCCTCTTTCGTTATAGCTACTTCCACATCCGGCACTATGCCGGCATGTGAAATAGAGATGCCGTTTGGAGTGAGCCATCTTGCGATAGTAATCTTTAGGGAGGTCTCAGACGTTACATCAAAGAGTTGCTGCACAGAGCCTTTACCAAATGACTTTTCCCCAATAAGGGTGGCTTTGCCGTGATCACGGAGTGCACCTGCAAGAATTTCTGATGCGGAAGCAGAACCGCTATCGATAAGCACTGCTAATTTAAGTTTGTCAGAAAACACATCGTAGCCACGGCTTCTGCTCACATTTGCCGGTTGCTTTGAACCAAAATCTTCACTCACAATCACCTTCCCTACCGGCAAAAACCAGCTCGCAATATCAACGGCAACCCCTAAATAACCACCAGGATTACCCCGAAGATCAATCACCATTTTGTCAGAACCTGAATCGGCAAACTCACGAATAGCTGCACGGAACTTTTCTGGTGCATTCGCATTAAATGTGAAGAGATGAATAACAAACACGCCATCCGGACGAAGTGTGGTCTTTATGGTTGGCAGATTTATTGTTGCCCGAACTAGGGTCACTTCAAATGGAGCACTATCGGCACGACCAAGTGTGAGAGTTACTGACGTTCCAATTTCTCCACGAATGGCACTCACTGCATCATCAACAGATATCCCAATGGTGTCTTTACCATTAATCTCAAGAATAAGATCTCCACTTCTAATGCCAGCTTTAGATGCAGGGGTTCCTTCAAGTGGCGAGATGACGGTGAGTTCGCCGTCTTTAAGCCCTAGCTCCATACCTACACCCCCAAAGTCACCCTGTACTTGGCTATCAAAAAGCTTCTTTTCTTTTGGAGGAAAGAAGGTGGTGTACGGGTCACCGTATGATGATGCAAGCCCTTCTATCATTCCCCACAACCTATCTTCAGGAACGCTCGCTACAGTTGTGGTTCCTGGTGCAAAATTTTCATCAAGCAAATCCCACGCTTTATATAAAGGCGCTAAATCGGGTCTGGAATTAGCGACGCTCACTTCCGATGGTGCCTTCCACGGCACCATACCTCCAGCTTCGGTGCCTACAAAAAACGCCACCACAGCCACTACCACAACTGCTATCATGGCAGTACGAAAACCTATTTTTGAATTGTCTTTCATTGTTTCCTATTATGCCATATCCGAGGGGAAGCTTTCAGGTTACAGCTGTCAGCTTTCAGCTTTAACTTCTAAAAGCTGGAAACTGGAAGCTCACAAAGGGAATGCTCCAATCTTTCAAACCTTCTGTTCACTGTACACTATCCACTGTACACTCTTCATCGGTGTATACTGCCGAGGATGATAAACCGCTATGAATACGAAGGGATTATTTGGATAGATATTGAAAATCCTACCGCCGAAGAAATTACAGAAGTCGGACAGGAGTTCAATTTGGGAGCGCTTTTGCGTCAGGAGCTTTTGGCTCCAACAGTAAAAGCCCGTGTTGATCTCTATCCGGAGGTTGTGTACGCACTCCTTCATTTCCCCGCACGAAGACATACGCACAACAAACGTGAAAGCCAAGAAGTTGATTTCGTCATAGGCAAACATTTTGTCATCACGGTTCACTATGAAACCGTTGATGCACTCGTCGATTTTTCGCGCTCATTTGAAGCGGCAATGCTACTCAAACGTAACAGTGGAAAATTTCATAGCGGACACATTTTGTTTGAACTTGCACAGCGCTTGTATCAAGAAGTGGAATATGAATTGGACTCACTTGAGGATTCCATAGCAACTATCGAAACGGCTATTTTTTCAGGACATGAACGTGACATGGTTTTTGCAATCTCTCGAGCGAGCCGTGAACTCATCGACCAGAGACGTACACTCTCCATGCACGTTGAGGTCTTGGCATCTCTGGAGCATGCAACTGTCTCTTTGTTTGGAGAACAATTTGCTAACTACCTCCGAGGAGTAACGACATTCCACTACCGAGCACACCAGCGAGCACTCGCCATGATGGACACCGTCACCGACCTTCGAAAAACAAATGACTCACTTCTCACTACACGCCAAAATGAGATTACGAAAAACCTCACCGTCATGGCATTTATCACCTTCCCGCTTTCGGTAGTGGCTGCGGTGTTTGGCATGAACACAGACAATACTCCGATTGTGAGCTCCCCCTACGGATTTTGGATGATTGTAGGTGCCATGACTGTTCTCACAATCGCCTTTTTCATCTACTTTAAGATTAAGAAGTGGTTCTAGAGACCCGGAACGGGTCAGGTGCCAGGTTTCAGCTGTCAGCTTTCAGCTTTAAATTTAGAAATCAAGAATAAGCTGGAACCTGACAGCTGGCAGCTGAAAGCTCTGCGAAGTGGATATATCCGTGTACAAACCTCCGTATAAGGGGCAATTTTGAAAAGTAAGTAAAAAACACCCCAGTGCTACAATGCCATTTATGGCGAATCCTGGCACACGAATTCCTCCTCAATCAACAGACGCTGAACGTGCACTTTTGGGCTCCGTAATGCTCAAGCCCGACGCAATCCACGAAATAACTGATTTCGTTTCTGCCGACTCTTTTTATGTAGAAAAGCACCGTGTCATTTATCGAGCCTTCACCGATTTAGCGACCGGTGGAAATCCTATTGACCTTCTTTCAACTGCAAACCGACTAAAAGAAACAAACGATCTAGAGCGAGCTGGCGGTAACTCATACTTGGCAGAGCTCGTAAGTGCAGTACCCTCTTCTGCAAACCTAAAATACTACGCAGAAATCGTCCAGAAAAAATCGATGATGCGCTCTCTCATTTCTGCATCGTCAGACATTGGCGAGATGGGCTATGACGAATCGCAAGACATCGATGAGCTTTTAAATAACGCAGAAAAAAGAATCTATGAAGTAACCAGCTCCCCTTCTGTTAGAAAATTCGTTGCGATTGGTGATGCCTTGGGAGAGGCGTGGGAGCGTTTTGACAACCTCCACAAGGGTGACTATCAAATGCGAGGCATCCCCACAGGCTTTGATGCCCTCGACAACATGCTGGCTGGCTTTCAACGCTCTGACTTAATTATTTTAGCCGCTCGTCCTTCCGCAGGTAAAACTGCCTTTGCCCTCGACATCGCACGACAAACCGCCATCAAGCACGGCACGCCCGTTGGAATTTTTTCACTTGAAATGAGCGCACAGCAGTTGGTTGACCGTATGCTCGCCGCAGAAGCACGAGTTGACGCTTGGAAGCTTCGCACCGGAAAAATTTCAACTGATGAAGAATTTGAAAGAATCCGTGACGCCATGGGTCGACTTTCTAAGGCTCCTATCCATATCGACGACCAGCCGGCAACCAATGTGCTCGGCATGCGATCTGCCGCTCGTCGATTAAAACGAGAACACGGCATTGGACTTCTTGTTGTTGACTACCTTCAGCTCATGAGTCCAACATCAGCACGTTCATCCGACTCAATGGTGCAACAGGTGACAGAAATCTCCCGCTCCCTAAAAACCCTTGCTCGTGAACTCGATGTTCCAGTGCTTGCTCTCTCCCAGCTTTCGCGTGCCATTGAGCAAAGGCGTGGTCGCCCTCGCCTTTCAGACCTTCGAGATTCAGGATCTATTGAGCAGGATGCTGACGTGGTTATGTTCATCCACAATGAAGATAGGTATAACGACAACAAAGAAGAGCGTAGCAATGTAACCGAAATCTTGATTGAAAAGCATCGTAACGGTCGCACCGGCAAAATAGATCTCTTCTTTGATGTAGAGCGTGCCACGTTCTTACCAATCGATAAGTCAGGCTTCTCTGGCGGTGCGCCAGGCAACGCACAAGACGATTTCTAATTTAAAAAGCTGTCAGGTTTCAGCTGTTAGCTTTCAGCTTTAAATGCAAAAAGCTGGCACCTGAAAGCTGTAAAACAGTTTTCCGTCAGCTCTCGCTCGGGGAAGAGAGAATGTCTCTCTTCCCCCTCGGCTCGTTAGACGGTAAGCTAGTTGTTATGTCCCGAACAACTCACGACCTCATTGAACACATCGCAGAATTTCCTGGCATAGGCCCAAGGCAAGCTCGTCGCATCGTGCAGTTTCTACTTTCAGCCGGAGCACCGTTTAGGGAAAAACTAGCACAGCTCATTATTGACTCTGGGACGTCCACTTCACCTTGCAACGTGTGTTTCCGTTTTGACGATACTCGTGATTCAGGCACCTGCTCCATTTGCTCCGATGCTTCACGTGACCACACAAGCCTCATGGTAGTCGAGAAAGACATTGATATAGAAGGCATAGAGGGCTCTGGCGCATACAGAGGTACCTATTTCGTTTTAGGAGGCCTTAAGACAATGACGGAACGCAAGAATTCAAGAACACTACGTACCAAAGAACTCCTTTCACATATAGGAAAGAACGGAACAAAGGAGGTCATCTTTGCACTTTCAACCACTCCCGAGGGTGATTACACCGCCCGTGAGCTCTCAAAAGAAATACAAAAAGCAACTCCAGATAAAAAAGTAACCCTGCTTGGGCGAGGTCTTTCAGTGGGCGCTGAAATCGAGTATGCAGATGCAGAGACTCTCCGCAGTGCCCTTCGTAACAGATCTTAAATTTTATTTTTTCTTATCAGACCACGACGGTGGTTTCATTGCCCAAGCACGCAGTGCTAAATATCTCTCAGGTAGAGACCCCGATTTCGAACGTCTGTAGACTGGATGTGGCCTCGCCACTTCCTGAGTCACTTCAACTTTTTTCGAATTCTTCCGTACGCTTTTTGGACCTACATAAGACGGGCCGGCATCAGGAGTTGCCATACCTAGACCGTCTCAATCTTCACTTTCATGTTGGGCTGTTTGTGCCCTCGCTTTTTGTAGTATCGGCTTTTTGCTTTGTACTTCACCACGACAACTTTAGGAGCACGTCCTACTGCCATAACAGTTCCAGAAACTTTCGCACCCGAAACAGTTGGAGCACCAATAGAAGCCTCTGAACCGTTGTCGGTAAAAAGCACTGCATCAAAAGTGATTTTGTCATCCTTCTTGACGTCTGCAATTTTTTCAATCGTAATGATAGAGTTCTCTTTTACGAGATACTGCTTCCCTCCTGTCTTTATAACCGCTATATTCATATCGGAGTATCGTACCAAAAAACCCTTAAAAAGCAACATGAGAAAGCTTCCAGGTTTCAGCTTTCAGCTTTCAGCTTTGGATTCAGAAAAAGCTGGCACCTGGAACCTGACAGCTGAAAGCTCTGTCGAATAGACGGCTTTGCGTCTATTCGACGGTTACTGACTTCGCAAGGTTGCGAGGACGGTCAACATTAAGTCCTTTGTCTGATGCAAAGTGATAGGCGAAGAGCTGGAGTGCAATGATAGAAAACACCACCGAGAGCTCTTCTGATGCTTTTGGAATGTAAATAACGTGGTCAGAAACCTCTCTTATTTTTTCATCACCCTCGGTTGCAATCGCAATCACCGGGCCTTTACGGGTGCGTATTTCTATCATATTGGAAACAGTTTTTTCGTATACAGAATCTTGAGGAACAACGGCGACCGTTGGAAAGTTCTCATCTATCATCGCAAGGGGCCCGTGCTTCATCTCTCCTGCTCCATATCCTTCAGCGTGTACGTATGAAATTTCTTTAAGTTTCAGCGCACCCTCGAGTGCCGCTGGGTAGCTAAATCTACGCCCAATAAAAAGAAAATCCCGTGAGTCTTTATATACGTCCGCAATTTTGTGTATCTCTTCGGACTGCTCTAATACCTTCTTTGCGAGATCTGGCAGGCTTCTGAGCGACTCTGCGAGCGCCATACCATCTTCCTTCGAGAGCGAACGAGTACGACCAAGGAAAAGTGCTACGAGCGAAAGAATAACTACTTGCGAAACAAGTGCTTTAGTGGAAGCAACTCCAATTTCAGGTCCTGCATGGTTATACACTCCGGCATCTGTTTCCCGGGCAATGGTGGAGCCTACGGTATTCACGATACCCAAAGTCAGAGCACCATGTCGTTTTGCTTCACGAATTGCCTCAAGTGTGTCGAGAGTTTCGCCAGACTGGGAGATTGCCAAGACGGCGGTGTTTGGCCTGATCACGGGCTTTCGATAGCGAAATTCAGAAGCAAGCTCTACTTCAACAGGAACACCGGCAAGCGCCTCAATTAAATACTCACCAATGAGCCCTGCGTAGTAGGCGGTTCCACAGCCAACAATAATAAGTCTGTCTATGTTTTGAAGTTCTTTTTCTACCGATTCAAGACCGCCAAGCTTTGCCTTACCCTCTTCAACGATGAGTCTGCCTCGAAGAGCATTTTCAATCACTTCAGGCGACTCCATCATCTCTTTCAACATAAAATGCGGGTAGCCTCCTCGTGAAGCCTCGCCCACATCCCACGTTATGGTTTCGGACGGGCGATCTACCTCACTTTCTGAAAGCGTTCGTACACGGTGCGTTGTGGGTGTGATAATCGCAACATCCCCATCGGAAAGGAACACCATTTTTTTTGTATGCTTCAAAATTGGAGTTGCATCAGAGGCAATAAAATTCTCTCCGTCCCCTAAGCCCACTACCACCGGGGAGCCCATGCGTGCAGTGATGATGGTGTCGGGCTCTTTTGCATACGAAATAAGAAGCCCATAGGTACCTCGAAGCTTCTTCAGAGTATCAATAACGGCATCTTCAAAATTGAGATTGTTTCCAAGTGCTCCTTCAATAAGGTGTGCAATAACCTCGGTGTCCGTTTCTGATTTAAACGTATGACCTCCTGCCACAAGCTCTTCTTTAAGCTCACGAAAGTTCTCGATGATTCCGTTATGGATTACAAACACGTCTCCGTCACAATCACCGTGCGGGTGTGCATTGATTTCATTCGGAGCTCCATGCGTTGCCCAGCGTAAGTGTGCTATTCCAGAAGTTGCCGAGTACTCTCCTTTCATTTTCTTAGTGAGTTCGGCAACAGCCCCTGGAGTTTTCACCACATCAAAGCCAGGCATGTATACACCCGCAGAGTCGTACCCACGATACTCAAGCATTGAAAGACCCTCGAGAAGTATCGGGGATGCTTTTTTAGAGCCGGTATAGGCAAAGATTCCGCACATCTTAGATTTTGTTAGTGAACGTAGGTGAGCTTAAAAAATCTTAGACCCTGTTAAAGCTGTGCTTCGCAGAGAGCTGTCTTACAGCGGATTTAACAGGGTGATACTACAATACTACCTGAAAGAGGCGGGTTTGGTAACGAGTTTAGGACAATTAATCCTCTTCCCGAGATGGGGCATCAATAACAGGCATGGCAATACCTGGAGCATCGCCCGTAATACGCATCACATCCTTATCTATCTTCTTAAACTCCTTACCTGAATTGTTGAAATGATTGACCACCGTGCCGAGCGCATTTCCAAGCTTCGCATGATATTCCTCAAAGGTTTTGAGGTGTTTACCTAATTCCCCTACTCTCTGCACAATATCTTTTGCCTGTTCTTCAATTTGCATAGCACGAAGCCCCTGCAAAACCGTCTGCAAGTACGCAAGAAACGACGTTGGCGAGACAATGATGACTTTGTACCTCCCTGCCGCACGCTGAATAAGGTTCTCCGTGTCCTCAGTTACCGCACCAATTTTATTAATAAGCAAATCATAATAAATAGCTTCGTGAGGAATAAACATAAACGCAAAATCCATAGTCCCTTCATTAGGGCGAATATATTTTGCTGTTTCTTGAATACGAAGCTTCAAATCATTTACAAATAGTTTTTCTAATCGTAACTTCTCCGATGGATCAGTAGCTTCGGTGAGACGGTTATAGTTTTCAAGTGAAAACTTTGAATCAATAGGAATAACTTTATCTTTTACAAACACGGCTGCATCTACAATTTCACCGTTACCGAAAGCATACTGCATTTGATACTGCCCTGGCGGAAGAACATTCTTCAGTAATGTTTCCAAGTAGTACTCGCCCAAAATACCTCTCTGTTTGGGATTCTTAAGAATGTCTTGCAGATTTTGAAGCTGGTCTGCAAACGAAACAACTTGCCTGTTAGTTTCATCAAGCTTCGTGAGGCGTTCCGTCACATCACGAATAATGCGGTTCGCCTCTGTTGCCTGATTCTGGGTCGACTGCATCAAGTTTTGTGAGGTTTTATCAAGTCTGGCATCAAGTGTTCTGGAAAGTTCCGCAATCCGCTCGTTTATGAGCGAAACCCCCTCCCCTTGCCCAGTATCCTTTTTTCGAGAAAAGAAAAACACCAAAGCTCCTGCGTTGAGAAGCAAAAGAGCTATCACAAGAACAATAAGAAGTACCTCCATTTCGTTGATTATAACAGAGTGCAGGTGTATGCTCTTTTCATGGCTGAAGGTGTAGAAAAACCAGTACTAAACTCAACGGACCATATGTCTGAAAAGCACAGGAAGATTTTTATTGGTTTATATCTTCTAGCTATGGCGGGTGTTCTGGTAGCTGGAACAGTTGCTAATTATTTGCACGCAAAGCCACATTCAAAGTAACCATTATGCTCCAAGCTCAAATCAAAACAGACATGGTGGCAGCAATGAAGGCACGTGAAGCCCTCAAAGTTGAAGTGCTCCGTGGGCTTATGTCTGCCTGCACCAATGAACTCGTTGCCCTGAAACGCCTTCCTACAGACCAACTTGCTGACCAAGAAGTGCTGACAGTTATCCGTCGTGAAGTTAAAAAACGAAAAGATGCATTTGAACAATTCACTAAAGGCAATCGTCCTGAACTAGCTCAAAAAGAAGAAGCTGAACGTGCAATACTCGAAGCATATCTTCCCGCAATGATGAGCCAAGATGATATTCGCAAGATTGCAGAAGCTAAAAAAATAGAAATGGGCGTCACCGATAAAAAAGAAGCCGGCAAATTTATGGGAGCTCTCATGAAAGACCTCCAAGGAAAAGCTGACGGTGCGGATGTTAAAGCGGTAATTGACTCACTTTTTGTATAAGCGTTTTATATAAGCGTCAGTAAGTAACCTGTATGGGAGAAAGCGACAGTTGGTACAAGGAGCACCACGACAGAAATCATCCTTTCATAACAATTGCTGACAAAATTCGAGGTATATATTTTATACGATGGGTTTTTATTAGTCGCTCTAAGGATAAATTTGAACTAGCTAGAGAGTGGGCAAAGGAACAACATAAGTTACTGTTAAAAGCACAACACAGAAGAAAACAGAAAAAAAAGCCCGATATGTGGAAGCACCGAAACCCGGAAAATATAGTGGGCGTAAAAACTAAGACAAGAGTCCGCACCGTGGTAGAGCAAGCACCTTCAGCATACATAAACGCTGAGTAAGGCTCTGAAAAAATGAACGACTTACGAAGTCGTTCATTTTTTCAGAGGTTAATGGCAGATATACGATGTCTGCCATAGGGCTGTGTATCTTGTAACTATGTTGGGTTTCGTAAACCCAACATCAAAACACTGGGTAGGTCTATGCTTGTGTTTCTTTTCGGGATGCGAGGTAACATACTAGCCCAGCACTTTCTTGATGCTCGGGTTTCTTTGGGAAAAGAATTATTCCGTTCACTGATGAGTGCACCGGTATATTCCCTTGATACCCAATGATTTCACCTTTCGCTATGGGGGCGAACCCCTGGTCTTTCCCTTCCGCAAAGATAAATGGTCGATTCGCATCATACGGAACTGATGTCACCACTCTGTACTCAGAGCCCGATGGAGGAAGCTCCGGCAACACACCCTCCACCATTCCTCGTTCAATGAGAATCGCACGAATGGCTTCAAACACAGGGATAGTATTTCGCATATCAGTTGCCTGTCCTGATTCGTAGCAAATGCCTACTTTCCCAAAATCATCTGCCACCTCATCAATAGAGCCTCCGCCACCTGAAACTATCCTTTCAGGATCAAGTACCACAGACTCTCGAGGAAGCCATTTGTAGACAGAGCTGTGCTCTTCATCTCCAAGTGCACACACAAACGCTGGCGAGGGCCTATTAGTTGAATGAAGGTCAATGACGATGTCCGACGAGCGAATTGCTTCTGTAATTTTTTGTGCACGACTCCCTTCCCATCCTTTATCTTCCCTACCCGAAAGAACTGAAGGTGTAAAAATTCTATTCAAGTCAATCCCTCCCGATGCTGTTCGCTGGTCAGCCTCTATTGCACGTGTATTTCCAAGGGTAAGTTGTACTTCACCTGAAACAAGTTTCAAATCGCCATTCTCTAAACTTTGACGCATCATGTCAGCAACAAGAACCCCGAGAACTTCATTTCCGTGCGTACCCCCGACAATAAGAATAGAAGGCCCTCGTCTTTCGCCAGAGTAGCGGAGTGTCTTTTCACCAAATGTACGGAGTGCTTCAAGAACACGCCCTCGGACTTCAGGTTCTCTATCTTCACCTGCAGTACTCATAGGTCTATTTTCGCGTCCATTTCTCATATGTTTTACCATTTTTATGGGGTTGAATATATAAATTTCAAATAAAAAGAAAAACAGCCTCCTTCGAGGCTGTTTTGGAATCTTTACTTTTGAAATTTAAAAATCCACCGACAACCTCAAAAGAGGCTTCGCTTCACTGAACCCAAAACCGTCATTGATATGTATTCCATGAATATATAGTATGTATCGTTTTTATACATGTGTCAATATATGTAAGACATACGATGTCTTACATATCCCAAAAAATCGACATTCTTTAAAATATGGAGAAAAGAAACGGCAGAGCGTACGAGTAGCTGAGATACGCACTCACAATGCCAATAAGGAGCCCTGCAATCATGTCGGAGGGATAATGCAACCCGGCAATAATACGTGCAATGGCAATGAGAGCGGTTGTGGCGAAAAATGCGACCCCGAGTAAAGGATTAAAGAAAAGAACAAACGTTGAAAGTGCAAAGAAAAAGAGTGCGTGCCCTGAGGGAAATGAAGGAGATTTGAGTTGAATGAACGGTTTGAGCGAGTGCGCTTTGAACGGTCGAGGCACGGGATGGAAAAATCTAATAAGGCTTCCAAAAACAAAGCGTGCCATGAGCCCTGCAATCAGAGCAGAGGCACATACAAGAATACTCTCTCTCAAGGGTGTCTGAACAAGGAAAAGGTACACCGGCAACGCCAGAGTAAGCGGATACGCAATATAGGAACCAAAAAACATAATCAAAAAATCCCCTAGCCTACTCTTGCGGGCAAGACTGTTGAGAGAGAAAAATACTTTTGTATCTAGATTCATGAAAAGTTGAACTTTTTTACCGGGAGCCTTTTTTATTTCTTGAATTTAAAATGCGGAAAACAATTTCATCCCAAACTTTATGCCATGTGGGAAGTTTGCCTAACGCATCGAAGACAGAGCCAAATACTGGCGGTGGCAGTTCACTCACCTACTCAGTATATCCTGAGGAAATAGCGGTACGCTCGAGCGACATACGATATAGTAGTAGAAAAGAGTGTATGAAAAAGCCTTCTCTTACGTCTACTAAAAGCATGAAGACACATATCTACCTCGGAGCGTTAACCATTTCGCTGGCACTCGGTATTGCACCAAGTGCTTTTGGTGCTGAAATCAGTTATACGGACGTGCGAGAACGCATTGGTGATCAGGTGCTAGTGCGTCAGAGCGGATTTACTACAGAAAATTGGTACAAATGTTTTATAAGTACACGAGCCTGCGAAGGAGTAGCTTCAAGTACCACACTCGCTGGCGCTCCTCTCGTTGACGGCTCCACTCGCTCTGTCTCCCCTGCTGGAACCAATACTCTTATCACTTCCTATCCTGCTCCTTCATATCAGGTGGTGCGACAACTCTTCTCACGAACTCCAGACGGTGCTACATCACTCATCGCAACCCTTCCCTCGTTCCCTGAAACTAAAAGAACACTCTGGACCAGTGATGCAAACGCACTACTTTTCATTACGGGAGGAAACGAAGTAAAAAAGTACGACATCAGCACAAACACCGTCTCTACAGGGGGCACTCTCCCACCAGGCGCTTCATGGCTCAGTGTTTCTCCTAATGGGCGTTACGTTGCTTTCTATATACCAGCAACGCAAACGAGGGGCACCCGCACATTCGGCATTTTGGACACGGTAAATCAGTCTATTCATACAAAAGTTGAAACACTGGGATACTGGGATCTTTTAACGGAGGGCATTCGCATCTTTGCTTTCTCACCTGACTCAACCTCCCTCATCTATATTGACGACATTAAAAACCAACCAACGCTGTACCGTGTCACTCTCTCTTCCCTCAAAGCAGGCGGTGGCACATTCATCAGCCAAAGAATGTTCTCTCGTGAATACGCCGTTACGGATGTTTTTTGGAAAGACGCTGGCACAATATTTTTTACGGCAAACCGCGATAACCCGTACCAATATTCTCTGTACGAATATGTTTTGAAGAGCGGAGCACTCAAGAAGATTGCTGACAATGTTTCGTATGCCACCCCCCTGCAGAAAGTTGGAAACGTCTATTTATTTGCTGAAGCAACTGAAACAGGCATTCGACCTAAAATCTACGATCCAAAAACTAAGGCACTCCAAACGCTCTCCGTACCTGCCGGCAACGCTCAAACTTCAAAAGGAAAAGTAGTAAAACTCAAAAGCGGACTCTCTGGAGTATTTCTTTTGGAATCAAGCAAGCACTCCGACACACTGCTTGTGTGGCTCCATGGCGGTCCCTACCGGCAAACGAGTGTCGGCTATCACCCATACATGAGCTACGGCGGGTATGACTGGATTCTGGAAAATGCCAGAAGCTCTAACGTTGGCGTCTTAAAACTCGACTACCCTGGGTCTGCCGGTTTCGGACGTCTATTTGCTGAATCTATCTCTGGCAAAGTGGGCGTGAAAGATGCCTTAGACACTAAGTCAGCAATCAAAGACTTCGCTGCTCGAAATGGTTATAAAAACATTTACGTCATGGGAAACAGTTACGGCGGATACTTAGCTCTGAAGCTTCTCACTGACACTCCTACTATGTACAAAGGAGCAATCTCAATAAACGGCGTTGCCGACTGGCTTACACTCCTCAGCAACCTCAACAATTCCATATTCAACGTGCAGTTCGGAGGCCCCGTTGGAGAAGAAAATTATGCACTCCATGCAGATGCTTCTATCTACAACGGCATCGCCAATCTCACGACGCAAAAAGTAATCTTGGCGCACGGAGACAAAGACATGACCATCCCCTACTCGGAATCAAAAGGCCTCTCCATCGCCCTAGAGCTTATACACAAAGACGTTACGCTTCTCACATTCGCCGGCGAAGATCATGTATACAAGAAGCCAGAGAGCTTCGAGACTTTATGTAAGGCAACACTCCAACTACTTGCTGTAACTGACACTACAAAATGTGAACTGTAACAGGGAAGGTTCTAGAGAAAAGTCGAAAAGAAGAGACCTACAAGAAAAAGAACGGTGAAGCCAGCGAACGTTGCTACTGTTTTTACTAAGAGCTCTAGTGGGGCTTTCTTCTCCCCTTCTAAGTACAGCTTCACAGGCTGGTACCCAAACAAGCATGCCATCACGCACACCGAGAGAACGAAGAGCGAGAGGATGGCGATAGGAATCATCACACTTTCAGAAGGTCCAAAGGTCTTAGGAACGTAATACATGAACGATGCCACGAGAACTACATAGAGCGCTCCGGAGAGTGCGTTGAGAAAATAGTTTTTAGTCATAGATATAGTGTATACCGGATGAGAAGGCTGTATGGTTACAGAGATCTATACAACAAAACACACCTCTAGAGGTGTGTTTTGTTTCTAATGCCGTAGGTGTGCTATTGAGCGAACCAACTACTTCGCCAATCTTTCATCATCTGTATCTCCCCTTTTTGGGCAGTAATGATGTCGCCTCCGAGCTTTATGAGCTCTGGTCGCTTTGTACCCTTAAGGAGTGTTTCTGCCATCTCAACGGCTCCTTCGTGATGAATAATCATCTCCTCCAGAAAAGCTTTATCGAGTTCGTCTCCGCTTTTACCCGACAAACCCATTGTCATGCCGTTCATAGCACCGTGCATACTAGACATGTCGGACTGTACTTGGACTACTGGGCGACTTACTCCTACAAAGTAGCCAATCACAAGGCCGAGTATAAGAGTGAGAAGTCCAATGATAAGAGTGTTGTTTTTTATTTCCATAGTTTTTTATGAGTGTAAATAATACAAAACAAAAAACTATCTACGGTGCACGAGGACTTATACTACTTGCAAGAAAAAGCGATATTAGAAAATATGCATACGAATCCCTTGAATGCAGAGAAGTGACGTGTTGTGTTGAAGTATCTGGTGGATCAAAAAGATGACGGAACAACATTGGTGCAAACAGTGTTGCAAAAAGGAGTGCTCCAAAAGTAACAAACTCAGGGGTAAGTCCCGCAAACAGTGTGTGCCATGAAGTGAGATGGGCAAAAATATTCATTTCACACAAGACCGCTTCGCCCGGCATAAACGGGCAATCGTCCATACTACCCATGCCGTGATGACTCATTCCCGCCATGGCAAGTGGTGCAAAAATGCCTACCAAAAGAAAAGTGAGGATAAGCAAAGCGGAGAGGAGCTGATTTTTAGACAAATTAAACACAAAAGGTTAGTGATTATGGTGATCTCCTAAAACCGCATGACCTTTGCCTCGGGCTATGAGCCACCTATTAACGGGATATGCCGCAACTCCGGCAATGGCAAGACTGACGGCTAAACTCCCCCAAAACATGAAGGTAGTAAGTTCAGCATCCAGTGCACCTGGAATAAAAACCATTACCACGTTGTCCACAATTTCCATGGTCGTTATAGAAAGTGTGTCAGAAGCGAATGCGAGTCCTAGTGCCGTACCAAGTGCCATGCCAGAGCGTACAAGAGGCAAAAGCGTCAAAGAATATCCGAAGGCAAATGCCAAAGCAATCGCAATGAATATTGTGACTGCATTGCTAAGACCGAATGCCGTACCAATAACCATACCGAAGACCTCACCTATGGCACATCCTGTGAGGCAGTGAAGCGTGGCACTGAAAGCAACCTTGTTCAAAGACGTATGTGCATGTGCATGATGTGTATGTTCCATAGTTGGAGATTCAAATCATTACGAATTATCCTGCAACAGCAAGTGCGACGCCCAAGTAATACGGCCACACGACGACTGCCAACACTCCTTCCCAGAAGCTCAAGTGCAAGTAGCCAATGGTGAAGAGCCAAGCCGCAATCCAGAATCCTCCTGAGAGTGTGTGATGTTCTATTTTTATTTTATCCATACTTTTAAGATGCATTACATACTAATCATTGAGTAATAAGACGTTCCGGCACAATGAATGTTGCAACGATGTACGCAAGGACCCCTGGCACAAAGCCGGTAAAGATCACGACCAAGAGCCAGATGACTCGTATGAGCACAGGATCGATATCAAAATACTCCCCTACTCCACCGCAAATACCTGCGAGTACTTTGTCCGTGGAGCTTTTGTAGAGTCTTTTTGGTTTTGTGTGCATGGCATGAAGTATTATCTCTGAGGTAATAGTACACCTTCCATGTATAAAATTTGCAAACCGTAATTATTGACATTCTTGTTAAACGTATTATATTTTAAAAATGCTAGAAGAAAACAGCAAACTAAGAAGATTACGGATTAGACTAGAACGTAGCAACGAAAGCGTTGGCGAGGGCCACGTTCGACAAGAAGCCGGTTGGATGGTTTGCGATGTAGTGGTTTCCGGACCAGAAGGCGAAAAGACATTAACCTTTCAGCCTGACTCATCTAATCGATTAGACCGAATAGATAGGACTGGTCACGTATCTGGAAGACTGAGAGATGCTGCACTATTTGCTGCAAAAAAAGCTTTGGGAATTTTATAACAAAGATAGCAAGACAGTTCGTGAGATAATCATTGAACGTGAGCGATGAAAAAATCATGCGTGCTCGAATTGAGCGTTTTTCGCTTTGGCTCGGCAAACAACCTGCTTCAGTAGCTCGAGCAAGAGAGTTTTTAAGATTTATGCAAATTGATATGTCCCCCGATGAACTCGTTAGGGCTTTGCAATTAAAGCGAGATCCAAAGATGAATGCACACAAACAGTTCGAGATGTTTTGAAGTAAAAAATGTAACTCAAGTAACTTTTGACATCTTTAACAAATACATTACAGTACCCGAATGAGTATCGACGGTAGATTCGCCCGTGGGCACATACCCTCCCCTGGTGCAACTTTAGAAAGAGGCGAAACCGTACAAGCTATCGGAAGATGGTGGCCGGAAGGAGCTGACAAATGTTGCACAATTCGTGTCACCAGTCGAGGTAGAACTGTAAATCTGCAATTTGTTCTTCGTCCCTTCTGGGACACCCCAAGACGAGTAGATAATAATGGAAAAATGACTGACGGCATTTTGCGTGCCGCACTACTAGAGGCTAAAAAGGTTTTTAAAGGTAACTCTGACTGACCCACTGTCACTCAAAAGGCTACGTGTTATTTAGGACGAGCCACCACCTTCGCCTCTGTCACTTCTTCAAATCCCCACCGTCCGTGCAAACGGCCTAAGCCTGAGCGTTTGTAGCCACCAAAAGGATTCATTGGTCGCACATAGCTCACGCCATTTATACTCACCATTCCAGTTTTGAGAGACGCACTCACTCTTTCTGCCTTTACCTTGTCCTTCGTGTACACATACGCACCAAGACCGTAGTCAGTATCATTCGCAAGTATTACTGCCTCTTCTTCGGTTTTGAATTTGATGATTGGAAGCACAGGGCCAAACACTTCTTCCTGCCACACTCGCATGGTTGGAGTGATGTTAATGAGAAGTGTGGGCTCATAGTATGCACCAAGTAGCCCTGGCTGTTTGCCTCCTGTAAGTACAAAGGCACCCTTGCCTACCGCATCTGCCACTTGAAGCTCGAGGGTATTCAATTGTTGCTTGGAAGCCAAGGGTCCCATTGTTGTGGTCGGACTCATGGGATCACCTAAGCGAACAAGGGTATCCAATCTTCCTTTGAGCATCTGCAACATCTTGTCCCACACATTTTCGTGCACCAACAAACGCTTCAGCGCATCACACGACTGCCCTGCATTCAAGAATCGAGAATGATATATACTCCCCACTGCCACATCCAAGTCAGCATCTTCAAACACTATCCCTGGTGCAGAGCCCCCAAGTTCCATCACAATTTTCTTCATACCCGCCCCTGCAGTGCGATACAAAGATTCGCCCGCAAGTGTGCTCCCGGTAAAACAAATGAGGTCTATATTTTGGCGTGCTAAAAGTGCACCCACAGGCCCTTTCCCATACACCTCACTAAAGACTCCGAGAGGTACACCGCTTTCTTTCAGTATCTTTTCAATGAGCTGTCCGCACAGGGGCACTTCTTCAGAGTGTTTAAAAACTACCGTATTGCCCGCAATCAAGTTCTGTCCACATCCCCAGACGAAATTTGATGCAGGATAATTCCATGGCACGATTATACCCACAACGCCCCGAGGCTCACGGTACACAGTGTGAATCTCCTCGCTATTTTCATAGGTAACTTCAGGAGCGAGATATTTTGGAGCGTTATCCAAATACCAAGAAAAGTAGCGAAGCGCATCTTGCACGTCTTCCCTGCTCTCCTTGATAGGCATGCCCATCTCTTTGGTGGCAAGTGTGGCAAACTCTTCCGCCCTTGAGTTGAGGTTTTGAACGACTCTACGAAGGATTTCGGAGCGACCGGCAACTCCGAGAGCACGCCAGGCAGGGCTCGCATCTCTTGCAGCCTTTACTTTTGCGATTATCTCTTCTCCCGTTGAAATAGCGATTGAGCCTAGAATCGAGAAGTCATGCGGGCTCATGGAGCGGAAACGCTTCATGAGGGGAATTATACGCTGGGGGTGAGAGAGGGAGTGGGTTTATTCACTGATGGTCTTTCCTCTAGGAGAAATGGTGATTGTTCGCATTTCCACATTCCCCTTACAAGATTGCATCGTTAGATTAGTTTTCAGGATTAGGTGTTTCGTACAGCCCGTTCGCTGTGAGCACAGCTTTTAGCGTTTCCGGATCATCTTTTATCTCAAACCTCTGTTTGAGACGTTCGTGATTCATAACCTCATTCCCACCCCAGAATGCGGCTTTAGCGAGGAGCTCCTTACTTACTTTTGCTCTTTTGGTGATTACCACTAAATCCCCCAAAGGAATATAGATATTGAAATTACCTTTGTCGTCCCACACAAACCAGTCTCTTGAATTCAAAACATCTTCATAAGAACGCCAGCCCTGTTGCAATGGAAAATTCTTCCAAAGTACCTCTAATGCCCTCGGGTGTCTTTCCAGTGTACGTGTTGCGGAGTTTCGCATTTGTTTAATACCTAACCGATCATCTTTTTTACCCGACCATGTCTGATATAAAACAAAGAACGGATGATCTTCTTTTGAGAAGATATCTTGTTTGCCATCAAAATACCTTTCTTTTACCTCACCAAAGACGTGTTTGATCGAACTTTTTATTTCTTCCTCGTATCCTTTACTTCTCAAGGTTTGCAAGGCGAAAGAAAGGCGTGCATGAACGCTACCAGAGCCCCTAGTGTTATTCCCGAAAGAGTTGAGAATAGTAAGCTTCACGTAACTTTGAACATCTTTACTGTAAAATATCTCTTTCAAAAGATCCCAAACTTCTTTCAATTCTTCTGACGGCTCTACAATTTGTGGCTCCTGCTCAATAATTGCTAGAGCAAGAAAGATAGCTCTGTAAATCGCATCCTGGTAAACAGAATCCCATTCAGTGTTTTTTTCTATTGAAAAAGCTTGATCCTTCTTTGTGGACTTGTGAATCAGTCGCCTAATAACTTCCCGAAGAGTCTCTAAAAGCTTTTCCTTGTTGTTAACTTGGCTTTGAGAAAGGAATCTTGCATACAAAGCCAATTCATCGCCCGGAAGAGCCTTTATAACAGAAGCCCCTTTTGAAATATGCTGATCGTAGATTTCGCGACTGATCCGATACGTACTCTTATTTTGAGGGGACTCCTTAGTAAAAGTGAGCCACTCTAGCATTTTTTCCGGATCAGAGGTTGAACGAGAATCCCAATACTTCTGTCTGCCTATGTCAGTCATTTCTGGTGAAGACGGAAATTCTATCCATCTATGAGCCACTAGAGTCAAGAGATCGCCTATATGTTTCTGTTTTTCTGCCGGTACATCAATACCCATTTCATGCTTTATCCAGCGAAAAATATCACTGATTTTTTCTTCCTGTAGATTTTTTCTATAAAAATACGATCGCATCCCTCCATTGTTGACGTACTCAGAATACGGACGTACATGTTCAATGGTTTTTCTTATAAAATCAATAAGATACGGAAATCGTATTTTGATGTACTCCAAAACAATTAAGTCAGCCAATCTAATTGGTAAGCCTAATTTTTTGTCTTCTGAAGAAAACATGGACAGGAAGAATCTAACCGAATTCATCGTTCTTACGAAAGCACGTGGAGTTTCATCTATAAACACACTAAGTGCAAACTGAAGGGCTGTTTTATCGTCTTCTTGAAAACTTCCATGCGGGAATGAGGAGATACCATATATCTCATGTGACCCTACTTTCTTAATCTCTCTCTCCATCAGGCCTTGAGAATCAGTCATCTGATCAAACAAAGTTTTAATGAAAATCTGCTTTTGAAAGGTTGACGGGGTCGGAATAAAAATCTGAGTTCCTATACTCTTTGGATCATCAAATACAAATTTCCCGACTAGCGCCCCTTTTTCAGATACATTATTGGTTATCACGTCCTGTAAATCTCGTGGTGAGATGCAGAGAAGAAATACGATTTGTACTGGCAAACCGCCTCTGCCTTCATATTTGAAACGTTCAATAATTTCTATGACGCGATAGATTTCCTCCAAATGAGCTCTCTCAAGCTCATCAACAACCACAATGAATTGTCTTTCAGAAAAAAGAGGGATGTTGCCGAAAAATTTTCCAACTCTCCGAGAACAGAGTTGCGGATTATTTACCGGGTCCAAGTATTTGTCCCAGACCTTTGCTTTTGTGGGGAATAGTCCGATCCCGTTCAAAGTCAGAAAACGGATAAGTTCGGCGAATAAACCGTTCTTTGATTCTCTCAAAATAGCTTCCATGACAGGAAGTTGATCTGTCCAACCCAACCTGAAAGGATAGTTTTTTCCTATGGCTTCAAACCATCGTTCTTGAAAGAGCTTCTCAAAATCTTTTGTTTCGTTCGTTTCTGTGAGAGAAATGTAGCTGTATAACAATGAATCTTTCTTCATCTGCTCAACGATCATCCTAGTCAGAGAAGACTTGCCACTGCCCATCTCACCAAAAATACCAACAACACTTACGTAGTCTTCAAGTTCCTGAATGCTTTTTGCATAATTCTTTGAAGGAACTTTGAAGTCTAATAAATCTCGTCCAAGTCCAACCGACCAAGGGGAAAACCTAAAACCTCTGTAGGATAAGTTTTTATTGAAAATAGATAATCCTGCCAGTGCAACTCCGAGGATAAAAAAACCTAGCAAGGTGATTTCAACTTCTGCGGTTATCCATTTCCCAATATAATGAACTCCCCAGAAGGTAAAGGTTATAAAAGTAAGTATTATGAAAAGAAGCCATGTTATAGAAAGGAAACGGTATTGTCTCCAAACGTATTTCAGTAAATCCAGAAGTCTCTTCATTAACTCCATATTCTCATATTACTGCGCAATCTGCCTTCTTACCCAAATGAAGTACTCATAAAATGAAGAAACGGAGTAAATCACCTTTTCTTAAGCCTCACGGGGAAACCAATCATGGCTCTAGTAATACCTATTTTAAATACTGAAACGGCACCAAATCTACTTTAGCAAATAAACGCTGTGAACTAGATTCTTTTATCATACCCATTGAAGGTGCACCCGCAAAACCTATGTACTCAACCTCCTTTTTCTTTCCATTTCTAACATATTTAATTGCTGGAATCAGGTCGGTATCCGAACTAATTACAATAGCAACATCATATAAATTGTCGGCCGCTCCTATGACTAAATCAACAGCTAACTTAACATCAACTCCTTTCTCTCTTATCTTTCCACTGTCGTACATAATCTTCCCTGATTTCACCTCGAAACCCGATGTTCGCAAGGCTTCCAGAAACATCTGTTGTTTCTTTACACGATTTTCACCTTCAGATGTATTGTCATAATTTTTAACAATTCCAACATAGTATCTTTTAGATACTAAATCTCTTGCTCCAACAATATGTGAAATAAATGCCGAATGATCGAACTTCTTTCCAAGTTCTGGGAGTCCGAAGGCTTTCAATCTATTGTAAGTATTACTACCATCAATATAAACAGCGACTCTCTGTTTTTTATTGAATATCATTAGACCATCATATCAAAAGAAACCACCCCTGCCCGAAGGACAGAGGTGGTGAGGTTAGAAATATATTTTACCACTATATGAAATATTTTACTAGAGACTATGTGAATAGCCCACAAGGCATCTCTATTTTGTCTTTAGTGTCCATGAAATGGGGTCAGCCACCATTTCTCACGGATTAGCCACCATCTTTACGTGTATGAACAGCTATATTTTCAATTTTTCCTATAGGGGGAGATAAACGAGCACGAGAAGCATAGTGTTTTGCAACGGGGAAAGGAAAAACAAACCTCGAATCCGTTTTTACGTCAGTAAATCGATTATTGCCCTCGAGAAAATGAGCTACCTCGTGAGCTTTACGAAACACAGTGTCTAAAAAGAGATAATCAAAAAAAATATGTGCAGTGCTCCCTTCAATTTCTAGAGTGCTTTCTTCTCTGCCTGGAAACAAATTCTTTACTTGTGCTTCTATCGTTGATTTCATGAGGGGTTTATTATACATATCTTTTATACTTAAGTCAAAACACATTTTCTGACAAGAAAAATGGTGACGGGCACCATTTCTTAAACCTTGCGGGGAAACGGCAAGTTTTGGGGTCACTTGTGGCCCACAACTCAAAACTTTGCCGTCGCAGAGTATTTAAATACTCTGCTTGGGGTCACTTGTGGTCATCCGTCACTAAGTATTTTGTTTCGGAAACTCACAAAATACTAAGTGCGCTCGACCCCGCCTCGCCCGTCGCAGGCGACATGGCTCCGGCTGTCACAAAGTCAAAAAAATGCCGAGCAGTCGGCATGTTTTTGTACTTTGTGACCCCACGGAGAATCGCCTCTCGTCGTTGCTACGACTCGAAACCTACGGTCGCTCTTCGCTCCCTGCGGCCCGCGGTTCGATTCCCAGCTGGAGTATTCTCCAGACACAAGAAAACGCCCGCTTCTGAAGCGGGAATTTTTCTTGTGTGGTGACCCCACGGGGAATCGAACCCCGATTCCATCCTTGAGAAGGATGTGTCCTAACCGTTAGACGATAGGGCCAGTTTAAATAGCTTACAGCTTTCAGGTGCCAGCTTTCAGCTTAAAATACAGCATCCAAGAGGTTTTCTCAATCCCCCACCCTCACCACTTCTTATTTTTCTATTCCAACTTGGTTATAGTATCAAGTTGGAAAGAAAAAGAAGTTAGTTTTTCTTATAATCCCTTCAGATCCGAGATGAAGAGAACTAGCTTCTCATTCCACAACTACAAGATGAGGTCTTTTGGGAGGTTTGGTCGGAGCGGGTTGAGATGCTTTTCTTGCTTCATCTGCTCTATCCTCTCTTCCCTCCTCTATCACACCTAACCTAGACATGACCTTTCCAATATGCTCAAACTCTTTTACAAGCGCCCCTCGCTTTCCCGATGTATTTGCACCCAAGGCTCGCTGAATCAAATTGGATAACCGTAGAGTATTCCTTGCGGATAGATGATCTGTGCGGTTGAGGATTATTTCGATATCAGCAAATGCCGCATCATTCAACCACTCTACGAACTCTCTCGCTTCGCTTAATTTGTCCTCAAGTCTTTCTCTTTTTATTACCATTTCTTTGATAAGTAGGATACCTACTATGTGTCCATAATAAAACAAAAATATAAAATGTCAAAGAAATCTAACCTGGGGTATTACGCAAAGCAAATAACTTCTCCCTCCTCCCCAAAAGCTGGAAGCTGACAGCTGGAACCTGAAAGCTTATCTTTCACCCTCTCGACAGCCACTCCGCATCTTGGCGGACAAGGAAGTCTTTCGCTCGCTCGGGTTCTAGCATGAGAGATTTCACGATACGCTCCATACGCATCGATTGAGAACCTTTGACTAAAATCACGTCGCCAGGCTGAACCATAGACACAAGTGCTACTCCGGCATCGGCTCCCCTCTCACACTCGAGAATAGTATTCTCCGCCATACCGGCTTCACGTGCACCTTCAGCAACGTTTTTTGTGCGAACTCCAACGGTGACTAATGTATCTGCTGATTGCGGAACCAATGCGCCAATGCGACGGTGTTCATCAACCGAAAAGCTTCCAAGCTCCAACATGTCAGCCAACACAGCAATACGCCTGCCTGTCCGTGGAATGTCTGAAAGTGCAGAGAGGGCCTCTTCGGTGGCGACAGGAGATGCGTTGTACGTGTCATCAATAATGACAGACCCTCGAATGCCCGGGATCAACCGCATGCGACCACTTGGAGGTTCATGTTTCTGGAACGTGAGGCAAGCGTCTTTCAAAGGAACACCAACACCTAGTGCAACACCTATTCCTGCCAACACTGAATACACATGAGAGCGACCAGCGACATCAGGAATAAATACTGCTCCTTGGTCGCCCTGGTATGTAACAGTGAAAGAAACGCCAGTGGGCATTCCATCTTTCTCAGTTGGATGGAACGAGCTTGCTTTGAGCTCGGCGTCATCTCCAAAACCAAATGTGATTCGCTCTACTCCATTTTTTGTTGTCGCAGAGCGAACATGCTCGTCGTCCGCATTACCAACAAAAACGCCGCCCTCTTCAAGCCACCCCGCAGGGGCAAGCTCTTCTTTTATGACTTCTTCGGGAGATGCATAAAACTCCACGTGCACAGAAATGTCAGGAAATCGTGTGGCAACTACTACATCAGGCTTCAGCCATGCAAGAGATTTAGTAATATCCCCTGGCCTGTCTGCTCCCACTTCAATAATTAACCACTTTGGATACGGGGCATTCAGAATAATGAGTGACACGCCGTCCACAAGATTTCTCATCCACTGAAAGAGGTTTGACCAACCGTTAGGAACGCCAAGTACGGTCAAGGGAACGCCAATGTCGCTATTAAAACTCTTTTCACTTCGTCGAACAAAAAAAGAACTTGAAAGTGCCGTATAGATTGCATCTTTTGCAGAAGTCTTACCCACGCTTCCTGTAACGGCAATAATTTTTGGACGATACTTCTTCAGCACCAGTTTTGCCTCTAGTGTCAAAAGCCATACAATGCCGTGACGAAAAAGTTCTTTGAGATTGTGCATACGAAATGATCTAGAGTTTTCAATTACACGTACCGACCCTCACATCTACTCGCCACTTGGGGTACGGTCCGGAGGAATTTCATAATAGTTTATCAGAAAATGCACAGTATTCATGAACGGCTGAGTCCACGTCTCTGAGGCATACTGTGCTCCCTTAGGATACACCGCAAAAAAGAACACGAGAAACTTCGGTTCATACGCAGGAAAATAGCCAAAAAATGAATGGAGATACCTGTCCGTGTAATATCCACGAGCGTCGGGCCTAGCAATTTGTGCTGTTCCAGTTTTTGCAGCAATACTGTAGTCAGTCATTTTCGCCCTACCACCTTGGAGAGCATCATCCACAACAGTGACAAGCATTCGAGTAATGATTTCATCACTCTCTTTACTGATGGCCTGCACGGGCGGGCTCCATCCAAGTTTTTTATTTATGCCACCGCCATAGCGAAGCTCAACGCCCACATGTGGAGCCGGCACCACACCACCGTTTGCCAACGTTGCGAGTGCTCGAGCCATCGCAACCGGAGTAATGGCAATTCCCTGCCCGAACGAAGCGGTAGCATACTCAACGGCACGAGGGCTTTCCAGGTTACTCACCAAGGGAGATGCTTCGTTCGGCAAATCAATACCTGTTTCACTGGCGATGCCAAACTTTTTTAAATACTCAGCAAATTTTGTTGTACCCATTCTTTTGACGACGAAAGAAACGCCCGTATTGAGTGATTGATTCAATACTTCTTGCATAGGAACAACACCACGAGCTTTGTGGTCGTAGTTGTTGATACGTGAACCATCAAGAATAAGAAATCCTTTGTCGTCATAGGTGGTGGTCGGGGTGACGGCACCAGAATCAATGCCTGCAGCCATAGTGATTGCTTTCATTGTGGAGCCGAATTCATACACACGCTCTACAAGCGGGTTTGCGAATGCATTTGGGTCTGCGTTTTTGAAATCGTTCAAATCAAAACCCGGACGTGATGCCATAGCTACAATGGAGCCGGTTTTGGGATCCATAATGATGGCGCCCACGGTATCGGAGTGCCAGGCTTCATCATATTTTTTGAGAACGTCTTCCAAAAATTGTTGCACGGACGGCTCGAGAGAGGTTACAAGATCAGCGCCAGGCTCCACAGTGTCGGGAGAAAATTTCGCACGAATGTTTGTAAAGAGATCCGCAAAGAAATTCACATACAATCCGCCATCTGCACGTGAGAGTGCGCCATTGTAATAACGCTCTAACCCATACTGACCAGCAACACTTTTACCATCTGCACCAAAACCCAAAAATCCAATAGTTTGTGCCCCAAGAGTTTTTCCTGGATAGAAACGCCAATGCGATGCCAAAACCTGTACTCCTGGTATTTTTAACGCAGAAATAGCATCTCCCGTTTCTGTAGACACCTGCTTTGCAATTTCTGCATAGACACTCTCTTTCTTCGAGGCTTTTTCAAGAAATATGGACTGATCAAGTTCAGGTAGGAACTCTTTGAGGGTATTAAATGTGCCCCGGGCATCCGCAAGGCGGGACGGATTGAGAACAATTGTGTAGCCCGCAGCTATAGTAGCGGCGGAAAGAGGAGCGCCGTCCTTCGTGGTGAAGAGAATACTACCTCTATCTATTTGGTTGGTGCTTTGTTGTACGTATTGGCCCTCTGCTTTGAGGCGGTATTCCTTACCGTGCACAACTTGTAGAAAGTATAATCGCACGAGCAATATAAGTGCGATAGCTATGAGGGAGAGCGCAATGAGACGTATGCGAAAAGCAAACTTTGACTTAGCGGTCATCTTTATATTCTAGCGTATGAAGCAACTATTAGCTGTCAGGTTTCAGCTTTTCAAACAGCTGTCAGGTTTCAGCTGTCAGCTTTCAGCTTTGAATGCAAAAGCTGGCACCTGGAAGCTGGAAGCTGGAAGCTCTACTTTCTACCTTCTACCTTCTACCTTCCATTATTGAACGAAACAACACTTGATTTACTAACGAATGTTGGATTCTTTACCGCAACGTAGCCAAGCGAGCGGGCGTAGGGCTCCGTAAATGTTTGAGTCTTTGCTAAGTATGCGGTTTCAAGATTAGCCACTTCGGCTGAAGCACGTGAAGCACTACGAACAAGCTCACGGTGTGCTGCGACATGAACAACTGAGGAAAACAAGAAATACACGTACAGAATGGCAAGGAGCACAAACCCTACTCCAACTAAAACAACCGCACGGCGTTCAAGTGGGTGTGCGTAGGCAAATATTCCTCCCTGATTTCGGCTTCCAAAAGGCAGAGATCCTTGGATGTCTGGTATTTTTTTACTGTGTCGATTTTTATTCATGGTTGTGTGTTTTATTTTTTTCAAAAATTCTGAGCTTGGCACTTCTGGCACGAGGATTTTTCTTTCGCTCGCCCTCGCTCGGTATAATGGGTTTTTTTGTAATACGTACTCCTTTGTCAGCATCCTCTGCTTCACGAAATGCCTGTTTAGTAATCCGATCTTCAAGGCTATGAAATGAGATGACTGCGAGTCTTCCGCCCGGTGCTAAGAGTGCTAGTGCCTCTTGGAGGGCTTCTCTGAGTGCACCGAGCTCATCATTCACAGCAATACGCAGTGCCTGGAACGTTCGTGTTGCAGGATGAATCTTTCCTCGTCTATAAAAACCAGGAACCGCTGAAGAAATAATGTCTGCGAGCTGTTTTGCTGTTTCTATTGTGTGTTTTTTACGTTCTTCAACAATCACCCGAGCAATGCGTCCTGAAAATTTCTCTTCTCCGTATTCTTTGATGATTCTTGCAATCTCTTCTTCATCCCAATCTTTAATAATGTCTTTTGCGGTATACAAATGATTATCGTCAGAGCCAAGTGTCATCAAAAGTGGTTCGTCGCTCTTAAATGAAAGTCCCCTGCCTCCTGCAAGTTGCTCTGAGTGCCAGCCTAAATCGAACACGATTCCTTCAGCACTCGTAATACCTGCGTCTTCTGCAAGAGTTTTAATATTGCGAAAGTTTCCCTGCACATAAATAATTTTTCCAAGGGCATCAGCCAAACGCTCTCTTGAGAGTTTTAGCGAATTTTCATCAACGTCCAAAACTAACAAAGTCCCCTTCTTCCCTACTATGTGTGAAATCTTTTCTGAGTGACCTCCTGTGCCTACCGTTGCATCAATCGCAGTTGCTCCAGCTTTCAATTCCAAACCATCAACTGTTTCATCTAAAAGAACAGTGGAATGAGTACTGAGTTCAGAGTTTAGAGTTCCAAGTTCTGAGTTTTCTCTGAGTGTTTTTTTCATATTCCTTTTCTTAAAGCTGGAAGCCGAAAGCTGTAACCTGAAAGCTTTTATATGACACCTATTTCTCCAAGCTTCGCAGCCATCGCATCTCCTTGCGACTCAATCTGCTCTTTGTAAGATGCCCAGCGTTTCTTATCCCACACTTCAATGCGGTCATTCACACCTGCAAGTACGACATCCGTTTTGAGAGTCGCAAAATCTTTCAGATAGTCAGGAATGAGAATGCGTCCTGCGGAATCAACATCAGCCTCCACGGCACCTGCAAGCATGAAGCGATTAAATCCTCGTGTATCAGATGAACCTATAGAAAGTTGACTAAACTTCTCAGCAAGTTTTTTCCACGACGTTACTGAGAAAACAAAAAGACAATGGTCGAGACCTCGAGTAACGATAACTGTCTTGCCAAGTTCTTTACGAAAGCGAGCCGGAAGTGAAAGGCGTTTTTTTGGATCAAGCGTGTGTTGGTATTCGCCAATGAGCATGAAAATAAAGGGGATTTTGTGGCTCAAAACTTATATGCCACTTTGTCCCACTTACTTCCTATTATATGACACTGTGCCCCACTTTATGTTTACTTATCCCCACTTCGACTCCCAGGGGTCGCTCAGTGTAAACACTTGGAACAGCCAGGCGATGCCTCATCGGATCCGCAGGGATCATTTAGTGTTTAGTGGCTAACGTTTAGGGAATACCCTAATCAAATTCGGAGGGAACATTTAGAGAAAAACAAACTCTGAAAAACCCTAAGGTTTCGCCTTAAGGTGTTTAATGCTAGGGTTTAGGCGACACTTCTGATGCTTCATCCCCTGTCGAGGGTTTTTAGTGAGAAACACATTTCAAAAAAACCGCCTAAGGCGGGTAATTTTAGGCTATTTTCTAGTCTAATTATTCTGCCTTGCGGGGGAAAAGTGGCTCAATCCTGGCCCTCGGCGCTTCAAATTCTGGAAGTTTTTCTGCAAGGAAAAGTGCCCCTTTCCCCACAAGTAAATGGAGAAAAGAATCAAGAGTCCTTCCTTTGATCCAAGCCACCAGGGAATCATCCATTCTGCGTTCAGCAAAAGCTCGAACCTTTTCTGAAGGAGTCTTTTGAAACTCTTGTCTATATCTTTCAGTCATCGTGCCTATGTTAAGTCTTTATTGTTCTTCAGGGTCATCTAGAATGACATGTCCTGGGATCACATCTCCTACTCTTAGTGGATGTACCACATCTTTCTTTTCCCCCTTTGGGACAACGGTACGTCCAGGAACTGGATGATCAGGCTCAAGCATTCTTTCTACTCTTTCTATTCTCGCCATAGATTTTTTGATTTGAGTACAAGCATAATAATCCTACTATCAACAGATATCAAGAAACCTCTTTGAGTCGGGAAATAACGAACTCTCTATCCAAAACACTAAGGAACCATCCTACTTTTGGTCCGTGGTCTTTACCTAAGAATGCTTGGTAAATTGCTCCGAAGAAAGCTTTGGGTTCTATTGCGTGTCGTTTTCGTATTTCATGAATTTCTGTGTGAAGGGCTAACCCGTCGAGCTTTTCATGACTCTCTATAAAACTAAGAAGATCAGCAAGTGCCTTTTTCTGCTCGGCAGATACATTCTTTGCGGAGTCAGGAACACTGTTTGTCGCAAGTGAAAACTTAAATTCGTCAGATGCTGATTTTTCTAACCAAATTTTTGCGTACTTGGCTCGAAGCTCAAGCTCTTCTCTATCAAGTGAAGTGATAGCTTCCCCTTTCAATCGAAGAATCTCAGACTCTAAATCAAGGTGTGGCATCTGTACAAGAAATGCCACTTGCGAAAAACGTGGAAGAAATCGTTTCTTTTCTTTGAGCACTGCCCGCTCAGACGGAGCATGAATGTATTCAAAAAGCCTTGAGTCGTCGTCCACAACACCACTCCAGTATTTTTCTGCAAGCGTGTCGTACGTATCAAAGAGCACGGGAATAGTATCGCCCGCCGGGTCGAAGTTAATTTGTTGATTCATGTCTTTACCAAACAATGCAAGTCTGAAAATTGTAGGAGGAAGCAAATCTACAACTTCTTTGGCAGAAGCTCCCTGACCTTTTGATGATGCCATCTTCTTTCCGCCCACAAGAAAAAATTCATTTGATACTCCAAACGGTTCTGGATATTCAAACACTTCTTGTGATATGCGCCTCGCAACATCACGGGAGCCCCCTTTGGAATAATGATCCTTGCCACCTCCCTCAACATCAACACCAACAACTTTCCATTTCGCTGCCCAATCGAGTTTCCATAATAATTTTGCGTTTCCGTTGTACGGAGAGATAGAACCGGAATGCCCACATCCTTCGGTCCATTTCACTGCCGTAGGGTAACAAGCGTAGGTTACTTTCTCGCCGTCAAAGGCTGTCACTTTCGTTGTGCCAACCTTGCCACAGTTCTCGCAGATGACCTGTATAGGAAACCAGTCAGCCGGACGAGGGGTGCCATACATCTCTTCATAGATCTTCCGAACAGTAGCTATTTTATCAAGTGCCATCTTGATTGGCTCATTCATTTTTCCAGAAAGATAGAGTTCGCTTGCACGATAAAACTCTGGAGTAAAGCCGGCATCATGAATCGCTTGAATGTATTCGACTGCGAAATACTCTGCGAAATTGGAAGCTACAGCTGGGTCAGGCGATGGAATATTCAAAAGCGGTTTCCCCATGTGCTCTTTATAGACCGATTCATCTAAGTACACCGGAAGCCCGTCCATCGGGTCAAAATCATTTATCTCGTACTTAAAAACATTTGGGACACCTGCTTCTGTAAGACGCTCTGAAATGGCGGCATGAAGTGCCAAGGCTCTCATAGAGCCAACATGCACTCTGCCTGAGGCAGTTTTTTCATCACGAACGATGAGCGTGTCACCCGACGCTATTTTTTCTTTGAGCAATGTTTCTATTTGTCCGTATACCCTATCAAGCCAGAACATGTGAGCATACTAACAGAGTAAAAGCTGATTTGCTTGTGAAAATAAGTACCACGTATTAATAGTTTGCAAATACTTGACTTTTATTTAATTTACAATATAATATATCTAACCAATATGTCAGCAGAAGCCACAATAATACGCCAGACTCAAAAAGTAGGAGACATAGAACTTCCACCCCCTATGGACGTGGTTATAAAATTTTTCGGTTCTGTCTTTACGCTCTTTTTGAAAAATACTGCAAGCCTGCTCGCAGCACCTATCACTTCCAGCAAATAATCCAACATAATTAAAAGAGCCCCTTCAAGGGCTCTTTTAATTATGTGGAGGTTTACCTTATAAGGTAAAAACTCATTTAACTTTACGATCCAAGATGGCAATGGTGCGTATGGTCTGAAGCGGTATAGGAAATTCGTCGATGACGATTCCATGGAATGCACCACTTCGACCATACGAAACTCGACAAACCCCTTTAGTTTCTTTTATTGTGTTTGTTCTATCAACAATATGGCGAACATAGAGCACGTCACCACTCTCTATACGAGTTCCCTGTATGAAGCCATGAGCTCGCTCTCTTCTTTCTTTCGCAAGTGCCCGGGCACGTGCAAACCTAGCGAGTCTGTCAGTTTTTAAAAAACCACTACCCACAACCTCTGTCATACACTAAGAAATCTCGATGACGGTATATTCTTGTCTTCCGTTTGGAGTTGAGAATGTGAATGTTTCGCCCTTCTTCTTACCCATCATAGCTTCACCTAGTGGAGAGAGGTGTGAAATTTTATTCTCACGCATGTTTGCCTCTTCACTTCCCACAATGGTGTAGGAATGATCACTCTTATCACCCTTTTTGCGTATTTTAATTGTGGAGCCAAAGCCCGCTGTTCCCTTTTTCTTTTCTGAAATGATGACGGCTGATTTTACAAGGTGTTCAAGCCTGCGAATGCGTTCTTCCGTTGCGGCCTGGAGTTCTCTCGCTGCTTGATACTCTGCATTTTCAGATAAATCACCAAGAGAACGAGCGTACTCAAGCCCTTCTGCGATTTCCCTTCGAGCGACGGTAATTAAACGCTCAAGCTCTGCTTTTAATTCATCAAATTTTTCTTGAGAGAGAAGATTTTGTTCTTCTGTTTGGTCGCCTTTGGCACGTGCTTTCATACTGGTATGCGTCATTGTATCCTCCATTGTCGAAACGTCAAATCGACACAACAAGCTTCCGGGTTTAATTAAGTAGCTTTCAGCTTCCAGCTGTCAGCTGCCAGCTTTTATGAAATTAAAGCTGAAAGCTATAACCTGACAGCTGACAGCTCAGAGTTAGAAGCTTTGACTACTTTGTCATTTCCGGTCTTTCGGCAACCACGAAACGGAGCACCTCTCCCATTACTGAAGGTGCTCCTTGAAGAGTACCTGCTTTCGCACGCTCCATCACAACTGCAAACGCATACTTTGGATTCTCATACGGGAAAAACCCTACAACGAGAGAATTTGTAAATTCTTTATGTGCACCAATTTCAGCGGTGCCCGTCTTTGCACCAGCGTGCACCCCGGGAACTGCGAGTGCTTGCGCAATACCTTCCGTCACTGCCAGTCGCATACCCTCCCGCACCACACGAAGATTGTCCGCACTCACTGCAACTCTTTCATGTAATCCTGTTTTTCCTGCTTCTATGACGGGAGTTACGAGCGTGCCCCCGTTTGCAATAGATGCAATTGAATGGACTAACTGCATGGGCGTAACTTGAAAACCGTATTGCCCAATCGCCGTGTGGTACGTGTTTCCAAGAAACCACCGCTCTCCATCAAACATGTTTGCCTTCCATTCCGGATTTGGAATTGTACCGAACTCTTCGCCAGCTATGGGTGCACCTGTCTCCTTTCCAAAACCAAACATGCGCATATACTTTTCAATTGCCGCAATTCCTAAGCCCGGCTGATCTTTGTAGCCCCCTCCTACTGCATAGAAATAAACATCAGAAGAAACTGCAATGGCATGCCTCACATCAGTCCAACCGTTCGCTCTCCAGTCTTTGAAGATGGTAGGTTTAGTAGGATCATAGGGATTAGGAATCGAAATGGAGCCAGTCGATAAAATTTGTTTATCAGGTGTGATAATTCGCTCTTGCAGGGCTGCGCTTGCTACGAACGGCTTCACAACGGAGCCTGGGGTATAAAGCCCAGAAACTGCCCTATCAAGAAATGGGGAACGGTCACTCGTTAAAAATTTTGCAACAGATTCTTTAGGGGTACCGCTCGACATCACTTCAGGATCAAACGATGGATAACTTACTACTGCAAGAAGTTCGCCAGTCTCTATATCCATAATCACACCAGACCCTCCACGCCAACCCGACTCCTCTGATCTATTGGCTATTGCCCCATACAATGCTTCTTGTATTCCAGCATCAAGCGAAAGATGAATATCGGCTCCTGCTTCAGCAACACGCACCATGCTTCCTGACACTGTGTCCCCTTGTGCATTGGTCTCTGCAATTTGAAGCCCGTTAGTACCTGCGAGTGCCGTGTTGTATAGAGATTCAATACCAATGACGCCTTCAGTTTGCTCTTGATACCAGTAGCCATTTTGATCGGCTTTCGGATACGAAACATATCCAACTACAATTGCACCAGCAGAACCCAGAGGGTAGTCTCGTGTCGTAAAAGCACTCTGCTCGTTTTCCTTGCTATCCACCGTCGAAGAAGCTACGGGGAGCATGTGCAGTGTATTTGATGCAAGTACCACACCATTCCGATCCGTAATAAGCCCACGATCAGCAATAATAATTGAGTGTGCAAGCCGGTTTGCTTCAGCACGGGCTACGAGAGGAGCATACTGCATAACCTGCAAATTAATTAATGCCCCCGCAAAGATAATACCTACCAGTACAACGAGTGCAAAAAACCCACGGAAGGCATTAGCGCCTACCGGTCTTTCAATTCTTCCTTCCAAACGTGAAGTGTCGAATGCAGGCAAGTTTGCAGAATCAATAAGGATTTCGTCTGGTTCGATTTCTTGATAGCGACGTCTACGATTGAAAAAGGCACGATGCATAGATACTACTATACGTACGAAAGGGGTGAATGAAAACCCTACTTTAGACAGGTTCTTAGATGAGTTCTATTCCGAGAGCGTTCGGTGCAGATACCATGACAAACCTACAAGAATTAAAAAAAGCGCTGTATAGAGATACTGGAATCCCCAAAGCGGTGCCATGGGCGCACCAAACAAAACATCCATTAGTACACCACCAAGAATAAGAGTGATGTACGCTTGGAAAAGACCAATAAGAACGATGCCAATGAGTACCGTGAGCCACCAATTCGCTACAACAGCGCTCATGAGAAATGCGACCGTAAGGCAAAGACGTAGAGTCACGGGGTCGAAATAATTCGAATAAAATCAAGTTCCGCAAAAGAAAATGGCAATGCAACCCGAACTTTTTGCGACACGTCACGTGCCTCAAAAGCAACACTCTGAACAGTACCTAAAATTAAGGATTCAGTTCCGGGGAACCGCACAACATCGCCAACTACCACTTCCACACCCTGTGGCACAGAGAGTTCAAATGCACCACCACCCAAACCCTTCGCCACTGCGACCGCAGAAGGCTCGCCTAAAATAACATCTGCCGAGACACCTGCACTCGAAAACAAACTCACTACTGCGGTTGTAGTGTCTGCCGTGATTACACGCCCTAAAGCGACTCCTTCATACACCGCCATATCATTTTGATGTACTCCACTATCCTGCCCTATATCGATAATAAGCGTATCGTAATTAGTTTGAGGAGGTCGTGCGATAACACGACCCGTGCTCCCTGAAGAAACTGCTCGAGCTCCTACAGATTTTCTTAAGTTTTCATTTTCACGAACAAGAAGACTGTACAGTAGTGATTGATAGGCAATGCGATTCAAATCGGCATCCGCAACACTCAAACGTGCGATGAGTGCATCTTTTGAAAGTGCACTGTACTCTCCACTCGTTACACGAGGCGCTACTATAGTTTCAAAAATTCCCCGAGCGTATGAGCCAATATTCGAACCGAAAAAAAATAGAAGGACTAAACATCCAAGCGCAAAAGCGCCTAGAAGTAGACGAAGAAACCAATTAGAATCCTGCGAGCGCCCCATCATCGTCGTCTACTAATACTGAGCGATATTTTGCAACGTCTTCAAGAACAATTCCGGTACCTCGAACCACAGTAGTCAGTGGGTCGTCTACGACATGAATCGGTACTTTAAGCTCGGCCGCTAACAATTCAGGGAGTCCACGCAAAAGCGCCCCTCCACCGGTAAGAAAAATACCAAGACGCATAACATCCGAAACGACTTCAGGAGGTGCCGTTTCAATAACCTCTTTTATAGCTTCAACAATAGAAGAAACTGACGAACCAATTGCCTCACGTATGTCTGCATCTGTAATGACAATTTCACGAGGCAACCCCGTAACGAGGTCACGCCCACGAATGTGTGTCTCTAACGCCACAGGAAGTTTAAGTGCAGAGCCTACTGCAACCTTGACGTCCTCAGCCGTTCGCTCGCCTATCAGTATTTTAAATTCACTGCGTATATAGCTTGCAATGTCATCATTCAACACATCTCCTGCAATACGAATATTCTTTGCACGCACAATGCCACCCAAAGACATCAACGCAATGTCGGTTGTACCTCCTCCAATATCAACGAGCATGCTTCCAACGGCACTCTCAACTGGAAGCCGTGCTCCCAAAGCTGCCGCCATTGGCTCTTCAATAATGAACACTTCACGTGCACCCGCATTCCTCGCAGCGTCTCGGACAGCACGAATCTCTACATTCGTAATGCCTGATGGCACACCAATGACCACTCGAGGCCCCAGTGGCATGCGTTCCGTGTGCGCCTTCTGCAAAAGATATGTGAGCATTTCTTCAGTCACTTCGAAATCAGAAATTACACCTTCAACGAGAGGCCGAACAGCAACAATGTGCGTCGGTGTTCTGCCTATCATGTCTCTTGCCGCTGCACCGACCGCAACTACCTGCCCCGTTTTTTGATTCAACGCAACAACCGATGGTTCGGTAATAACAATGCCCTTGCCTTTAAGATAGACGAGGGTGTTGGCGGTGCCGAGATCGATGCCAATGTCCTTCGAGAACCGTTCAGTTATTTTTCGAGGGATTCTAAAAGCCATACTCTCCGGTTAAAAGTGCATCCGTTGTAATCATATTGACTTTTCCATCGGTGCGTCTGGTAATTTCTACTGCATCTGGAGTTGCGCTCTTCCCAATGACCACACGATACGGAATTCCTAAGAGCTCTGAATCTGCAAACTTCTCACCTGCACGCACATCCCTCTCGTCATACAAGACTTCCACGCCCGCTTTCAATAAATCCATATAGAGAGAGTCCGCAAACGCTCGTACCTCTGCGTTACCCTGAGAAAGCTCAATGAGGTGAATCTTAAATGGAGCAATTGATTCCGGCCATACAATTCCTTTTGCATCCGAAAGAACTTCCACCACGGTACCCATGAGCCGTGTAATGCCAATACCGTACGAGCCCATAACTACGGGTTTTTCAACTCCGTCTTCATCCTTGAACGAAAGACCGAGGGGTACTGAGTAGCGAGTGCCGAGTTTAAAAATATTTCCGACCTCTATTGATTTCTTTTCAACCAATACGTTTCGATCAAGACTGAGCTCTTGCAACACCTCGTCCGTGAACACCTCTTTATTCACGGCTATCTTTTTCTCCATGTCGATATAAATAGTGTCCTCACCAACGTCTGAAACAGTTTGAAATTCGTGACTCCATTTGCTGAATACTCCGCCCGTTGCAAAGGTAAGGTACGTTGAGTCCCCAATACCTACACGGCGATATACGTTTTCATACGCAACACCTATATCGGTATAAAACTGATTCAAATCTTCTTCTGTGCGGGAAAAGGAGTAGAGATCTTTCATAAGAAATTCCCTGCCCCGCATGATGCCACCTTTCGCACGAAGTTCGTTGCGGAATTTTGATTGAATGTGGTAGGTGTAAAGTGGCAAGTCACGATACGAGTGAACGTGATTTGTCATGATTCTCGTCCACGGTTCTTCATGACTAAATGAAAGACCGAGTGCAGTGCCATTTGAAAGTTCAGTCTTTAACCACGCATCCACATTGTCTTCACTCCATCTATCTGTTTTTTTCCAAATTTCAGGATCCTGCAACACTGACACCAAGCCTTCTTGGGCCCCGAGTGCATTCATTTCTTCGCGAACAATATTGGAAATCTTATTGAGCACACGAAGTCCAAGCGGAAGAAAACTGTACACACCAGCAACCTCTTTATGGATATAACCTCCTCGAATGAGAAGCTCAGCGTTCCTAGACACTTCGTCCTTCGGGGCGTCTTTACGGGTTTTGGTGAATAGATGTGATTGTTTCATTTCACCTCACAGTATAGCTAATAAAGCCTTACTCCAAAACTAGCGTTTTGAAGAGCTGATGTAGGGGTTATAAGATACTCAGCCAATAAAGAGGTAGTCGTAATGCACAAGGGCACGTCCGCCTTTTTTGCCCAGAAATTCGGTTGCACTTACAGCATCATATTGAGCAATGCCGGCGCCGATTTTCTTTTTTGCTCGATTTCTGATTTCAATAACATCACCTTTTTTGAAGTCGCCTTCGACTTTTGTAATGCCCACAGGAAGCAAACTGGCAAACTCACCCGACATAAGCACTTCCTCCGCACGTTCGTCCACGTACACAGCACCCGCCCCGAGCCCTTCGGAATTAGATAAACGACGTTTGATTGCAGAAATTTTACGGTCAGGAATAAACCGGGTACCAAAAACACGCCCCTCGGCTATATCAATGACGACATTCTTTTTCTTGCCGTTTGCCACAAACACTTCAATCCCTTGTGTCATCAACCTTCTGGCTATTTCAAATTTTCTTTTCATTCCTCCCCTACCCCCTTGAGATTTCGCATCCGTGATGTGAAGCGCAAGTGACTCTGCAGTTTCAAGAGTAACTTCCGGTATAACTGGGCCGTCAATCCCCGTCCCCTCAAGAATGCCGTCAACGCTCGAAAGCATGATAACGAGGTCGGCATTTATTTGGGATGCCACAAGACCCGCAAGCTCGTCGTTATCGCTGAAAGAAAGTTCGTGATGTGCAATAACATCATTTTCGTTGACGATAGGCACGATGGATTCCCGAAGGAGATTTTCAAAGCACGCTTTCATGCTGGCGTAGTGATTTCTATCTCTAAAATCCCCCTTGGTGACTAACACCTGTGCCGAAGCGTATCCATGTTCTGCAAAAAGCTTGGCATAGAGAGACATCAAACCCACCTGCCCCACGGAGGCATACACTTGTCTATTGGTTGAATCTTCAGAACCGCCCAAATTGGAAACGATACTTCGCCCAACTGCTACAGCTCCAGACGTTACAACAACTGTATCAACTCCACGTTCACGTAACCCAATGACCTGCTGTACGAGATCACGCACCACTCCCTCCACAAGATTGCCTGCATCGGTGATGACACCAGTTCCTATTTTTATAACAATTCTTTTATACATACTGTTCTGATCTAAATTTATGCCTTTCGTGTTTTTTTAATTTTTAGGTGTCCCTGTTTGAGGGCTCGCACAAAACCTTGATGCACACCGGAGCGCTTCAAGCTTGTAAGTATTGCTTCGGTAATGCCCCCTTTTGTTGCAACTGATTCCATTAATTGCTGAGGCGACATGCGAGATGCTTCCAAGTAGGCGCTCGTGCCTTTAAAGGTGTGTGTTGCCAAAGCAGTAGCGGTATCTTTTGAAAGCCCTAGGGTCTGCCCAGCGGTTAGAACAGCTTCAATTGCATACGCAACTACTGCAGGTCCAGAACCAGAAACAACGGTGAGAATCTCAAGTTCAGATTCTTTCTGTACCTCA
Organism: Patescibacteria group bacterium; assembly: GCA_040390125.1. Classification (GTDB taxonomy): domain Bacteria; phylum Patescibacteriota; class Minisyncoccia; order Phycocordibacterales; family Phycocordibacteraceae; genus Phycocordibacter. Next base: position 603,926 of record JAZJYZ010000001.1, read on the forward strand.
AGCACAAACCCTAGGCCTTGGAGTACGTACTTCAACTGAGAAAGGTCTCTCACTGAAATCCTACTCCCAAACAATCCAATGACTCCTTGATTCTCTGCAATAGGAATGTTGGGCATGATTCGAGCAAAAGAAACACTCGAGCTTTTAGTTTCTTGTCTCAAATCTTCTATGGTCACTCCCGCAGCAAGAGAAATGATGAGTCGTTTTTTGCTTGCATCTTTTATCTCTTTCAATACCGTGCCAATGCTCCCTGGCTTCACGGCAAGAAATACCCATTCTGCATGTGCTGTAGCTAGAACATTGTCGGCGGTAACAGTAATGCCAAGTTTTTTGAGATGAGCAATGTGTTGTACCTGTGAGTCGCTTACCGTCAATTGAGACGGACGCACTCGAGCACTTCGCACAAGCCCGAGAGCTAATGCACTCCCAATGTGTCCTCCACCAATAATGGCTATTTTTTTATCAACGGATCTGACCTTTTCCATACACTTCCCATTTATAGGTTGTTAATTCTTTTAAGCCGACCGGCCCTCGTGCGTGCAACTTCGAGGTCGAAATACCCATTTCGGCTCCAAAGCCAAACACGTAACCGTCATGAAGTCGTGGCGAACAATTGATGAAAATTGCAGCAGCATCGACTGCGTTCACAAACGCACGCTGAACTGTTTTATTTTTTGCAATAATTCCTTCAGAGTGACGCTTCGTGTGTGCGTTCACAAAAACACCCGCTTCCACCACATCGCTCACCACTTTTATGGTAACGGAGAGTCCAAGAAATTCTGTATCCCAATCACTGGCGGTCGCACGCTTTGTGCCCGCAAGCGTATGCGACGCATCGTCCCCAAGCACCGTAACACCATTTTTCTCAAGAGCACGGACGATGTGCGGCACAAATTTTTGAGCAATGTTCTTATGTACAAGAATAGTGTCTAAAGAATTACATGCTGAGGGTTTGGTAATTTTTGCATTGATGAGTATCTTCTCTGCCATATGAAGGTCTGCACTCTTGTCTACATAGATTCTTGCACCTCCCGCCGCATGAGCGAGCACCGGAATCGTTGAAGCATTCATGACGGCTTTCACCATCTGGTATCCACCTCGAGCAATCACCAAATCAATAAAATCATTTTGTGTTAAGAGATCATTCGTTACCGCACGCTCCGAAGAGGAGATGAAATGCACAGATTCTTCAGGAAGTTTCGATTTTTTCAACGCAATACGAATGCACTCATAGAGCACTTGGTTTGTAGAAAGTGCTTCAGAGCCACCTTTAAGAATGACTGCGTTCCCAGACTTCACGGCTAACGTAGCGACGTCTATAGTTACTTCCGGCCTGGCTTCGTAAATAACCATTAAGACCCCCAAAGAGGTACGAACTTTTTTAAAGAGTACTCCACCTGCTCCCTTTCTTTGTTCTATTGTTTCACCGAGACCACTCTTCAACTTCTCTACGTCACGAATTTTTTCCACTAGATGCCGTACGCCCTTTTCATCCAGAGTAAGCCGTTCAATGAATGCAGAAGAAAGAGCATTACTGCGAGCACGAGCAAGATCTTTTTCGTTTGCTAGCAAAATCTTTTTTGTATTTTTCTTCACTGCCACAGACAAGTAGCGCAAAAACCTATTGCGCTCAGCTTCGCTTGCACCAGCAAGAGTCAGAGATGATTCACGTATTTTTTTGAGATTGTTTTTCATAGCGATTTCTTTAGAATAACACCATTATCTTGGGACAAAATAAATGCCCCTATCTCCGAACGGAGGCAGGGGCGAGGAATATCAGGGTACCTTGATCCCTTCGGATCCGATGAGGCATCGCCTTTTTTTGTTCTCCGCGCTCCTGTCTTCCGACTGACACGCTTTAGGAGTTTTTCACGGTTTCCTTTTCCGTCACACTTATATCCTCGAGGGAATTTCGTGTGCAGCTCGTCTGGCTGGGTACCAAACTCAAACGCTTTTATTCAACTCTTTAAATCGTAACAAATGATGAAGATTTGTCAAGCGTTAGCAATGCCATCTCTTTGCTCTCACTGCACACAAACAAATAAAAACAATCAACTGACGAGTTTAAATATATCGTGCGCAGTAACAACGAGCATGAGGAGGATGAGAAGCCCAAATCCAGCAATATTGAGCCCGTCAGCAACACGGGCAGGAATCTTGCGTCGAGAAATTGTTTCAACAAAAAGAAATGCCAGTCGGCCACCGTCGAGCGCAGGAAACGGAAGTAGGTTCACAATTGCCAAGTTCATTGAAATGAGTGCAGCGAGCGAGAGAATTGAACCAAGCCCAAACCCCGATGCGTCCCCCACTAAAGAAACAATACCCACGGGTCCCGTAATGGTTGAGATATCAGCAGAGAGTGTAAAAGCTTGGCCGATGAGTGTTCCTAGTCCAATCAGTATTCCCTTCGTTTCTGTGAAGGTGTCAGTGACTCCTGCAATAAATGCCTTTTCAATAGGTAGTGTTAGTGTCCCAACGAGCGCAGGTGCAATGCCGATAACGAGCCGTTCTGGATTTTCAGGATCAACACCTTTAATAGGCGTAACAGTAAACTCCGTCTGCACACCGCCCCGAAGAACTCCTACCGTAAGAGGACCTTCTGCCTCTTTTATGGCAGTGAGGACATCTTCAGGCTTCTCTATCTTTGTTTCAATGCTATTTGAGGAAATAGAAACAATCTCATCCCCTGCTTTGATACCTGCAGTAAAAGCGGGACTGCCTGCGAGTACCTGCACGGCACGCACATGGGGATTCTGTATATATTCTGCATTCTCTGTGCCTCCAACAAGAGCGGGAATACCTACCATGAGAGCGGAAGTAGCGAGTATGAGACCTAAGACAAGATTAGAAAATGGCCCTGCAAACAGAGTCGCTGCCTGAAGAATTTTTGGGCGTCTTGCAAACGCTCGAGGATCGTCTAACCCAGCATCGTCTTCACCAACAATCTTTACAAATCCACCAAACGGTAATGCATTAATTGTGTATTCTGTTTCTCCAATTTTCTTCCCCCACAACTTTGGAGGAAATCCAAGACCGAACTCTGGCACTTTCATACCAGAAAGTTTCGCAACAATTAAGTGTCCAAATTCATGCCCAACGATGAGGGCAACAAGCATGATGATGAAAATGAGTATGGACATATGAGTAGGTGTCAGGTTACAGGTTCTAGCTTTCAGCTTGTAATTCTAACCTAGAACCTAGCACCTAGCACCTAAAACCTCTAAGAAGCCAACTCGATTTCTTTTTTCTCAGTAGCAACTTCAAGCTTGCCATTCACCTCGTCTACTATTTTTTGTACTTCGCCTTTTAATCGCTTTGCCTCATCATCGCTCACGTCATCTTTCTCGATGTCCGCAATCGCCTTTGTTCTAAGTGTTCGAAGTTGAATGCGTGCCTCCTCTAATTTTCCACGCACCAATTTTATAAGCTGATGACGACGCTCTTCAGTGAGCATTGGGAACGACACACGAATACCTTTATCATCAGAGCCTGCCGACACTCCTAAGTCCGCAACTACGATAGCCTTCTCAATTGCTTTTACCTGTTCCCTATCCCATGGATTCACATATAAGGTGCGTGCATCTTCAATGGTGATGTTTGCAACCTGATTCAATTTCATGCGGGAACCGTAGACTTCGATGAAAACACCATCAAGGAGCGTGGGCGTTGCTCGTCCCGTTCGCAAGGTCGACATTTCTCCCATGAGCCAATCAACTTTCTCGAGTGCTACTTTTTTGAATGCGTTTAGATCGTACATCTAGGGCAATTGTACCAAACTTTCTGAGAGCGCACAGTGTTAGAATATACATACTATGACAGCGATGAATCACAAAAGGCTCCGCACATGGATAGAAATAGACCGACAAGCCATAAAACACAATTACAAACTCTTTCGCTCCCTCATACCCAAAAGCACAAAACTCCTCAGCGTCGTCAAATCAAATGCATACGGGCATTCGCACATCGACTTCTCAAAGGAAGTTGAAACACTGGGTATTGATTACATTGCCGTAGATTCTATCGTCGAAGGACTATCGCTCCGAAAGAGTGGCGTACGTCGCCCGATTCTTGTGTTAGGACATACGCTCCATGTACGCATCAAGGATGCAGGACCGGCGGACATACGAGTTGCTGTTTCGAGCATTACTCAACTACACCAACTTAAAAAAGAAATATACAAACGACCAGTTAAAATTCATATCAAAGTAGACACAGGTCTTCACCGACAAGGATTCACACTCTCTGACCTCGGTGCAGTGCGTGAATTTTTGAAATGGAATAAAAAAACAAAGCGAGTGATAGTAGAAGGACTCTTTACTCACTTTGCACAAGGGAAGGATCCTCTGCACCCTGGCTACACAAAAAAACAGTTGAAAGAATTTGATGTGTGGGTGCAAGAATTCCATGCTCTTGGAATACACCCTATACTTCACACCGCAGCTACAGGCCCAACACTTGTATTCCCCGAATCGCATTTCGATATGGTTAGAATTGGCATTGGTCTCTACGGTATATGGCCAGATGAAAAAACAAAGAAACAGCTCGAAAAAAAATACACACTGAAACCCATTCTTTCGTGGAGGGCAGTCGTCTCTGAAGTAAAAAAACTTCCGAAAGGAAGCTTCATTGGCTATGACTCAACGGAAACTTTAAAGCGAGCAAGTACCGTGGCCGTCTGCCCTATCGGCTACTGGCACGGATTTCCACGAGCACTCTCGTCACACGGACACGTTCTTATTAACGGGAAACGTGCGAAAGTTTTGGGACGAGTTTCTATGGATATGATTTCTGTTGATGTAACAGGAATTAAAAACGTAAAAGTCGGGAGCACCGCAACTATTATAGGGAAAGACGGAAAAGACGAACTAAAAGCAGAAGACATTGCTGACTCAATGAATGCATCCGCATACGAACTCCTAACCCGCATCAACCCACTCATCAAGCGTATCTATATCTAAACTACAAAGAGCTGTCAGCTTTCAGGTTCTGTGCTACACCCGGGTGTAGCACATTTGGAGAAGTTTGCAGTTTGGTAACTAGAAGCTGAAAGCTGGCAGCTGAAAGCTTGAATTCCTAGAGCTTGCCTAAAAACCCGCGGTACCCAAGCCGAAACCTTTCATTTTCGTCATGAGACATGAGTCGGAGCCCGCAATGTACGGAGAGTACATTGCGGGCGAGACGAAATGTCGAGTAGAAAATGAAAGATTTCTAGGCAGGGGGAGGTTTTTAGGCAAGCTCTATATACGGGTGCGAGGAAGAGTGACGGCGAGGTGCCCGAGAACGGCTTTCACTGACGAGCCTTGCTGGCGCATATATCCTTGTGCATCCAATAGGTCACGAAGTGCTTGCGGTGAAGCTCCTTTTGTATGCACTTGTTCCAGTAGTTCTTTTACAAATGCCCTCACTGGCAAACGATCTTGGGTCTTTGTGATGTACCCAGTTATTTTCTCCACCATTTTTGAACGCTCTTCAAAAGTTGCGGAAAGAAACTCTCGTGCTTCTTTTTTTGCATCTTCGTCATCCGAAAGCATGTGTGCGTCAGAAACTGAAACGGCAACGGCCCTCGACTGAAGTGTTGGCAACGCATGCCCGAGTGCATCAACTGAAAAGAAGAAAATAGTATTGCCAGTCGCCTCTTCAACAACTTTGAGAAGTGCATTTTGAGCTTCGGTAGTGGCTCGACTAAAGGTGACCACTAAGTATTTCCAATCTTTAAGAGGTTTCAAAGAAGCGTAGGAAGAAATTTCACGTGCGTTATCAACGGAAAGCTCAGTGAAAGAAAGTACAAGGACGTCCACATTGCCTGCAGTCTTTACACCCCTTGTTTCAAGCATTGCTAAAACCTCAGATGCCCCTTTGCCAGAATTTCCTACAACAAGATACGCATGATGTAACTCCTTCGTGTGGGCAAGTTCAGAAACTTTCATTCTTTAATTCTACTACCTTTTCAATTTTTTTATTTCCTGAAGAAAGCGATTTGATAAATCAAAAATTCATGTTGTAACCTTTAATGCAGTTTAGAGGTTCTATGTATGTAAAGGTCGAATTTTATAAACTGATCTTAATATCAAAAAATATGGGGGAAGGAAAAAAGTATTTTATGAAGGCCGGTTTAGACTTTGTACCAAACGAGCCTGGAAAATTATTGTGTTGGCATAGTTGGGTAAAATTTAACTTCCGTGGGTTTGGAATATGCCAGAAACGTTGCACAAAATGCGGGAAGGTGACCGAACATGTCCCAGGGATGTAAGCTACCTCCGCTTCGTCGTCATCGTTTTTTTGTAGGTCTCCAAGTGGTCGAGTGCAATGCCAGTTCCTTTTGCAACACAAAACGCTGCCTCTTCTGCAAGCACCGCACTCACACCAGTTCGACGAAATACCAACTCTGGTAAATGGCGAAGCTGTGATGTTCCGCCAGTCATAATAATTCCTTTATCAATGATGTCAGCGGCAAGCTCGGGTGGAGTTTCCTGAAGCACAGTTCGGACGGCCTTTATCATCTCCCGGAGTTCCCTTGAGATTGCACGCACAATTTCATTCGTAGAAACAGTAGCAGTTCTTGGCAAACCTGAAAGCAGATCACGCCCCCTAATTGCCATCGAAAGTTCTTCTTCAACGGGCACTGCGGAGCCGATGCCAATCTTAATATCTTCAGCAGTTTTATCACCAATGGCAAGGTTGTAGGTTTTCTTTATGTAGTCGGCAATTGCCTGATCAATACGATTTCCTGCACACTTCACAGAAGTAGAAGCAACGATACCTCCTAAAGAAATCACCGCAACATCGATAGTGCCTCCCCCAACATCTGCAATCATGTGTCCCCGTGGTTCATGAATAGGAATGCCTGCACCAATGGCTGCGAGTATCGGCTCTTTAATCACGTATGCATTTCGAGCACCTGCTTTGAGTGCTGCTTCAACGACAGCACGACGCTCTGTTGAAGTAACACCGGCAGGAACAGAAACGATCACGTCGGGTTTGAAAAGGTTCCATGCTCCTAAGGATTTTTTAATGTAGTAGCGGAGCATTGCTTCGGTAACACGGTAATCAGCAATAACACCGTCTTTCATGGGCCTATATGCAATTATTGAATCAGGGGTTCTGCCAACCATCTCTTTTGCTTCAGAGCCTATCGCCAAAATTTTACGATCATGCACTGACACAGCAACAACGGACGGCTCGTTCAAAACAACACCGTATCCAGGTACATACACTAGTGTAGTTGTGGTACCGAGATCAATTCCGAGTTTGGGAGAAAAGAATGACATGGCGAATAATTGTAGCAGATGGAGCTCCAAACCCGATTCTTGACAGTACCCTTTCAGTATTGTTAAGTATGAAGATTGAAATTAATTTTAAAGCTTGTGTATGGCAAAATTTGAAAAGGATCCAATAGACAAATCTGTACAATGGGCAAAATCAGCACGCAATCTTCAGCGACTTATGGTTGGCGCTACGGCATTAGCTGTACCCGGTGTCCTCATTGCCGACTACGTTTCTACGTATGTTACCGGACAGCCAACTGGATTGAAGGAAATGGCTATAGATTTTGCAACAGCTAATCCAGAAAAAAGCCTCGCTGTGGGTGCCGGTGCAGTAGCTACGTATGGAGCAGTGGGTTTCATTAAAAAGATCCTTATGGAACAAGCGTATAGTGAAATAGTGAACGGGTGTAGTAATGGCTGGCTTTCGATATTAAAAGAAGAGGGTATCCCCAGATATCCTAATACTTGGAACCCGTGGCAGAAACCGTAAAGTTCATGTAGCTACACTAAGGTCCAAGATTGATATAGATGCCAAAACTTGACAAATATATCTATTGGAGTACAATACACTTTGAGTTAATTTTGCTAAAATAAACAAAAATCATATGTCAGAAACTGGAATAGAGACTGTGCACGTACCGGAACCGAAGAATCATCTAGGAATGACTAGAAGGGATTGGGATGCAATAAATGATGAGCCGACGGATGGCGGTGAGAAAAGAGCGTGGGGAGCTCCATGGTTTGATTACCAACCAGACAAAAAAGAAGTCAAAGAAACGTCTGCATCAAAAAAACCAGGATGGGGCATGCTATTGCTTGGAATGCTTATAGCAAACCGAATGAAAGGACATCAGAAACACTAAAACTATGGGGTTATTTAAATGCGAAAAAAAATACCTATGCTTCCAGAGCCACCAATACCGAAAGTGAATTTACGGGACGGACTTTGGAATAGGATTTTACCAGATATCTTCCATATTCCCCCTCAAAAGCCAGGCGGGGAAAGCGTAGAACCTATAGATACCCCGATGAATCCATTGGATCAAAAGGTGCCTTTTGAAATGCACCTCTAAATAATCTATGTCCGAACGAGGAGAAACATTCTTTGGAGAAAGAGATCCACATCCTCGTGAAGCTTCTGTTGAGCGCCAACTAGAAATTCCAGCAAAAACCCTTCCTCGCATGAATGGTGAGCCTGCAGGTACCCACGTGTCACGCCTTCCCCATCAAGAACCATCCGTTATCTTTGTTAGCTCTCGAACTAACGGAGAAACAGTCAAGGTTAAAAGAGGCCTTCTCAGTAGTGCTGGACACGGAGTACTTCGCCTTGTTGCGGCTCCTGTTGGGGCAGCACTGTTCGCAACTGGAATTCTCACAGAAGTGACCCTCGTTGCCGGACTTCGACTTGTCGGAGGAGTCCTTACAACTCCGCAGGAAATTCTCGCTGCAACAGCGGCGACAGCGATAGTGGGAGGAATAGCACTGCTCGACTTTGCAACCGGAAGAAAGAAAAAATTCGTTTTTTAAAGATAGCAGGCATCAATGACCGCCAACCCCAACACCCGCAAGGGTGTTTTTGATTTGATATATCAAACCACTCTCATTATTGTGCTACACCCGGGTGTAGCACAATTTACTTTTCCCGTTATAGAAATTGACAAAAGAATCGTACGGAGTACAACATCAAAAGAAAGATTATGAAAATTGGACACCAAGAAGCAGCCTTGAGAGAAACCCTCCCCAAAATCCCATTCGAAAGAAAACGCCGACCGCCACCACTAGAAGGCTTGAGGGTAATTGCGACTCCTGAGTACGTCCCGAACTTTGTCCATACTGTCTTTCCCGCACCAACCGCAAAAGCTCGCTTCATAAGTAATACGTTCAACCCGAAGGAAACTATTCAACCTAAGAAAAAGAACCCAGTGATGCGGGTGCTCGCTTTGCCTGTGGGAGTGGCAAGTAGTGCACAAGGTTTTCTGAACGTAGAATCCAGCATCATAGGCACGTCAGCCGGCATATCTCTCGGTGCTGAGAGAGGTGAGATGGTAGATGCACTTTTTGGAATCGCATCTCAAAGCCACATCGTGCAAACACTTCTTATTTCAGGCATAGCTCTGTTGGGTTTGGGTGGGTATCTTGTACGATTCAGTTTAGGAAAGAGAAAACGATAGGCGTTAAGGCTTTCCAAAATCCAAAACAAATATCTTGGATTTTTTAATTTCTAGAAATTGAAAGCCCTACTGCCGCTAGTCTTTTTTCAATAGCCTCGTATCCCCTATCCATCAAGTGAGCGTTGCCCACGTGCGAGGTGCCGTCTGCAATAGCGGCGGCGAGAATGTACGCAAGACCAGCACGAATGTCAGGACCATCAATGTCACGTGCTTTGAGTAATGTTTTCCCTTTCACGGTAGCTCGATGAGGATTTACTACGGCAATCTTTGCACCCATACTCACCAGCTCTGTTGTGTAGTTCAATCGTCCATTAAAAATAGTTTCAACTACCGTACTCTCCCCCTCCGCTTGAGTGAGCGCCACCATCATGGGTGCTTGTGCGTCTGTGGGAAAACCAGGGTACTCATGCGTGCGTAACTTAATGGGGTTCAGAGTTTCAGGGGCAGAAACAGTTATTGAGTCTTTTTCAACACGCAAGGGAACACCCATCATGCGAAGCACCTCAAGAACTGCATCCAAATGTTCTGGAACAATCCCCGTTACAGTAAGCCCATTTCCCGCAATGGCACCGAGAGCAAGAAATGTTGAGGCTTCAATACGGTCAGGGATGATGCGGAAAGCTGAAACAGGAGGAGTGAGAGTGGAAGGGTGAATGACGACTGTAGGAGTGCCGACGCCTTCAATCCTCGCTCCACAGGAAATCAAAAATTCAGCGAGTGCAACAATCTCTGGCTCCATTGCACAATTTTTCAACGTAACAGGAGCTTTTGCGAGAGTCGCCGCCATCATGAACGTTTCTGTTGCAGTTACTGAAACAATTCTGAAAAAGATTTCTCCCCCCGACAATCCACCAGGTGCGGAGAGAGTGTAAGAATCGGCAGTTTCAGAGTAGTTCGCACCCAGCTTTTGAAAACCTGAAATAAAAATATCAATGGGTCTCTCGCCAATGACGTCTCCGCCAGGATGTGGAAATGTAACACTACCTAAACGTGCAAGAAGTGGCCCGATCAACACCACACTCGCACGCATTGATTTTGCAAGTGTCTGGTCGAGAACACTTCCCGACAAACTTTTTGCGCTCACGGTAAGCTCGCTTCCCGTGTGAGTCACAAAGGCACCAAGCCCCTCTAAAATTCGACTCATGGAAGTAACATCTGCGATGTTAGGTACATTAGTGAACTTCGACTCCCCTTCGATGAGAGCCGAAGCCGCCATTACCTTAAGTACGTTATTTTTTGCACCAAATACAGGAATTGAACCTTTAAGGCTCTTCTTCCCAGCCAGCCCTTCAATGGTAAATACGTTCTTCGAAGCCATTGAAGCCTATTGTACACGAAGCGAGCTAGAAGGTTCTAGAGTTTAGATGCTAGCTTTTCCTACCAAAAGCTGGAAGCTGACAGCTGAAACCTGTAAGCTAATATCATGTTCATCGTCCGAGTCATACCTATCGCACGTGGGATTTTTACGAATCATTTGACATTCTTCTCTCGTGAAAACATACCGGAAGGAATGGTAGTCACCACCACTGTTCGTGGCCGTACAATTCCAGCACTCGTGATTGAATCTAAAGATGTCCGAGAAGAAAAACTTGATCTTCGAAGTGCTGGTTTCGCATTAAAGAAAATTTCCGCAAAAGCAAAACCAAAACGCATCCTCACCAGTGCGTTCATTAATGCCACAAAAGATGCGGCACTCTGGCACGGGGTGCATGAGAGCGTCATGTTTGCTGCACTCACATCGACTACACTTTTTAATGCTTCTGCAAAATTAGAATCCGCAGAAGATTTTCCTGAAAAAGAGACTGGGGCACACGAACCTGGTGTGCGGGCAGACCTTCTGGTACTCCAAGCAGAAAAAGAAGAACGTGTGCGTACCTACCGGAATTTAGCGCGTGAATCATTTGCCAGGGGTGAATCGGTCATGATTATCGTACCAACAGTAATCGAAGCCGAGCAGATGGAGCAAAATCTGAAACGTGGCATAGAAGAACACGTACTCCTCTTTACCAGCGAAATCACAAAGAAAAAATTGATTGAAAACTGGAATAGCTCCGTAACGAACAAAAAACCAGTCTTGATTATTGGTACTGCATTTGCACTTTCCATACCTCGAGGAGACATAGGCACCATAGTTGTGGAGCGTGAAAGTGCTAGAGGATACCGAGGATTCTCTCGTCCACATGTGGATGTTCGTAGATGCGCCGAATCTCTCTGCAGAAGAATGGGTATACGGTTCATTCTTGCGGATTTTCCACTTCGCATCGAAACAAGGTACCGAGTAGACGCACATGAAATGGACGAACTTGCCCGCTCCCAAGCAAGGCCAAGCACCCGTGCAAACGTACAGATAGTGGACACCAGAAAAAAAGAAATAACGCTTGAGCAAACGTCAAAAACAAAACCGAAACGCACCTTCGCCACGCTCACCGACGAAACGAAAGAAAAAATAGGTCACGAAATACAGAGAGGTGGGCGAGCAATTGTATTTGCAGCGAGGCGTGGTATTGCTCCACTGACCGTCTGCAACGACTGCGGAACTCCAGTCACTGACCCGGATACCGGCGTTCCTATGATTCTTCACAAAACTGAAAACGGAAATGTATTCATGTCACACCGCAGTGGAGCGACACTGCCGTCAGAGACCCCGTGCAAGACATGCGGAGGATGGAATTTGGTAACGTTGGGTGTAGGAGTCGAACGTGTGGAAAGTGAGCTTGCAAAAACATTTCCCAACTCTCCCCTCATCACATTCACAAAAGACAGCGCACCAACGCATAAAACAGCAAAAAAACTTGCAGAAGAATTCTTCTCTACGGAAGGCTCCATACTCGTGGGAACAGAGCGGATGTTGCCATACCTCAAAGAGTCAGTAGCGATCGCCGTGGTAGCTTCGGTTGACAGCATGCTCTCCATTACTGCCTGGAGGGCACACGAGCACACACTCTCCATACTCTTTTACCTCCAAGAACATGCGGAACTAGAATTTATTGTTGAAACAAGAAAACCCGAAAGCGAGGTGATGAAGGCGTTCATGTCCGGGAACCCTGCTGATTTTTACCGTGCCGATATTTCGGAGCGAGAACAATACGGCTATCCACCATTTACCACATTCCTTGGCCTCCTCTGGAAAGGAACAAAAGCACAGGTTGAGAAAAAAAGCCTCTACATCACAGAACTTTTTTCAGATACCGACTTAGTGGGCCCTCTCTCTCCTGTTGCTATAGGCAAGAGCGAATGGCAAGCGAGGGCGGTGATTCGAGTAGAGAGGAAGAAGTGGCCAGACACTCTTCTTGCGGAACGTCTCCGTGCCCTACCGCCAGATATAGAAGTGACGGTAGATCCGGATGAGATAGTTTAGAAAAATAAGAAGCGTAAGCGACTATATTTTTGTTAACCCCGTTAAATCCTTTCAAATCATGAGTACGTTCTGCTATGTATACGTCCTCCGATCAAAGAAAGATGGCAAATTCTATACGGGATATACCCAAGATTTGAAAGGACGATTTGAGGCGCACCAAAAAGGACGAGTAGGTTCAACACAAAATCGCAGACCGTTTACGCTTATTTACTCCGAGGCGTGCCTGGATCGTCGGGATGCAATGAAAAGGGAGCGCTATTTGAAAACTCACCACGGCAAGTTATTCTTACATAGTCGCCTCAAATCGTATTTAACAGGGTGTAAGATTCAGTAAAACGTATGAGCGAATATGAATAAGCTGAACGTAACCCCGTTAAATCCCGCCAAGCGGGACGCTCGAATGCGAGCGTATTTAACAGGGTGTAAGATTTCCTAACTCGCTTCGCTCGCAACAAAATCTAACATGATTGACCCAATTGTTCTCAAAGGCGCAAAAATCCTCAAACAAAAAATGAAGGAAGTACCAAAAAGCCTTTTTGGTACGGCAGAGCTTAGGGACATCATTGCTCGTATGTCTCTCTCCTTAAGAGACACCAAACATGGTGTTGCCATAGCCGCAAATCAAATAGGTATTCCCTACCGCATTTTCGTCGTACGTGGATTCGTACTCGAAAACAAAGAGAGGAATGACCCAGCAACATTGACGGAGGACGATGAAGACAGAGCATTCATTAATCCTAAAATCGTCAAAATTTCCAGGAAAAAAGAACTCATGGATGAAGCGTGTCTTTCTGTACCAGAGTTTCACGGCACCATAAAGCGAGCACTTCAAGCAACAGTTCGTGCATACGACATTGAAGGGATCCGCTTTGAGCGAGGCGGTAGCGGACTTTTAGCACAAATCTTTCAGCATGAAACCGACCACCTCGAAGGAATTCTCTATGTAGACAAAGCAGTAGAAGTACTTAAAGTGAAAGAAGAGAGCGAGATACAAAAAGAAGAAAAATAAAAACACACGAGCCCTATACGATTAATCGTATATGGCTGGTAACTCGTTGAAAATTGCATGGCACAAAAAATACAAAAAAGTAAACTACGGATAGTATTTTTTGGAACCCCAAACTTTACTACCTTCGTACTTGATGAACTTGAAAGTGCTGGGATTCTTCCAGCACTTATTGTGACAGTTCCTGATAAACCCGCTGACCGTGGACTCGCACTCAAAGCATCTCCCGTTAAAATCTGGGGCGAGGAGCGAAACATCGATGTGCTTCAGCCTGAGAGATTAGACTCGTCAGACCCATCGGCGGATACCATTTTAAACAGCGAGTGGGATATGTTTATTGTTGCAGGATATGGAAAACTGTTACCGGCGTCCCTTCTCTCAATTCCCAAGCATGGCACGCTGAACGTGCACCCATCTCTCTTACCTAAATTCCGTGGCCCTTCGCCTATCGAAACTCAAATTTTGTCAGACGCAAAAGAAGTAGGTGTCTCCATTATTCTTCTCGATGAAGAAACTGATCACGGCCCCATACTTGCACAAGCTTCCATCACTCCCGAGCCGTGGCCATTCAGAAGAAACATGCTTGAGGACTTGCTGTGGCACGAGGGGGGTAAACTGCTTGCCGAGTCGATTCCACTCGTTGTGGACGGCTCACTTACGGCAGAGCCACAAAATCACACGGAAGCCACCTTCACCCCTAAACTAAAAAAAGAAGACGGGCTTATTGATCTCACGGCCGATGCGTACCAAAACTATCTCAAATTCTGTGCCTATGAAGGCTGGCCGGGCACGTACTTTTTCGTAACACGAGGAGATAAAGACATACGTATCAAAATTATTGATGCAAAATACGAGGATGGCACATTCACCCCAACTCGCATCATCCCCGAAGGAAAAAAAGAAATGGACTATTCAGACTTCGAGCGTCCTTAATCCCCAATTCTTAAGATATTTCGAATAAACCCCCTGTATAGTATAAAATCACGACCGTGATTTTATACTATACAGGGGTTTTCGCATTCCACAGTACAGTTCACTTCACATTCCACAAAAATAAAACACTGGAATGACATCAGGTGTTTAAAAAATCCCGAGATTTCATCTCGGGATTTTTTTAATAAATGTTTTTCTTAAGAATTATCGGGACCGAAAACTCGATTTAATGCTCCTGCAAACACTGTGCCCAAAATCTGATTTGCATCTAAAGGTTGACCCGGTCTTTCGCTACCTTTCCCTCTTTTTACCACTCCACTGTAAATGCCAACACGATACTTTCTCGGGATAGAATTTCTAGTACGTCTTACGCGATAAAAAGGTTCATCGTTTTTACTGTCACTGTCAAATACCATTCTTTCTTTAACAACAGCCGGCTGCCAATCATTTGGAAAGTCCTTAACCCAGACTCTTGCTCCTGGAGCGAACTCATTTCCTCCTAAACCTTCTTTTCTCGGCATAATTTGAACTTTACGTTAAGGTTTCAATTATAGATATTTTAAGTAAAAAAGCAAGGAGGGTTATAAATATTCTCTTGTTAGGTTGCGAATGCCATTGTTTGTAACGAGTACATCGTCTTCAATGCGAACGCCTCCGTAGGGAGCAATGCGGTCGATGAGTTCCCAGTTGAAGTGTGTGGATGTAGTACCGCTTCGGTGGGGGTGGAGGAGCATTTCTATAAAATATACTCCTGGCTCTACCGTGAACACCTGCCCTTCTTTTATTACATTTGTGTTTCTAAGCTCTGGAGTTTTCTTACTTCCTACGTCGTGAACCTGAAGTCCGAGCATGTGTCCTACACCGTGCGGAAAAAATACTTTGGTAAGCCCCAGCTTCACAGCTTCTTTTCCATCAACCGTGAGAATGCCGAGTGAAAAAAGTAAGTTTCCAATTTTGAGGTGTGCTTCTTTCTGTAGCTCTTCAAAGGAGAGTCCTGGCTTCACTAACGCACATAGTTCTTGCTGTAATTCTTCAACCCCCTGAAGAAGTGCGGTGAAAAGTGAATCGACGTGCGGTGCTACAAATGTACGTGTGACATCCGACGCATACCCGAGACAGCTCGCTCCTGCGTCAAGAAGGAGTGACGCACCATTTCGCACCTCTCTCCGCTTGCCTTGATAATGCAGAGTCGCACCTTTTTCATTCAACGCCACAATAGTTTCATATGGTAATTCCCTTTCCACACAAGCGACTGCCTTCATATATGCTTGATGAATTTCAAGCTCCGATGCACCAGCAAGAAATACTTCACGAGCACCCTTGTGTCCCACCGACGCAATCCTATTTGCCTCGCTAATACAGGCAATCTCATACGGGGTCTTATGACTCCTCTCGATATCCAAGCGAGCGAGGAGCTCTTTCGGGTTGACACAATCCTTCCCAATCCCTTGTTTTTTTATCTCTTCCGAATTATCTCCAACATACGCAATTCTTCCAATGTTGGGTTTCGTAAACCCAACATTGAGTTCTTTCCAGGCGGAGTCGGCAGTGGATACTTCAATAAGTTCAAACTCGGAAAGCCAAAAAGATTTACCCTGAGCACTGTCGAACGGGTCGGCAAGAGAGGCTTGCTCATGCCAATAATCATCAAGCTTCACGCAAATGAGGGTAGGCTTTACATCCGGTCGTATTAAAAGAAAATTACCCGGTTCGTTTAAGGGAGCCCAGTGAGCGAAATGCGGGTACGTACGAAACGGAGCATCCTGGTCATCAGCGAAGTAGCGAAGAGGGGTGCCTGAATAGATAATGAGTGCATCAAACCCCGTCGCTAAAAGTGCATCTTCTGTTTGTCGTTGTCGCTCACTAATGTGAGCAGAATAGAGAGAAAGAATCTCGTCTTTCATGAACCACCAAATCCTCGGAAAAAATCTTTCACTTTTGCAGCACCACGACGCACGAGGTCACGCTTTCGTCCTATTTTCTTTCTAAGTTCAGCTCTAGCTTCCGCCACAGCAACCTCTATAGCCTTATGCATAGTTTCTCGTGTTGCTTCTGAGCGAACAAAACCACCCGGATACTGCAAATTGATTTCTGCACGATATACCTCGCCTGTTTTCTGACCACCAACGCTCGTACCAAGCTCAATATCAACAAGAGATTCATCTTTAGAATTAATGAGCTGCTCAAACTTGCGTGCTTTGCTTTCAACGAATTCACGGAGCTCACTGGTAAGAACAATAGAGCCTGACGTTTTAAGATTTATTTGCATACCCATATACTTGTAGCATTTTAACTCGTAAATGATGCCCTCGGATAATGTGGACTGCTTTCTCCGGCAAACCAAGATGCCGAGCAACGAGTGCTATCGCACGTGCATTCGCTCTATTGCCCTCTGCAGACTCCTTAACACTAACCTCCAGTGTCCTCCGCTTACCTTCATACACACCTTCCTTTTTACTATCCGGTGTAACACGGATACGGATAAGGACGGGTTCAGTGGGGGCGTTCATATCGTCCAATAAGCTCCGCAGACTCAAGTACGTGCCCGTGTATTGCCCTTTCGACCTCTACTCGTGTCGCCCCCTCGAAAAGTTCAAGCATTCGATCAAGTGCATAGAGTTTGAAGAAATACCTGTGCTCCCGATCGGGCGGGCACGGTCCCAAGTAAGAAGCACTTCCATGGGTATTGTTTCCTTGAATACCCGGTGGAGTCGCACCATCTTCAATCTCTACCGCCCCACTAGCTGGGGACGGGATATCAAAGACTACCCAATGATCGATGACGTCGACATGAAGTCTATCCTTTACCGACTGAGGAATGTCGGGGTCGTCCATAATGAGCACGAGCGATTTGGCACCCTCTGGGGTTCCACGGAAAGAAAGTGCAGGACTCGTGTTCTCGCCGTCGCAGGTGTACGCCTGAGGAATGAGGGCATTTTCTTTAAAACGTGTGCTGGAGATTGTAAGCATAATCCGATGAACCTATTGTAACCTTTGAATACTAAAATCGAACAGGTCGCAAAAGCGACCTGTTCGATTTTTAGAGCCTAGAACCTCTGCTTGTGTTACTTTCAGAAGTTAAAATGGAAACGATTCTTGAAAGATTCGAATCTCTCTCTGAACGTTTTGTGTCCATTTATATCCTCACGCACTATCGTGATTTTGGTAGCAGTGAACGTTTTTGTGCTTACATCATACGTGCCTGCAACTTTTGCTTTGTCGTTCGCGAGTATTGCTCCGAATGCAAGAGCAACATCGCCATTAGTTATGACCGAGTTCGTTGCAAGTTTTACAGTGATGACACCTTCAGAACCACCAGTTGCAAGTGTGAACTTAAGATTCGGAGTATCGATACTCTGTACAGTGCCCGCAAACGCTACTGGCTTTACGCCTGTACCTGAGTTTGACCAATCTTTAACTGACTTAGCGTCAACAGTAAGCCCTGAAGTGCTTGTGTTAAGCATACCTCCGAAACTTATGTAATCACCAACAGCAATGCGAGAAAGCACAGTGGAACCGTCTTCCCGATGTGCGAATTTAGTATCTGCACTGGTTCGTATGCTCCATGAGAGCACAGTGGAGCCAAATGCTGTTTGCGCATTGATAACTGAACCGGATACGCTCGTGACTTTTGCACCACGAACCATCACTTGCCCATTGTCATCAATGCGGACTTCTAATGTCGAGCCGACGCTACGATGGTCTGATTTTTTTTCCCTATCATTATTATCGTTATCATTGTTAGCAGAAGCAAGCAGGGGCGCTATAAATAAAGCACTTACTGCAAGAACTGCTATAGAGAGGAAAATACCGAGACGAGATGAAAGAGTGTACATAATTAAGATGTGCACGCATGTGCGTGTCTATTAAGGTTAACGGCCTGATACCAGACCTAATTCTTATGACGTACGAGCCCTTCTGATCTTACTCAAAACACTCTATTCTATACACAGTACTTACTGCACTGCCTTAATATCAGCAAGAAGACTCTCAGTTGCTTTCCGTGATGCTTGCGCAAAGTCCGCTCCACTCGATGCAAAAATAATTCCTCGAGATGAGTTTATGATGAGCCCTTTTCCATTTTGATCTCTACCTGCCAACACTGCTTTTTCTACATCGCCCCCTTGTGCACCAATTCCAGGAACAAGTATCGGCATGTCAGGAGCGAGTGTGCGCATTGTTGCAAGCGTCTCGGGACTCAGACCACTTCCGACGAGTCCACAGTTACCATGAGTATTCCACGTAACTGTGGTGCGAACCACTTTTTCCCAAAGGTGTTCACCTCCATCAAGAACACTGTTCTGAAAATCGCCTGCACCAGGGTTCGAAGTTTTTGCAAGAACAAAAATTCCTTTATCCTTTCTTTCGAGAAATGGCTCCAGTGCATCGTGCCCAAGATACGGATTGACGGTAACAGCGTCCGCACCAAGCTCATCAAAGACAGCTCGAGCATACGCTTCACTCGTTGAACCAATGTCAGCACGCTTGGCGTCAAGGATTACAGGGATGCCATCATAGTGCTCTTTGATGTAGCTAATGGTCCGCTTTAAAGCACGCATCCCTGCTTCCCCTTCAGCTTCATAAAAAGCGATGTTTGGTTTATACGCGCACACAAGGTCTGCGGTCGCATCTATTATTTCAGAGTTAAAAACGAATAGCAGTTCTTCAACAGAGGGATTTTCTTTCTTGAGGACTTCAGGAATTCCTGAAACAACTGGGTCAAGTCCAACGCAAACCATTCCAATCTGCGACCAGCGATTTTGTAGTTTTTCGGTAAACGTTGTGTTCTTCATGTAAGAACCATAATACTGCACTCACGATTAAAACAAAAACCCGCCTCAGGCGGGTTTTTGTTTTGGAGCTTCCTGTTCCCCACGGAACCGATGAAGCATCGCCTATACCCTGCTCAAGTTACTTCATATGTGGAGAGACGAGCTTCGTCATCTCAAACATAGTCACTTCACCCTTGCCACCGAACAATACTTTTAGCTTTTCATCCGCCAAGATGTTTCTCTTGTTCTTCGGATTCTGGAGGTCATGCTTCTTGATGTACACCCATATCTCCTTCACCACTTGGGAACGAGCCATGGGACCTTTTCCCACGACGGCTTCAAGCTCTGGAGACAAAGTGAGAGGCTTCAATAAAGCCGCATTTGCTGTTCTAACCATATATATAATTAATTATTGTAAAACGAATCCTAGAGCCCAGTATATACCATATAGAGCTCCCTTATCCCCAGGTGCCTTAGAACCTGCCCTGGAATCTTCTTTCTCATGCCTTTTGGCTTAAAAACAGTACTCCTGCACACATAGGCACAAAAGCGAGCACCTGCCAGAGACTAGGAGTGTCTGCAAGTAAAAAATAGGCTCCTATGAGGGTAACGATAGGGGCGATAGTTGCAAGTGCGTTTGCTTTAGCAATATTGATGCGGTGTATTCCCTCTATCCAGAGAATCTTACTCAAACCAAAAATGAAAAACCCATTCACGAGGAGTAATAGAAGCAAC
Organism: Patescibacteria group bacterium; assembly: GCA_040390125.1. Classification (GTDB taxonomy): domain Bacteria; phylum Patescibacteriota; class Minisyncoccia; order Phycocordibacterales; family Phycocordibacteraceae; genus Phycocordibacter. The sequence goes on from JAZJYZ010000001.1 coordinate 624,166, forward strand.
CCTCCTGAAGGAATAACAAGCGAGCGTGCACCAAACAGATATGCGAGTCCAAAAATAACGGGGACGCTAGCAAGACTCCGCACAAACATAATGCTCTCACTTGAAACTCGTGTACGGGCACGACGTTGGAATAAATTACCGAACGGTGCAATGAACGAGGCAACCACAATCAAAAGGTCACCCGTCCTAAACGAATGAACATTGGGGTACAACACTATACCTGCGCCCACGAGCATTAATATGGCTCCTATAATGTGCGACCGTGCTATGTATTCTTTACGCAAGACATTAAAAAGACAGAAACTAAAGAAAGTTTCTGAAAGTGCAATGATGGATGCATTTCCAGGGCTCGTATACGTCAACCCAAAAAAGAACAAGACGTAGAAGAGTACGCCAATAATAAGAGTCGTCCAAAGCATGTCCGGCAATGCCTCAGCATTCAACACATCACCCCATTTCTTGCGAACAGTGAGGAGGATGGCAAAAAATATCGACGCAAAAAATGCACTCCACCCCAAGGCAACCATTGCAGGCATGAAGGCAATAGAAAGTACGGTAACGACAGGAAAGACCCCCCACAATAGTGCTTCACCAAAAATATACAGCTCCCCTTTCCTTTCTTCTTTCATGAATGCTAAGCGTGCGTTATTTCGCCAAAGAATGCGTAAGGCTCTTGCTTTTCGAGTGCCCAACGTTGATTGCCATAATCAAAATGCCACCACTCACTTGGATACACCACAAACCCTTCAGCTTCAAGAGCCTCACGAAGCATTTTTCTATTGCGTGAAGCATCGTCATTACATGGATGGGTGTCAAAATAAAACGGCTCTGCTTCTAAACCAAAATGGTCAAATGGTGTGCCCATATCGAGTTCCCTCCCGTCTCCATCCACAAGCGTAAGGTCAACGGTGCCACCAGTCGCATGATGCGGAATGCGAAGAGGATCTTTTGCATTACTCACATACGTTTCAACTTCGGCTTTGAGCAGTCCCTCACTCCAATCAGGATGAGCTAATTGGAGTGTATTCCAAAATCGTTCGTACAGAGCATCCTGCACAGTGCGCGTTCGATATGCATCCCAAATTTTCAAACGGTACCGTGCGATTGTGCGTTCGGCACGTAGAAGTTTCTCAACTACCGATTTTCTTAAAAACATTCGAGGCTCTCTAGAAATGCCTTCCTGAAAATATACAGGCTCAAGAACAAACGGGAAGCCCGCAAGATCAACTAACGGGTCGCCATTTTCATGTATTGGTACAACATTTAAAGAGTCCATTGCATCGCTATTATACCTAGTATATACAGATCGGAATGATAGGATTCCTTTATGGAATCCGTTTTTGATAGCAATCAAAAGAATCTAGCAAAATCTGCTGGTGCTTTGCTTGAAAATACTATTGCCGAACATGGAGGTCAGCCATTGCTTATTCTGGTATCTGCAGGTTCGGCACTCCAGGTGCTGGCAGACGTAACGGTGCCTGAAAACACTTCTCACATAACACTCGGCGTGTTGGACGAACGATTCACAAAAGACGTAGCGGAAAATAATTTTTTACTCCTCACACAAACATCTTTCTATCGAGATATCGTGCAAAGGGGCGGACATACAATTGACACCAGTAAATACTTCGAAAGGGTCGAGGATCTTGCTGAGATGATGGACAATTCCTGGAGAACATGGATTGAAAAGAACCCGGATGGTCATGTAGTGGCAACCTTCGGTATGGGAGCAGATGGCCACACTGCAGGCATAATGCCTTACGCAGAAGACGCAGGGATGTTTGAGATACTTTTTGAAGATGAGAGGAGATTTGCAGTTGGCTACGATGCGCGTGGCAAAAATGCGATTCCACTTCGTGCAACTGCTACGCTTCCCTTTTTGCGTGCACACATTGACGTAGGAATTGGCTACGTCACTGGGGTTGAAAAGAAATCGGTTCTGGAACGACTGCTCGGAGAGCACGGCACCGACGCAGAAACCCCTTCACGGATCTTTCGAGATATACAGAATTTCACACTGTTCACCACTATTGCAAGTTAAGAACCTTAAGCGTGATATTATTTTTCTAAAGATATATTAGAAGATATAAAATAAATTTTAATACTATGGACGTTTTAAATGGATTCCTTCAAGCTCTCGTTTCACTTGTCATATACGTCTTTAACCTTCTCATGCAGTTCGCTCTATACTTCATGTCACTTGTCACTACGAGCGCACAAGACATTCTCACAGGGGTGCATTTTTAATTTCTCCCTCAGGCTATCAGAGATATTTCTTCATCATTTATTCACCTGAGAGATGGTGTAATTAAGCTATAATTCATTAACTAATATATCCATGGATTCAGAAATCGACCTCGCTGCGGAGCACGCAGACGAAGAAGCCAGACAAGCCGAAGAGAAAGCTCGACTAGCACACGAAGCCGCAGCTGCGGAACATGAAAGGTTGGCTGAAGTAGAAAGGCAAAAAAGCGTTTCGTAGCACCTGACTTATGACTTAGCTCACGACTTCCAATAATTTTTGCACACGACGTGAACTCTTCGCTGGAGGACTATGTTCAATCTGGAAACTCAAGACCACTAGAAACCTTTTAGTCGTTTGCAAGCTGTTTGCCTAGCTCATCTTCTATCACATCGCTCTCTAAACTCTTCAACATGTCTTTAAGATCTGCGTCTTTAGAAATATCAATGCCGTTCTTTTCAAGAAGAAGAGTTTGCAGGTAAATTAACTTCGTAATCTCGCTTTCAGCGTAGGTGTTGATGTAGAGCTCCACTTCTTCTCGAAGTTCGGCAATTTTAGTTTCTCGATTTTGTGAGATAAGCACAATGATTGCAAGAAAAATCGCCTCAAGCGAAACCACCATGGTGAGAAGCCCGAATGGAAATGGGTCTGGTGTAGGGATACCTGAAAACATGCCGGAGTTCCATACAATCCACACAAGAAAGAACACTGCGTTAAGTACGAGAAAGAAAACAGTACCGAACGATTCAGTCAGGAAATCTGCAATTTTATCAACGACAGTTCTTTTGGCGTTAGCACGTGCTTTAAAGCTCTGAATGGCACGTCGCCTTCGTGAGACTTTCTCTCGGCTAAAAGTAGGCTTGGTAGGATTCATTGGATATATGATAGCAGGCTACACGAAACAGATTGTCGTATTCCATGGGATGAGTATGGTATCACGTGGAAAATGCTACACTCCTCAATGCTTCAACTATGGATAGAAAAAGAACAGAGGGCTCCAGAGAGAACGTGGAGATAAAAACCGTTAAAGACGCCTATCTTGAATCTAGAGGGACGTCCCCAGGTGAAAGAGCGCTAGAATCCGTCATCGATCAGTTTCAAGAAAACCCAAACTCACCTGCCCTGAAAAGATTCAAGCAGGATGGATATTATTTCTTTTTTGGTACTGTCAGCGGAAATTACGTAACATGCTTGCATCGAGCCGGGCAAAAGCTTGACCGTATGGCAACGTGGCTCGGAGCTCCTTGGAAAAAAGATTTTTACGTCGTTGGTTCAGAGTAAAATGGAAGTATAATTCCCCTATGCACTGGCAAGATATCGTTCTCTCAATCGGACAATATATTTTCGTCCTTGCTCTCCTCCCTTCTGTATTCGGGAAAGATAAACCTGCGCTTTCTTCGAGTTTGCTCACGGGCAGTGTTCTTGCGGTTTTCAGTGCGGTATATGCAACACTCAATCTGTGGAGCTCCGCAGTCGCCTCTGCAATAGTTGCAGGAGTATGGTTTATTTTGGCGTGGCAACAGTACAGAAAGAAAAGAAATAGTACATAGAACTTGAGGTAAGTGTTATAATTCCACCATGAATAATAAACTAATTACCCTACTTATTGGTGTCATTCTTGTTGCGAGCGTCGGAGGGCTAGTCCTTTGGCAGAAAAATACTAAAAGCACTGCGCAAACAAGCGATACCGCAACAACTCAAAACACTGAAACACCTGCTCAAACCCCGGAGGTACAAACTCAGCCAAGTGGCATTACAGGTGCAGATGTTGCCAAACACGCCTCAAGAAATGACTGCTGGTCAACTATTAATGGGAATGTGTACGACCTAACGAGCTGGATTCCCAATCATCCCGGAGGCGAGCAAGCAATACTACAGCTATGTGGGAAAGACGGTTCGGCAAAATTCAATGGTCAGCACGGTGGAGCTGCAAAACAAGCAGGAATTCTTGCTGGTTTCAAGATTGGAATTTTAGTTCAATAGATTTTTATGACACGAGTGCAGTTTGGGGTACTGGTATTGCGTCTTGGACTTTCGGCGGTATTTCTTTGGTTTGGGTTCTCACAACTTATGGATGGAATCGCTTGGGTTGCCTGGGTACCGGAATGGGCAGTAAACCTGCTTCATTTACCACCAGCTATGATAGTCCTTGGAAACGGATTGTTTGAAGTAGTATTTGGAACCTTACTTGCCATTGGATTGTGGACGCCATATATCGCACTCATTCTTGCGCTTCACTTGGCGGTTATTACTTTCGATATTGGACTTACCGCAATCGGCGTACGGGACTTCGGACTCACCATTGCAACTATTGCACTAGCGCTTTTGGCAAAGAAAGACAAAGTAGTCTAGAGTTTTGAAACGGGTCCTAGAGACTAGCGTGGACAAGCGACACCTTTGTGCCTGTCGGTAAACTTTCTTTTTTAATACTCGCCTGCAATGAATTGGCCAGTGCTCCAATAATGCTTGTGCCAAGTCCAGGGCGGTTTGCGGTCGCTTCTTCATCCAATTGCCCAACACCGTTGTCCTGAATACTCAGTGTCCAGCCAGATGTATCTGAGCTATACGTCACTACAATTTTGCCGGGACGACCATTTGTAAATGCGTGTTTTATGGCATTGATAACGAGCTCCGTGGTAATGAGCCCAAAGCTCACTGCCGTATCTGAAGAGACCGAGCCTTCACTTGCATCCACCTCAATGGTTATGGGTTTTCTGCCACCAATCATCGAGCGAGCTAAGCTTTGACAGAGTGCAGTTAAGTATTTTGCCACTACAATCTCTTCACCATGGCCAATAGGGTCAAGCTGTTGCTGAACTGTTGCGATAGACATGATGCGTTCGTGTGCGTCTTCAAGGTGTGCTCGACTTTCTTTAGAGTCAACCATCTCAGCCTTCAGCACAAGGATGCTGGCAATAAGTTGCAAACTGTTTGCAATACGATGTTGCATTTCTTTGAGAAGTAAATCCTTCTGCGTCATGAGCTTTTCCCTTTCAGTTTCGAGTGCACGCTGATCCGTCACATCAAGAATAGAAAGAAGCATCTTCTTTCTATTGTTTTCATACCGTATCTCACGAGCATTCACCATCATCGTTCGCTGTCCGAAAAAAGGAAAATCGTGCTCCACTTCATACCCCTTCACTACCGTATGTGTTGGAATGACTTGCTCAAGAAGAGTACGTAGTTTGGGAATATTCCATTGCCCGCCCGCGATGTCATAAAACATCTTCTCATTGGTATTCTCATGAGTAAGATCAAACTTTTTATAGAATGCATGACTTGCAACAATCACACGCAAATCTTCATCAAGAACGATAAGTGGCTCGTGAATGGTATCAATAATCGCTTGCGTCAAAATATGACCATCCTTTGGGTCACTCAGTGGATCAAAAATGTGTGCACTGGAGCTCATAATTCAATGGTATACCCATTTGCTACGAAAGCGAGGAGTTTTTTGAGCAGGCAGACTTACCCTTTTGCATCCCAAACGCTTTGAAAACAATGGAATTTCGCACGTTAGACCACCAGACGATACCCCACACCACGAACGGTTTCAAAGTGAGCTGAATTACTTGCTCCATGGAGTTTTTTACGCAAATTTTTCATGTGCACATCAAGCACATTGCTGTAGGTCAGTGCATTAAAGTCCCACACTTTGTCTGAAAGTTGTTCACGTGTGAATACTTCACCAGGCCTCCGTAGAAAACATTCGAGAAGTGCATACTCCTTCAATGTTAAAGAAATCTCAATGTCTCCAATGCATACCCGATGCAAACTTGTGTCTATCGTAATATCACCGACGGTCTGGACAACCTTTTTGGAAACTGCAGGTCGCCTCGACACTGAAGCAACGCGAGCAATAAGCTCCGCTGCTGAAAATGGCTTAACAACATAATCGTCTGCACCAGAATTCAGTAGATCAACTTTCGATTTTGTATCTCCCTGGCCAGTAAGAATAATTATAGGAGTAGTCACGCCTTCAGCTCTAGCAGTCTTAGTCAACGTTTTGCCATCCATGCTCGGCAAATCGAGGTCAAGAATTATTACATCGTAATCCTGGTGATACAAACGTATACGGGTTTGCGCCTCCACGCCATCCGTAAGTAAATCAGTAGAAAAGCCCTTGAGTTCAAGTATCTTCTTAAGATTTTTTCCGAGCTCTGGCTCGTCCTCAATAATAAGTAAACGCATACAGACCATACTACTCTACTTCTACCTACATGAAGAAAACATGAAGAACGTGAGAATCAAGTAAAACAAAACCCGCATAATGCGGGTTTTGTTTAGAATGCTTTTTTAATTTTTTTACTACTGAGTAGAGGCGTCTCCTGTAGCGTTCGGTGTCACCGGGTTTGGCACCGTCACATTTATGTTTGTTGTGCCTGGTGTCTTCTCTCCCCCACTAAAAAATCCATTCTGATATAAGACTATGCCACCAACGACAAGTGCAATAATAACCACTAAGGCGACGACCCATCCTGCCGATCCACCGTCATTATTGTTTCCCGGAGTATTTACAATTGTATCTGCCATAAAAAATATTTATATAAATGAATAAATGCTCTCTTAGCATATCCCGTACTAAATGAAGAAGGGGTGAATTAAAGGTTTGTTTTTAACAGAAGCCGGGCGCCTATGAACGTCAGAGCCGACGAGAACGCCAACAAATAAAGACCAGCGACTAGCATTTCCTTTTCACTATGAAGCAAGGTGATAATCCCAAGAAATATTACTCCAATCAACATTCGCCAGAACCATAACGATAGATCTCGCAATATCATTGTGGCGTAAAAATCAGAGTTCTCTCGACCCATGGACTCCATGGTTTTTAAATCGGTCACATGAATAGAGACACGCAAGAGCGGTGCCACGATGCTCTCAATGATTGTGTAGACAACTAAAGCTATAAATGTGAACACCGCCCCAAACCAGACGGTAGTAAGTACCATGATTAGTGTCATGATTCCAAAAATGAGCAAGCGGTTTTCTGATGTACGATGATGAGCAACCATAAGCACACATACAGCCGAGAATAATCCCAAGAGTGTGCTGAAAATGCCAACATTCAGTGCTGACCCAAGGATGAAGAGCACCACTAAAGAAGGTACGATGTTTTGCAAGATGTCATGAAAGGCACCACCGGAGAGATATATTTGTGCAATTTGATTTTTCCTGTTTGAAAGAAAGTGCCACAAGTCGGCCAATCGTATAGGGGCTGGGCGATAATCGGCGAGTGCAGAAAAGCAAAAGAAGCCGAGGAGATAAAATACCGGAGTGATAATGAAAAGCAAAGTTAGGTTACCTATATGGAAAACCATACCAGAAATCCAAATCAACAAAGTCGCTAGCGCAGGACCGAGGAATGAAAAAACCTGACTGCCGGCTGACAAGAGTGACGAATAGAAATCTCGCTCTTCATCCTTCGTTTGTGAGAGTTCAAACGTATGAACCGTGAGCCAGAAAAGCCCGTTCCCTATTCCTAGAAAAGTCATCGCTATGCAAGCTGCTATCATGCTTGTGCCAGAAATCAGCACAATGAAGCCAAGCGTCATAACCACGAAGCTTGCTGCAAATCCTTGCTTTATATTGCGACGCCAGCGACTGGCAAGATATCCAAAAACACAAAAACCAACCATCGTGCCGGTGTTGAATAGCATTGATGCAACGACATTGAAAAAAACACTTGTAAATCTCTCGTAGAGGAATATCTGGGTGAAGATTCCCGTTACACTGCCGGTAAAGGTGAATATCCAGAATAGGAAAACCAACGAGCGGACAGGCGGACGCAGACCTTTGAAACGAGCAAGAGTTTTTTGAAACATGCTAAGAAAAGCGGAGGTTTGGCCATTCGTCTTCAAGTTTTGAGACAAGAAAGTCGCCCGACACTCTTTCAGGAAATATTACGTAATCAGCTCCCGCCTCTTTGAGAGTCTGCTCCTGGCCAGCATCCACTGTTCTAACAACAATCTTAGCTTTCACTTTTTTTATCCGACATGCATCCAAAAGTGCCAAACTATCTCTCATCCCGCTTGCGGTCGAAACGATGAGATGTGCAGTATCAAGTTGCAGGGTATCCATTATCTCTGGGTCGCTCACGTCGCCATAAAGCGTGTGGTACCCCTGGTCTCTAAGGCGTCGAACAGTCGTAGGGTTGTAATCGAGCACCAGTGTTTCTATGTTCGCTTTTTTCAAATATTCGATGACTGCCTTCCCCACCCGGTCTGCACCAATAACAACCACGTGGTTGTTAAGTGCAGGAAGAACCGTATCAGGAAGCATGTCGACCGCTTCCCGACTTTGAAATCGAGCGACAAGAGGTTTCATGAATCTATAGATAAACTCCGAGTGATTAATGAGTACGGATGAAATCATAATGGAGAGCACCGCAGAGCCAGCAATAACGGCGAGCGCTGACTCAGAAGCAAAGCCGTGCTCCACGGCGAGAAGCACAACAATCAGTGAAAACTCCGATACCTGAGTCATGTTGAGAGAGGTATGGAAAAGAGTGCGTTTTCGGAATTTGAAAAAACTTAATCCCACAAGATACGCAAAAGGCTTCACGGAGAGTGCGAGAATCGTAAACCCAATAATCATCGGCAAAGAGTCCATAATGCCTCCGAGGTCGACTTGAGAACCGATGTATATAAAGAACAATGCAACAAAAAAATCCCTGATTGGTTTTACCTTAGCCTGAATCTGAATTTGATACGGAGAAGAAGCAAGCGCAACGCCCGCAAGGAATGCACCAATAACCACAGAAAAACCTGCTAACACCGCCACGGAAGTAAAAATAAAACACCAAGTAATCGCCGTTAAAAACAACAACTCGATAGATTTTGCAACTCCGTTAAACAATGTAGGTAGAACGTAGCGAGATATAAGAAATGCCACACCAATCAATGCACCTGCTTTGATTGCGAAGACCATAAGAGGCATCAACACTGCCGTACTAAATCCGTAGGAGATGATGTTTTCCGTAATGGCAACCATCGCAATAATGGCGACCAAGTCTTCTATGAGCAAGATGCCTATGGAGAGCTTTCCGTAGAGAGATGCGGTGTCACGCTTTTCAGAAAGCATCTTCACGATGACAATCGTAGAAGCAAATGCGAGTGCAATACCCAAGACACCAGCTTCTATTGCCGGAAAACCGAAAAGTGTTGCAAGAGCAAAACCAGCCACTGAAGAGAGAGCAATCTGAAAAAGAGTTGCAAAAATAATCGGACGACCCAAAGAGCGAATTTCGCTCAAATTGAGTTCCATCCCAATCAAAAACAAAACAAAGGCAATGCCTATCTCAGGCAGTGTATGGAGAATAGTTGCACCCGAAAGGCTGAGCGCAGACAGTGCAACTCCCGCCAAGAGATACGCCATAACCAAAGGTAGCCGAAACCGCATCGCCACATACCCAATGACGCAGGCAAGCGAAAGCATGACGGCAAGCTCTACAAACACACTATCCATGTAGAGGATTATACTCTGAACCAAACTCCCTGAATACCTATATACTTAAGGTATGAAAAAAGGAACATGGATTGTGCTTGGTATCGGGATACTCGTTGCGACAGGGGCTTTTGTAATTACGAAGCAGGCAGAAGCACCAACTGTGGGTACGGATGTACAAACAACCTCCCCTTCCGAATTACTTAAGGGTGCAAATTTCACGGTTCCCGATTCTGATGTTTCTGTTAGCCTGGTAAACGGTGAAGCAACTTTTCCAAACGGGAACATTCTACTGCTAGACACTCTCACAGCGGAGTGGAAAAAAGATGAACGAAAAGATTTGGTCGCAGTGTTTGCAGTCAATACTGGCGGTACAGCGAGCTTTCTTTACCTTGTACTGTTTGATGTGAACGGAGATATACTCACAAAAAAATCAGAAGGTTTTCTTGGCGATCGCATCAACATAACTCACGTTGGTATAGGAGAGTTAGTGCATGGAGGGGCAGATTACCGGGTCACTGTACAAACCCTTGAGCGCAAAGAGAACGAACCATTTTCAGCAACCCCGAGCGTAGAGAAAACAAGAACGTTTTACGTGACTGACCAAAAGCTCGAAGAAATTGAAGTCGGGAGAGACGATACCTAAAATTAGCGGGTAAGAATTTTGCTATATACGGAATATTGACAAAACGCTTCTGCGTGGAGTATTTTCTATTGATGAATAGGAGAGAAGGAGCAAATGGCCTTGAGAGAGCTTCCTATCAGGATAAATTAGCTGGACTTCGAGCAGCAGCCAACTGGTTACGTACTTCCGGGTCAATGGACCAAGGAACTCTAAAGGCACTCATAAATCGAGCCCTCAGAGCTCCCACTCTTAAAAATAAACAGATTACTTACGGTACCTTGCGTATCTTCGTAAGAGCGCTTCCTCTGTCAGAAAAGATTGCTCTGGGTTTAACCGCTAACTCTTAAAAGTTAGAACTTTTTAAATAACTAAGGGGATGTTCTTCTATTTTTTCTTTCTTTGAGTCCTTGTATCTTGCTTTCTGCCAATGAAGACCAGCTGAGAATTCCAATTGCATTTGAAATTGCATCTTTTTCTTCCGTGGTAAGCGGGTACTTCTTTAATAGATCCATCAGAACTGCAATTGATTGCTTATCCTGCATCACTCGATTATAGCTCCATCTTCTTACGCTACCCCCATAGACTTCCCTACTGCGTCCGAATACTTGAAACGATTCGGTCAGCAAGAGCGTCCGCATTAAAGCTTGCTTGTTCTGCCTTGCATTCAGTCTGGTCAGGCTCGTCGTAGTTTAGGCATTGAGGCATGCGCAGTGTGAAGACAACTCGCACTAATGAATCGCCTTGCTTCGTGGAATATTCATAACTAGTGTATGTACTGCCGGCAGCTCCTTCGCTAGAGGTACCAACGCAGTACGTATGGTTGCCTATCGTGCGAAGTGCCAAGTGTTGCTGTACTCCATCTTGAGTAATGGCATCCCCTTCAGTACAAGAAAATTCACCCGCCACTATCTCAACGACTGGGGGCCAATCCTGGGCAGTTACAAATTTCGTGGGCAATGGATTCGGATACATAAACTGCGTACCCTGTGCTGATATTTCTGTAGATACCCAATTCCAATCCTCCATGCCGTCATTGGACACAACTGGAACAGTTGGTACCCATAATTTTTGTGTAACAAAAAGTCCTACGCCAAGAATAGCGAGCACAATAAGAATGATATGGATGGTTTTCATACTATTTAGCAAAATTATATAAATCTAAAATAGCTTTAAAATACTTACTCCCCCTCCATGCCGTTTCAGGAGTGATTCTATTACTCAATTTTTTCTCCATAACCAGAGCGTCAACTTTAAAGACCTGTAACTTCATTAGGGATGTCGCTTCCCTTTCGCAAGTATTTGGCAGATTTTCATAATCCGAAGTCCACGTGGTTCTGCCCCTTTAACTTCATCAATCCAGCTCACAAAGTCTCTTCGCTCCGCTGGTGTGAGACTGCTCCATGTGAGCTTCGCTTTTGGACTAGCGCCCAAAGCTTTGTATAGATTCATCGGCACCAGCGCATAACAGCAAGGGCGTCGCTTGCCGGACAGCAGTCTCGAAGGAAGACTCTCGACTCTGCGCTTTCGAGTTTCAACCTGTTTTGCTGACTCTATCCAACTAATGAAGTCCCTCTGTGCGATTGGTGTCAGACCTTTCCATAACGTGCTCGCCTTCGAACTAGTAGTAAGAACTTTTCGAAGATCAAATGGAACCTTAGTCTCTGGCTCTTTTCTAACTTGTTTAGGGTTCATTTTGTTTATAGGCCAAGTATAACGAACTTCTGTTCGAGCTTAGCTCCAAACCGCTAGACGTGTGTAGAGCTCTGGTTTTGAAAATTACAGCGAGAGAAGTTGAGGTGTTGAGACTGGTAGAAAAGAAAGAGTACTCTTAGTAGTCTCAGCAGGTCGTATGACTATGAAGCGTTTTTTCCATGCTTTAAGAAAGTCGGCAGTAGAAATCTGTTTCTGACCCGTCTTTGCTGCGGGATCGTTGTAATATAAAACGCCATCCTTGATGCCATCTATCACCACCAAGTGCGGGATCGTACTTTTCGGATCAAATTTGTAGTGCACTGATGCTATCACTGGCCCGTCCTCAAGCTGTGCAATAAATTTTGCAAATGCCACCTTTGTGCTCAACTTTCCCAAGTCATAACTGTCACCGGCAAGCCCGTACTTGGTACTCAATTGAATCAAGCCTTTATAGGTCCATCCGGCGTTTTTCAGGTACGCCCCCGAAGCAATGCCTTCCTTAAGTAATGTGTCTACCGATACCGCTGGCTTGTAGTAATCCACCACCATGGCGAGACTCGCCACTCCACACCCGACCTTTTGCCATTTGGCGGATGTTATATCTGCAAATTGCGAATAAAACGGAACGTCGGGAACGGTAACCTGAATAGCGGGTTGCTGGCTATAGTTCACTATTGGAGTTGATGTACCAGTGCCCACCAACAAGAGAGCGAGGGAAAACAATAACATTCAGTCAGTGTTTCATGCTGATACACTTTTTGCAAGAAAATTATTAGATTGTCAATTCCGCACGGTGACGAGAGTACCAAGATCGGCCCACATATAGAGCTCTTTTGCTTTTTCTGGAGGAAGGTTAACGCAACCGTGCGACCACGGCTCGCCAAAGCGATCGTGCCAATATGCGCCGTGAATCACGGCGCCGTCCACCGTAAAGTAAAGATTCCAAGGAACACCCGGGAGATCATACTCTTGGTCTGAGACACCCGGTATCGGACCCTGCATGTAACGACTTGGTGTCATTGCATAGACAGTGAAAGTGCCACGCGGTGTAGGTGTGCCTTCAAGTCCAACTGATATGGGCTGTTCCATGAAAAGTGTATCGCCGTCATACGCATAGAGCATTTCTTCCAAACGATCGATTATAATGCTCTTCGTCGAAGTCGCATGATCACCATCCTCGAGTCGATGGTCCCCATCGTTCTTAAATTCGAGGACGGCATCAGCAAGGATGTACCAGCCCGTAGTAATACGCTCGGGGTAGCGAATGTTTACGCCTGGGTCAATCTTGTACCAGGGTCGCCCCTCAGTATCCTTTGCAACACCTTCAACACGGAGCACCATGCCGGTACGCAATCGCAGTACAACGGGATACTCGGTTCCAGGTCCCGAGCGCATATTGACGCAAGTGCCCGTGAAGTATGGACCACATCCGTCCGCTACTTCGACATACTTATAGAGCGTAGGCAATATGATAGGTGGTATCGCTAGCGTAGAGGTGACAGTGTTTAGAGCCTCAATAACTGAGGCAAGTTGTGGAGAAGGTGAGGTGAACTGAGCCCACAGGAAGATACCTCCCCCGACGACGAGAAGTAGAAGTATGACCGATGCAGGAATGAAAAAACGCCTCATCTACCTACTATGCTGAAAAATATGGCGATAGTCAAATTATGCTCCGTCTGGTGGGCGCCCTTTCATAACTATTTCAAGAACTTTTTTTGATATCAGCCCAAAGTGATAACACACCTAACGCTAAAAAGAGTCCTGCTTCTAACCAATTCTGTTTCTGAAAAGCCTCAATAAGAGCTATACCAAAGAAAAGGAAAAAGATAGCGAGATTAACAAATTGTATTTTCATAGCTCTTGCATAACCTTACGGCTGAAATAAATCTTCTGGCATGAAGTGCACGCTCTTAACGGTTGAAAATTGTTTTGCGGTCGCTTCAACTTGTGCCCACAAAATTCCAACCCTACAAGAACCCCCTCCTGTTTTGTTTTGAGGGTCATTAAACGTGAGCGTGGCAATGCCTTGCTCAAGAATTGCACTCTTAAGGGAAACACCAACCAATGGAAACTCAGTGGTAACACCCTGTGCTCGCTCTTCATCGGAAAGTTCGCCTCGCAAAAGAAGTTCAATACTGTCTTTAAGTGGCGTTGTTGTTTTTGGCAGTACACGTTCAACTGCAACCAACCCCTTCTCGCTACATTGCACACCTCCGGGACCTTGATCAAGTGCGGGATTGTAAAAATAGAGTTTGATGTGTGTACCTGTTTCTGTGGAGACAACTGTAATTGAGTGCACTGTCACAACTGAACCACGTACAGTGCCCTCAACATGAACACGCTGTCCCTCGGTGAGTGAAATATACGGAGCAGGAACAGAGTTGAGATCTAGCTCTACTGAAAGGCCGGGACTCCCCTCTTCTTCATAGGAAAGAAACCAGACGCCAGGCTTGAATCCGGGGTTATCTTTTATTACCACTCCGTCGTGAATAAAATTGTCCTCTGTAGAGGGTGCGGGAGTTTGTGATGCGTAAAAGCCCCATCCGACCAGCACTAAAGCAACGATGACGAGTGCACTTATGAATATATTTTTTTGCATACTGATCTACTGAAGAACGTAATACTATTCTCTAACTGTAATCTAAATTTATCACGAGAATCGCAAATTAAAGTGGTGCCAGAGCTGGTGTATTGCACCTACCTACTGCTAATTTCTATAAATGCTACTATGAACACATGAAGTATTTTGCACAGTACAGTGCAATGACACTCCTCTTCGTACTTGTGCTGTTGCCGGCAACGGCAACAGCACGGTCATACCGTGACGGCTCAAACGAGGCAACCACTACCCGTCAGCAATGGATACGGGAGTACCGCCAGCAGTCGAGCGAGCTACAACAAAAAATTAATGCCCTTCCCAGCACGGCCAATCAGTCGGTATTCATGCCGGTACTCTTTGGTGTCGGGGTCAAAGACATCTCTCCAAACTTCGGCGACATTCGTGACGGCGGTGCACGTACGCACGAAGGCGAAGATATTATGGCAGTTAAGGGTACGCCTATCGTTTCTCCAACCCCTGCAGTAGTACTACGCACCGGAGTCGGGTCTGGTGAAGGAAACTACGTATACACTGCAAACCCCGGCGGTGAAACCTTTGTGTACATGCACCTAGACCGTCTCGGCGAAGGCGTAGTTTCGGGACTCGTGCTTGCTCAAGGATCGCTTGTCGGCTACGTAGGCAATACCGGCAACGCCTCGGGCGGTCCGGCACACCTCCATTTTGAGATACACAACAACTCCAATGTTCCGGTGGATCCGTTTCCACGTCTGACTAGCGAATTTTCTCTTCAAGAAAAAATGTCCCATCTCTCCACCATCCTCCTACAAAATACCGACAGTGCTACTCTTGCACGGCTACTAGTGACAAATTTCCGTGGCACATTCCTCAATGCGCTTGCAGCCAATGTCATTCTGCCGATCCAGATTATCGACACAATGGCGAGCATACCAGTAGTTCCTGTGTCGGGAGGTACACTCAACACTCTACCCGCAGGAGACCTGGACATAGGCTCTTCCGGCGTAGCAGTCACTGCGCTCCAAAAATATTTGATACAGGCGGATTCGGGTGTTGCCTCAACACGCCTCTCCGGCACAGGCGCAACCGGCTACTTTGGAATAATCACGAAGGCCGCACTGATGGAGTATCAAGTGCTGGTCGGCATTGCACCGCCGAGCGGATACTATGGGCCTACTACACGAATGTTTATTGAAGCGCATCCCCTTGCCGTAACACCACCACCCACCTCCGGCAACGGAACAGCACTTACCCGTAATCTTTATTACGGAATAAGTGGAAGCGATGTGCTGACGCTCCAAAAAATACTAAACGCTAATGGATTTATTGTTGCAACAAGTGGCGCCGGCTCTGCAGGAAACGAGACGATATATTTCGGTTCAGCGACGAGGACAGCAGTCATCAAATTTCAACTTTCTCACGGCATTACCCCTGCAGTTGGTTATGTCGGGTCCATTACCCGCACGGCACTTGCATCTCTTTGAGCGATCTGATGTACGAACGTAAGGAGGACTCACCTCTTGCACTACACTCAAAAAGAGAAAGAGTATTTTATACTCAAGACCTTTGACGCTAGTTCAATAAGACGATCATGAGGTTAAGGTAGGACGCAAACGAGACCCACAAAAGGTACGGAATGAACAAATACCCTGCAAGCCGATCCATACGATAAAACTGTACTAGTAAGTACGCAATAAGAACCCAGAGGACGGCAATCACCAAAAGCGCTAGAAGAGGGCTATGAAGACCAAAGAATGCGATTGACCAAAAAGCATTGACGGCTAAATGTGCGGTGTACACCAAGAGAAAAAAGTGTGCGTGCCGGTTGCTCGTCCTTTTTTCATATATCCTCCAAGCCGCAAAAGCCATACATGCGTACAGAATTGTCCAGACTGGAGCAAAGAGCCAATTTGGAGGGCTGAGTTCCGGTTTTATCAGGGTTGCATACCATGTAGCGATAGCCCCTGCGGTAAAGAACGATCCAATAAACGCAGTGCTGTATGCGAGCACAAGCGAGACAAAGAGTGAAAGTATTTTTCGAGTGCTCATTTTTTAATTGTACTGCTCTTTTTGTGCCAGAGGATAATAGTGGTCAGGCCAACGTTAACAATAACCATCGCAATAGAGTGGAGCGTAGTGGCTATGTTGTATGTTTGGAGAGAGAAAAGCACGAGGGTGTGCCGTAATGCGTTCGAACCATATAACAGAGGTGTCTCAGTTGAAGGACGCTTCCATGTTTTGCGAAATGTTGGCACGAGTGACGCAAGGTCGATACCTACCGCTATCACGATAGAGAGTGTTGGATCTTTCGTAAAAAACCAAGGGATAAGAGCAAGCAGGGCAACCGCAAGAAATATTTTGTCCGCATTGGTAATGCCCTTAAATCCGTATTTGAGCGAGAACAGAAAAATGATGACGGTAAAAAATTCTGAAACAGCAATTGGCAACGCCCCAATACCAGCTCCCTTTGTCAGTATGCCAAAAAAAACCGTACCCGAAACAATGGCACCAACGAGCCACGTGTATGGATGTGGCTGTACACGCCCTCTCAAGATGTCCCAAAGGTATGGCAGGTTGCCCGCAATTGCGACTAATGCGCCAATTATCGCAAGTGTTTCTTTCACACGTTAAACACTATCACGGAGAAAAATTCTAATGTCCTGCCAACTCGTCATTAAAACGAGGTCGAGGCTATTTTCTTTTCTTTTTGCTTGCTTTTGTGGCGAGCATCACTTTCTTTGCCGCAAGGCGTTTTGCAGTTTTATGAGGTCTCTTGTATGTCTTGAGTGAACTTACGCCATGGCTGTTATTTCCCATATGTATTTTTTATTAGTGATTTATTAGTGATTATACCTCATCATACTATGTAATTAATCAAATCTTCTACTTTCTTTTTAAGTAAATCTCTCACTTTTCGATGAAAGTTCACATCTGTACGGGATGCATCAGGCACATCGTCCCAGCGAACAAGTTTTGGTGATTGCGCAAGAAAGTCAGGGAGTGGAAAGTCGGTTACTGTTACGACAATCAGATCAGCAGTATCAACCATCTCTTTTGTGACTAGCTGCCGTCTCTTTGAGGATAGATCAATTCCCTCTTCATTCATCACTTCAATAACTGGATCAGGAAGAGATGCGTCGTCCCCCTTTGGAGCATTCGTCAAATCAACACCGGCACTCGTTGCTTGGTTTGTTCTTGTTAATGAATTATAAAAAGCTTCTGCCATCTGACTTCTTCCAGCGTTTGCACGACAAACAAAAAGGACTTTCATCCGATTAGAATAGCATTGTGATTCCGCTTAGTAGACGATGTTTAAACTTACTTTGAACTACACACCTCCGAAATGCTTAATTTAGGCTCAGCTCCGGCAGCTCGAAAGACGAGAAACCACGCAGGCACTTCTACGCTTTTTCGATACGCATCCATATCTTCTTTGCTTTTCCAAAAAGTGACAATCCTCCAAAGATTTGGCTCTGATTGATCCTGCACCAAATGAGAACTGAGGAGTGCTTCGGGCAAGTTTTTTCTATCTACATTTATGTAAGCCTCTTGAAGATCTTTCCATTTTTCAGGTTCGACAATAGCCTCCAAACTTGTATGCAACATACACCTACTATAAACCACAAAGGCTGCAGTTGCCTGTGCACTGTTCACTGCTCTATATTACTGCTCAAGAACTTCTTGAATGATGCCTTGGACGGTGTCGCCTTCATTCAAGGCAAAGACTCACACACTCGCCCATCGCCATCCCTATCCAAGTTATGTGGATCAGAATCCGGTCCGCCATTCTTTTCAAAAAATTCCTGAGCCTGGGATTGAGTGCTGAAATCCTTACAATCTTTATCCGCCTCCCCTGTCGAAAGAGAGGTTCTCGTTTCCGTGGGATTGTCAGTGCGGATATATGCTTCCTCCGGATTTGGAGAATTCAAAACACTGTAGCCACCAACCAATAAGACACCAGCTATGCCCGCTCCGATAAGGCCGTTTTTAAGAGCTGGGTCCACGGATTTATTATATACCTAGTCTCCTGTTCCGTTTGGGCACCCTGTTACTTGCACAAAGTTTTTCTGCGACCACATCGATGCTCCAGAGAAGTGGTGATTGTCCTCATTTCCCTGCTGTCAGTTCTTGCTATAAGTAAAGTGGCGAATGGAACTTTTTAAAGTTTTGTGATACCAGACTCAATTTCAGTGTGACAGTTTTTGCACACTAAAACGCATTTCTTTGCTTCTTGGAGAATACTGTCCCAGGAATAGGATAAGCCCTTTACGCTTAAGGCGAACGATTTTACTTTACGATCTAGATGATGAAAATCTAATGCTCCTGCATATTTTTTATACCCACATACGATACATTTCCCGCCAAATTCTTTAACTAGTTTTTCTTTTTTTCGACGTCTATTTTGTATTACCCACTGAGACGCACATTTACCACATCGAAAGGCTCCATCGGGACGTGGAAAATGTTTTGTTTGGCCGTGCTTAGTGCAAACCCTTACCATTGGAAGCATTATAACACTTAGTGTTATGTTTGCTGGATTAGCAAGTCAGGGTATATAATAATCACCAATCAACTATGTTGATTGTGTATATTCCGCGGTAGCTCAATGGTAGAGCAGCTCCCTGTCGAAGGCAGCCTTCCCGAGGAATCGGGATTGAAAAACGAGGTGAATTCGGGGAAACCCTAATCCTGTAAAAGGATGGGCAATCCCGAGCCAAGCTCTGACGAGTTGTTGGAGAAGGTGTAGAGACTATCCCGAAAGGGAGTAGGCCGAAAGGTCGAAGCGCCTCGCATCCAGATCGGATGATGATATAGTCCACGCCCTTCGTAATAAGGGATCACGTGTAAGGAGTTGGTTGTAGGTTCGAGTCCTACCCGCGGAGCATTTTAGGAAAATACATCGCCCTACAGAGGGCGTTTTGTATTTTCTCAAATGCGACCGCGGGGAAGCTTTTGTGTAGCCAAACAAAAGCTTGCAAGCGGAGCACGAACTCGAGGTTGGGAAAGCTTTGTGCAAGAAGCAAAGCTTGCAAGCGGAGCACGTGCTACGATATTTCCATATGAATATATTTAGACCTTTCACGTTGAAATGGTGGCAGATGGCTCTCCTTGAGACCTCAATGATTTCATTAGGTATCATCATCGGCGTCTACTTCCCTGCCTTCTTCATGCAGTGGATAGTCCCGGTGACCATTCTGTTCGTGGCTCCAGGGCTCTACGTACTCGGTCTCTGGCTCAAAAGATAATTTTATATATATTTAAAAACACTCCCGTATGGGAGTGTTTTTAAATATATCCACCTCTCAAAGATATTTTAGGTCTTAGGCCTTATGAAGCCAATTCCAGATTTTTGCGAAGACAAATCCAAAAACCGCACCCATCACAAAAGTCATGAGTACTAGAGAAAGCGAAGCGACGAGATTAAATGTGTCTACGAGATACACTGCACGAATCATGTGTAGCCAGAAAACAAAATCAAGCACTGCCTGTGCTACTCCAAACGCAACGAGCGCAGACCAAAGGACATGAAAACCCGCAAAGAAAAAACCGAGCGTGAGAGCTGTTTTTTTAGGATTTAGATGAGACATAGTAGTAATTAAAATTTTATAAAACTTTTTTAAGTATACCCCTGTTGCCTTTATCCACGATACACACCCATCACCTCTTCAACGGTTTTATTTTCGAACGTCATTGCTGAAATGGCATTGCACATGCGTACCGCCTCTGCCAAAGATTTTTGATGAATATTGCGTCCTGTGGCACTTCCCTTGGTGCCACCAATATGAATCTGTTCGTACATTTTCTGGAAAAACTTTTCCGGCGCATCAGAGCCACCGCCTGCACACACCACTCCCGTTCGGCCGGCCGCTTTCGTTGCCTGAACCAAGAGTTCCGATGAGTTTTTCCCTTCTTGTTTTGGTGAGTTCACCTTTACGAAATCTGCACCAAGCGCAGCTCCGATGCCTGCGACTCCCGCAACTAAGTTTGGATCTGATTCGTTGGTTACCGCTTTTCCACGAGGGTACGACCAGACGATACTCAAAAGTCCATTTTGCTGAGCTTTAAACACTGCTTGCGCGGCTTCGTGGAGCATTTTGTTTTCAAACTCACTCCCTGGGTACACGGTGTATCCGATACCAACAATGTTGAGCCCTGAGATCTCTTTGAATTTCATCACGTCTTCAACGGTGACCCATTCCGTACTCTTCGGATCACGCTGTGATGTCTTAACTAAGTGTGATTTTGCATTGAGTTTTACTATGTACGGAACCTTGGAATAGTCCCTGCCGTAGCGAGAAATAAGCCCGAGCTGTGTTGCAAAGCATCCGATGTTCGCTGTTGAGGCAATGCGAAACATGTGTTCTGGATCATTATCTTCAGGAGAAATTCCCTCTCCGTAAAAATCATCGTTTAAGTGTTCAAGCTTCTGATCTCCTGCAAAAAGCATCAGTCGGCCAGTGTTCTTGGTGACCGAAAGAAAGTTATCAATATATGTCTGCACATTCTCCTTTCTCACTCCTGCTGGCACTTTCACGTCAGCTGGGGTCATTTTTTTCAATTCCTGAATCATATATCTGAAAATTTTATTATTGAGTATCGATACGTTTCTGCTCTTAGTATATCAAGAAGCTCGTTTGCCTACGATGCGTAAAACCCTCCATGCGGATCACGCTTGTGATGCGTCGTCATGTAGCGCACCGTACCCGACTTTCCACGAATCACTAGCGAATGCGTAACTGCTTTGCTCTTCGTGAAGCGAACACCATCCAAGAGTGGTCCATCAATCACCCCTGTTGCAGTAAAGGTAAAATCCTCACTTCGTACTAAATCTTTAGTGCTATAAATTTTATTTTCATTCAGTCCTGCTTTTTTGACCAAGTTTTTCTGATGTTCATCTTTTGATTTGAACCTGCACAAGAGTTCCCCACCGAGAGCTTTCACTGCGGCGGCGGCAAGCACTGACTCAGCAGAAGCACCTACGCCCATAAGCATGTCAATCCCCGAATCAAACATTGAAGGTGCAATGGCACCTGCAACATCGCCATCAGTGATGAGACGCACACGAGCGCCAGATGCACGTATCTCCTTTATAAGCTGTACGTGCCTATCACGATCAAGAACAACGACAGTAATATCGCCCACTTTCTTGCCGAGCGCTTTCGCTACTTTTTTAATATTTACCGACACACTTGCGTCAAGACGAATTACTTTCCGAGCTTTCGGTCCAACGGCAATCTTTTCCATGTAGGTATCTGGTGCTCCGAGCAAGGTACCTTTTGGACCTGCCACAATTACGGAGAGTGCGTTGTATCTCCCATAAGCCACACTATCGGTACATTCAAGCGGATCAACGGCAATGTCTAAAACCGGCTTCCCTCCTTTGCCTAATTTCTCGCCGGTATAGAGTTCAGGTGCCTCATCTTTACTTCCCTCGCCAATCACTACCCGCCCAGTAAAATTAATTTGATTGAATGCATCACGCATCGCATCAACTGCTGCGCCATCAGCTTTTAGTTTGTTGCCTTTGCCTATCCAATGTCCTGCGGCAACCGCAGCAGATTCGGTCACTCGTACGAATTCAAGGGCGAGGTTTCTGTCCATGAGAATAGCTTTCAGGTTATAGCTTTCAGCTTTTATAAATATATGAAAAAGTCACACGGGAATCATACCATTCGCACTACTGTTAAGTAACAGAGGGTCGTTTTGAAAATACAAAGAGTGTCGCCCATGCGAACAGTGCAAGAATCATACCTACAACAAAGGGCATTTGGAGTCCAAAAAAGCCAGCACCCACACCTGCCACTATAGGGGCTACACCTTGTGCCAAGGCCTGGAGTGAGCCATCGATACCTAAGGCTGCCCCCTGTTTTTCACCTGACACTCCTTTGCTTATGAGAGCCGAAATGTTTGCAGCAGAAAGTCCGTTTCCAATGGCGAGAAGTGGAATAACGCAATACAAAAGCATCACAGATGGCACAAAGCCATACGCAAAAATAGATATGGCGACCAAAATAAGTGACACCCGAAGAATTTTTCGCTCGGAGTAGAGTTTCGTTACGATACGAAGCACCGCCACTTGTGTAAAAATAATCCAGATTCCGACTACCCCAAAAAATGTACCAACTGCACCTGCGGTGAATCCAAAGCGACTCACTAATAATATTCCAACGAATGCTGTGAAAAACCCAAAACCAAGCTGAAGCAAAAACGAAGAGAAATATACCGGGCGAGTATCCACATCCTTAAACGCAGATTGAATGTTTCGGACACCCTTGAAAAAATGGAAGTCGTGAGAGCCAGTAGCCTTTCTTGTTTCCGGCAAGAAAAGAGAGATAAACATCAAGTTAAGAATACCCAAACCCCCGGCAAGCCAGAAAGGTGCTGAGGCTGCGCCTGTGAGATGTAAAATCCATCCGCCAAGAATGGGGCCAATAATGAATCCAAGCCCAAACGCTGCACCAATAAGACCAAAATTCTTTGCTCTGTCTTTTGGTTCTGTCACATCGGCAATGGCGGCTTGGGCTATGGAGAAGTTGGCGGCAGCGAGTCCTGCAACTGCCCTCGACAAGAAAAGAAGTGGGAGTGAACCAATAATAATGGCAAAACCAAACATGAGTTGCGATACTGCAAGAACGCCAACACCAAACGTGAGCAAGCGTTTTCTTCCATAGGCATCAGAAAGTTCTCCCAAAGTTGGTGCTGCGATGAACTGCATGAGTCCAAAAATTCCAGTAAGCAGACCTGCAATGAGGTACTGCGCACTTGTTCCAAAACCAGTGAGAAGAAACGACGGCGAGGATGGATCAGTCAGAATGATTGGGAGGATAGGAAAAATCATCCCAATGCCGATCATGTCGAGAAGGAGTGTGACAAAAAGAATGGGAAGAACATTTTTTCGCATCGCTCCACTATAACAACAAAATAAAAACCCTAAGGTTTCGCCTTAGGGTTTTTAGTTAACGAAAATAAGCCTTTATACTAGAGAGGTATGTTTGACCTTACGAAGCAGGAGCTTGCGATTCTAAAAAAACTCTCATCTCCAATAAAGATTCAGGATTTTTTGGATACCCTTCCTATCAACTACGAAAAGAGAGGAGAAACACATATGTCTCCACGGCGGGTGCTTCGAGAGAGAAAAGCACATTGCATCGAAGGAGCGTTACTTGCAGCTACGGCGTTATGGATTCATGGCGAAGAACCTCTCCTTATGGATCTCACCGCAGCCCCTGAAGACGACGATCACATTGTTGCACTCTATAAAAAAAATGGATATTGGGGAGCGATTTCAAAAACAAACCACGCAACACTTCGCTTTCGAGACCCCATATATAAAACACTTCGTGAACTAGCCCTCTCGTATTTCCATGAGTGGTTCTTGGACGAGAATGGAGCAAAAATGCTTCGGAGCTACTCAAAACCATTTAATTTGAAAAAACTCGGCACGAGCTGGATCACCGCAGCAGAAGAACTGTGGTACCTCGATGAACACTTAGACAACTCGCCACACTTCCCTCTCCTACCAAAAGAGAATAAAAAACACCTTCGCCCGGCGGACAACATGGAACGGAGTGCGGGCAATCTCAGAGAATGGAAAAAGAACAACCCAAAAACATGAAAATAATTAACATGTTGGTGTTTAAATCCACAGCATAAGAAGATACTGAGTGTTATAAATAGAACATGAAAGCCACTCACGCTCGAGTGCACTATAGAATGAAAAGCGGAACACTCACGCTCGATAACCCTGAGCGACGATACATCCTGAAAGTCCGAGACATGCCTTTGGACGAGAAACCCCGTGAACGACTGCTCGCACACGGACCCTCTGCACTTTCAATTCAGGAACTCCTAGCGGTGATTTTAAGTACTGGGACCAAAAAAGAGGAAGTGATGGCAATGGCAACTCGCATCATGAAAGAGTATGGAGAAAAATCACTGATGAGTCAGAAAAGTGCAAAAGAATTAGCGAGTAATCTTGACATTCCGCTTGGTAAAGCTCTGCAGATAATCGCCACCGCCGAACTCGGACGCAGGTTCTTCTCAAAGAACGAGCACGCCTCCCCAACGCTTCGCACCGCTCGAGAAGTGTTTGGGTATACCCAAGACATGCGAACACTTTCTAAAGAACACCTCCGTGGTATATACCTCAATTCGCATTACAAGGTGATACATGATGAGGTGGTATCAATAGGCACACTCGACAGTAACATCATTCATCCACGGGATATTTTTCGACCAGCGTTAGAATATTCCGCAGCGGCGCTCATTCTCGTG
Source organism: Patescibacteria group bacterium (assembly GCA_040390125.1). Lineage (GTDB taxonomy): Bacteria > Patescibacteriota > Minisyncoccia > Phycocordibacterales > Phycocordibacteraceae > Phycocordibacter. The sequence continues at coordinate 649,018 of JAZJYZ010000001.1, forward strand.
CACAACCACCCTTCTGGCATCGCCACCCCAAGCGACGCTGATGTGTCTGTCACTGAGCAAATAATAAAAGCTGGAGCTCTGCTTGGCATTGATCTTATTGACCACATTATTGTTACGAAAGACGGATTTAAAAGCGTTCCAGCACACTATAAATAAACAGAAACGCTAGTCATGCACCACTTTTTTGTGAATAAGAAATAGTAGTGTTTTTTGTACGGTATACTAGTTTCATGGCTGAACTTCAATTTCCTTCTATAAACGCAAATATCCTCATTCTGCAGGATTCGCAGGATGAAAACGGAGAATTTAAACAATTCATCTTCCATGTTGATAATGGAGATTACTTTGCCATGCTTTCAACGCTCCTTGGCTTCGTAGAGGAAACAGCAAGCAAACTTGAAGAGAAAGACGAAACGATGAGGATTGCACAACAACAAATCGCACGCCTACGCCATAACCTCCAATACCTACACGAAAATTACACCATTACACCAAAAAAGAAACCGCTCGAAGCCGAACCAAAACTCATAGACTAAAAATGGCAGAGGGTCTGGCGAGGCGAGAAGAAATAACAGAGGAGCTTGCTCTTGCTGACCTTTTAAATACAGAGCAAAAAACGCTTCGAGAGTGCCTCATATATCTTGCGTGGCTTGATCAACAGATAGCGGAACTTAACGAAACACATCCCGAATTGGGGCCGGAACGTGAAGAAGCATGGTTTTCGCACAACCTGCAAGATGCACGCCTCCGATTACAGTCGGGGCGAATAACTTCGGCACGCTTTGCATATGAAGATGTCCTATTGCAAGCCGAACACAGCGCTACCCGCACCCCTAAGACGAAAGCGATGATTCCACAAATCCTAAAAGAAATGGAAGCGCTTCCAGATAAGAAAGGCATAACTAGGCGCCCGCCGGACGAGCATTGAGAATTCTCTAAAATTTTCAGATACGAGGCGGAAATGAGGAGCGAACCGAGCAATATAACTATATTGTGAGGGAGCACCGGAGTTTCCAACAAAGTAGCTGGGAATTTTAGTAATTCTTTTAATACTTTCTAATAACGCCACGCACCACTGCGGCAATAGAAAGTTCCCCTTCAGGGTGAATCGCTTTGTATGCGGTGTTCGCTGGCTCAAGGTATGGCTTTCCTTTCTTCATCCGGAAATATTTCATAGTCCATCCGCCATCAACTTCAGCAATAACAATCTCGCCTTCTTTTGCGACACTAGACCGCTCCGCCACAACCATGTCGCCTTCAACAATGCCCGCATCCTTCATGGAGTCGCCTTTGACACGAAGTAAATATGTTTGTTCACGGTCTCGAATCAGATAGTCATCTAAAGAGATGGTGTCGAGCACCTCTTCCTCGGCGGTTGCAGGCATGCCCGCTTCCACAAGACCTAAGATTTTTATTTCCCCTAAAACAGTTGAAGGAATCAAACGTCCTCGCCTATCTTTTTTCAACTGCCCTTTGCGAACGAGCCGTTCAACCAACTTAAATACGGAGTCCTTCGAACGCAGGCCTGTGATATCCATTATTTCTGCGTAGGACGGCATACGCCAACGTGACCTATAAAACTGAAGAATCTGCCTTAAATATGAAGTATCCATGGTGCGTAGAGTTAGTTGCCAAACTTACTTAGTAGTATAAGCGAACGAACGTTCGCCATGCAAGTTAGTTATCCCCTGCCCTCTATCTTCTAACAACTAAAAGCTTCCAGCTTTTAGGTGCCAGCTTTCAGCTTTTAATTTAGAAGCTCAAGCTAGAAGCTAGAAGCTATAAGCTAAAAGCTATCAGCTAGCTTATAGCTTTTATGAATGTTCGGGTGGAATTCTCCCAGGAAAATTGAAGTGCTTTCTCTCTACATTTTTCTTTAGGAATAGAGAGGCACTGCAGTGCGGCCTCTTCAAGGTTCTCACCTAAGAACCCATCCACTCCGGAGGTGATGATGTCACGAGGACCCATGACATCATGTGCGGCAACGGGGATCTTGCACGCAAGTGCCTCAAGCACCACCAAGCCAAATGTTTCAGAGCGAGAAGGAAAAACCAAAACATCAGAAAGCGAAAGCCAGTCTACAAGCTCTTGCCCTTTTTTATACCCCACAAACTCAGCACTACCTTTATATGCAATCTCTAATCTTTTACGCTCTGGACCATCACCAATGATGAGTTTTGTTCCGGGCAAGTTACATGCAAGAAACTCTTCCACGTTCTTCTCTTTTGCCACTCTTCCGAAATACGTAAAGACGGGTCCTACAAACAACGGTAATTCAGGAAAAAGATTTCGAGTAAAAAAATTAGTATCAACACCTAAGGGACAGAGGACAGTTTTTTTAAATCCGTGTGACTCAAGTTCCCTCTTTAGTGTTGCCGTATGCACAATGGTAGCCCTCGCTCCGTTATGAAACCAAGAAAGATAACGATATGCGAGCTTAGGGATTGCAAAGCGGGTAACATAAAGACTGAGATACATCGGAAAATGCGTGTGATATGCAGTGGTAAAAGATATTTTTTTCCATATACAGTACGCACGTGCAACAAACCCTAGCGGACCTTCAGTTGCGATATGTACAAAATCAGGTTTCTCAACTGCAAGAATGTGCCCAAACTTTCTCTCAGGAAATAACGCAATCTTAATTTCAGAATAAAAAGGAAGTGGAATGGTATTGAAGAGCCCCGGATGCACCACGGTCACTGAGAAGCCCTGAAGCTCAAGGTTCTTTTTTAACTCTTCAAGAGAAACAGCAACGCCATTTATCTGGGGCGTCCATGCATCAGTGACGAGTAATATTTTTTTCTTAACCACAACTCGTTAGCGTATGTCTCGATACTTCGAGAGGAATGAACGCTTTCGCACAGTCTCCGAGAGAAGATTCAATGCATCAATGCCACTCGTTTTAAACACACCTTCAGCATTAAACCGCCGTGCAGAACTTAAGACAACTAATTTGGTATCGAACTTGAACTTACCAAGTGTGCGAAGCCGACGAACAATATCCGTGTCTTCACCATAAAACGGAATGGAAAGATCAAACCCCCCTACAGAGAGAAGTGCGGAACGCCTACCCGCAAAGTTACCTCCGAACACGCACTGGCCGGTAAGAATGAGCGAAAGTCTCTCAGCAAGTGCTTGGTAGGGGCCTGCAACGCTTTTCCAAAACTCGGGTAGATCGTAATAGAGGTATGGACCGCTGACCCCAACCACTTCCCCGCCATCATTGAATGAAGCGAGCATGCGAGTGATCCACCCGGGTAGAATTTTCGTGTCCGCATCAATATAGGCAACGATATCGCCAGAAACGGATTCAAGACCCTTTTGCCTGGCAAAGGAAACCCCTTTCCTAGGTTCCCCCACCACTCGCACCCCAGAGACACTTTGTGCGATGGAAACAGTGCTGTCTGTCGATGCATTGTCGACAACAATAATCTCTGTGTCTGCACTTAACGCTTCCCTATCAATCTCGGCTCGTATCGCCATGAGGGAGTCGAAGATATATGCTTCTTCATTGTATGCAGGAACTACAAAACTGAGCTTCATACAAAACAGTATACCGGAGGCCCCCACTTTTAGCATGAACTTTTAGCCCTTTAAATATTCACTGCAGTAACAGCAGGTTCCATTTTGGAATTTATTTTGAATATCTTATACATTCCTGATAGTATTGAAGTAATGGCTGACTTAGGCGAGAAGTGCGGCGTTTTTGGCGTTTACGGCAAAGGGATGGAGGCTGCACGTCTCACCTTTTTCGGACTCTATGCACTACAGCATCGTGGTCAAGAATCTTCAGGCATCGCAACATCCGACGGAAACACTATTCTCTGTCACAAAAAGATGGGGCTCGTAGCGCAAGCCTTTGCTGAGAAAGATATACAAAGACTCGTAGGTCACATAGCCGTCGGTCACAATCGCTACTCAACTTCAAAATCATCAAAGCTGAAACACTCTCAGCCTACCCATATTGAAGACGTGGGGCTTACGTTAGTGCATAACGGCAACATTCCCTCAACAACACTACTTGAAAACTTCCTCGGCTCAAAAAACATTGCTTACAAAACACTTTCCGATTCGGAAATGATTGCAGAAGCAGTGGCAGTCCATATGCGAGAAGGCTCCACGCTCGAAGACGCAATTCCAAAAGTATTCCCCCTTATTACAGGGGCGTTTTCTATTCTACTTATGGATAAGCACAACCTCGTTGCCATTCGTGACAACTACGGTATTCGTCCTCTCTCAGTAGGAGCACTAAACGGCGGGTTTATTTTTTCATCAGAAACGTGTGCCTTCCACCCCATCGGTGCAGAAGAGCTTCGTGACGTTCGCCCTGGCGAAATGATTGTAGTGAATGAAAGCGGTATGCGTTCCGTGCAGATTGCGATGGGTATCCAAAAACTCGACATCTTTGAGTTCGTGTATTTTGCGAGACCCGACTCAACACTTCTTGGAAAGTCAGTCTATGAGGTGAGGAAAAACTTTGGTATCGAACTTGCCAAAGAGTTCACGGCAGAGGGAGATGTGGTGATCCCCGTTCCTGAAACCGCAGTACCTGTTGCTATTGGTTTTTCACAAGCCACGGGTATTCCACTTGAAACTGGACTCATTAAAAATCGCTACATCCACCGCACATTCATCCAGCCGGAGCAACACATCCGTGACCAAGGTGTAAAAATAAAACTCACCCCCCTACCTGAAGTAATCCGTGGAAAACGAGTAATCGTTATTGATGACTCAATAGTGCGTGGCACCACCTCAAAGCAAATTGTGCAGATGCTCTTTGAAGCTGGAGCGAAAGAGGTAAACTTCCTTTCAAGTTCGCCACCAGTACGATTTCCTGATTTCTACGGCATCGACACTCCTACACAAAAAGAACTCATTGGAGCACAAAAGACACCGGAAGAGATACGTGAGTTCTTGGGTGCTACACGCCTACATTTCCTCTCCTACGACGGCCTGATGCGTGCTACCGGCTTACCACCTGAAATGTTTTGCACATCATGCTTCACCGGCGAATATCCTATAGACATTAAAGAGAGAGCAAACGAAATCCGCTCGCTCCCTACCGCAAAGCTTTTTTAAAAGAGAACGTCTCTAGAGGCTCCAACGAGCAAAAATCCCCGCCGGCAATAATCTGCCTTCACTATTATCTCTACCGTCTCTAGTATCTCTACTCTCTCTAATTGTAAGTTCACCGTGCTCTAGAGTTCCACCAAACTTTTCAGTCAATGGCTGTAAGTTATGTGCAAACGCAAGCGATGAATAACCCGCAGCGTATCCACTCACCAAAACGAACAGTGGCTTTTCTGAAAGAAGTGCACGACAGAGCTTCATCAACATAATAAAATCTTCCTCTATCTTCCACAACTCATCTTTTGGTCCGTGACCAAACGCTGGAGGATCCATAATAATTGCATCATAGGTATTTTTACGCTTCGCTTCCCTTTCAACAAATTTCATCACATCCTCAGTAACCCAGCGAATAGGTTTTTCATTCAAACCAGAAAGTTTTGCATTTGCCTTTGCCCACTCAATGGCAGTTTTGGAGGCGTCCACGTGTGTAACGTGAGCTCCGGCTTTTGCAGCAGCGAGCGTCGCTCCACCGGTATATGCAAAGAGGTTTAGAACTTTTGCAGGTTCTAGGTTCAAGGTTCTAGGTTCTAGCTTTTCGGAAAGCCAGCTCCAATTAGGAACTTGCTCTGGGAAAAGACCTGTGTGCTTGAACGAGGTGGGGCGGATGAAAAAACGTAAACCGCCTAATTCTATCTGCCATTCCTTAGGAAAATCTTTGTCTGTATGCCAAATTCCGCTTTTTGCTTTCCGTTCATACCACGCATCTGCCGCTTTCCACTCTGCATCCCCTAGACGCTTCTCCCACAGGGCTTGTGGGTCGGGACGTGAAAGAACAATATTCCCGTATCGCTCTAACTTTTCTTCAAGACCTGAGTCAAGAAGTTCGTACTCTGCGGAAGCCTTCGTAGATAAAATGCTATGTATCATCCCCTCCATGCTACCTCGCAAACGCCCCTCAGAACAGTGAGGGCGTGGAATTACAATTTCTATATCATTCCTATCATCCAAAAACACCAAACCCCTAGCGAAACGCTGTATAGTATAAAATCACGACCGTGATTTTATACTATACCGAGATTATGGTGAGTAATTCTAAAAAATGCCAAACAACCATAACAGACAGGGCGTGGGTAGAGTGTGTAGAGAAAAAATAAAGAGCAATTATGCTAGACTAGCCAAACAGTTTTTAAATATCTATGAGTGAACCAGCACTTACCATCACGAACTTAAAGAAAACCTACGCATCCGGAACGGTCGCCTTGAATGATGTATCCCTCACGGTACCGAAGGGCGACTTTTTTGCCCTACTAGGCCCGAATGGTGCCGGAAAAACAACGATCATAGGCATAACAACTGGGCTCGTTAACAAAACAAGCGGTGAAGTAAAAGTCTTCGGCGACGATATAAGCACGGATCCAGAAAAAGCAAAAACACATATAGGGCTTGTAGGCCAAGAAATCAACTTCAACCCATTTGAAAAACCCATAGATATTGTGGTCAACCAAGCTGGTTACTACGGCATTCCCCGCTCGATCGCCATTCCTAGAGCAGAAAAAATTCTTACTGATCTTGGAATTTTTGAAAAGAAAAACCAAAACGCAATGGCACTCTCAGGAGGCATGAAGCGAAGACTTATGATTGCACGTGCACTTATTCACGAACCAAAATTCCTCATCCTTGATGAACCAACCGCAGGCGTTGACGTGGAGCTTCGTCGTAGCATGTGGGAATACCTGAAAGGCTTAACCGTAAAAGGAGTCACTATTCTCCTCACCACACATTACCTCGAAGAAGCAGAACAACTCTGTAAACACGTTGCCATCATCAACAAAGGAAGCATCGTAGCGTCCGGCACTATGGAAGAAATTCTCGCTCTCCACGATGGAAAAGCGAGCGGTAGCGGATACAGCGGTGGACGATTGGAAGAAGTTTTCATTAAACTCACTTCTAGCTAGAGAAATTAGAGAGAGTAGAGATACTAGAGACGGTAAAGAGAAAACAACATGAAACTCGCATCATTTAAAGATCTGATTGTTTGGCAAAGAGCCATTGAGCTTGCTCAAAATCTATACAAAGTAACTTCCGCTCTACCCGCAAAAGAGTCGTTTGGCTTGCAGAGCCAAATGCGGAGAGCTTCTGTTTCAATCGCCTCAAACATCGCTGAAGGAAAGAGACGTGGCACGAGCAAAGAGTTCTTACAATTTCTACGCATAGCTGACGGCTCTGCTGCAGAATTGGAAACGCAGATTATTATAGCCGAATCAGTGTATCCAGAGCTTGATGTGAAAAAATCAAAACTCTTACTCGAAGAAGTACAAAAAATGCTTTCGGTTATGATGAAAAAGATCCGAATCAACCTCTAATTTATTACTCTTCTTTCTCTACTCTCTCTATAATCTCTACACTCTCTCACTACCATGTCACCCCAAAGAATTTGGATTAGCTTCTACACCATCGTCCGTAAAGATACGGTACGTATGTTCCGCATTTGGTCGCAGACTTTCTTGCCTTCCGTCATCACTTCGGTTTTATATTTCCTCGTCTTCGGCACCATCATCGGCTCTAAGCTCGGCGACTTCAATGGAGTTCCCTACATTCACTTCATCGTTCCGGGGCTCATCATGCTTGCGGTCATAACAAATTCATTTGCAAACGTTGCCTCGACATTTTTCATGGCAAAGTTTTTCTCGAGAAACATCGACGAAGTACTTGTCTCCCCCACTCCACCATGGGCAATAATCGGAGGGTTCATTGCGGGTGGTATGGTCCGTGGAATTATTATAGGTCTCTTGGTCTTAACGGTATCGGTATTCTTTGCCGTACCACCCATCACACACCCCTTTATAATTATTCTTTTCTTATTACTTTCAAGTCTTGTATTTTCTCTGGCGGGCTTAGTGAACGGCATCTATGCAAAAAGCTTTGACGGTATCACCATCATCCCCACATTCGTCCTCACTCCGTTGGTGTATCTCGGTGGCGTGTTCTATTCGGTTGAGTCCTTACCGGAATTACTCAAAGGATTCACGCTGGCAAACCCAATCTTTTATATCGTGAACGGATTCAGATACGGATTCTTAGGATTTGCTGACGTTTCAATATGGCTCTCTGTGGGCGTCCTTGCTCTCCTTGCGGGCATCCTTATGGCTATTAATTGGTACCTCATCCGAACCGGCCTTGGATTGAAACAGTAAGCGGGTCGCTCAGTTCTTTGTGCTGAAGAAGCAGAAAACCCTTCCTGCGAGGGTTTTCTTCGTCCTCGGTGCGGTTTCGCTGAAACAGCGAACCGTGCAACCGCCACCTGCGGATGTTCTTCAGCATCAAAAATTTCGCTTACATGGAAAAAGCAACGTGTGCGGACAGAAAGAATCCTCAAACTCGTCCGTCTTTCACCAATGAAGGCTCTCATGAAGTCTTCATCACCCTCGCTGTAGGGTTAAGAAATGGGGTCATATAAAAAGACTCCACTTAATAAGCATTAATACACTATTCTATGAGAATACTCGTTATTGAAGATGAAGAAAAACTCGCCGATGCCCTTGTCAAAGGACTAACGAAAAAAGGCTATGCGGTCGACGCAGTGAACGACGGCGAGAAGGGACTGACACGCATGTCACTCCACCGCAGTGATTACGACCTCGTAATACTGGATCTTATGTTGCCGACGTTGGATGGGTACGGTATCTGCATATCCGCAAGAGAACAAGGAATTACTACACCAATACTAGTCTTGACTGCACGCAATGAAACCGAGACCAAAGTGAAACTACTCCTCTCAGGAGCAGACGATTACCTTGTAAAACCCTTCTCTTTTGAAGAGTTGGGGGCGAGGGTTCAAGCATTACTTCGCCGACCAGTGGAAGCTGTCCCGCAAATACTCTCCATTCAGGACATAGAGCTCAATCCATCACTCCGCACCGTAACCCGAGGAGGTACAGACATACCTCTTACCTTAAAAGAATTCGGCATGCTCGAATATTTTATGCGACACCCCAACCAAGTGGTGAATCGTGAAGATATTCTTTCTCACCTATGGGATTTCAGTTATGCATCATTTAGCAACGTAGTTGATGTACATGTTAAAAATCTTAGACGAAAACTTGACGATGCGACGGGTCCGAGCATATTGGAAACGGTTCGTGGGATTGGTTACCGGCTTCGCGAATAAGTACGAAGCGGATGCCTTCTTCAGGACGGAGGTCATCATCGTGGCCCTCCAGGCCGGCTTCGTGCTGTTCCTTCTCTTCGCCATGTGGCTTTCCTTCCAGTTCCTTCAACAAGACGTTTCGAACACCCTTGTTTCAGGAGTGATGGAGCAAATAGCCTCCGGCAAATCCCCTCACGCAGCCGAACTTCTCACGCAAATAGGAGAAGTGGAAACAAAAAATATAGTGGTGCTCTCTTCAGTAATCATACTCATCACACTCATATTCGGATATATTCTTGCAAAACTGACTCTCGCGCACACAAGGAATGCCCTCTCTTCACAGAAACAGTTTGTCGGCAATATTGCCCATGAACTTAGAACGCCACTTGCCATTATTAAGACAAATGCAGAAGTGGCTCTGTTTGATGAGAAACTTGATTCAGAAATACGAGAAGTACTTGAAAGCAGTGTCGAGGAACTTGACCGGGCATCGCACATCATCGACAACCTACTCTCACTGTCGACATTAATGCGACCTGAGAGAATTGAATTCTCAAATGTCGATCTCGGTACAGTGGTCGACACATCACTCGCCAAACTCGCACCCTTGATAGAGCAAAAGAAAGTTGACATCGATCTCAAAAAAACAGACTTCCTACGAGTTCGAGGCAATGTAACAGCACTTGAGCAAGTGGTAATGAACCTACTCAAAAATGCAATCAACTACAACCGCCCCGGTGGACACGTGAAGATTGTGGTTGAGCCGGATTACAGTGGTCACATAGAGCTCTCTATACGTGATTCGGGAATGGGCATTCCTCGTACTGATTTGTTCCATATATTTGAGCCATTCTATCGAGCCGACCAATCACGATCACGAGAGCTCGGTGGAAGCGGTCTAGGGCTCACCATTGTGTCAGAACTCTTGAAACTCCATCACGGAAAAATCTCGATCCAAAGCATCCGAGGGCGTGGCACAACGGTAACGGTACTCATCCCGTGTGGAACACGCACACCTACGACAGGCAAAACGTTAGGTACAAATGATAAAGACTTTGGCGAAGTATCGGCAGACTTCTCGTAAATCCTAATGCTAATTGCTATTTCACAATATGTTCATCGACCCTTTGGTACCGTTTGGTAGTAATTAGCAAAAAAATAACTAAACAAAAACATGAGAAAACAAGAAGTATCAGAGAGATGGAGACACAACTCTTCCGCCGGCTGGGAGGTATATTCGTGGCGCCCAGAGGAAAGTACGGAAGAAGAGGTATCTTCAAAAGGATACGGGAGTGCCTCACCTGAGAGATAAAAAACTTTCTCTTAGTTTCTTAGAGGCACACAAGGTTATTAACTGCTTATTGTCTGATTGATATTTTTAAAAGAGCACTCTTTCGGGCTACCATTATGGAGGTGAAACCTGAAAACATTTTCCTATACGTGATCGCTCTCTTCATTCTGGTAATGGGGGCGATATTCGTTTTTTGGACGCCACTCGAGCGGGCACTCACGTATCTAAATGTTGCACAAACATCAAACTCTGCCACGAGCACAGAGACCGTTCAAAATGAGTATGCAAAACGTGCGACAGTCGCCTACACACAAACAAGAGTGCAACAGGGAAATCAATTTGTAACACTAGTGAGTTACGATGGCACAAATTTTTATCCTCCAGTCATTACCATAAAACGTGGAGAAAATGTTCGCTTCATAAACAAAGGAAACCTCACTATGCGAATTGTTTCAAATACATTCAATAAGACACCAATCTATGGAGGCTTCACGCAAGCGAACAGTGTGGGGAAAGGAGGCACGTATGAACTCTCCATTCCTGACGCAGGGATATGGGGATACCACAATTTGAATGGCAACCCGGGAGTTATTGGCATCATCAATGTTGAGTAGCGAGGTACACTGCACCAGTGAACCTGCACGGTATATATAGGGCCATTCGTTATTCTGCTGTCGGCGTCTCTACGTTTGCTTTTGATTTATTCATAGTCTTTTTTCTCATTGATGCATTTCAAATGCCCTATCTCTTGGCAGTGGCAATAGGATTCGTTGTGGGCATTAGCGTAAACTACGCTATCTCTCGCATGTGGGTGTTTAAAGGAAGCCTGCGAAAGATACATCACGGATACCTCTATTTTCTAAGTGCGGGCCTCTTAAGTCTTATTGCTATCCTTACATTGGTAGGGACACTGGTGAGCGGATTTGGTGTTCCACTCCTCATCGCTCGCCCAATCGTTTCAGGAATAGTAGGATGCGGGAACTACCTCTTCAACTTATATCTTAATTTCAAAGTCGCTGGAAAGCACCACTAAGGTATGTTTGACCTTACAACACTCATAGAAACATTCGGCTACATCGGCATCGTGGCAGTAGTCTTTGCTGAATCCGGACTTTTCTTTGGATTCTTTCTACCTGGCGATAGCCTCCTTTTCACCGCAGGCTTTCTAGCCTCCCAAGGATTTTTTAATATATTTCTCCTCTCGATACTCGCCACCGTTGCCGCTATTTTAGGAGACTCAGTGGGCTATTGGTTTGGAAAAAAAGTTGGCCCTTTTATCTTTTCACGACCTAACTCATTTTGGTTCAGTCATGACCGGGTAAAAGATGCGAGTGCATTTTTTACCAAGCACGGAGCAAAAAGCTTAGTGCTTGCACGCTTCATTCCGGCAGTACGTACCTTTACACCGATTCTTGCCGGTGTTGGGCAGATGCGATACCGAACATTCCTCACCTACAACATCCTCGGTGGAGTGCTGTGGGGTGCGGGGCTACCAATCTTAGGATACTTTCTCGGTACGCTCGTCCCCCACCCTGACCGCTACATAATTCCAATAGTCCTCATCATCGTTCTAATTTCACTCATACCTGTTATCCGGGAGGTTCTACGGAAGAGAAAATAAACTTCTTAAGAGCATTCTCCACAGAGGTCTTGACTTTTGTAACCTTTTTGTCGTGGTGCCAGTACTGTATGTAGGTCGATATTTTAAAATAGTATAGGCAAAATCTAATATGGCATACGAAATACGAACCGTAACAAACCTCGAGATGTCAGGTAGCGAACGCACAGCTTTTAACGCTATGGAACCAGGGGTCAGAAAAAATTTAGTAGCCGAATACTTTCGTATAAGAGCTCTTTTGAAAAAAGACCCTCGGCGATATGCCACAGACTGGCAGAACATACAGGGGCTCATGCTCGCTCACGACGGAGATTAAAGCAGTACTAAACGACCACCTTTTGCGTTGCGAGGAGTATAGTTACCCACACGAGAGAGTGTCGCATTGCATTTTAACGGGTTCCGTGTTATTCTGCAGGTAAGGGTAAGATTGTCTTCAACTCTCCATTGTGAAGTGCTCACGGAAAGCGCTTATAAGGTTAGGTCAAGCATCAAGCTCTGCATTAATTAAGAATCGGTTTAAAACCCGATTCAGTAGCAAAAAAAATATTGTGGCTAAGAAATTATATTTCGGTGGCTTGTCTTACGACACCACTGATGACAGTTTAAAAGCAGCTTGTGACCAGTTCGGTACCGTAACATCTGCAAAGGTGATCATGGACCGCGAGACAGGTCGCTCACGTGGATTCGGTTTCGTCGAAATGTCGTCGGACGAAGAAGCGCAGGCAGTTGTTGCCGGGCTTGATGGAAAAGATGTTGATGGACGCACCGTTCGCGTTTCTGAGGCTCGTCCTCAGGAAGAAGGAGGTGGCAACCGTGGCGGTGGAAACCGTGGCGGTGGTTTTGGTGGCGGAGACCGCCGAAACAGCTGGTAATTGAGGTAACTCATTACATTTTAAAAACCCGAGCATTCCGAGCTCGGGTTTTTTTATAAAAGATATCTAATCTTTAGTAGGATGAATCTTGGTCAACTTCTTTCCAAACGTAAGGAGGAAGTCCATCTTTGCGACGTGCTTGTATTCTTCCGTATTTCGCAGGTGCAGTGACATAAAAATCCAGTGAACCATGATCCAAATCAGCCAGAGGGTGCGGGTTTCCCCATCGCTCGCTTATGGCGACTAATTTAGCCTCAAGGAAACTTAGGGAACGCACAGCAAGACGGCCATCTTTAAGCTCCCGTGCAATTATAGTCTTTCCTGGTTTCACTGGTTTCAATCTTTCGGACATTTTTGTATTGTAACCAAAATATGTAACTTTGTCAATGTCTCCTCTAAGAGCACGATTATTTGAGAGGCGGCTTCAAAGCGACCTGTCTAATAACGCTTATGAGGGATGAGGATTTGAAATATACCGGTAATTTCTTCTCCCAGCCGGGTTTGCTGGTATCAATATCTGGGTCAACTCCCCTGCCCTCAATTGGCTGATTGTCTTCACGGAGCGTAATGGAATTCACCAGAAGAAGCGAGTAGCTTGTGGTTGGGTCCAGAGTGGTTTCTAGTGGATACGTATTTTCAACTGTCCCCCATCCTCTTGTCGTGCCACCGACCACATGTGCTCGATTGAATTTTTTGAATGTCGATGCCATGAGCTCTGCAGTGGATTGCGTCATGCTGTCAGTAATAATTGCAATATCCTTGTAGCGAGCAAGCTGATCAAACTTCTCCTGCTGTGTGCGCTCTACGGTATATTCGCCTTGATGAAAGAGGTCAAACGTATATTGATTGCCCCCAACAAAGAGTCCAAAGAAATGCGGTAGAAAATCGAGTGACCCACCAATGTTTCCACGAACATCAAGGATCATACTCTCAAGCCCCGGTGTTGTGGATGCGGTGTCGACAGCAATCCCAAACTCTCGCAAGGTCGTTGGCGATATTTTTTCGATATGAAAATACAAGGTTGTACCAATAACACGATGGAATACCGTGGGTTCAATGCCTGATTGGTCGTAGAGTGCTTTTGAATTGACGTCCGTCAATACCGACTCTGCATAGGCGACTTTTGCAAGCTCTGCCTTGCTTTCCGTAGACATTGCACGCTGAAGCGTCTCCATTTTCTTTTTAGATGCAACGGCAACCTCAGCTACGGTGGCACCTTTTTCCAGGCCCAAATCCTGATAGAGATCTTTTGATGTATCAATATTGCTCACATTTTCTCGAAGTGCCACCTCTTCTGATTTGGAAAGAAGACCGTCACGACCCGTAGGAGGAAGATTATAAAGAACAACCGCAGCGATAGAGAGTGCCATCTGTCGCTTGTGGTCAGTAGAAGTTGCAATTTTAAAAGCATCCTCAAGCATTTTTGCAGTACCAGCTCTATCGGTAGTGGCGAGTGTCATGCTTGTCGATGCAACCTTCTCTGCCGAAAGGCGGAACAATTCATGCAGTTTCAGCTCATCCGGCTTCATCCAAAAGTTTGTAAGTACTTTGTCATACACTTCCATATCAAAACGAACATAGAGGTCTTTCTCTTGAGGGGTTTGATAGGTGACGGCTGGCTCTCGTAGAGAAACCTGCCACCCGAGCAATGCACCGCCACCAAAAAGAATAACGAGTGCTAAACAAATTGCGAGCCAGCGATTTCGAATCAAAAACAATCGGGCCGTATGCAGACGAGGAGGATTCCAATTCATATATGAGATACTATCATCTGAATCGTGCATTCGTATCTATATATACCCGTGGAAAAAGAATTTCTTTTGAAAGAAAAGTATGCGGGTACAAAAACTCCCGAATACGAAGCTGATGTAGCCAGGCTCGATGCGGGTGAGCCTCTTGCGTACGTTATTGGCTTCGTGCCATTTTTAGATTGCAAAATATTCTTGGACTCACGTCCTTTAATTCCAAGAACTGAAACAGAGTTTTGGGTGGAAGTTGTTTTAGGAAAGCTGAAAGCTGAAAGCTCACAGCTGAAAGCCATCCAAAAACCGTTGCGGTTTTTGGATTTGTTTGCGGGGTCGGGGTGTATTGGTGTGGCAGTTCTGAAACATATACAAAATGCCCACGTTGATTTTGGAGAAATTGATACACATCACTTCCCTACCATCGAAAAAAATGTGCGTGAAAACGGTATCAATGAAGCACGTACAAAAATCGTACACACAGATGTCTGGAATGGTATTGATGCATCGTATGACTACGTGTTTGCGAATCCACCCTACCTTTCTGAAAACCGCACAGAGAGGATTGAAAAATCAGTCTTGGAGCATGAACCTAGAGAAGCACTTTTTGCGGACGAAAACGGTTTTGCACTCATACGAAAACTGATCGAAGGCGCAGATGCACACTTGACGCCAGAAGGAGCTCTCTACATCGAACATGAACCAGAACATACTGAAATCCTTAAGAAGTACGCAGAAGAGTGTGGCTTTAGAGCTGAAACAAAAAAAGACCAGTATGGGGTTTTTCGGTATAGCATTATTAGAAAATTGTAAGTCGAGAGTAGAAGGTAGTAATGAAGCCAAAAACTACCTACCACACTCCACTTACCACCCTCTAGCTCGTGTGGCATAATACCGACATGACCCCAGTGACCAGCATCCCTGCCGACGCTACAGTCATATTTTGGTTTTTCTTTGCGATTGCACTTGTAGCTACGTTCGGATTCGCCTTTGGTCTCATCTATCATTGGCTACGGTACGGCTCCATGTACCCACTCGTGTGGATTGCAATGCCACTCTATGTCGTCGGCGCAATCATCCTCATTGGTGGCATGCTCGCCGGAATTGGTGCTCTATAAACAGTATGATTAACCCATTCGGACTAAACGATTTCAAAGAGAACGAGCAGGTCGTTGCGATAGTGCGACACCACTGGTTCGTACTTTTGCGGGAAGTATTTGGACTTGTCATTCTCTTCCTTGCACCTTTTTTCGTCATACCCATCGCCTTCGCAATTGCAGTGCAGGGCGGAACGGTACCTCCAGTACCTGGTGGCGTAGTTATATTCTTTGCGTCCCTCTGGACCTTGGTGCTGTGGAATCTCCTGTTCGTAAGGTGGACAGATTACTACTACGACATATGGGTCATCACCAACCATCGCATCGTGGATATCGACCAGAAAGGACTTTTTAATAGAAGCACAGCAACACTTCTTACCCTTGATCACATTCAAGATATCGAAGCTCAGCTGAATGGCATCATTGGTAATCTTCTGAACTTCGGGAACGTCACCATCCAGACTGCGGCAGCACACCGGGAATTCATCTTTGAAGAAGTTGCAAGCCCGAATGGCGTGGTACACACAATCCGAGACGCACAAAACCAAGGCAAGCACAGTGCGGGCAGTGCCCACAGCGTATGAGTGTTATTGACCCATACAAAGGCGTCCGTGATTTTTATCCCGAAGACGAGCGAATACAGAAGCACATCTTTGGTGCCATGCGCCGAGCTTCAGAGTCTTTTGGTTATGAGGAATACAATGCATCTGTTTTAGAATCAACAGAACTTTATACTGCAAAATCAAGCGAGGAGATAGTAAACGAGCAAACGTACACGTTTACTGATCGAGGCGATCGCTCTGTCACGTTGCGACCTGAAATGACGCCAACGGTTGCACGTATGGTGGCGAGTCGCAAACGAGAGCTTGGCTTCCCTCTTCGCTGGTATTCGATACAAAATTTCTTTCGCTATGAGCGACCACAGAGAGGACGCCTGCGTGAGTTTTGGCAGTTGAATGCTGACCTTTTTGGAGTCACTGGCTTAGAGGCTGATGCAGAAGTTATTGCACTCGCCTACCGTGTGATGATGGAACTTGGGGCATCTGAAGATGACTTTCTAATAAAAATAGGAAGCAGGTCAGCACTCAATGCTGAGTTGGTACGCCGAAATATTCCAACAGGAAATCATAAAAAAATTGCAAGTTTGATGGATAGAAAAGGGAAAATACCCGAGGATGAGTACGAGGATGAGATGAATGCACTCGCCGGTGGCACATTTGAGATTCATGAAAGCCCTGACATTACAGAAACCAGAAGACGTCTTGCACTTTTAGGTATCACCAACACCGTCTTTAACCCAGAGATTATCCGTGGCTTTGACTACTACACCGGTATCGTATTTGAAGTCTTCGACACCAACCCTGAAAACAAACGCTCGATGTTCGGCGGAGGACGTTACGACAACCTCGTTGGTCAGTACGGCTCTGAGGAAGTGCCTGCTGTGGGATTCGCTATGGGTGATGTGATTGCACGAGACTTCCTTGAAACACACAACCTAATGCCTACACTCAACCCCGCAACGCACCTCTATCTTGCACCTGCAAGCGGTAGTGATTCTGAAAATGTTGCACTTGTTGCGGACACCTTGCGAAAGAGCGATGTGAATGTTGCTGTGGGTATGAAGCACGAAAAAATAGGCGATCACATCAAAGTTGCACTGAAACTCAACATCCCTCACTTTGCGGTCTACGGCGAGAAAGAAAAAGAATCCGGCACCCTCACCATCAAAACTCTCGCCACCAGCTCCGAGCAAACCCTCCCCCTCTCCGACGTCCCTGCTTTTCTGTTCACTGTTCACTGAACACTGTTCACTATCTTTCTTTCCATGCGTCGCATCACCCTCGACATCGAAACAACGAATGCCACTATCGGTGGTGCATTCGACCCTTCCACGATGAACCTCACAGTCGCCTGTATTCACGATACAGAGACCGATTTGTTCACCTCATACGAAGTAGAAGAACTACCAAAGCTCTGGCCCATTCTAGAGCGGGCTGACTTGCTTATAGGCTATAATTCTGACCATTTTGATATCCCAATTTTGAATAGATACTACGCAGGCGATCTTACAAAAATCAGGAGTCTTGACCTGCTTGCTGAAATAAAGAATGTGCTCGGGCGACGTATCAAACTCGATTCAGTAGCATCAGGAACCTTGGGTAAAAAAAAGAGCGGTAACGGGCTCGACGCCATAAAGTGGTGGAACGAAGGTAAAAAAGACAAAGTAATAAAGTACTGCATTGATGATGTACGTATCACGAAAGATATTTACGAATACGCACTCAAAAATGGAAAAGTGACCTACTCAGATTTTGGAAAGAAAAAAGATATCACGCTCGATACGAGTGGATGGGAGTCAAAAAAATCTGCTTCCATCACGCACACGTTGCCGTTTTAAATAGCTTTCAGCTTTCAGGTTCCAGCTTTCAGCTTCCCTATAAGAGATTTCCAGATTTAAAGGTAAAGACTTCTATGCTTTAGCGAGTAGTGGCTGACTCCGAATCAGTTGGCAAATCTACATTCGATATGTGGGTTTCAGCGGTGAAGTAGAAAGAGCCTACCGCAAGAGCGAGGAGCAATAACCCTCCGCCGATTACTCCGAGATACTGAACCTTCACATGCATAAATATGGCAAGGAAAAGCAAGAGTGCAATGAGCCCTATCAAGCCACCGAGTATGTAGAGGAGTGTTTGATTCGGTGATGCTGCCGCAGATACAATGCTTTCCATTACTGGATTCTTGTCGGTTACAGTTGATTTCGTTTCAGAACCCAATACCTTGGATGGCACAGGCACATCATCTGAAGTAGCCAAATCTGTTGCAGGCACAGTCTTTACGGGGGTTGTTTTTGTTGGAGTAGGAGACGGTGGTTTTTTGGTACCCTCTGATACAGGGGTGGCAAAAAATTGCACAACGAACGTAACATCCTTTCCTTCATACACCCCTTGTGCGGTACCAATACCAATTCGTGTGAATTCAGACTTTACGATATTTGCTCGGTGCGTTGGTGATTTCATCCACGCATCTTCTACGTCTTTTGAGTCGGTAAAGTTCACCGCTAAATTCTCTCCAGCATACGTGTACTTGTAGCCAACGAGATCAAGCCAATACCATGGAGTTTTCCCATCTGGCGTTACGTGCGAAAAGTAACCTTTTTCAGCCATGTCAGTAGCTTTCTTTTGCGCTGCAACTGTGAGAAGCGGTTCTTCCACAAGTGCCCCAACACCGTTTGTAGCTCGATCATTGTTAGTAAGTGCAGTCAAAACTCCCGGCAACACCGCCGCCAAGAATCCCGTTTTATTAAAAACGAGGGTCGTATGTACAAAATACCCTATCTGAAGAAACACCAAGACTGCCACAATGGCCATCGCAGTTTCCTTGCGAAAAAAATGTGGATGATACCTATTCCCCGGTGTCGGAATAAAGTAGTTCTTGATGTGCCAAAAGAATTTTTTCATTTTTTTAAATTATGGCAATGATTTGCCGAGGGATGCACCAACGTTTGCAATGACGCTAGCATCTGCACCAAACGATTGAAGAAGCTCGAGTATCGCTGAAACTTGAGCGTCACTGAGTGTTTGTGTACTCACTGTTGGTGTTTTCTGTACTACCCCCTTATTTAGTATCTCACGTGTCTTGGGGCCAACAACGCCGACAGAGGGGAGAGTGTTCTTTTCCTGGTACGCCTTCACTGCTTTTTCAGTCAAAGTACCAAAATAAGAAGTGATAGGGCCAGAATACAGACCCTCATCACGAAGTCGCTCTTGTAGAGCTTTCACGTCCTCACCTTTTGAACCAACAATAAGCGTGCGAGTAAAATTGAACGTAGATGCTCCTAAAACACTCCCCTCGTCTGCAACTGTTCCCTCTGACGTACTACTTACTGCACTTACCCCACTGACTACACCAGAGGAAACTGCTCCGACACTGGAAGCACTAGAAATAGGAACTCCACCGATAATTCCCCCACCGCCTCCACCTCCTCCGCCACTTGAGGCAGGGGTCGGTGTTGGAGTTGGAGTAGGCACATGCACACTCGCAAAATAGGATGCTTTTGTAGTTTGAAACGAACAAAGCCCATCTGCTACAACACAAGTTGTGGAAACTAACCCGTCTTGGGTCCATCCACTCGTGAGATCAAGCGAACGATAGACAGAAAGCGTTGTTCCGTTTAATGCAGTACCAACGTATATATTCAACGTCACTGACTGTGAAAATTCGAGTCCGAACCCCGCAATTCCCCACTGCAGTGCCCCATCAATCAGAGCGTCAGTCGCAACATTAGCGAACGTAGAGCCGTCTAGAGATACGGTTGAAATATCTGCCGGTGATAGAGTGCTGGCGTCGCTCCTCGTTATTGAGGTGCCAACAGGAATTGCGATTGTGGATGTGCCAACTCCTGAAGCGACCGAGAATGTCGTTGTTGCTGTTTGATCAATAGGCACAATAGCCAAGGATGAGCTCGCCATAAACGAAAGGAGAGGGTCAGCAAAGGCAACGCTAAAAAGAGACGAGGTTGCAGTGGTGTTGCCAGCCCCATCAAGTGCGTTCACGGTAAACGTATGTGTGCCCCCTAGAAGTCCACCAATGAGCGACACACAGTCCACAAGTGATACCCCGTCGAGAACACAATCGAGCGTAGTGGTATTCGAATCAGTTGCAAAAACACTTGGAGTCAAAGACTGACCCGTCGTGGTGGCATATTCAGGGGTAACAATTGAAATAACTGGCACGATGGTGTCGATGTTTGCAAGAGTAACAGTGCTCGCACCAGTGTTGCCCAAAGAATCGTTAAAAGTAAAAACAAAAGAATCGTTAGAGGTGAATAGGTGTGCGTTCGTATTTATAGATGAAAACACCTCTGCGGTAGTGGTTGAAAGAAGAGCACATACGCCTTTATTTGTTGGAGTGGTGGAACTGTATGATAAAAACTCTCCCGAGCGACTCACACACTCGGCTGAATCGGTAGCGTCCGGAAGAAGAAAGAAGGCAAACTCAGGCGTAGATGCAATGGTCTGCTTCACTGCTGAAACAGAGAGAGACGCTAACACATCACCCTCCGTAGCAATTGTTTGAAGTGATACGGTGATAGTGCCGTCAACAAGAGAAGTGGTATCAAAGGAGAAGGAATAGGTTTTTGAATCAAGGCTTGCGAACACTTTTTCATCTGTGAGGGTAGTACCCACTGAATCTACCAAGGTGACAGTAGACGTGCCCGACCGAAACGTGCCACCAATACCATCAAGACCAGAACTCCCACTTACTACTATTGCGGTTTGGTTGAGAGACGTGATGGTGTCCGACCCCCCATCAACCAACATCGATGGAGTTGCGGCAAGCGTAGGGGTCGCAAAAAAACACACTGCGAAAGCAAAAGAAATGACCCCAAACCAATACACCCTATGAAGACTGGACACAGATAGAATAGTAGCAAACTGGAGCCAGAAACAGTAGACGAGAATGGCTCTATACGGGTATACAATGCAGGAATGAAGCGTTGGCTGATTTCAGTAAGTGTAGTAATACTCATCGCACTACTCTCAACACCTTTGCAGGTTGCCGCCGAAACAGCTTCCGCAGGGATTCCTGAGGGAAATATTTGGCTTTCGAAAAGGACTCTCACTGAAGGAGAATCGGTTCGCATATTTTTGCCTGTCTATAATGCGAGCGCAGTAAAGATTTCTGGCGATGCAGTCTTTTCTGTCGATGCGATACAAGTGGGTACTGCACATTTTGAACTTGACGTTGGAAACTCCACAATAGTATCGAGTCCGTGGATCACAACTAAAGGACCACACTCAATAACGGCACGACTTGAAGGTGCTGTTGACGCAAAAACGGGTACCGAAATCGCCGTATCAGCAAACACGGAAACACTTGCTGTTGATGTAACTGAACGACCACCTGCACCCGTATTAGTGCAAGCACTTGCGAGTGTTGCTGACGTTGCACAAAACACTGCGGCCGCTCTGCTTCCTGTTGTCTCCTCAGTTGCTGGTGCAGTATTTGATCAAACTGAAGAAATAAGAAAAAGTGCAGTAGTTGCACTTGAAAATTCGTTGAACGGAACAGATGCTTCATCCGATACAACCGCACCGCAGGGGTTAGTGTTAGGTGCTGAAACATATCGTGCACCTGATCTAGGAAATGGGCTCGTAGCTTCCGCAATTACTGCACCCGCATCAACAGGTTTCATGCGTATACTCCAGAGCATACTTCTCTTTCTTATAAGTTACGTATGGATATTTTATCCGCTCTTGATTTTGATTCTTCTTGCAATTTTATATGTCATAGGAAAAGGACTATCCCGCAAGAAAGCAGGGGCTAGGTTCTAGCTTCTAGGTGCTAGTTTAAATTTCTGAAAGCTAGAAGCTAACAGCTAGCACCTAGAACCTTTCAAAAGGCTCCTCAGAGGAGCATCAATATCGCTACAGCAAGTAAAACCCGATACACCGCAAACACATACAAGGGGTGTGTGCGGAGGAACTGCAGGAGGAAGTGGATCGCAAGAAGACCGCTCACAAATGCAACAACACTCCCAAGAATGAGCGGAGTGCCAATGACAGTAAATGCTCCCGCTCCATTAAGTTCAAAAAATTTCTTTAGCCCCGCTCCAAGAATAATAGGCACAGAAAGTAAAAAGCCAAAGCGTGCAGATGCTTCTCGTGAAAGCCCCAAAAACAGCCCACCTGAAATTGTCATGCCGGAACGGCTCATCCCCGGAATGAGTGCAAGGGATTGAAAAAATCCTATACAGAGACTTCTCCAAAAACCTACCGCCTCTACACCAAGAGAAGTTTCCTTACGTTTTGACACATACTCCGCTACAAGAAAGACAACTGAGCCTGCAATGAGTGCATAGGCTACAAGATGAGTATTTCGAAACAATGTGTCCATGGTCTTCTCCAAAAAAAGACCAAAAATAATGGCGGGTATTGTGCCCACAATAAGTGCAATGAGGAGTCGTGAGCTTTCTGCTTCTACAGGTTTCCCCAGCACCCTTTTAAGTGCAGTGTGTGCCAGATTCAATAAATCCTTAAAAAAGTACACTACAACGGCAAGAATAGTGCCGAACTGCAACACCGCATCGACAGCAAGGCCATTTGCAGTGTTTGCACCAAGAATCTCCCGTACCACAATGAGATGCCCAGAAGAAGAAATTGGAAGAAACTCCGTAATTCCTTGCACGAGTCCCAAAATGCTAAAAATAAGCCAATCTCCCATGGTGCTCTTCGTGGTATCCTATCATGTAATACTAACTAGAATTCCTATGCTTGAAAAACAAAATCTCGCCCTCCCTATTGCCATTGTTATTGCAGGAGCACTCATAGGCGGTTCGCTCTTCTTTGTGGGGCGTACGAATGCACCGGCTACGGATACCACACCCGCAGTCGCACAAAAAGACATACCCGGCGTAACTTCTGCAGACCACAGTATGGGTAGCATTGATGCACCAATAGTCATTGTTGAATACACCGACCTTGAGTGCCCGTTCTGTAAACAGTTTGATGGCACGATGAAGCAAGTAGTTGCAAATTATGGTGGCAAAGTTGCATGGGTTACCCGTAACTTCCCTCTTCAGCAACTCCATCCAAATGCACCAAAGCTCGCGCTCGGAGCTGAGTGTGTTGCATCACTTGGAGGCAATGATGCATATTGGAAATTCCTTGATTCTATCTTTCTCCAAGCACCCATCAACACCTTCTTCGACATGACCAAGCTCACATCAACTGCTGAAGGTGTCGGAGTAAATGGAAAAGAATTTAATACATGTGTTGCGAGCGGAACATTCCAGGAAAAGATAACCAACGAATTCAACGATGCAGTGGGTGCCGGAGGCCAAGGAACACCCTTCTCTGTTATTGTCCTCAAAGACGGAATGTCGAACAGCACCAAGAAAGCCCTTGGAGATCTTCAAGCAACTCTCCAGCCTGGAACTCTCTTAGTATCCAAAGGAGGTAAGCAAATCGGCATGGGTGGCTCCCAGCCTATGGAAATAATCCGCAGTGTGCTCGATGTACTTCTGGCAGGAAAGTAGCATTTAAGAAGGTGCTAGCTTCTAGGTTCTAGGTGCTAGCTTTAACTTCCGAAAGCTAGAACCTAGTACCTAGTCCCTAGTACCTCTTATAGTCTGAGTCGGTAGATGTCAAAAGAATTCTCGCCTTCGAACATGTCTGAAGGGTTTGGAAGGTACATACGCTCCCTGAGTATTTCGGCACTCGCATCATTAATGAGTCGATGAAATACTTCGAAGTCTTCTTCACATTCCTTAAAATCCAATACGTAGCGACGCATCTGGGATGAGCCATCGGCATTCTTTCTCTTTTTGCACTCGTACACAATGAAACGCCTGACTGGTTTACCAAAAAGAGCTCCGACGGTGTAGTAGTTAAACATCGCCTGCAGTACAAAAAGTGGTTTATTGGCACCACTCTTACTGAATGAATCAACAAATTTGTGATCCACAATGTCGACCGCTCCTTTTTCAACACGAGATTCAACCACTAAGTCAGAAATCGCTTTCACCGGGAGCGGTAGTCCTGGAACTTCTGCCATACCCATAACTTCAATCCCTAAGACTTTATGTTTTGGTGGACGCTCTAAATAGAAAGACACTGCTTGCAAGTAATCTTTCTCCATCGAAAGCCTTTTCTCTTTTTGTGCTCGCTTACTCTTTGCTTTACCAAACTGTACTTCAAAGTCCGGAACATTTCGTAGGTACTCCAGCCCTAATGCGATAGACGCTTCTTTTGAAAGTCCGCTATAAAAATGCTGAAGCGCCACGTGCCCAGAGCGTCCAATGATGCCTGCGGGCGTGGACGGCGTGTCTCGCACATTTTCAACATACCGCTTGTACCACGCCAGAGGGTTCCTCAAGAAGGATATCAAGGAAGAATGGCTCCAGTGTTTTATGGGATACTTTGATTTCTTACTCGAAGCCTTTTTCACTTATTCATTATACCTGTAGGGCTTTTGGCTTACAGGTTTTGGCTTTTAGGGAGATAAGGAGATAGAAAAAATAAATAACCACTACAGTTAACTGCAGTGGTTATTGTTCTAATTAAATACTGCAATCACCCCTTGAGAATCTCCCGCATCACATACTCCCCGACATGCCGTGCAGCTACAGCTACACCAACAATAGCCATAAACGCAGTTATAGCAGATGCCACGAAAACGGGAGTAGCCCACCCAAAAAATAATGCTTTACGAGATATAGCATTCAGTTTTTTTGAAATTTCAGTGGAAAGTCCAGCGGGAAGATTTTCAGGTTTTCCTGGTGTTTCAGACATATGATCTATATTGAAATGTGGGGATTGTTCCCCACATACTCATTATATCATATATATTACATTTATCAATAGCTTATGCGGGAGACCTCGTAGGTCCTACATATTTAGTATGAGCGGAGTCTTTTGGCTTTGCCGTGAGTGCGGATTTTTTCAAGTGCTTTTGCTTCAATCTGACGAATACGCTCACGAGTAACACCAAACTCCTGCCCTACCTCTTCGAGTGTGTGGTAAATGCCATCTTCAAGCCCATGACGCATTGCCAAAATTTTTCTTTCTTTTGGTGTGAGATCGCCCAAGATTTCGTGAAGCTGTTCAACAAGAATGCGATGAGCTGTTTCTTGGTCAGGCGTTGGGAGTGAATGGTCTGCAACGAAGTCACCACGAGCTGAGGCATCGTCATCATCCGATGAGCTGATAGGTGCCTCCAAAGAGAGTGTCTCTTGGTTGATTTGTTCAATCTGGTAGACCTTCTCAACATCGACACCCATCTCTGCAGAAATTTCTTCGGGCATCGGATCACGACCGAGGTCTTGTTCGAGTCTTCGTACTATTTGCTTGTACTTGGCAATCGTCTCCACCATGTGCACCGGAATACGAATAGTGCGTGATTGGTCCGCAAGAGCACGAGTGATGGCTTGTCGAATCCACCACGTAGCGTACGTAGAAAACTTATATCCTTTAGTGTAATCAAATTTATCAACGGCCTTGAAGAGTCCTAAGTTCCCTTCCTGAATGAGGTCGAGGAGTGACAAGTCCGATGAACGTGATGCATATTTCTTTGCAATGGAAACAACGAGGCGAAGGTTTGCTCTCGCAAGAAGATTCTTTGCTTCTTCATCTCCTTCGGTGATACGTTTTGCAAGAGCTCGCTCTTCAGGACCCGTGAGGAGTGGATACTGGCCGATCTCACGCAAATACATTTGAATAGAGTCGTGTGCCGAGCCCTCGCCCCTGTAGCCCCCACGCATTACCACCTCATCAGGCACTTCTTCGAGCATTCCACCTGACTCCAAGACATCAACACCTGATGTTGAAAGTCGCTCGTAGAGCTCTTCAAGAAAGACTACATTCTCTTCGATCGTTGGAAATTCCTTTAAAATTTCATTGTACGTAACATAGCCACGCTCCTTACCTTTACCAATCAGACGTGAAGCTTTTGTCTCAAGAAGAGCACGCTTCTTACCAGAGAGTGCTTTAGCGGGCTTAGGTGCCTTTACCTTTGCTACCTTCTTTGCTGGTGCTTTCCCTTTGCGGAGCGGGACCTTCTTTGCAGGCTTACTCTTTTGCTTCCCTGCTGGACGCACGACCTTCTTCACCACCTTTTTGCGGGGAGACGCCTTAACTGGCTTTTTTACCTTTTTGGATGTTGTTTTTTTCTTTGCCATAGATGAAATATTAGTGAACTCTATCCTTAGTGGAGCTTCAAAGCAAGCACGCTGAGCTCCTGCATGAGCGTCTCAGTTTTCGAATCATCATGTGCCATTTCGGCGACCCGCAATGATGCAAGAACTTCACGATAGCGTTCATGCCGAGATTCTTTCAAAAGTGCATCATACACTTCCTCGACCGCACTCTGTCGAAGCGATTCATCTTCATGACGCTCCAGAAAGAAATCGGCTTCGAATAATGCGGCACTGGTGTCCGTCGGGGCTTCGAGCAATAATCGCAAACGCTCTTCGGAAAGCGCCCCCTTGAGGGCATTCAAGGCTAACTCGGCACCCGACTCATCTTTCTTTTCCTTATAGAGAAGTAGGAGCCCGAATACAAGACGCTCGAGCACATCACCTCGTGACAAGAAAGGCTGGGACTGCGTTAGTACTGAGTTCTGAGTACTGAGTACTGAGCTCGGACTCTGGACTCTCGACTCTGAACTCTGAACTTTTTTAAGTTCCGCAATCACCGCATCCTCTCCAACTTGAAGCACTTCTGCAACACGCTTAATGAAATGTGCCTGGTCTATTTTGTGAGGAATCATTGCGACGTACGGTAGAACGGTACGGGAAACTTCAAGGCGGAATGTTCGTGCGTCATACTTAGCATCCGCAATGTGTGCAAGGTAAAAATCAACCACGTGAAGAGCTCCTTTGACCGCCACTCTAAATGATTCTTTGTTTTCGAGAAGCATGTCTGCAGGGTCCTTCTCTGGGGGGAGTTTTACTATTTTTACGTCGAGACCAATCTGTAGCGCTATGCCAGCGGCACGCCCTGCAGCCGAGATGCCTGCCCTATCACCGTCATAGGCTATGAGGAGGTTACCGGTGTAGCGTTTTATTATTTCTGCGTGTGGAAGTGTAAACGCAGTTCCTGAGGTTGCGAGTGCGTTCCGATACCCTGCTTGGTGAGCCATGAGTAAATCAAGCTGTCCTTCAACGAGAAGTGCCGCACCGAGCTCTCGAATACCGTCACGTGCACGGTCAAGACCATAGAGTGCACGTGATTTATCGAATACAGGAGTTTCCGGAGAATTCAGATACTTGGCTTGCGGGTGCTTTTCATCGTCTTCAAAAATGCGGCCCGAAAACCCAATAACTCTCCCTGAAATATCCTTAATGGGAAACATGATGCGACCACGAAACCGATCGTACGTCCGTGCCAAAGGCACGGACGAGTTCTGAGTTCCTAGTTCTGAGTTCTGAGTTAACTCTGGACTCGGAACTCTAGACTCTGAACTTTCCTGCTGTTTCACTAGTCCCGCACGCTCCAAAAGAGCATCATCAAAATTCTTTTCAAGCAAAAAGTCCCGGAGACTATGCCACGCATTCGACGCATACCCCAAAGACCATGAAGATATAGTTTCTTCTGTTAACCCTCGCTTCGTGAGGTAGGTAAAAGCGTCTGGCTTTTCTTTGAGGGTCGCAGAGAAAAAACCATTAGCTGTTTCAAGAACAGAATACAAACGTTCACGCAAATCACGCTCACCAGGTTTCTCATCTTCTAGAGGGACGCCTGCTTTTTCTGCCAGCATTTTTAAGGAACCGCGAAAATCCACTCCTTCCATCTCTTGTAGGAATGTAAACATATCGCCTCCTTTGCCTGAGGAAAAACAGTGATACAAACCTCGGTCAGGAGAAACAAAAAATGAAGGGGTCTTTTCTTTCGTGAATGGAGAAAGCCCCTTGTAGTACTTCCCCGCACGTGTGAGCTTCACGTACTGCTGTACCACTTCAAGAATAGTGAGTCGTTCCTTAATTTTATTGACGGTGTCGCTCATAGATTAGCCACTAGCCATTAGAGTTTAGCCACTAGGGTTAGGATATCTTCGAAATCCTGGAAACAATAGTCGGCGTCGGGTGAAGACTTCCACATGAGAGCAGTCTGAAGCCCAAGGCTTTTTGCAGGTTTGAGTTCTTTTTCGACGCTATCCCCCACAAACAGTATATTCTCTGCTGGTAGGTTTGAGAGCTGAATCATTAAATGAAAGCCATCGAGTGCGGGTTTCGGATTCTTAACTTCTTGAGGGCCCAAGAGATGTGTGAACCATGCCGAATCTATTCCTAGAGCGGGAAAGAATTTGTCTGCTTGAACATTAGAAAAGATTGATATGGGAACAATTTCTCTGAGACGCTGTAATACATCAGGAATGTTGGGGTTAGCGAGTTTTAAGAGGGATTCTGGATCTGCCGAAGCATACCGCTCCGACCAATACCCATCAGGTAATCCTAAAGAAGCAAAGATTGCCGAATGGCTTTTATGTTTCTCGAAAAGCGATTCGTATTCTTCAATCAACTCCGGCGTAACGGGCTTACCAACAACATCCGCATACGAACCATAGCGCAATTTTGCATGTGCAGGCTTATCCAAGCGAACAATCGTCTCGCTAAAATCAAACCAGATGTGTTTAATGGAGCCCATAGAGATATAGAAGGTAGAGCGTAGAGCGTAGTCGGTAGTTAAGAGTAGAAAGACTAAGTCGTTTCTAATTTCTACTCTCTACCCACTACATTCTTGCTTACGCTATGTCAGAGATCCTCTCCCTCGCCTCATCTCGTTCCATTTCAAGTTCCATTTCTCTTGCACGCTTCTCCTGGAATGCCTGCACACGAGCGTGCTTCTTACTACCTACAAAGCCTGTTCCCGCAGGAATAAGTCGTCCAACAATAACGTTCTCCTTAAGTCCTGCAAGAAGGTCAACGGTGCCCTTAAGAGATGCGGTGATAAGAGTTCTTGTTGTGTGCTGGAAGGATGCCGCTGAAAGGAAGCTCTTGCGGTTCAACGAGACTTCAGTAATACCCAAAACCAAACGTTCATACTTGAGTACCTCTTTTCCTGCTTCTTCGAGTTCACGATTAGCGCTGTGGGCTGTTCGCATTTCAATAGCCTCACCCTTAACGAATGAACTATCTCCAGGGTCAGTAACTCGAACACGTGAGAACATCTGACGAATGATAACTTCCATGTGCTTGTGTGACACTGGAGCACCCTGAAGGTCATAAATCTTTGCCACTTCATCAATCATGTAGTCTTGGAGTTTTTGAGCACCAGCAAGCTTGAAGAGCTCGTCAAGGTCGATAGAACCGTCAGTGAGCGTATCGCCCTTTTCTACATGCATTCCGGCTTTCACCATTGCTACACGTCTTGCAGGGACTTCGTATTCTATTTTGTCTTTCTTGTCTGAAGACTGATCAGGGAGAAGCACAATCGTCTTTACACCCATGTCATCCCGAACTTCACTGATGTCCCCTGCAACTTCAGCTAAAATTGCGGCAGCCTTAGGAGGTCGCTTATCGAACAATTCTTCAATACGAGGAAGTCCGTTCGTGATGTCGCCACCGATAGTTGCAACACCTCCTGTGTGGAAAGTACGCATGGTGAGCTGAGTTCCTGGTTCACCAATGGCTTGTGCTGCGATTGTTCCAACAGCCTCACCGATATCAATGATTTCACGAGTCGCAAGGTCAGAGCCATAACATTTCTGGCAAATACCTTTCTCTGAAGCACACGACATTGGAGAGCGTACGGTTGCCTCTTCAACGCCTGCTTTTGCAATTGCTGTTGCGTCTTCTTTCAAAAGGAATGCACCTCGTTTCCATGTTTTGTCTCCTACAGTGATTTCTTTTGCAAGCACTCGCCCAACAATAAGCTTTCCAAGGTCAGCCTCCATACCTGTGGAGCGCATACGGTTAATGGCGAGCCCGAGCTTGGTGCCACAGTCAGCTTCAGAAATCATGATGTCTTGTGCAACATCGAAGAGTCTGCGAGTAAGATACCCTGCATGTGCAGTCTTCAAGGCCGTGTCGGTCAAGCCTTTTCTCGAGCCGTGCGTCGTAGTGAAGTATTCAGTTGGTGTAAGTCCTTCTTTCATTGAAGAGACCACGGGGAATTCAATAACACCTCCTGCGGTGTTGGTCACCAAACCTTTCATACCCGCCATTTGGGAGAGCTGTCGAACCGATCCTCGAGCTCCTGACACCACCATGGTGTATACCGATGAGAGAGTGTTCAAGGAAGGCAAAATCTCCTTCTCAATGTCCCCTACTGCTTTCTGCCATATCTCAATGGTGAGACGCATTTTTTCTTCCGCCGTCAAAAGACCGTTTTCGTACTGTGTTGTCATTTCTTGCACTTCCTTCCGAGCCGCTTCTACGAGCTTCTTCTTAGCTTCTGGAACCGCAAGGTCATCGAAGCTGAAAGAAACACCCGACTTGGTTGCGAATTGGAAACCGAAATGTTTGATTTTATCGAGAATTCCTGGCGTCTTTTCAAGACCGTAAATCAAAATGACATCGTCAACAAGTTTGCCGAGCTGAGTCTTCTTTATTTCAGAATTGATGAAGAGGTAATCTTTTGGAAGGATTGAGTTGAAGAGAAGTCGTCCCACAGTGGTCTCAAAACGCTCACCTTTGAACGCTGCGTACTTAGGGTTGTCTTTTGTTGGCTCCACTGAAATCTTTGCGTGAATACCCACATCGCCGAAGTCGTACGCAAGAATCGCTGCGTTTGGACTCTGGAAATATTTTCCCTCACCTTTTTCGTTTGGAATATCTCGAGTCATCCAGTAAATACCAAGAGCGATGTCGAGAGGCTTCTCAAAGATAACTGGCTGGCCTGATCCCGGCTTCAATACATTCTTTGCAGCCGACATAATCGTTTCGGCTTCCATTTGTGCTTCAGCAGAAAGAGGGACGTGTACAGCCATTTGGTCACCGTCGAAGTCAGCGTTGAATGCAGGACAAACGAGCGGGTGGAGTTGAATAGCGTTGCCTTCAATAAGACGTGGACGGAAAGCCTGAATACCTTGACGGTGAAGCGTAGGAGCACGGTTCAAGAGTACGTGTTTGCCTTGAATCACCTCCTCTAAAATGGCCCACACTTCTGGAATTCCCTCTTCAATAAGCCTGCCTGCTCCACGGATGTTGTGAGCAAGTTCACGCTCTAAGAGTTTTGCAATAATGAACGGACGGAAAAGTTCCAATGCCATCTTCTTTGGAAGACCACATTCATCGAGTTTAAGTTCAGGTCCAACAACGATAACGGAGCGTCCTGAGTAGTCGACACGCTTACCAAGGAGGTTGAATCGGAAATACCCTTGCTTTGATTTCAAGTAGTCAGCGAGTGATTTCAGGGGTCTGCGCTGTGCCTGACTTGCAGCTGAAAATGCTGCACCGCCACGGCGAATTGAGTTGTCGAGAAGTGCATCGACTGCTTCCTGCAAGATGCGCTTTTCGTTTCTTAGAATTACTTCTGGAGCATAAATATCCCGCAACTTCACGAGACGGTTATTGCGGTTAATAACCCGGCGATACAAGTCGTTCACGTCTGATGTTGCGTGGCGTCCAGACTCAAGAGCAACCATAGGGCGAAGTGCCGGAGGCGTTACGGGAATACGAGTCAAGAACATCCACTCAGGACGAACGCCGGCCTTAATCATGGAGCGGATCAAGGAGAGTCTCTTACCGAGTTTCTCACGCTCCGCTGCACCAGCTTTCAGGAGCTGTGCTTCAAGCTCTTTGACGAGCTTGTCCATATCGAGTGATTTGAAAATAGTATGGATAGCTTCAGCACCAATACCTGCTTCAAAGAATGTGCCGTATTTGACCGAGAAGCGGTGGTACTCAATTTCGTCGAGCACAACGCCTGGCTGAATGCGTTCGATGTCGCCTTTTGCGGCGGTCATCAATGCCTTCAATTCTGTTTGTGCTTTTTCGTTCGTAACTGCTTTGAACTTTGTCTTATACTCGCTCTCAAGTTCACGGAGTACCCGATCACGCTCCTCAGTATTTACTTTTGTAACGATGTACCCAGCGAAGTAGACAACCTTCTCAGCGTCAGTTGCGGACACTCCGAGGATAAGTGCAATTCTCGAAGGAACTGATCTCAAAAACCAGATGTGTGCAACAGGACTTGCAAGCTCAATGTGACCCATGCGCTCTCTGCGGACAATTGCACGTGTTACTTCAACGTTACATTTTTCACAGACAATGCCACGGAAGCGAGGTCCTTTGTACTTACCGCAGTAACACTCAAAGTCCCGTTCAGGACCGAAAATACGCTCATCGAAAAGACCATCCTTTTCAGAGCGTTGTGTGCGGTAGTTGATGGTTTCAGGTTTTCTGATCTCTCCCCATGACCAATCCAAAATGCGTTCAGGACTTGCGACCTTAAGGCCGACCCAATCGAAATTGGATGTATCGATGACTTTTCCTCTTTTTTGATCCATATGTTTTAGGGGTTAGGAAAACGATTAGGAGCGATCAGCTCTATTTCTATTAAATTTTCGTGTAGGTGTTGCGTCTGGGTCTGAGCCGTCATTTCTTCCAAGAATCACATCAAGACAGAGGCCCCGGAGGTGGTTGACGAGCACATTGAATGCCGCAGGCGTATGGGTGTGTTCAATGGGACGACGCTTCACGATTGCATCAAATGCGGCAGAGCGTCCTTGGATGTCGTCAGACTTAATAGTGAGCATTTCTCGCAAGGTATACGCAGCGCCGTAACCCAAGAGTGCCCACACTTCCATTTCTCCGAATCGCTGACCACCGTTTTGAGCTTTACCGCCGAGTGGTTGCTGAGTAATAAGAGAGTATGGACCGATTGAGCGCATGTGGATCTTGTCTTCAACCATGTGGTGCAGTTTCAAGATGTACATGTAGCCAACGGCAATATCTTGTGCAAATTGCTCACCGGTGCGTCCGTCAAACAGTGGCATCGTTCCAGATTCTGCAAAACCAGCACTCTTCAACTCTCCACGTATTTCAGTTTCAGTAACGCCAGAGAAGGATGGAACAATAGCCTGATAGTTTAATGTGTGTGCCGCAAGGCCTAAGTGCATTTCAAGAATCTGTCCTAAGTTCATGCGGGAAGGAATACCAAGGGGTGTCAAAATGACATCAATTGGTTCTCCGTCTGCACCATATGGCATGTCCTCCACTGGCAACACTCTCGAGATAACGCCTTTGTTACCGTGACGTCCTGCGAGTTTGTCGCCCACAGAAACGTTTCGAAGTTGTGCAATGGTGATGTAAATTTTCTTGATAGTTCCTGATTCCAAGCTATTGCCTCGCTCTCTTGAGAACACTTGTACGCCAATAACTCGGCCACGCTTTCCTCCCTCCATGCGGAGCGATGTATCTTTCACGTCTTTTGCTTTGTCGCCGAAAATGGAACGGAGCAAGCGCTCTTCTGGAGTAAGCTGTGTTTCTCCCTTTGGTGTTACTTTTCCCACCAAAATGTCGCCAGGCCTGACTTCTGCACCAACACGCACAATTCCCTCTTCGTCGAGATTGCGAAGTTTCACTTCAGAGACGTTAGGGATGTCTGGTGTCGTAATCTCGGGTCCTAGCTTTGTGTCACGAACAGCTACATCAAATTCCTCAATATGAATTGTTGAGAACTTATTGTTCTGCACAAGTCTTTCAGAAATGATGATGGCGTCTTCGTAGTTGTTACCGCTCCAGCTCATGAATGCAACTTTGACGTTCTGTCCAAGTGCGAGCTGTCCGTTGTCTGAAGAGGAGGTGTCGGCAAGCAAGTCTCCACGCTTCACTTTCTGATTTAAAGAAACTGATGGGCGGTGGTTGAAGCACGAGAACTCGTTTGTCATTGAGAATGGCTCAAGTTTGTATTCATGGCTCTTACCTTTTTCGTCCTTAACTACAATGTGCTGTGAGTCTACAGTCGTAACCGTACCTGGCTCTTTTGCGTAGATAAGGCGTCCAGTGTCTCTCGCTGCCATTTCCTCAATACCTGTTGCAACAATAGGTGCCTCAGGCTGGACGCATGGCGTTGCTTGTTTTTGCATGTTCGAACCCATGAGCGCTCTGTTTGCGTCATCGTTCTCAACGAATGGGATCATTGAAGTAGCAATTGAGAACATTTGGTTGGTTGCAATGTCCATGAATTTAATTTCATCTTTGGGAACGAGAACAGGCTCACCATGGCGACGTGCTTCCACATAATCTTCAGTAAGTGTGTTGCCATTCAGTGCAACTGCTGCGTGTGCAATTGGATACTGTGCTTCTTCGAATGCGTTCATGTACACAATCTCATCTGTCACCTTGCCCTTCACCACTTTTGCGTAAGGAGTTTCGATGATGCCGAAATCGTTGATGCGAGCGTATGTTGCAAGACGCAAAATGAGACCAATGTTCTGACCTTCAGGAGTTTGAATTGGGCAAAGGCGTCCGTAGTGCGAAGTGTGCACGTCACGAACTTCAAAGCCGGCACGCTCACGTGTTAAGCCTCCGGGACCGAGTGCTGAAACAGTGCGGAGGTTTTCAAGCTCATCCAAAATGTTCTGCTGAGCAGCAAGCTGAGAAAGTTGGTTTGCAGTAAAGAATTCTTTAATTGCAGCTGCGAGTGGTCGTGGGTTCACGAGCTGTGTTGGAAGTGTTGTTTCAACGTCAATGGTCGACATTCTGTCTTGAATGTTTCGCTTCATGCGAGACAAACCAACACGAACACGTGCCTCAAGGAGTTCACCAATCTGACGGACACGACGGAAACCAAGGTGGTCAATGTCGTCGCCTTCAGCACCTGGAGTGTTATTTAATTCAATGATGTGAGAGACGATCAATACGATATCGTCCATGGAAAGAGTTCGAATATCGAGCTCCTTTTTGTCCATCGACAAGTTAAAGCGTTGATTGAACCGGTGACGTCCTGGGTATGAAAGGTCATAGCGTTCAGGCGAGAAGATGCTCTTCACGTATTCACGAGCAGTGTCAGGAGTTGCAAGGTCACCATCACGAAGACGGCGGTATATCTCTATATATGCTTGCTCTATCGCCTTTGCAGAGTCTTTCTCCAACGTTGCCTGTATCGCAGCCTTACCTCCGGGAATGCGCTCAAAAAGAGTTACGAGGTCACGGTCAAATGATGCACCGAGAACACGAAGAAGTGTCGTTACCGGAAACTTACGCTTGCGGTCAATCTTTACGAAAATAGCACCGTCAGCTTCTGAATCAATTTCAATCCATGCACCACGGGCTGGAATTATTTTTGCACCAAAGCAAACCTTGCCACGCATTTCGCCAGCTGAAAAAAATACACCGAAGGAACGTGCAAGCTGAGGAACAATGACACGCTCGACACCGTTAATGATGAAGGTGCCGTGCTCGGTCATTATCGGAAAATCTGCAAGGAAAATTGGTTGCTCTTTTTTCGAGCCGAGCATTTTGTTGGTCAAACGAACAGTAGCTTTGAGTGGTGCGTCATAGGTCATCTTCTGCTCTTTTGCTCCATACTCATCAATCTTCGGCTCGCCGAGTTCAAAAGAAACGAACTCGAGTTCGAATTTTTTCTTTGA
Organism: Patescibacteria group bacterium; assembly: GCA_040390125.1. Classification (GTDB taxonomy): domain Bacteria; phylum Patescibacteriota; class Minisyncoccia; order Phycocordibacterales; family Phycocordibacteraceae; genus Phycocordibacter. The sequence goes on from JAZJYZ010000001.1 coordinate 684,892, forward strand.
ATAATCCATAACAGGAGAAAACTCCTTGAAGAGATCCTTCATGCCTTCGGAAATGAACGCACGGAAGCTCGCCACCTGAGGTGCTACGAGGTCAGGCATCGGAACACGGGGCGCACGGTACTTAGAGAATCTTTTCTGAGGTAGTGATTTTGCCATCTTAGATTTTATTAACGATTGCTAATGAGTTTATAAAATCTTAGACCCCGTTAAATACATTGAGGAACTCAATGTCCCGCCTGGCGGGATTTAACGGGGTTAAGTCGTTTATAATCGTCCCCAAAAGGGACTCATTAAACGTCTAAACACGCAAAAAGCGCGCCCTGCGTTTTTCTTTATATGGGTACTAAAAATCAAAACCCACTACTCCTTTTACACAATCAAAAGTGGTTATAAAAGAGTATATCTGAAGGCACCGTGAAGGTCAAGGACTTATGCTTTATATACACAACCAATAGGAGGATTGAGACCAGGCTTGATTGTGCGATCTGATCTTGGTCCGCCCAATACAATGTATCAATTCAGAGCACTGAGAGCCAGTTCAAGCCAGCGTCTTTTTGCTTCCCCTGTAAGACCTCGTCTCCTCAAAATCACGATTTTTATTAACTCTCTACTCATTGCGGGAGAATAAAAATGTGCGAGGCCGTTCATTTCATCAAAATAGTCATTATGTTCGCCCTTCCACCTCCGCTCAGTATCCTTTTGTCGATCCAACTCCAGCGAGCGAGACATGACGCTTCCTTTAAGCAACCAAGAGTGATAACCAGCAATGTCAGATTCACGCGCAGACCGGTCTAATACGTGTCCTAACTGGCGTGCATTTAAATACCCTTCTGGAGCAACACCGTACTTCTCCCTACAGCCTTCTAATACACCCATAGAAAAATAGTATATTCTTTAAAATTTCTTTTTCAAAGTTGCCGTTCGTCCCTCCTATTTCCTGCCTCGAGGACGAGGTATCGGAAATTCCTGTCTTCGCAGGATCGGAAGAAACGCAAAACTATTCCTGTTTCGTTCCTCCTAAAACCTGTCTCGCTTGCTCGACAACGGTTTTTGCCGCAAAACGGCACCGGAAGAAACGCAAAACTATTCCTGTTTCGTTCCTCCTAAAACCTGTCTCGCTTGCTCGACAACGGTTTTTGCCGCAAAACGGCACCGGAAGAAACGCAAAACTATTTGCGTTTCTTCCAAGCTTCAATCTTAGCGTGATTACCTGAAAGAAGAACTTTCGGAACCTTGTGATTCTTCCCCGCCCATTTAAAAATCTCCGGTCTGGTATAGACCTCCGAGCTAGAAATTCTCTCTTCTTCCACGGACTCAAATTTTCCCAAAACACCAGGAATCTGGCGAGCAACAGCATCAATCACGACCATGGCTGGCAACTCCCCTCCAGTGAGAGTGTAAGAACCTACAGAAATTTTCTTCGCTTTCAATATCTTCTGAACCCGTGCATCAATACCCTCGTAATGCCCACATATCAGCACCACCTGCTTCTTAATGGCAGACATCGTATGTCTGCCATTTTTACTCATCAATATTCTGGGTTTACGAAACCCAGAATATTGAGAATGAGCTAGGAGGCGGGCGTCTTTGTTTGTAAATTGCTTCCCCGATGCATCGAAAAAATAAATAACTGCCCCAGAACTCTGGACTCTGGACTTGGAACTCTGAACTTTTCTCAAAGCGGCTTCTACCGCTTTGAGAAACGGTTCTGCCTGAAGCACCATGCCAGGGCCACCTCCGTACGGGCGACCATCTACCTTTATGTAGGGCTTATCAGTTTTTTTAGTTACTTTTACAAAATCTCGTGGATTATAAAATTTCACTTTAATGTGTTTATCCCGAATCGCTCGCCCAATGATGGAGGACGCAAGATATGAATCAAACGCCTCAGGAAAGAGCGTGACTACGTGAAAAGTCAGTGGCGTTTTTTTCATGAAAATCCTCCAAAGTTAAGCTTCGAAATCAAGAATAACTCCTTTCCCGTCTTCTTTATTTTTTCGAGGTTCTTGTGTATGTTCTTTTGGAGGTCTTTCACCAAGCCCTGTTCGAACTATTGGCTTCACAGGTTGCACACGCCTAGAGTCTCTACCCAAGAAACCCTTTCCTCCAATGCTCGTTATTTCACTCATATGTTAATTATACAACAAAATAAACAAAACACAAAGTCTCTAGGAATATAAAACACTCCGATTAATCGGAGTGTTTTATATCATTGTGGAATCTCCACGTACAAATTATCAGAGGCGAAGATCTCCAAGGGCTTCGTCAATGGAGCGTGAAGCGGAACCTTGTTCTCCCCTGTCTGCCGGAGCGGAAAAAGAAGGGGCACTCATTGGGCCAGAGTTAGAAGTCCCCATCGATGAGCTTCCCATGAAGCCTGTGCCCATTGAGCGACTTCCACCTACGGGTTCGTTAATTTTCAAATTCACTCGTGCGTTGTTCTTCATACCAACGACACGAAGAAGGATACGAATTGCCTTTGCGGTGTTGCCAGAGCGACCAATCACCTTACCCATGTCTGCAGGATTTACATCCATCGTAAGCAAAACTCCCATCTCATCCACCTGACGATTAACCTTCACGTCGCTTGGGTTATCGACGAGCATCTTAACTACATATTCCAGAAACTCCTGATCCTGATTATTGTCCATAGCGGGATATTTATCTTTGTAAATCAGCCATTAATGACTGCTCAAAACAGTATCACGCAAAACTCTAAAGTGGTCAACAAGGCTCTCTTACTGGATGCCACCTGCCCGCTCGGTATGTACCCCCAAAAGATCTAGAATTTTTTGAAGCATCCGCCCACCATCGTTATACTTCCCCGCTTTATCAAAACGATAGAGTTGAATTTCGAGCCCAATTAATGAATCAGGCGGGTAACATCCATCAATATATTTTGAATAATCGGGACATGAGGGACCTGCATTTAAACGCATACGAGAAATCTATACTATAAAAACAAGGATTCAAATTTTCAAATTATCTGCCCTAATCCAAGGGCATGACATACTCCCCTTATACCTCCTCTTATTAAGACAATGCTCTCATGATCTTCGGTTGCGGTTGCGACTTTCAGATCTGTGAGAAGATTATCAAGATCCAGAAGAAGTGCCTTACGTATATCATCCTCCAGAAACGCCGCCGACAATCTCTTCGTTTCATGCTGAACGACCATGCACTACTAATAAACCTAAAAAACTAATATGTCAAAGCTCACAATGATTTCGTTACATTACTTGAAACCCCTAGCCCCCAAACACTAAACGCTATACACTGCCAAAATGTCTTCCCCAACCTCCCTCATTATTTTCGGTGCCACGGGAGACCTTGCTACAAAGAAAGTTATTCCAGCTCTTTTCTACCTCTTTGAAAAAGAAAAGCTCCCCGCACACTTCAATATCATTGGCGTGTCGAGACGTGCAATGTCCGAGACTGCGTTTCGTGAATCGATGGAAGAAGTAATATTAAAAAATGCTCGTGTACAAGTAGATCAGCGTGCTCTTGATAAATTTCTAGATCTTTTCACATTCAGCCAAGTAAAATTCGATGAAGAAAATGGATATCAAGAGCTTGCGGACGCCCTCGATACAAAAGACCACTCGCAAGGAAAAACAAATCGCCTTCTCTATCTTGCTCTCCCACCAAAAACCTTACCGTCAATTTTTACGCACCCTGGTTTTCAAGCACTCGTGAAGCAAGGTGCTGTTGGAGGAATGTTGCCGAGAGTCATTGTTGAAAAACCTTTTGGTGTCGACGCTTCGTCGGCTGAGGTACTCGAAAAAAGTCTCGCCACCTGCTTCACAGAAGAGCAGATATATCGTGTTGACCATTACCTAGCAAAAGATCTTTTGCAAAGCGTCATTGATTTTCGCTTCGACAACAACCTGCTTGAACACGAATGGAACAACCAATCCATAGCATCAATACGAGTACGCCTCTTCGAGACCTTGGGTGTAGAAAACCGAGGCTGGTTTTATGACCACACGGGGGCACTCCGAGACGTAGGACAAAACCACATGCTCGAAATGCTCGCGCTCATTACGATGGAAAAACCCGAAAGCTTTGAAGATGAACACCTGCGACTTAAACGTCTAGAGATACTCCGTGCACTCAAAACACCAACTGATGACACCGCAACTCAAACAACATTCCGAGCACAACACGCTGGCTATCAATCCATTGAAGGTGTGGAGCCTGATTCAACAACTGAAACATTTTTCAGTATACAAACTGAACTCGACCTTCCTCGCTGGCAGGGCGTTCCAATATACCTAGAAGCAGGAAAGCGAATGCATGAGAGTAGAAAAGAGGTCATCATTTCCTTCAAAGCCCCGTATAAAAACAACGTCATATTCAGACTGGACCCGCAAGAGGAAATAGTAATTGAATTTCTTACGAAAAAACCAGGCATCCTTGAGAGCGGTATTGAGAAACGTGCATTCACATTCAAACTCCACGAAACTCCGTCCACTACTCAAAACATCGCCGAGTACGCAAAGATGATGCTGGACGCCGTTTCTGGAGATCAAAAGCTTTTCGTGAGTGCAGACGAAGTACGTGCGACGTGGAAATTTACGGACGCAATACGGGCACTCTGGGAAAAAAACCTCGTCCCCCTTGCCTCGTATGCACCAGACACTGACGAAGCAGTTGTTCAAGCGAATGCTATTATTCTGAAATAATTTTGAACGGAATGAAAAAAGAAATCGCTATAGTGGGATTGGGAAAAATGGGTAGCGCAATGGCTCGCCGGATGATGGAGAAAGGTTGGAAGGTTGTTGGCCTTGACCGCTCTTTGGAAACTCTTGAGACAATGAAAGCCGAAGGAGTTGTAACGGTTTCTTCGTACAGCGAAATGGCAGCAGCTCTTACCGCCCCGAGAATCGTCTGGCTCTTTTTGCCTCCTCAGAAAAACCTCGAAGAGGAACGCATCGTCGATCAAGAACTTTTTAATCCGGACGGGATCGTAAGTACTCTTGTAGCGGAGGACATTGTTATTGACGGCGGAAATTCCTTTTTCAAAGAAGCTGCACCGCGTGCTGAAAAACTCAAAGCGAAAGGTATTAATTTCATCGATGCAGGAACCTCAGGAGGACCTGCGGGTGCACGTAGCGGTGCATGCCTCATGATTGGAGGTGAAAGAAAAACTTTTGAATCAATAGAAGAACTCTTCAAAGATTTTGCACTCGAAGATGGTTATCGTTTCTTTGACGGTCATGGTGCAGGGCACTTTGTGAAAATGGTTCATAACGGCATTGAGTACGGAATGATGCAAACAATTGCCGAAGGGTTCGAATTACTAAAGAAGTCCGACTACGCTCTTGATCTAGAGCGGGTTACCGACATCTATAATAATGGCTCCGTCATAGAATCCAGGCTCGTGGGATGGCTCGGTAACGCCTTCAAAGAAAGTAGCCAAAATTTGGATGGTATTTCATCAACCGTCCAGCATAATGGTGAAGGCGAATGGACAATACAAGCGGCAAAAGAAGCGGGAGTTGATGTGCACACGATTGAACACGCACTCCAGTTTCGTCTTGAATCAGAAAAGAACCCACGCTTCGCAGGTAAGGTGCTATCGGCAATGCGAAAGCAATTTGGTGGTCACAACGTTAAAGAAAAGCCCGAATAGTCGGGCTTTTCTAGTTCAGAGTTCTTAGTTCCTAGTCTTGAGTTATGCGGAAACTTCTTCTGAGGTAGTCTCTTCTGCAACCACTTCTTCCGCAACAACCTCTGGTTCAGAAGCGACTTCGGCTGCCGGTTCACTTTTTGATCCCTTCGGATCCGACGAAGCGTCGCCTGCTTCACTTTTTACTATCGGAGTCTTCTTTCCGAGCACATTCACCTTCTTACCCTCTATGACCTTATTCGTTATGAGGAGGTTATTGACGGTTCCTGAGAGCTGAGCGCCCATAGAAATCCAGTGCTTTACTCGTTCAGCGTTAATAACAGTGTGTTTGGTCTTTGGATTGTAGGAGCCGAGGACTTGGAGCGGGTGCCCAGCCTTAGGACTTCTCTGTTTCTCGAGAACGACTATACGAAATGCCGGATTATTCTTCCGTCCCGTGCGTTGAAATCTGATTGTAAGCATGCGATGAACTCTAACAGAAAGAGCTTAAAAGGTCAAAAGAGGATTAGCCTCTGGGACGAAACATGTGCCGAAGGGTTAGAAAATGTTCCGGAGAGAAGGGTCCTCCTGAGCATAAAGAACAGGGGTATTTCAATAAATTTCCACGACTATCCACGCGAGGAAGATCACTTAAGAAGTTTTCTCGGTCTATGCCTTCTCCAGCCATATCTTTACAGTAACTTATATTATCATTTTGTCAATCTCCATGGTACACTGACTTGAATGAAGAACGGTAATAAAGAAAAGTCACCGAGTGGCTCCTCTGAGCCCTCAAAGAAAGGGGCTCGTATTAAGACAGTCATAAGCATCACCCGAAGCGGAAAGGGGTTTTTACTTGACCCTGACGGAGATGCGGTTGTCTATCGTGAAAACCTAGGCAGTGCCCTTTCGGGCGACGTAGTGGAAGCACTCGTGACAATGCGTGGGAAGGTAAAGGTGGGTCGTGTACTTAAAGTCCTAGAGCGAAAAACTAGTTCGTTCGTCGGAGAAATAGTAAGAACACCCCAAGGAATGATGCTCCGCCCCGACGACGGACGGGTCTATTTTGACTTCAAAATCACTGGGAGCTCTGGTGCACCAGAAGGACACAAGGCAATTATTGATGTTCTGGACTGGAATACCCCAACCCCCGAAGGAAAGATTAGGAGCATCATTGGACGTGCCGGTGAACATGAGACGGAAATTCATGCCATCATCCTTTCAAAAGGATTCGAGGGCGACTTCCCTGCCGATGTCCTCAAGGAGGCTGGGGATCTCTACAAAGATGCATGGAATGAGGACGAAATAAAAACCCGCCGTGACTTCCGTGACACCCTTACTTTCACCATTGACCCTGACACTGCGAAAGACTTCGATGATGCCATTTCATACAAAGCGCTTCCTGATGGAAGTATGGAAGTAGGTATTCACATTGCAGACGTCACGCACTTCGTTCGTCCAGGAACATCACTTGATCGTGAAGCATACAAGCGTGCAACGAGCGTATACATGGTTGATAGAACGGTGCCCATGCTTCCGCCACAACTTTCAGAAGATTTGTGTAGTTTGAAACCCAATGTTGATAGGCTCGCATTCTCCGCAGTGTTTACCGTGAAAGACAATCAGGTAAAAGAGCGTTGGTTTGGACGCACTATCATTCGCTCACAAAAACGCTTCACTTACGATGATGCCGATGTCTCTCTTAAAGATGCAACAGCACCACTCCACTCAGAAATAAACGTCCTATGGAAATTCGCTGAAACTTTGAAGCGAGAACGGAGAGAAAAAGGTGCCATTATGTTTGGCTCTGAAGAAATAAAGCCTGTTTTGGATGAGAGCGGAAAAGTAACTGGTTTCAAAAAAACTCTCTACACAGAATCACATCAACTCATTGAAGAGTTAATGCTCCTCGCTAACCGTGAAGTGGCTACATTTGTTTCTGAGAAATTAGGCAAGAAAAATCGCCTCTTCGTGTACCGCATCCACGACGTGCCGAACGCAGAAAAACTAGACGAGCTTGCGGTGTTTTTGCGTGCCATAGGGCACCAACTCACGCTCAACAAAAAAGGAGCTGTCGGGCAAGATATCAACAAACTTCTGAAAGACATCGAGGGGGAACCTGAAGAGCGTCTCATTAAAACAGCAACCATCCGCTCAATGGCAAAGGCGGTTTACACAACAAAGAACATCGGGCACTACGGCCTTGCGTTCGAGAATTACGCCCACTTCACCTCCCCAATACGCCGTTATCCCGACACGATGGTACACCGAACACTCGCCACCGTCCTTTCAGGAAAGAAAGTTACCGATGACCCGGAAGAGCAAGAGCGCCGAGCAATTCATGCATCTGAGCGAGAAGTAGCGGCCGCTGAAGCCGAACGTGCGAGCGTGAAAATGAAGCAAGTTGAGTACTTTGCAAACTTCATCGGAGCCGAGCGAGACGGCGTTGTTTCCGGCGTTACCGAGTGGGGTATCTACGTGAGCGACAACGAAACCTCTGCCGACGGCATGGTGCGTCTCACCTCTCTCACCGACGACACGTACGAATTCGATAAGAAGAAATACGCAGCCATAGGCCAGCGAACAAAGCGAGTAATTCGCCTCGGTGACCCCGTTCGCTTCATCGTTGAACGTGCCGACCTCGAGGAGCGTACTCTCGATTTCAAGCTCATCCAGCCCGACTAATACCTTCATACAGAGATTTTCTCCTGTGCAACCTCCGGAGGTTGCACAGCTACTTACGAAGTGCATCTTGGCAAATTTTTCTGCATCAGAATCCAACGACCAAATTCTTTTTGATTCTGCTCTTTCAATTTCTTATATCCGAGCTTTATATAGAAATCCACTGCACCAAAGACTGGCTTCCAAATGCATACTCCTCACCTTTTGTGCACCTGCAACCTGCTCAAGGTGCCCTACGGTCCGTGCGCCTAATCCCTGTCCCTGGTATGCGGGCATGACATAGAGCGTTTGCAATATACCGCATCCGAAAAATCTCTTCTTATAAGAACCAGTAGCGACAATGTCATTTCCTTCAGTAAGAACAACAGAGTGGCGAGTGCGTGAAAGCACCGCAAGATGTTTAGGGGTAATGTGCGCAACTAAATGATCAATAACTCGTTTCGGGTAATGTTTTATATTGACCTCAATAAGAGTTTTTTTGATTAGGTCAGAAACTTCTTCAGCGTCAGATTCATGAAATCGACGCAGAGAAATTGTTGGTTTTTCTAATTTTTTTTCCATAGAGAAAAAGCTAAATTTTTTAAATACTATCTGCCAAACTCTACACAACTAATAACAAGATCTGTGTTCCTGACATCGGTACTGCACCTCATCCCAGGTGCGAGGAAACGAGTAAATAGCAGGTTGCCTGCAATTACCGAAATTACACGTATTCCCTTCCGGACTGTATGGTCCACCAATCTTAAATAAGGCTTCGAAGTCTGCATCTCGTTTTCTCTGCATCCGGCGAGCGAATGCGTTTTCTTTATTTTCTCCCATAGCAAAAAGCTTAAATTTTTTAAGAGAGCTATTCATATATATAAAAAGTTGAGCGCACTACAGCGCCCAACGATTCACCAAAACAAAAAGCGTTTGAATATCAAGACCGCTGTTCCCAAGAACGATGCGGGACAGGCTTCCAGCTTTTATGCTTTGGACAGGTCGGATCATGTTGTCTTCTTTTGACTGAACGAGTTCTGGTAAGAGAGACTCGTACCCACGCACACGTGCAGGCTTTTTCAGATGAATTATAGGCTTCAGGCATAGGAAAAATTTAGTTTTCATAAGGAGAGCTATTCGGGAATATGAAAATGTGTCAGCGCATACTGCGCCAAAATACGGAACTACATACAAAAAATTAATTGGAAAGCTCATATTTTTCTCAAGTACGATATATGATTCTTCGAAATCGTGGTATTTCTTCCCTGTGTACTTCACCTAGAGAGCAACCACAGTCTCTGCAATATCCTTTGAATACCTTTCTACCGTTTTTAGCTGTTTCTACTTCACGGTACACTCCGTGATGTTTTTTCTGCTCTGCTTCAAGACCAGAACATAGTGGAGCACTGACTGACTCAGGACTGAATAGTGATGACATACAAATGAATTACCAACCAAACCTGTGCTCGGCTTTGCACTCAGGTTTTATAATTCGGAAACCCCACTCATCAAACTCGCTACATATGCAACGCTCGCGAGGCTTCAGTGGCTCCCATATTGCTATAGATTCGATAGACATAGAGAAAAAACATTAATTGCATAAGGGATTCTTCTTGCTTTGTTTGGTAAGTTCTTAAACTTACCTTCTTTCGTGCGTAGGGCAATCCCAATGAGGTTTACGTACACCTTTGACTGTTTTACAGAAGCAGGGCTGTCCAATGCCAGCGTCTCGATTTACTTTTGGGATTCGAATCGTTCCACCAAAGAGCATTCTCGTCATGTAGCGTAAATTGAATTCTGCCACTTCAGGAGCGATAGCTCGCAAGCGAGCGAGATCCGCTTGAATTCTTCGACGTAAGATGTCGGATTCGTTGCTACGCCAATTATATTTGGGATCTGTTGGTTCAAATGCCATAGGAAAAAATTAGATTGGTGGTAAAAGAGACTATTACTGTTATGTGAAAATTTCTGGGCTTATGCCCAGAAATAAAAACCGAAGAAATAGAAAGCGACAGCACTGATGATGCCAGTTGGCTTGAGGTCAATGGCTATCGCTTTAGTCATTACTACGCATGGTATCAAAAATACCCTACGTGTCAATTAACAAAGCTAGCGTAGATGAGGAGGTATTTCCTTAGCCTCTCTATTTCGGATAACTGACAATGCTCTTCTTCGTGCGCCCGCTATCGACTCTCCACCACGTCTAGTAATTCTTACAATGTGCTTTGCTCGTGCTTTACGTCTTTGATCTGGGGTTAAATCTGCTGGTACTCCTCCCAATGAAACTCCTTCAAAGTTTGCCATATGAATATTCGATTATCAGTAACCTAAGCAGTATAAAGAAAAACCATCTTCAACACAAAGTTCAAAGTGTTCCCCTATCACGACGTGCCTGAAGAATGCGATCGGCACCTAAAACGAATGCGGAAACACGGTACGGTACGCCATGCTCGGTAGCAATTCTCGACACATTCCCCCACGCCTCATGCATATACTCTTTCAGTAAATCATTCACTTCGTCACGCTTCATTGCACGACCAGTTTTTCCTTGCATCCATTCAAAGTACGAAACAGTCACACCACCAGCGTTTGCAAGCACATCAGGGATAACAGGGATACTTCGCTTTTCAAGTTCCACATCCCCCTCTGCAGTCGTAGGGCCATTCGCAAGTTCAAGAACGACTTTTGCTTTCACACCCTCTGCCACCTCTTTTGTGAGAACACCGTCAAGCGCCGCTGGGACAAGAATATCGGCGTCCATTACGAGTACGGCGTTCGGCTCACCTAATGTCACACCCTCCGCTCGAAGCTTGCTCTCATCGCATACCGAGCCCTTGCAATACACATCCTGCACCGACTGTCGTTGGCTCTTAATGTGAATGAACACATTAGGGTCAAGACCCTTCTCACTCATTACTGCACCTTTTGAGTCGGCAATGCCGACGATTTTGTATCCACGCTCGTGAAGCAGGCTCGCAATGGTAGCTCCTGCGTTTCCAAAGCCATGAATGGCAACACGAAGACCTTTAGGATTCATCTGCTTTTCTTTGAGATACGCTTCAAGGGTAAATACTCCACCCATGGCAGTTGCGGTGTCTCTCCCTGGCAAACCCCCAAGAGAAATAGGTTTCCCCGTGAATGTAGCGGGAGCACTTTTGCCAATAATTTTTTCATACTCATCGAGCATCACTCCCATGATTTCACCGTTCGTATACACATCAGGTGCTGGAACGTCGGTATCGGGCCCTAGATGCTCATGCATTGAACGAACAAACGCACGAGACACTCCATGAATCTCCTCTTTGGAGGCTGATTTTGGATTAAACATCACACCTCCCTTTCCTCCACCAAGTGGAATATCAACAACAGCACATTTAATTGCCATCATTGCTGCTAAAGACTTCACTTCATCCAAGTCAGCATCTGGATGAAAGCGAATACCGCCCTTGTAGGGGCCACGTGCGTTTGAAAACTGAACACGGTACGCAGGGAGTTCAACTGCAACTCCCCCTACTGTAACTGAAAGCTTTTTTTCAATGACACGGTCAGGCTCCAAAAGCACCTTTGCTTCCTCGGCAGAGAGCTTGAGAAGCTCCGTAATTCGTTTTACATGCGAGCGATATTGATCGAATGCGTTCATGATTTAAAAGAATATAAAACGCTTTTTTGCTTTCTCACGTGGTTTATTAAGCGATGTATGACGGAAAAGAAAATCCTCCGTAGAATTGTTAGTTTCAGAAACGAGCCTAAGGCGCTGCTCAAGGAGGAGTGCAAGTGGATTTTCTTTGGAAATCCTCAATATGGGGATTAATCTTCTTTCAATTTCTCCCAAACTAAGGGCCCGCAGATTCTCGAACAGCCTTCTATCATGGTTTGCCGAGCCATATATCGTATCTTTCTGGCTTTCAAGTGAAAGTCGTACGCTCTCAGGACTCATGACCATGAAGAAAAGTTTACTTTGCTACCTACTATTTCGCAACTTTCACAGCCTCTTCAAGTTTGACTGAAAGCACCTTCGAAACACCGTCGTTGCCCATGGTGATGCCATAAAGAATTCCTGCCCGAGACATCGTTTCTCGATTGTGAGTGATGATGGCGAGCTGAGATTTTTTTGAGAGTGCCTCAACCATGTCGCCGTACCTGCGACTATTTGACTCATCAAGTGCGGCATCGGTTTCATCAAGCATAAGAAACGGTGGTGGATTCACAGACGACATTGCAAAAATAAGCGCAATTGATGTCAATGTACGCTCCCCGCCTGAGAGCATGACCAAACTCTTTACACGCTTTCGAGGAATAGAGAGCGAGATATCAATTCCTGACGAGGTTTCTTCAGTTTCACGCTCCGCATCTCCGCCTTCCTCATCAAAAACATTCTCTGCTTTCCGCCGTACCGGCTCCTCAATACGTACCAATGACGCCGAACCACCGTCAAACATTAAAGCAAAGAACTTAGTGAACTCAGTGTTAATGGCATCAATACCTTCCGTAAAACGCACACTGAGTTCCGCTTCGAGGTTTTGTATTAATCCTTTTAAGGATACCGACGCTGTTTCAAGATCAGCAAGTTCACGCTCTAGAAACGCTTCACGCTCGCTTGCCTCTTTATATTCTTTCATCACGTCAGCACTGGCACTCGTGCCCATTTCCTCAAGGCGTATCTTGGTTTTCTCAAGCTCTCGCTTCTCTTGTGCTTGTGCGTCCCGAGACACAGATTCAATGACTAGAGAAGAATACGAAAGAGCTTCCCTACCAATAAGTGTTCCGGCCTCTAGCAAGTCACGTTCAAACTCAGCTTTTTCTAAACCAAGTCGCCCCATTTCACCTTCAAGCATATTCAAACGGTGCCTAACATCACGCTCGGCAGTGGCGAGACTGAAAAGAGCTCGTTCTTTTTCACGTTCATTCGTTCTCGCAGTATCAAGCTCGGTTCTGATGGTATCCAGCGATTCTGAAAGCTCTGTTTCTTTTTGAGCAAACTCTTTCTCGGCGTTCATCGCAAGCTCTCGTTCACGCTTGAGATGTGCCACATCCTCCGAGTCGTTTGCAGTAGTCGCAGTCAGCACTTTGAATCTGGCAAAGTACTCACGGAAAAAGGAAAGTACTTCCGCTATAGGACTATTAGAAAATCCATTGAGTGCCCTCTCTCCTTCCTCAACTAATTGCGAAACCTCCGAGAGAGGCAGGCTCGCATTACTCATCGTCCTTTCCAGAGCTTCAATCTGGCCTTCAAATCGTGACGCTTTTCTGAGTGCCTCTGCACGTGAACTCCTCGCACTATCAAGAGCACTTGATATTTCAAGAATGGCACTTCCACGTTTGTCTTCATCAGACTGTGCTAGAGCCTGCTTTGCCTCCGCTACTTTTCCAGCGATTTCCGCAAGCTCCTGACGCCTTTCTAAAAGTTCACTCTCAAATTGAGAGCTTGCCGCCCCCAGATAGGATTCTTCACGTTTGAAATATGTCTGAAAACGGAGGGTGGCAGATGCACGTAACACCTCAGCTTTCTCGACTTTCTCAACCTGCTTTTTTAGAAAGCGCAAATGCGGAGCAATCTCACGACGAAGCGCCTCCACTTGGCGCATATTTTCTTCTGTCTTCTGGAGCTTACGTAGGGACTCTTCGAGTTTATATTGATATGCCTTGAGACCAAGCGCATCTTCGAGCATTTCCCTGCGTTCACGTGGCGGAGCAGAGAGTATCTTGTCGGCTTCGCCTTGAGAGATGATGTGATGCCCGGTAGCCCCAATGTTTGCTCCTGCCAGTAATTCAAGAATGTCTTTCAGACGCACCTGGCTTCCGTTCAAGCGATACTCGTTGGTGCCATCCCTATTTACCACCCGCTCAATAACCACTTCATCAAAATCAAGATTTAAGAAACGTGACGTGTTGTCAAAGGCAATAGCCACCGATGCACGATTAGCTCGGGGTGTTGTTGCAGAACCATTCCAAATAAGATCTTCACCACGCTTTCCACGCATCGATTTCATTGACTGTTCGCCCAATACGAAACGCACCGCTTCTGCGACGTTTGATTTACCTGAGCCGTTCGGGCCCACAATGGCAACTACTGACGTATTGAAATCAAAGCTAGTCTTCTTAGCAAAAGACTTAAAGCCCGCAATGTCGAGGCGAGTGAGATGCATGCAAGCATTATAGAATAGCTTTCAGCTTTCAGGTGTGAGCTTTCAGGGAGGAAAAAAATCACCACTACTTTACTTTTTTACTCAGGTACGATAATCAATTCAATCTTTCGAGACATTTTACGTGCTTTTAAAAGTCGATCAATCCCTAAAAAACCAAAAATCAGCATCAAACCGGCACCAACCATGCTATGCACATAGTTAGGATCAGACTCAGGAGTTGCGTTAAAAGCCAAGTGCGATATCAACTCTGAAATGAATGGAGCAGAGAGACCCAAACCTGCGAAAATAGCTGCTAGTTTTTTATTCAAGCGAGCACTCTGTGCACGAGCAGATTGACTAGCAAGACCGACCACCTCTTCAAGTGTTGTCCCGTTACGATGTTTTTCTGCCATCTTGGACATTGTATAATAAAAATACTATTTGTCAAATAACCTGTAAAATCTGACTAGCCTCGCAAAGTCTAGGTGTTGCACAAATAAAAAACCGCCCGAAGGGCGGTTTTTAAACGAAACGACTAGGCCAGTTTATCTGTAGGCTCTATTGCCCTCAATACCTCATCAGAAGGACCTGGTGGATTCTTCCACGTATCCGCAGTCAACGGCGTCTTTGGACGTGATGTTCTTGGCTTCCGCCATGCAAACATGTCGTATGCTTTTTCTGGTGCTTTTGTTGTCATGTCGGGAAAATAACACAACAATACCCGCAATGCAAGAGGAGTAATTTTAGCCCGTTTTTTGTGCTACACCCGGGTGTAGCACAAAGTACCCCTCTTTCCCTAAACACTAAACACTGTCCACTAAACCCTAACTAGTCTTTCTCTTGTAGTGCTTTCTTAGCAGCGTTTTGTTCGGCTTCTTGCTTTGACTTCCCTTCTCCTTCCGCAAGTTCAATATCTCCAACTGACACTGAAACTACAAACTGCTTGTCATGGTCAGGACCTTCCGCACGCACTGTTTCGTACCTAGGGGTCATGCC
Organism: Patescibacteria group bacterium; assembly: GCA_040390125.1. GTDB lineage: Bacteria > Patescibacteriota > Minisyncoccia > Phycocordibacterales > Phycocordibacteraceae > Phycocordibacter. The sequence goes on from JAZJYZ010000001.1 coordinate 700,285, forward strand.
GTATTTTGCTTGAGCAAATTCCTGGAACTCACTCTTCGCATCTCTCCATGCACCCGTTGCCAAGACTTCTGGCATGCGTGTAATGACGTGACGGTTTATGAAGTCAGCAGCACCTTGGTACCCCTGGTCCATATAGAGTGCTCCAACGATTGCTTCAAAGGCATTTGCAAGAATAGTTGCACGAGCACGACCAAGGTCCCTTGCTTCTCCTTTGGAGAGGAGTAAACAATCATTTACACCAAGCTCTTCAGCAATACCGGCAAGCATGACTGCGTTCACAAGGGCAGCACGATAGTTGGTGAGATCGCCTTCGTTAGAGTCAGGGTAGGCACGAAACAAATGGTCAGTCACTGCAAGCTCTAAGACGGCGTCTCCTAAAAATTCAAGACGCTCATTGTGCTCACCTGCCTGTGCAGGGTTGCCCACTGAGCGTGATTCATTTATGTATGAGCGGTGTGTAAAAGCAGTATCGATAAAAATCGGATTCTTGAATGAAATTCCTGCACGAGTTTCAAATTGCTCTCGTGCTTTCTTATGAGCATCGGTTATGGCCATAATCGTTTTGTTTCTCTTACACCAGACTCTATCATCTCAGAAAGGTCGTCGTATACAGGTATGCCCAGGAGTTCCTCTTCAGCAAACCAACGGGCATCTTTAATGCCACCAGAAACTTGAGCAGTAAGCGGTACGAGCTCTGGAGCACACGCAAGAAAATAACCAACAGTTCGAACAATACGCCCAACACCCGGCTCATGAGCAATAAACTCATGCTCTCCGAGTGCCCCTTTGATTTCAATCTCGACGCCTAAGTCTTCTTTCATTGCACGCCTTGCTGCTGAATCAGACAATTCATCCTCGGTACATTTTGATTTTGGCAGTGTCCAACGATCAAAGGCATCGAGAACGAGCGCAACGTGTACTTTGCCATCCACAACTGCCGTAAGCACCACACCACCTAAGTGCTCATGAGGAAGCGGGGTGGAATCTTTTGGAACATCGTCTTTACCCGGGCTTCCGATAGAGCGATATACAGCTCCAAGTACTCCGTTCACGAATTTACCACTTGAGTCAGAACCATACGCCTTTGCGAGTTCAATCGCTTCATTCAATGCAACTTTTGGTGGCACCTCTTCTTTGTTTGCGAAGAGAAGCTCGTAAAGCCCAATGCGAAGTATGTTTCTATCAATAGGGGCAATTTTATCAAGGGGCCACTGCGGTGCAGACGTCGCCATAACCTCATCAATTTCAGATTGTTTTGCAAGGATGCCGTCAAGCAAGGATTCTGCAAAAGGACCATCAGAATCACCCTCTGCAAAATCCTTTAAGTTCCGTGCAAGTATTGCCTTAGCGGGGTCATGAGTGAAGGTGCCTTGAGCGTCACACTCAAAAAGCGTTTGAAGAACATGAGAGCGTGAGAGGTGTCGGGAAGACATAGTTAGAGAGTGGAAAGTGGAAGGTAGAAAGTAGAAACAAAATCTCAAGGTACAGAATAGCAAAAAATAACCTGCGTATGCAGGCTATTTTGCTTGTTTCGATTTCTTTGGAAGTTTCTTAGTTTCCTCCTTTACTTTCGGTTCCTCAGTTGCTTTTTCTTTTGCAGGTCCGGATTCCTGCTGACGACGAGTTGCTGATTTTTTAGCACGGAGTGCTCGGGCTGAGGCTTTGTCCATAACTGAACGGCCACGGTACATGGTTCCATCTAAAAGGGCACGGTGGCGTGGGTGTGCTGTACCGTCCTTTGCAGAAGTAAGCTGCATCTTCTTCAAAGCGTGGTGCGAACGGCGATTTGCCGTGTGCGCCCTCGTATGTCTCATTCGTACTACCATGCGTTCGAAGATACCAGAAAACCCCTAAAACAGCAAGGTTTTGAGTATAAAGACTTCCCTGAAAACTGAAACCTGACAGCTAAAAGCTGGCCTATTTCGCACACTTGAGTGCAGTCAAAAATATCTCAGATGCGAGGCACGAGCGAGCACCGTACCGAGCCATATCGAGCATATGGTGAAGGGAGGAGCGGAGTGAGGAACGATGCAGATGAAGATTTTAGACGCACTCAACGCATTGCGTCGGTGAATTCTTTAAGCACACTCTCAGTCGCTTCCGCCAACGCATGTACCAGCTCCTCTTGATTGAATTTTGTACGGAAAAACCCTGCCACTGCATTTAAATCAGGCTCTGTTCCCGGCTCAAAACCATTACCCATTTCCGCAAGCTCTTTTTTGTCGTCATCAGAAAGTCTCTCACCAAGTCGGACCAAAAGATCGGCGGCGATGGCTTCCATCAAATTTTGCTCCACCTCTTTTCGCTCATCATCAGGCACACGAAGTTCATTCAGGGTTTCATCAACGTAGCCGTACAGGGCTACCACCCGCTCGGCTAATTCTGGGTCAATAGGTAAATCAGGAACCTGTCCTCCTTGCACATCCTGTGGTTCATCGCTCATGAGACAATAGTATCATTGACGATTCTCGAAAGAAAACTCATCCGGTGGATGGGTGAAGGACCGTATTCTTTAATAGCCTGAATGTGTGATGCAGTCCCATACCCTTTATGCTTCTCAAAACCATATTGAGGTTGTTCCCCTGCAATCTTTACCATCAAGCGATCACGAGTAACTTTCGCAACGATTGAAGCGAGCATAATGGCAGGAATCAATCCATCGCCACCAATAACAGTCTCTTGTTCATATTCAAAAGGTGCCTTGAGAGAACCATCAAGATATATTTTCCCTTCTCTGGGGTTAGGCATAAGTTTTCGCACGCCCTGCTCGAGCGCATGTGAAATAGCGTACGAGATTCCTTTTGTATCTATCACGTTTGAGCTCGACAAGCACACGACTGCACGCACGCTTCCAACTTTCATTTCTTCTTGAAGACGCAGAAACAATAATTCACGTTTTTTCTCTGAAAGTTTTTTAGAATCGTTGAGCCCTGGAAATGCAGTGAGTAAATCAAAACCACTCTCTATCGCAACTACCCCCACGGCAACGGGTCCTGCCAAGGGTCCCCTGCCCGCTTCGTCAATTCCGAGAATGTAAGTCATAGCTTCTAGCTTTCAGCCTATAGCTTATAGGGAGGAAAGAAAGGTTTTTTGGGATATTGGATGTGTAAAGCTGGAAGCTGACAGCTGGAAGCTGTAAGCTACTGGGAATGTCCTCCTTCTCCCACCTCTCCGCACACAGTCACTACAGCCTGCTTGACGGCATAGTTCAAATAGATGCACTCGTAAACACTGCGATGTTCTACGGGATGCCCGCACTTGCACTCACTGACCGCAATAACTTGTATGGTGCAATTGAGTTTTACAAAGCATGCAAAAAAGCTGGCATCAAACCAATCCTCGGTATCGACGCAGACATAGCTATTGCCGACACTGAAGACCACATAATTTTTCTTGCAGAAACAAACGAAGGGTATCAGCATCTTTTAAAACTAATCTCACACGCATATCTAGACCTGTCTAAAGAGACGGGAGGAAACGCTCTACCAAAAGTAACCGCCGAACATATACAAAAATATGGCAAAGGCTTAATTGCACTCATTCCCGACACTGCACTGGTGCGCAGAAATTCCGAAGCCCTTGTAGAGGTGCTCCGGCAGGGCCTCGGAAAAGAAAGTGTGTATGCCCGACTTGGCTGGAATGGTGGCAGGGATCAACAACTTCGCATTGCGGGAATTGCAAAAGCGCTCGAACTCAATCTCGTTGCATCAGACGACACGTATTATTTAAAACCTGAAGATAGGCAAGCACGTGACATCGTACGCAGGATTGCCGTTCCTGGAGTTCCGGCAGACCCTTCTGACCTGGCTTTTTGTAGTGTAGAAACCGCCACTGAGCGTTACCGTGATTTTCCAGAAGCACTCGCAAACGTAGAGGCAATCGCCAATCGTACTGACGTAACGTTGAACTTAGGCTCATGGGTATTTCCTCACTTTCCTCTCCCCAAAGGAGCCAGTTATGAAACTGAGCTGAAAAACGCCATAGAAAAAGGACTCACGGAAAGAAAAATGGAAGCGACGAGCGAAGTACGAGAACGCATCGACTACGAGCTTTCAATCATCAGTACCAAAGGTTTTGCCCCGTACTTCCTTACGGTGGCAGACCTACTTGCATACGCCAGAAATCACGGAATACTCACGACGACCCGTGGTTCTGCGGCAGGATCTCTCGTTTCATATTTGACCGGCATTACGAACGTAGACCCAATGGCGTATCGCCTCCCCTTCGAGCGATTCTTGAATCCCGAACGTCCTTCAGCACCCGACATCGACATGGACTTTGCCGACAATCGCCGAGACGAAATGATTCAGTACGCCAAAGAAAAGTATGGTGAAGAGTGTGTGGCACAAATAGGAACCTTCGGAACCATGATGGCACGTGCGGCGGTCAGAGATGTCGCACGTGCATTAGGGTATCCGTATGGCGTGGGCGACAGAATCGCAAAGTTAATTCCCATGGGGTCACAAGGATTTCCCATGACCATTAAGAAAGCCCTCGAGATAGAAGATGAACTGAAAAAACTATACCAATCAGATGAGGACGCTGAAATCATCATCGACACAGCAAAACAAATAGAAGGAAATGCCCGACATATTTCCATCCACGCAGCAGGCATCGTCATCGCACCCACCGCAGTGTCTGACTTCGTGCCAGTGCAGTTTGAACCCTCCGGCAGTGCAATCATTACGCAGTACGATATGCATGAAGTTGAAGATGCAGGACTTTTGAAATTCGATTTCCTTGGACTTACTAACCTCTCCATTCTTGGAGACTCCGTTGAAAGAGTCATCGCAAGAAAGGGCGAACGAGTGGACATTGAAAACATCCCACTCGATGACAAGAAAACATTTGCAATGCTCGCCCGAGGCGAAACTGGTGGCGTGTTCCAGCTCGGAGGCTCCGGCATGACACATTATCTGAAAAGCCTAAAACCATCATCTATTCACGACATCAATGCCATGGTGGCTCTGTACCGCCCAGGACCAATGGAATCAATTCCGGAGTACATTGAACGCAAACACAACCCCGCTCTCGTAACATATTTGGATCCACGAATGAAAGATATATTGGACCGCTCGTACGGCATCATCACCTATCAGGACGACGTGCTTTTAATAGCAATCACCTTGGCCGGCTATTCATGGCTTGAGGCTGATCAGCTACGAAAAGCTATGGGCAAAAAAATTCCCGCAGAAATGGAGGCACAAAAAGAGAAGTTTATTCAGGGTTGCTTGGAGCACGGAAAATTGCAAAAAACAAAAGCTGAAAGTTTGTGGAAACTCATTGAACCGTTTGCCGCATACGGCTTCAACAAAGGACACGCCGCCTCGTACGGAAAAGTCGCCTATCAGACGGCATACATGAAGGCCAACCACACGGAAGACTACATGGCAGCACTTCTCTCGGCAGACTCAGGGAATGTCGAGCGCATTGCAGACGATGTAGCAGAATGTGAGCGTATTGGCATCCGGGTTCTTCCGCCCGACATCAACGAATCATTTGAATCGTTCACTGTCATTGCAGGAGGGATGATCCGATTCGGACTCTCCACCATAAAAAACTTCGGTGAGGGAGCATCAAAGGCAGTAATCGAAGAGCGCTACAGGGGTGGAAAATTCACTTCCATAGGCGACGTGCTTTCCCGCTTGCCGGGAAGCATCTTGAACCGACGTGCCCTGGAGTCACTCATAAAATGCGGTGTATTCGATGCGTTCAATAATCGTGGCATTCTCTTGGGCAACATTGAAAAACTACTTTTGTTTGCAAAAGATGCGGGCGCAACTTCTGCAGGACAGGACTCTTTGTTTGGAGCTATGCCTGCGACTACTAATATCGCACTGAATCCCGCTCCGGCACTCTCACAAATTGAGATGCTGAATTCTGAAAAAGAACTTTTAGGTGTGTATGTTTCAGGACATCCGCTCGACCAATTTAAAGTGGAGCTTGCGAAATATCCTCACTCAATTAAATTCGCACGTGCCGAAGAGAGAAACGGCTACCCCCTGGTCGTGTGTGGTGTCATTGAAAGCATAAAAACAATTCTTACAAAGAAGGGCGACAAAATGGCATTCATCACCATCACTGACAAAGATGGCTTCATAGAAACAGTTGCCTTCCCTGAGGTCTACAAAACGAACGCCAGCGTGATAACTGAAGGAACCTGCGTTCTCTTCAAGGGCAAGCTTTCAAAACGAAATGGCGAACCATCGATTTTGATTGAGAAAGTCAAAGAGCTCAAGTAGGTTATAGGTTTTAGGGGATAGGTTTTAGTTTTCCCGATTTTAAACTAGCACCTATAACCTAGTCCCTAGAACCTGCCCTCTATGCTATATTTTCAAAATGCCTGAAGAACTAGAACATAAACGCCACACTCTCGCCCACCTCATGGCATCGGCGATTATGAACCTCTGGCCTGACGCCAAGCGCACTATTGGTCCTGCCATAGACGACGGCTTCTATTTTGACTTTGAATTTTCAAATCCCCTTTCTGAAAAAGATTTTCCTAGGATTGAGAAAGAGATGCGAAAGCTTTTACCGAGTTGGAAAGCGTTTGAACGCTCTGAACTTACTCGAGACGAAGCGAAGAAAGAATACCCGGGCAACCCCTACAAGCATGAACTGATAGACGAGTTCACTGCGGATGGCTCTAAAGTGAGTTTCTATAAATCCGGCGACTACTCTGATTTATGTCGTGGGGGACATGTGGAAAATCCGAGTACCGATATAAAACCTGATTCGTTCAAGCTTGATCGCATTGCGGGAGCCTACTGGCGAGGTGACGAAAAGAATCCCATGCTTACTCGCATCTATGCTCTTGCATTTGATACAAAAGAAGAACTCGATGCGTACTTAGTGCGACGTGAAGAAGCAAAAAAACGAGACCACCGCAAAATTGCACGTGAGCAGGGGCTCCTTGTCTTTTCCGATCTCGTTGGTTCGGGAATGCCACTGTTCACCCCGAAAGGAAATATCATCCGCTCTGAGATAATCAATCTTTCACGTGAGCTCAATAATGAACTTGGGTTTGGCGAGGTACACACGCCAAACATGAACAAGGGCGAGCTATTCAAAATTTCTGGTCACTACGACAAATACAAGGAGGACATGCTCCAAGTGGAGTCTCAGTATGTCGAAGATGAGATGTTCCTAAAGCCCATGAACTGCCCTCAACATACACAGATTTATGCATCACAGCCAAGGTCCTACCGTGACTTACCTGTCCGCTTCAGTGACTTTGCCGTCCTCTACCGTGATGAGCGTCCAGGAGAGCTTTCAGGATTAACCCGGCTTCGAGCATTCTCACAAGACGATGGACATATTTTCTGTAGAGAAGATCAGGTTGAAGAAGAAATATCCAACGTCCTCAATGCCATTCAGAAAATCCTGAAAATCTACAAAATTGATTATTGGATGCGACTCTCGCTCCGTGATCCGGCAAAGAAAGAAAAATACCTCGGAGGCGACGAAGTGTGGGAAAAATCAGAGCCAATCATGCGAACACTCCTAGAGAAAAAGAATATCGACTTTAAGGAAGTGGTTGGCGACGCTGCATTTTACGGTCCCAAAATAGACATCATGGCAGTTGATGCCATTGGTCGTGAGTGGCAAATTTCAACCATCCAGCTCGACTTCAACATGCCAGGACGCTTCGAGCTTGCCTACATGGACAAGGATGGCGTTGAAAAAACTCCCGTCATGATTCACCGAGCACTTATTGGTTCTCCTGATAGATTCATGGGAGTACTCATTGAGCATTACGCAGGCGCCTTTCCCCTCTGGCTCTCGCCTGTGCAAGTAAAGGTCCTTCCTGTTTCTGAAAAGCATAACGACTACGGAAAAAAAGTTCTTGCTGAACTGAAAGCAGCAAACATCCGTGCAGAAATTGATGACGCAAACGAGTCGTTAGGTAAAAAAATACGAAACGCAAAAAAAGAAAAAACTCCCTATCTGTTTGTGGTGGGAGATAAAGAAGTTGAGGCAGGCACTGTGTCTGTAGAAAACCGCACGGCTTCAGAAGGAGCAATGGCAACTACTGACATTCTCACTCGTATTTCAAAAGAAATTACTGAACGCTCTTAATCGACTAATCAGAGTTAACTGCCAAAATCACCCCTCATGTAGGACATACGATGTCCTACATGGTTATCTTCGTTTGTGCAACCTCCGGAGGTTGCACAAACACAAATATTACTTGGGGGAATGAGTCGCAGTTTGCTGCAGAAATGCTTCTACCACGCCCTTTGGAGCTCGTCGCATCAAGTCCAGGAAGAACTTATACCTACTACCTCCCCTGCCAAGACCCCACCAGACATTTACGAGTTGCTCTAGGGTTACCGGTTTTAAAGCCTCTCGATGTTCCATATTTTTGATGTATTTGTGCTACACCCGGGTGTAGCACAAAATTGGTGGGATTAATCTGCGGGCTGTCACACCTTCCCTTCTCATACGTTTTAGTTAATTATCCTACCACCTCAAATGCTTGAGCAAGAGCGAGCTTCACACCAGTGAATGGTGAAGCATACACGGTGTCGAGGGAGTGCGTGAAGATATTCACGAGACTCGCAAGCTGTTCATCCGAAAGGTGTGATGCTGAATCTGCAAGAGTCGTGTCTACTGCAGGACGATTGTCTTTACGAGTACGGTACAAGGTGTCGAGTACAGTTGCAGTGGAGGTTAGAAGTGCAGTTGGGCTCACTCCATCGTGTTCGAATGAACGAATGATACCGAAAGCGACGTCACGATTTCCTAGTGCGACAGCACCTGCGAATGCAGAAGCTCCGGCGGTGTCGATGGTCTTTGTTGGTGTATCTACCGAAATAGGAGCTGGTTCAGAAGGTGCGAATGCAGATGCAGTTGGAGGAACTATTGGTGTTCCCTTCTCGGTACCAGCAAGATCCGCAAAACGATCAGTGGTGAGCATAACCCAGCCATTTTCACGAGGTACGGTGCGAACTGCTTCGTTCAAAATGTTACCGAAGATACGGAGTGCCTCAACTCTGTCTGGAGATGCCGAGACTGCAAGCGTTACTGCTTCTGGCGACATGAGTACGCCAGCTGCGTGTGCACGAGATTCAATGACATCACGAACATCAGGAACTCCGTCTACTGCTGGAGTCTTTGCTTGAGGAGGAGGAACAACAACAGCAGCAGTAAACGCAGGTACTACAGGAGCCACTGGTGCTCTGTATGCTACAGGTGCTGGGGCAACACTCTCTGTAAATGCAGGTGCAGTCTGATGCACTGGTATATCAGCATTTGGATATGGAGTTCCATAAAGAGCTTCACGTTGATGTTCATGTACTTCAGCAGGACTTTGATGTTGCGGAATAAAGCGTCCACCTGCATATCCGAGAATGTAACGAATACCTCCCTTACCTGCCACGAAGTACGCAGCGAAAGCTGAGAGGAGTCCTATGGCAAGCCAGAAAAGAATAGTGAGCGCAGGTCCTGCATCAAAGCCCGTGTACGGAATTTGTGAGAGCGAAACGAACGCCAATGGTTGGTTAGTGAGTTGTTTGAACATGACTACGTTTGGCTGGTCTAACCCGCCACCACAACTCGTTGTACATCCCGAAGGCGGAGTAACAATGACAGTTCGCTGACATGACGCAGTGCCGTTCGGACCTGTGAATGTTCCTGTGTAGGTCGTATCGCTCGGTGGGAACATATCAATGGAGCCTCCCGCAACCGGACTTACTGAACCAATACCTCCAGTGATAGAACCACTCGTGGCGTTAGCACTCGTCCACGACACAGTGACACTCTCTCCGGTTCGTATTGAAGAACGAGAAACTGTAATCGTACATGCAGGCCCTGGTGTCGTTACTGTAATAGTAGTCTGGCACGTAGCGGTAGCACCAAACCCACTGGTGACAGTCATGGTGTAAGTAATCGTGTTTGAAATCGAAACTGCAGTAGCGCCAGAAATTACCGGAGTCACTGCGCCAACGCCATGATCAATGGATGCAGATACAGCATTCGTGGTTGTCCACGAGAGCGCTGAAGCATCTCCCGCATTCACGGAGGAAGGTGTTGCACTCAAAACACATGCAGGAGTTGCAGGTGGTGTTACGACAATCGTCTGCTGACACGTTACCGTGCCACCAGCGCCCGTTGCGGTAAGAGCATAGGTTGTTGAAGAAGCTGGTGAGACTGATCGGGAACCGTTTGCAGTAACAGAGCCAATACCTTGAGTTATATTCACAGAGCTCGCATTCGTGGTAGTCCACGTTAACGTGGAGGATCCACCCGAAGAAATAGTTGAGGGCGTTGCATCAAGAGTACAGGTTGGTGCTGGGTTTGGTGTCACGGTAACACTCACACCACAAAGCACTGAGCCGCCAGGACCCGTTGCGGTGAGGCTGTACGTATGTGTGCCGTTGCCAAGAGGTGGAGTGAAATCGAAGGAACCAGAAAGACCTTGAGGGACTGGAATCGTTGGCGACGCAGTAGTAGGAGTAACAACAACCGCAGTTGCGTTTGTAGTGCTCCAGCTTATTTGATTTTTTGAAAGATCAATAGAGCAGACAGGCGCAGGAGACACCGTCACGGTAATTATTTTTTGGCACGTCACCGTGCCACCAGGACCCGTTGCGGTAAGAGTGTACGTAGTGGTAACCGTTGGATGCACGCTTGCGGAGCCATTAGTAGCTACTGCACCAATTCCTGGAACAATACTTACTGATGTTGCGTACGCAGTCGTCCACGAAAGTGTTGCTGAATTGCCCGCAGTAATAGTTGAAACCGAAGCGGTCAAACTACACGATGGTGCAGGGTTGCTAGCAACCGTAATAGTTTTCTGACACGTCACCGTGCCACCAGCGCCCGTTGCGGTGAGGGTGTACGTAGTCGTGACGGAAGGGACGACAATAACTGAACCGTTCGCTAACGATTGCGAGCCCACACCTTGGTCGATAGAGATGGTAGATACGTTAGCGGTAGTCCACGAAAGTATCGCCGAACCTCCTGGAATAACACCAGAAGATGCAACTACCGTTGAAGGAGACGCATCAAGCGTACAGAAAGGCGCAGAAGGAGGTGGGTCAATGTGTATCGTACCCATGCAGACTACTGAGCCTCCAGCACCAGTGGCAGTGAGTGTGTACGAATGGACACCCGGTCCCAAGTCAGGATTGAAATTGAACGAACCATTAAGCCCAGGACTTGGAATGGCAGGAGAACCAGTGGTCGAAACGAGTGTCACAGAGCTTGCATGAATGGTTGTCCAGGAAATTGCACTTGGTGACAAATCAAGAATACAAACAGGTAATGGCGCAGGAATCACCGTAACACCTTGTGCACACGTAACTGTGCCTCCCGGACCCGTTGCGGTGAGTGTATACACCGTCGAGGAGTTCGGCGAAACAGAAGTCGAACCGTTTTGCGTAACACTGCCAATACCCTGATTGATGTTTACAGAAGTAACATTCGTAGTGGTCCAAGAAAGTGTTGACGAACCACCCTCATTGATTGAGGTTGGATTGGCACTCAGCGTACACGTCGGTGCAGGCTCAGGAGTAATAGTAACGGTGACAGCACAAAGAACTGATCCACCAGGACCTGTTGCGGTTAAGTTGTATGTGTGAGTACCAGAGCCAAGAGCAGGTACAAAGTTATAAGAACCTGAAAGTCCGTGCGGAGCCGGAACAACCGGAGAGCCCGCAGTCAAAGTGTTTATAGTGACGGACGTTGCGTTTACGGTGTTCCAAATAAGTCGATCTTTTGAAAGGTCAGCAGAACATACAGGCATCGGAGATGACTCGACAACGATAGTTTTCTGGCAGGTCACGGTGCCGCTCGGTCCTGAGCCGGTGAGCGTATAAGTTGTCGTTACAGAAGGCGAAACGCTAGTGGAACCGTTCTTGGCTACAGTACCAACTCCATTATCAATGGAAACAACGGTGACTTTCTTAGTGGTCCATGAGAGCGTTGCCGACTCACCGGCAGAAATTTGACTTGGTGCACCATCAAGCTTGCATGAGGGCGGCACTCCACCGCCCCCACCGCCTCTGTCTTCCGTATTTTCATAAGGACCGTTCTGGTAGCCCCAAAGGAAGAAGTCGACGTAGCCACAACCACCACAACCAACTCCTGCTGCTTCTGCAGTTATAGAAGTCTGATCAAAAGAAAGATTTGCAACGTCCATTGAAAACCATGCGCCAATCGAAAAAACGGCGATAATCGCTACGATGAGGAGTCCTGATTTTTTTACGATGTTTGTCATGGTTTTTAGTTAGTATTGAAAATTGATAATTAAATTTATAGCGTTTCGATGGCAATCAAGTCCGCTTTCACTTCATAACGCTTTGTCTTTTGCTTACCAAATGAATCGCACGTAACCAGTGTGAGTGTTGGTGCACCAACACCGAGTGCAACTTCCGCATCGCCAGCATCCACATAGTCGATAGAGACAATACGGTAGCGATACGTAGAGTCGCTAGAGTACACAAGCACTTCATCACCTGGCCGAACATTCTGAAGTCCATTGAAAGCTTTAAACGCCTGATTTTTAACAACAGGCAGATAGCTCTGATGTCCGAAGATGAATACCGTTCCGTCCTCTCCAAGAAGTGCCGAACCTGGATAGCGAACTGCTCCATGAAGAAGTGCCGAATCCAGTGCCTCTACTTTTGTAGATGAAGGATTACCAATTGGTGTGTCTATACCCACCTTAGGAATGACAAGACGAACCGGAGCGTTCGCAATCTTTGATACGGCCGCAACTTGCTTTGCAGACACAGTTTTAACTTCTGCTTCTTCGGCAATCGGCGCCGAAGCCTGAAACGTTACAGTGGATGCTTCTGCGATATTCGAAGTATTTGAGATTGCACCCGGTGACTCTGGTACAAAATCAATGGCGAAGAGAACGACTGAAATCGCAAAGAACAATACCAAGAACACCGTCAAAAATTCCCACGGTCTGAGCGTTGGACGTTCAATATTCGGTAATTTCTTTTTTCCATCCATACTTCAAAAAACTATTCCGCACCAAACTGATGGAACGTTCTGCGCAGTTTCCGTTTCATATAGTACATCATAGAATATGTTTTGTCAATAGTCATACAATCCACCATTATTTCTTCTTCAAGTCAGCAAACACACCAATTTCAACCTCTTTTTTGATTGCACGCTGAAGGAAACCGAATATGGTATCAGGAGAACCATCTGTGGTTGTAAACTCCGCCAAGCCTTTTTCTTTACCTCCTGGGGACAACACTTCTCCATACAAATGCAGGCGACCACCAAGCTCTCGAATCTCAGCATCATTCAAAATATCCCCAAAGACCGCCTTAAGAGCGATAAATCTCTCCCCTTCTGTCTTCCCAGCTATAAATGCTTCAGGAATTTTCGACAAAAATACTTTTTCAAGTCGACCTACATCAGCATCGCTAGTCTCTATACCTGGAATAATTCCTCGCCCAATGAAATTGAGTTGATTGTTGATAATCTCAGTGCGAGTACGTCCAATTTCGGATGTCTCTAATATACCGTTGTGATTCAAGTCAGTGCCCGGAACTAGAATATTGGGAACTCCGTCTTTTACTAGATCTGTATCAACACCCGTAAGAGGAATCACATCTCCAGGAAAAAGTATTGTTCTGTCATCCATACGATGAGCACCCGTCAAACGCAAGGTCTCACCATCTCCAGTGATAGCACCCTGGAATTGTGCTTCAGTCGTAATAGTCATCGACTTCCCGTTCACTTCAACGAACGGATGAGAAAATTGCCCAGTTTTCAAATCAAGACAAAGATACTCCATCTTGCCAGTGAGGCTACTTGTAAACTTGATGTATACAAATTTACTCTCAATATTTGCTTGATAGTCTGGACCAAGAACGCCCTCTTTCACTGATGCTAAAACATACTCCTTCGCCTGAAGTGCACTCTCGCCAATGTAATTTATACCTACAAGATTTGAAATACGATCCGCTGAACTACATTGATCCAAGCAATCAGCAATAATAGTGCCGCCAGACTGCATCCACCACTGATTTCTATTGACCACAAGTTCAGGTGGACTTGGAGGTGTCTCGAGCGGAGGAAGAGGTGGAGGAGGGGTTCCAGGAGGCGTAACAATTTTATCTTCGTAGAGTGAAAAATTCCAACAAGATTGCCCACCAGTAACCTTTCCTTCGGGAACATCAATGACGACATTGTGCAAAAAACCACGTGAATCAGTATAAGGAAACGAAAACTGCTCTGCTTTATACATTGGAGGAGTGCCACCTCTAAACCCAGGCTCTCTGCTTGCATCAAACACAACTCTATCTGCTCCAGCTCCGAGTACCTGTGGCACACCCTTAACCCTGAAGGCCTGTGCTTCCCACGCTCTCTTTATAAACTCTACATATTGTGGGTTCTCATTTAAGCCTTGTGCAGTCGCAGCCTTCATAAAGGCATTTCCAGCTTCAGGATTCATGCCACCTTTGATAAGCATATTGAGTGCGTCACGTATTGAAGGTTGAGCGAACGCCTCTGCTCGAGTGCGTGCCCATGGTGCATCACCGAAGTGTGTAATAAATTGATTTCTTCCTCCAGTTGGAACAAGTTCAGCAGCGGAGGCAGGGCCACCAAGAACGACCCGTGCACCAGTTTCAAGACCGTGCAAGGCATTATTGCCAAGCTCAGCTAAGCCTGCACGAAACTGCCAGTAACTACCTTCACCGTTGGCAATGCTCTCGGCGACTTTGCTACCCCAAGCGTTAGCAAGGTGGTCGTTAAGCAATTGATCGGAGAGGTTCGAAGAGAGATGAGCGAGAGAGTCTCCCGCAACCACAAATGTTCCGACAGAAGTCAGAACACCAGCACCCCACCGTGCGGAAAAGCGCCACAATTTTGAATTACGACGTTCTTTAAGAAGTTTGGCGTTTTCACTGACGAATTGTTCATGAGTCTTTCCTACTGCTTTTGCCTCAACTTCTTTTTTTGCTATATCAGATGCGACCCTCGAGCTCACAGTGCCAATCAACTCTTTACGCTTGAGAACTTTAGAGATCACGAATCCCGGAATAATTGATGCGACAGCCCTGGTTCCACCTCCCACTGCTACAAACCCAACACCCCCTGCAAGACCTACGATTTTGCTTACAAGAAGACTCGTGTGCTTCCCTGCCGCTTTATCTGCTTCTGCATACAAGAATCTTTCTGCTGCCTCATTGTCAAAAGCCTGAAACAGGAAATTTCGATACACGGAAACCGAAGACCGGTACTGTGCGAGTGCTACATCGAAATCGGCTTTGTGTTCAGGGGCAATGCTACGTCCCGTCATTTTACTGAATTTTTGTGGCACTCGATCGAATGCATCTCGAGCCTGCTTCACTCGAGCGAGAAGCGTCTCACTTATCCTTTTGAATTCTTTAACCGCCTCTTCTTTTTCAATATCGACAGAAGTCTTCTCGCGAAAAGGATTTTTCTTTTTTGCAAAACTAACCGCACTCTCAAAGCCCGCTCTCAATGAGACTGGAGGTTTGGATGGGTGTCCTTCTAAAGCGGGTGCATCAACAGACATATTTAAATTATTTATAGAAAATCTTTAGGGAAATATCAATTTCGAATCTGACGAACAGTATCACGCTAAAATGGCTTTGTCAAGCCTCTGTAACGGTACCCTTTCATAGCCGGCTAACAAGAGTTCTCATTACGAATGAGTTAGAGCTCAAGTGAAAGCTTGACAATAGTAATCTTATATGATATACAGTGTTTTATGGAAAACGATGTAAAAAAGAACCAGTCACGCTTAGGAGGAGTCGCCGTTCGTGCACTCGCTATTTTTGGCTTCCTTGCGATTATCATTGTAGGTATGTGGGGCTCTGTCCAAGTGGCACGAGGTGTCCCTAATGCATTCTCATCACTTGCCTCGGCGGTTGCAAGCTTTACTTCAGTCTTCATTCCTGCGGGAGAGAAAATTACTCTTTCAACGGCATCATTTACATTAAACTCAAACGAGCCTTTCACTATTTCATGGAGACACGATAAGAAAAGTCTCGACGGCTCATACACCTTCCGCTACGACTGTGCAGACGCTGTCTACTTCAACTCCCCTACTATTTCTGGTACTCCAGCGACTATTTACTGCAATACCTCTTTCAACTTTTTGAACTCAGGCAACCAGATTACGCTCATTCCTGTCTCATCTAATAACCGCTTCGTTGACGTGCAGGTCTTCATTGACTTCACTCCAAACGGCGCTTCCCGCCCTACCGTTACCGGGCAAACCACGTTTACTATTGTGAACAATGGCAACACAACCAGCCCAGGAACACTTGCTCCTGCAACTACTACGCCAACCACTGTTACTCCTAAGCCAGTCACCCCAACGCCAGTAACGCCTCGTCCTGTCACTCCTGGCCCTACACAAACAGGCGTCTACCCAGTCACCGGTGGAGTGGCAGTCTCTGATCCGAACGGCTACGTTGACCTTACCGCACGCATCATTGAAGTAGGTATCGTCGACAAGACAACGGGCGTCTTTACCGCAAGCTCAACACCAACCCGTGCAAACAATCGTATTGCGGTACGCTTTGCAGTCGAGAACATCGGGACTAAGACCTCGCCAACGTTCGACTTCAATGCGGTGCTTCCAACACTCCCTTCAAACATCTTTTCAGCACCTATGCAACAGTCTCTCGCTCCCGGCGACCGCATTGAGTTCACGGTAGGGTTCGACAGCTTCAATAGCTCAAAGCCAGACGGACTCTTTGTGGTCAACATCGACCCATCAAACCGCATCAACGAACGCAATAAGGTTAACAACATCGTGCAGTACACAATTACGACGAGACCGTAAGTAGGCTTTAGCCATTAGGGTATAGGGTTTAGTCAAAAAGAATAAATTAAAATAAAAAGATATGAATGAATCAATGATGGAATGGTCTTTGGGACGTGCGACCGATGAAGGTAATTCACGCACGACCCGCAGACGCAGAGGTGCAGCGAGAGCGGGACTGAGAAAGCATTTTGAAGAACAATCACGTAACATATAATCCGACGGGTGCGACCTGCCCTGAGGTCCGTTGCGGACTCGAAGGGACTCCAAGCAAAAAACTCTCCTTAGCCGGAGAGTTTTTAATTATGTATATTTTTTAATTTCATATCTTAATCACTGTCATGTCTAAAAAATTACCATATGGTAATTTTTTAGACAGGTCATGTAGTGTGTGACTCTACCCTATACGATCGATCGTATAGGTTTCTAAGCGAATAGAGGCCTTAGACTGAAGGCTTTTGATTTCTAGGAATACCGTGATACCTTTCAACATAATTCACAGAGAAAACATATGGGGGATATGAATTTTTTTGAAACGGGGGGGGTGCAGGCAAACCTTAAAGATAGGCACGAAGAGCTTTTATCGGATGCACCAAGAGTGCAAGAAACTCTGCGAAGGCGAGCTGTATGGTTAGAGTCTGAGCTGGAGTCTGAAGAAAGAAAAAACACCTGGCAGAAATTTTGGGGTGCGTTATTAAGTCTCGATGGTCCAGAACAAAAGCTTTTTTTAAAAATACTGCGAGAAGGTGGCGGCGGCGGACGACCACTCCAACACAAAGGTGCGGTAAAAGGTCGGAAAAGAGGCCCCTACAAAAAAGAAAATCCAGATGCTCTAACGTCATCTGCAAGACAACTAGGGAGGCCTCGCCAAGAGAAAACAGTCAAAGAAATGTTACCTATTGCGATTCTCCCAAAAACAGAGCACGCAGGACATCCCAGAGAAGAAGTGGACATCGGGCCTCTTAGGGGAGGAATAAAAAAGACTTCTGTCTCTTCAGTCTCTGAACAAGACATAGCGAAGGCCGTCCAAAATCTCCGTTCCCATACAGGAAACCCTCTTGCAAGAAGAAGCGTGCGAACATTTTCAAATATTTTTAATGGGGCAGAAGAAATTGACTGGGGAAGATTTTTCAAAAAAATGAGGTAGAGAAAAAATGAAACCGGAGAAGTAAACTATACGATTGATCGTATAGTTTAAGTTTATGTACATATGAAGTGAATAAAAAAATACTACAGTTAACTGTAGTATTTTTGGTGTCTTCCCTAAACCCTAGTGACTACTGGCTACCCCCCCCCCCTAGCTGTGGAGTGTTTTTTATTTGCCTTTTAATCTAAAAAGCTGAAAGCTAACAGCTGAAACCTGAAAGCTAAAAAGTTAGATATCCAACGTCGCTGCTTTCGCATTCGACTGAATGAATGACTTTCTAGCTGGAACATCCGTGCCCATGAGGATGTCGAACACTCTGTCAGCGTCTTGTCCGTCCTCAACGTTTACTTGCTTCAAAACACGGCGAGCAGGGTCCATGGTGGTCTCCCACAACTCCTCTGGGTTCATTTCTCCCAATCCTTTGTAGCGTTGAATGGTTGGCTTTGCCTGCTTTTTAGTAGCCTTGCTTTCGCTCTCTTCTTCGGTTTCTTCTAAGTCAGTTTCCTCTAAGGATTCTTCAGTATTGAATTCTTCGCTCTTAATGCCACGAGCCTTTAGAAGTGCTTCCAATTCTGCTTCAGTTTGTAAGTAAAAAACCTCCTTACCAAATTTTGCTTTGAAGAGCGGCGGCTGTGCAATGTACAAGAAGCCTCCGTCAATCACCCCACGGAAATAGCGATAGAAGAGCGTTAACAAAAGCGTGCGGATGTGTGCACCGTCTACGTCGGCGTCTGTTGCAATAATTATCTTGTGGTAGCGGAGTTTTGAAATATCAAACAAATCCCCTATCGCAGTACCCATTGCAATAACCAGATTTTTAATTTCGTTAGATGCAAGCATTTTGTCGAGACGTGCACGCTCCACGTTCAAAATCTTTCCTCGAAGTGGCAAAATTGCTTGTGTACGCCTGTCCCGCCCTTGTTTTGAAGAGCCACCTGCTGAATCTCCCTCGACGATAAATATCTCTGATTCCCATGCGTTCTTTGTTTGGCAGTCAGCAAGTTTGCCTGGCAGTGTCATGCCGTCCAAGGCACCTTTGCGAAGCACAGAATCTTTCGCCGCTTTTGCAGCTTTGCGAGCTTTTAATGCAAGAAGCACTTTTCCGATGATTGAACGAGCTTCATCGGGATGCTCCTCCAAGAACATGTTAAATCCCTCACTGAATGCAGTTTCAACTGCACCACGAGCTTCTACACTGCCTAACTTGCCCTTAGTCTGACCTTCAAATTGAATCTCACGAAGTTTTACTGAAATGATCGCAGTCAAACCTTCCAAAACATCTTCGCCGGTAAAGTTTTCGTCTGCCTCTTTTACAATATTATTTTTACGTGCGTATGAATTGAGCGTTCGAGTGAGTGCGGTTTTGAATCCTGTCACATGCGTTCCCCCTTCAGCGTTGTAGGTATTGTTGGCAAACGCCGTAATGCGTGCAGAAATATCGTCAACGTACTGCAATGCCACTTCTACTTGTACGTTATCTACTTCTTTCTCCACGTAGAAAACAGACGAGTGCACTGGTTTTTGAAAGCGGTTGTTGAAGGTGACGAGCGACTTCAGACCCCCCTCAAAATAGAATGTCTGGGACGGCACAAGAAGTCCCAAATCCCGGAAGTAACGCACATCAGCGAGGTCAATCTTTCCTGGGTATTCTCTCGCATCAATAATAGAAATACGCACACCCTTCACGAGGTACGCCTGCTGACGAAGGTGTTGCACAATTTTATTGAAATCATATTCAATAACAGGGAAAATCTGTGGATCAGCATCAAAAGTAATGACACTGCCACGCCAATCTGAAGAGCCTACCTTTTTTACTTTTGCACGTGCTTTGCCTCGGTCGTACTCCTGCAAATAGTAGCCACCATCACGATGAATTTCTGCCTTAGTGTAGGTTGAAAGTGCGTTCACGACAGATACACCCACACCATGCAAACCGCCTGAAACTTTATAACCATCTCCACCGAACTTACCACCAGCGTGGAGAGTGGTCATAATAGTTTCAAGTGCTGATACTTTTGTTTGCTTGTGAATGTCGACGGGAATACCACGGCCATTGTCAGCATTACGAATTCGGTTGTTAGGAAGAAGAGTTACTTCAATATCATCTGCGTGATTACCCATCGCTTCATCACGCGAGTTGTCGAACACTTCCCAGATGAGGTGATGCAACCCGTCCAAACCGGTTGTGCCGATATACATTCCGGGGCGCTTCCGCACTGGCTCCAAGCCCTCGAGAACGGTAATAGATTCAGCACTGTACCCCCCTGACTTTTTAGCTTCTTTCTTTGGTGTTTTTGCCATTTTGATATAAAAAAGAGCCCTTTCTAGCTCCTCATATTTTAGCACATTTCAGACTCCTTTTCCGCCCTTTTTACCCCCTGTTTTCGGCTCATTTCTTAGGTTATTTCCATAACATATACGCCCATCTAACGTTGCTCTATTGTCTAATTCCCGGGAATAGTGGAATAGTTAGAATTGAGTCTTCCTAAATTCCCCAATTCGCACCGATATCTTTTCGATACTGCAGACCATCAAACGTGATGCCTGAAACAGCCTGATATGCCTTTTTAGTCGCCTCTTCAGAGGTTTCGGCAGTTGCACTTACACTGAGCACTCTTCCTCCCGCAGTAATCACTTCTTTTTCTGTTTTCTCAGTTCCTGCATAAAAAACAACAACCGATGAATCGGCAATGGTGTCCAAGCCCTTTATTGCGAACCCACTCGTATATTTTCCTGGGTATCCACCTGAAGCCATCACTACCGTACACGAAAAGTTTTTACTCCAACGAATTTCCCGGTTCACCAACCTCCCTTCCGCACAGTCGAGCATAATGTCCAGAAGGTCTGACTCGAGGAGCCTCATATACGATTGTGCCTCTGGGTCGCCAAATCGAGCATTAAATTCAATCACACGAATACCGGCCTTTGTGATCATGAGTCCTGGATACAAAACTCCCTTGAAAGGAGTACCTTCATCCGCCATACCCTTAATGACAGGGAGTACTATTTTTTCTTCAACCTCTTTTAGAAAATCTGCGGAAACCGAAACTGGTGCTATGACACCCATACCTCCAGTGTTTGCGCCGGTATTACCGTCTCTCGCCCTCTTATGGTCACGAGCGACAGGAAACAATTTCGCAGTGGTGCCATCGCAAAATGCATGAATCGATACTTCAGGACCTTCTAGAAATTCTTCAAATACCACAGTTTTTCCTGACTCGCCAAATGCCTCATCAACCATGAACGCCTTCAGTGTGCTTTCGGCCTCCTCGTGTGTTTGTGCTATCACCACACCCTTCCCCAATGCAAGCCCGTCTGCCTTAATGACAATAGGTAGTACTTGAGTTTTTGCGTAAGCAAGTGCTTCGTTGAATGTGGTGAATGTTGCAGACGAAGCGGTCGGGATTCCATGCCGATTCATAAAGTCTTTGGAAAATGCTTTTGACCACTCCAACTTTGCGCCTGCCTTCGTGGGACCAAACGCAAGTACACCAGCCGTAGCTAAAGAATTAACAATCCCAGAAGCAAGAAAATCATCGGGGCCAACCACCACAAGACCAATATCTTTCTCTTTGCAAAAACTAATAACGGCCTTGTGATCTTGTGTATTAATAGAAACATTCTCCCCAACGAGCAGAGTGCCCGCATTGCCTGGTGCAATATACAGTTTCGTACAGCGAGGCGACTGCGAAATCTTCCATGCGAGTGCATGCTCTCTTCCCCCTCCTCCGATAACCAAAACATTCATACCGTTAACAGTATACTAGCGCTCCTTTGTAACCTGCACGCTCATCTGCGGAACAGGAATGGTAATTTTTTCAGCCTCTAGGGTTTCCTTAATTTTTTCAACAACCATAAACAGTGTTGCACGCTCCTTGTCGGCATTATCAACCCACACACGAGCGAGCATTTTAATGGCTGAATCACCAAAGCCTTCGGCAACAACGCTCGGCGCCGGTTCTTTGCGTACTCCTTTGATTTCGCTGAGTGTCTTTACAAGCACTTCTCGCACACGAGGGACTGATTCTTGGTATGCAATGCCAAACGGCACCGCAATGCGAAGCTCTCCGTGAGATGAGTGATTGATCAACACTTCGTTTGCAATCTTCTGATTTGGAATAACTACGAACGTGTTATCGAGCGTACGAATACGTGTAGTACGCATCGTTATCTTCTGCACCCTGCCATACATGTCACCCACCGTAATCCATTGGCCGATCTTGAATGGCTTATCCACGTAAATGAGAACGCCAGAGATAATGTTGGCAAGCGTGTCCTGTGCGGCAAATCCAAGTGCAATGCCGGCAATACCGAGGCCCGCAACCGTAGCCGCAAGATTAATACCAATCTGCCCTGCAGCGATAACCACTGCTATAAGAAAAAGAAGTACACGATAGACGGTATTGACGAGAAGCTCAGCATTTACTTGCTGAACGCCTCTCCACGCTAAGAGGCGCATCAAGGGACGCTTAGTGAAGTGGTATATCACCCAAAAGACGAGCAGTATAAAAAAAGCAGAAAGAAGCTTCGGGAGCGATATGGTGAGTGCGGATATAAAACCCTCACTGTTAAATGCTTTACTAATTGCGTCCATATTTCGAGCGTATCATGAATTATTAATTTACGTTGAAAGGTTTATCTATACATTTCTTACTTTGATAGCCACACACAAAAAGTTAACATCTAAAATCTGAGTTTATCTCACTTCCCAACCCTGACTAGTAAGCCAGAGCGTCACCGACGCCATCCAGCCATTTGCTTCTTCATCGGTGAGGGTGCTTTCATCTGATTGAAATACAAGCCTGAACGCAAAGGACGTTCTTCCCTCTTTTGAAAATGTATCAAACAGTGTGCATCTCACAAGCATGGGCCCCGCATTCTGCATTATGTTGGACCTCGTAGATTCCACATCAGTGGTGTCGGGAGCCCAAAAGGCAACATCCCGCACAATGAACGGATACAGAGAGAAAGGCTTGTACGGGCTCAAAACATACCGCTTGGGAACAAAATCTCCGTCCGGTGCAATCTCTGGAATGTCCGGCACAGGCTCAGAAGTTTGAACAGCAATGCGTTCGCTATCTTTTGAAAATACCGTTCCCACCTCGAAGACTTTTGACTCCACATTCGGAGCTACTGTAATGGGCGCATAGAGCTTTGCCTTCAGAAGAGCTTCTTTAAGATTTTCTGCAAGTGTGGTGCGAAGTGCCGGCTTCGTTTTGTCTAGTGGGTTTGCGAGCCACACTTCCCCTTTCTTTGCAAAAGACTGTGTAGACACTTCTGTGAATCCACGTTCAACCAAAAAGTCTTTGACCCGTTCAATGCCACGAAACTTTGCTTGATCGACAGCTTCTGTAGAAGACAATTCAACAGCTTGTACACGGTCATACCCTAGTATGCGACCAACCTCTTCGACAATGTCTTCTGGAAGCGTAATATCTGTTCTTTCAAAAGGAGGAGTCACTGTAAACACTGTGCCCGCTACAGTTGTTGGAAGATCAAGACGACGAAGTACATCCGTAACTTCGCTTTCTTTAAAATCTGCTCCCAGGATTGCATTGATACGTATCAGAGAAACGATAACTGGTGCACTCTGTGCAGGTTTTTTTGGATACACATCAACGACGCCCACGAGCTCCCCTCCCGCAACCTGCTTTAGGAGTGCAAGAATCGCATGCATACCATAGGCAGTAAGTTCAGGCGTTGGACGATTCTGATAGCGCTGTGAGGCATCAGTAAAGAGCTTCAGTTTTTGAGATGCTTTTCTGATGAGGGTACCATCGTAATTACCAACGGAAATGAAAAGATCGGTCGTGGATTCGGTGACTCCAGAAGTAAGTCCACCCTTGATTCCTGCGATATCAAGGAGAGACCCGCCAACAGCATCGGTGAAAGTAAACATTTCTTCAGTGAGCGTATATTCCTCTCCAGTAAGAGTCGTAATTTTTTCTCCAGTCTTTGCCCGTCGAATGTTGATTTTTACAACACCATTTTCGAGCTCCATCTTTCCAACATCGAACGCACCTGAGGGCTGACCAATATCAAGAAGAACGAAGTTGAGAACATCAACCACGTTATTGATTGAACGCTGACCTAGGGATTCAAGTGCATCTTTCAACCATGCCGGAGATGCACCTACTTTCACTCCTTTTACTAATGCTCCGGTGTGTCGAAGAACGTAGTCTGAATCTACCTCCACCGTAAGTTTGTCCGTCGTCGGAAACACTTCAAGTGGTTCCCGAAATGGATCATATTTAATCGGTATATTCAAAATTGCAGAGAGGTCTTTGGCAATGCCTCGGTGCGACAAACAATCTGCTGCACGGTTTGGAAGTACTTTTACATCGAGAATATTCCCTTCGACCCCATCAATCTCGAAGGAGTGAAAAGTAAACGCATCTGCAATTACCTCAACGCTCGGTAGTGGTTTTTCAAAGTATTTCTGAAGCCAATCGGTTGAAATTTTCATAATTAGAAAGTGGAAAGTAGGATATAGAAGGTAGATAACAACATAGATTATTTGTGAAGATATTTACGATAACCACCGATTAATGCTCCGAGATTCTTCAGCTTTTCCTTCAGAGATTCATATTTGGCTGTATCAATAAAGGATAACTCAAAAGAGACAGCGAGAAGACTTTCTACTTCATTAAGAGAGCCGAGTGCCATATCAATGAAACGGCTATTATCTTTCTTTGATCCACGTCCTGCCCCTTCTGCAATATTTGAAGATATAGAAATAACGGCACGCCTTAATTGAGAAGTAAGTCCGAACATTTCTTCTTTTGGAAATTTACCCGTAAGAGAATATATCTCAGTGGCAAGTACTACCGCTTCTTGCCAAATTTTTAGGTTTTCGTAAGTTTTTGCCATATCTACTTTCTACACTCCACCCTCTACACTCTTACTATCAAATCCGTAGACGAATCTAGTATCACCCGAATGGAAAAGACGTACATCAGGAATCCCGTACTTCACCATTAAGAGTCTCTCAAGCCCTCCTCCGAACGCAAACCCTTGCACCTTCTCAGAATCAAGTCCTGCATTTTTAAAAACGCTTGGATGAAGCATTCCGGCTCCCGCCATCTCGAGCCAACGTCCCTCTTTCCCTGGCGCCTCAAACCACACATCTATCTCAACTCCGGGCTCGACAAACGGAAAGAAGCTGGGACGAAAACGCACTTTTGTACCCTCACCTAAATATTCTTTGTAAAAACGGTCAAAGGTTCCCTTCAAGTGCCCGAGGGTAATCTCACCAGTGGGTGCCACCGCAAAGCCATCAAGTTGATAGAACTGAGCCTCGTGAGTCATGTCGGTTGCTTCGTTGCGAAATACCTTACCGGGATTTATGGTGCGCATTGAAGTAGCGCCAGATTTTGCCATTTCCTCAAGGCAACGAATAGTCACGGATGTATCGTGAGTGCGGAGTACAAAGCCAGGACGGTCTTTTATCCAAAACGTGTCCTGCATGTCACGAGCAGGATGATCAGCCGGCACATTGAGAGCACTGAAATTATGAAATTCATCCTCAAGTTCAGGCCCGTAGGCAATACTGAAACCCATGCGTCCGAAAATCTCCGCAATATCTCGGAGGGCGACAGAAATAGGGTGCAAGCGACCTTTTGGCATATGAAGAGTATACCTGTCCGAAACTCCGACTCAAAACCCGCTGTCGAAAAAACGAGGACTAAAAAGACAAAAAACAATTTAAAAAGCAAAAAGAGCTGTATAGCATAATATGACGGTCGTCATATTATACTATACAGCTCTAAACCCCACTTCGGTACATCGGTACACGTGGGGCTACCTCTAGGTAGCCCCACGTGTACCGAATCGAGCACTCCAAGCGCTGTATTAGAAACCCTTAGAAGCCAGAAATATCGTAGAGGACTTTACCGTCTTTAACTATCAAAGAACCGCTCACGATACGAAACTCTGCACCTGGCCGACTATAGAGTGGAACAACAAGCGGGATTGGGCGAACATCGTTTTCAGCGAGAAAGATGCCTGACTCCTTTGTCGCATACACAACACCGCCTGCAAAAAATCGAGCATCAGTAACTGTGTCCTTCCCTTTTTCAAGGAAAAACTCTTGAACGCACGCTGAGGGCTTCAGACAAAATGAACTCGGTGTGGAGCGAGGATCCTTGATCCAGCGAACAACTATATTGCCATTCTCTACATATAACTCGGTTCCACCTCGAGTAGCGGAGGGTGTTGATGTCGCATCTGTGTCACGAAGCGGTGAAGAAGTTGCTTGATTAGAAAATGCTTTAAGAAGTGCAGTGTACTCATTTCTTGAAACAGCATGAGTTGTGGAAGCGATTTGGCTCTCGTCGCCTATTTCTATTTCACGGATTGAAATCGATTGAGGTACAAGAAACGCCGCAACGTCAGTAACAATTCGTGGCTCTACCGTAATCTTCTTTACCCATGGGTAGTAACCATCTTTGGACACCTGCACTATATACGCTCCCTCAACAAGATTGTCCGTATAAAATGACCGAGTAAAAAGTCCGCTCACTCCTTCTTCTTTACCATTAATAACAACACTTGCGTCAGAGATGGGCACCGAAACATAAATCCCTCCTGTCTCCACAAGAGAAAAACCATTAAACCGGTACCCCGAGGCGTAGAAGACTGCAATCGGTACCGTGCAAAGAAATGCCGTGACAGACACCGCAAGATAGACGAAGCGAGTTCTCGCTGAAAGGGGTTTCATGTAGAAATCAGTATATCCGATACTAGTAGGTCTTAAACTCCTTTGGGTGGAGTACTGCTTGGTCTATTTTTTGGCGTCACCCAAAAACCAAGATACTTTGCAAAGAAGAGTCGCACTTGTGCATCGAGTCCTGGAATTGCACTAAAAATAACCATCGTAAACGGCACCAGTATCCACTGGAGTGCCATGGTAACACTTCGTCTCCAGGAATATTCTTGCGGACGTTGTGGGACAAGGTACATAAAGAAAATCGACGAGAAAACGAGCCCCGACATCGCAAGCGTTAAAAACCACGTTGCTACAATCGGAAGATTGTAAGAAAGCACTGACGCATTAAACGCATGACCACCAATAAAAAGAGGAAGCCATCCAACAGCAAAAAGAATTAATGGATGTGTTGCCAGCGACCAAAACCCTTCAATCTGCACAAAAGAGAGGTGCAATTTTTTTGAAAATGGAATTCGTGGATTGTGCATAAAATTAAAAAGCATGTACGCAATATTTTCAGCACCATACGACCACCTGCGATGCTGTTTGTACAAACTCCCCACCGTGCCAAACCAGCTTTTGGAAACGTTTGCATCCATAGACACCGGATAAGAAATTGGCACCACACGATAGTTCCCGTCGTAGTGAATGAAAAGATTAAAAAAGATTCGTGAATCTTCAGACACAACATTCTTCTGCCAGTAACCAGCATCAACCAGTGCACGCATAGACACGGCGTGCGAAGAGAATGTCGTAAGACGTTCAGGCATCTCTTGCTGAATCATTTGCCAAAACGTTGACGAATATGCGAGCACTCTGGAGAGAATGGGTGCATTCCAAATATTATTGTTATAGAGAGGTACTGGCTGAAAGGATGCATGGAGTGGGTCATCCTCAGTAAGAAAATGCCACGTGAGGCAGGAAAAATAATCCGGATATATGACAGTGTCAACATCAAATGCAGACACGAGGGTGCGCTCTAAACTACTACCTCGTGCATCTAATATCTTTGTCTTTGCCTCCTTGGCGGCGTACGCAATATTAGAACCTTTTCCTGGAAGCTCTCCAGGTGTACCCGATGGATGCACGGTAACCAGCACTTCCAAAAAATGATCCTTAAATTCTTGCTGTAGTCGCTCGGCTGTGTGACGAGCTTCTGGCCCCGCTCGCTCTTCGGACGCAATAACAACCGCAATCTGGTTTTTCGGGAAACGGGACTTCTCGAGTGCAGAAATACTCTCAGCAAGCACTTCGTAGGGTTCATTCGCAAACGGAAAAATAACAACGTGGAGGATATCGTGGTACTTAAGATTCGAAAGGCGCTCCGTCCAATTCACTTCCATGTTGTGACGAAGTCGCTTGAAGTTATGCCACAGGTGAACTGAGAGAAAGATAGTCTTGAAAACCCAGTATCCTGAAAACAAAATAGTGAAGTACGCAGCGTAGGTTGGTGCAAAAAAAGAGAGTGCAACTAACCCAAAGAGTGTTCCAAATGAAAGTACCCCAGGAAGTATTTCAAACAGGCGATATATAAAACGGCTACGGCCAGTCAAATCGGAGGCCCTGCTCACATGCAGATACGGATCTTTTATCAGTGCGCTTTCCATATAACTTTTAGAGGCAGAAAACTAATGCCGAAAAGCACGAATACCAGTAACTACCATAGCCACATTGCCTTCGTTGCATGCAAGGATAGACTCCTCATCACGAATCGAGCCACCTGGGTGGATAATCGCAGAAACGCCTGCATTAATTAACACATCAGTAGCATCACGGAATGGGAAAAAAGCGTCAGACGCCACACGAGCTCCTTTCATTCGCTCACCTGCCTTTGTGACACACAGCTCCGCACAACGCTTGCGGTCCTGCTGACCAACACCAGAAGCAATAAGTGTTTTGTTTTTTACAGCAACGACGGTGTTAGATTTCGAACTCCTGCAGATCGCCCAGGCGAACATGAGATCCTCTAGTTCTTCCGGAGAAGGCGTGCGTGCGGTCACGACCTTCAAGGCAGAAGGTTCGATGGTGGCGCTGTCTGCGTCCTCGATGAGCATACCTCCACGAATCTTATGCATTGCCTTTGCGGTGAGAGGTATTGGATTTTGAAGTGCGATATTTGTGAGCACTCGGAGATTAGGTTTTTTTGCAAAAACCTGTAGAGCCTCTGGAGTGACGGAGGGTGCCATGAGTATCTCAAAGAAATTGGCAATCATTTTTTCTGCAAGCGATGCATCAACTTCCCTATTGACCGCCATGATGCCACCAAACGCTGCCAAAGGGTCGCCCTCGTACCATGCAGAATGGTACGCATCCGCCAGATTTTCCCGGAGTGCAGCTCCACAAGGGTTGGTGTGTTTTACAATCACACAGCCTGCCTCAGCACCCCCCAAATGAGACAGGGCAAAAAGAGCTCCGTCCATATCAAGATAATTGTTGTATGAAAGCTCTTTACCCTGCAAAACTTTAAAATTCTGAATTGCCAGCGGGTCAGAACTCTCAGCCTCAATCTCATAAAACCCGCCCTCTTGATGAGGGTTCTCGCCGTAACGGAGCTTTGTGCTTTTGCCAAATTTAAGGGAATCAGAATTCATAACAGGAAAGAACTTTGATTGTACCAGAAATCGGTTATTTTTCTTATTGGAGCCGCCTCCCAGATTCGAACTGGGGACCTTCACTTTACAAAAGTGTTGCTCTACCAACTGAGCTAAGGCGGCAATGGTATGTACTATACAGATTTTTCTTTCTCACCGCCATTACCTGAACTCATTTGAGGTTTCTCAGGAGCAATGGTCTTGAGGAAAGATGACACTTCTTTCTTGCTGGTATTTGAAGTCGCCATCCGCATTCGGTATGAAAGTCGTGTAAGCGGTCTCTCCAAAGCACGAAGACCTGCGACAAGCAGAAGAACGCCTGCGTGAGTAGTTTGGCGGAGAAACATGAGAAATTGAAGTCGATAGTGACGAGGAATGCTCCCTGTGACGGAAGAGTGATACATCTCTATAACCTTTTCATCAACTGCTGTACGTACTGGCGCCCACAAACGAACTCCTCGCTTTTCCTCAAATAGACGAAAAGCAACGAACACGCCGAGAAGAACAAGCGCAACTAGAAACATGACTATCCAGAGCATACTTATTTAGTAGAGAATCTCGTAAAGCGATCTATGTCAACGCGCTCGCCGAATTTCTGAATTGCTCCATCAATCACAGCCTGGATAGTTTTTTCCGGATCTTTTATGTAGGTCTGCTCAAGCAAAACCAAGTTTTTTAAATACGCATCCACCTTTCCGCCAAGAATGGTTTCTTTGAGATTGTCCGGCTTCCCTTCTACTTCTTTTATAAAAAGTGCCTTAATTTCTTCTAACTTCTCGGGAGAAATTTCGTCGCGTCGTACATACTGCGGATTTGATGCGGCAACTTGGAGCGCAAGATCACGTGCGAGTGCAACAAATTCTTCATTCTTAGCAACAAAGTCAGTTTCGGAACGCAAGATTAGCATCGAGCCGATTTCCTTATTGGAGTGTATGTATGATGCAACAATGCCAGCGGCGAGTGTTCGGTCTCCTTTTTTAGCGGCGAGTACGCCACTCTTTTTTGAAAGAATCATGAGCGCCTTTTCCTTGTTGCCATCCGCCTCTACGAGAGCTGCTTTGCACTGCATAACAGAAATGCCTGTTTCTTCACGAAGTGCTTTGACCATGTCTGAAGTAATTTCCATATGAGAAGTATGCCTGACTATACATTTAAAGTCACGACCGCTTTTGCGTTCTTATTTCTAACTTTTGATTTCAGCTGCGCTCTCCTCTGCAGGAAGCACAACACGCCCCTTCGTTCCTTCACGATACGCATCGGTAACCTGTCCAAGGAAAAATAAAACAGACTCTTTTGATGCGTCGTTTCCAACAATCGGATACTGCACCGCAGAGAGATCGCAATCAGAATTCATAATACCAACTACGGGAATGCCTAACGTTGCCGCTTCAGAGACTGCAATAGATTCAGCACGGGTATCAACTATCAAAAGTGCGTCAGGAAGCTTCTCCATAGCGTTTAAACCAAGAAAATTTTCTTCAAGACGATTGATTTCACGATCAAAAAGAACTCGCTCCTTCTTTGTATATTTCTTTGCTGAGGCTCCGGTATCTCGCTCGCCAGTGAGTTCCTGCATCCGCTTGATACGACGTTTAATTTCAGTGAAATTAGTGAGTGTACCCCCAAGCCAGCGACCAGCGACATACGGCATACCGAGCTCAATGGCGGTAGTTTTGACAATATCTTTCATTTCCGGCTTGCCCCCAACAAACAACACCGTCTTGCCATGTGCACCAAGCCCTCGAACAAAAGTGAGTGCGTTCTCCATAATAGGAGCCGTCTTAGTAAGGTCGAGAATATCAGTCTTATTTTTTGACCCGTAGACAAGGGATTTCATCGTCGCATGGCGTCGTGAACGGGAAAAGCCAAAGTGGGCCCCCACCTTAAAAAGGGCTTCGACGAGCGGTGAATCGGTATTCTGTGACATGCGGATTACTCTAACACAGAGGAAAGACTCGGGCAACGACGTAAAAAGCTGTCAGGTGCCAGCTGTCAGCTTTTAGCTTTTAAATTCAAAGCTAGAACCTGGAAGCTGAAAGCTAGAAGCTTTCAATCGGTTTCCGCTTCAGAGGCTTTTGCCTTAAGCGTTGCCAGAATATCACCTATGTTTCCCTCCAAAATAGACTCTATGTTATGCCACGACTCCTTGATACGGTGATCCGATACACGGTCCTGCGTAAAGTTGTACGTGCGTATCTTTTCAGACCGATCCCCCGTGCCAATTTGAGATTTACGATGTGCAGAGTGTTCTGCCGCCGCTTTTTCTTCCTCGTACGTTTCAAGCTTTGCGGAGAGAATCTGCATTGCCTTTTCACGATTTGCCTTCTGACTGCGCTCCGACTGTGCTCTCACTTCAAGCCCTGTAGGTTTGTGAATCAGGCGGACAGCTGTTTCCACTTTGTTGACGTTCTGTCCACCCGCTCCCCCAGAGCGAGAAAATTCCATCTCGATGTCAGCAGGATTCAATTCAAACTTCGGAAATTTTCGGAGTGGCAGTATCGCAACTGACGCAGTCGACGTGTGTATACGCCCTGATTTTTCGGTTACCGGAATACGCTGAACACGGTGTACACCAGTTTCATACCGAAGTGCATCATAGACACTCCTACCAGTCACCTCTATTGATTCAAGATTAGAATCAAGTATTTTTACTCCCCATCCCTGCCCTTCAGCGTACCGCATATACATGCGTGCCAAGTCTCCTGCAAAAATATTTGCTTCGTTTCCGCCAGCGCCGGCACGGAACTCCATCACTACTGCAACAGGTTCATCTTCGGGGCCGTCTTCAGCTGGTGCCACAATAGATTCCATCTGTTCAAACAAAGCTTTCTGTTGTAGCTCAAGTTGACGACGCTCTTCTTCTGCAAGCTCGGCAAGCGAAGCATCGCTTTTTGCAAGCTCCAGGGTTCGTTCCAACTCATGAGTAAGTCGATCAAACTCAGCCGCAAGATATGCGGTTTTTGGATTCGATCGAAAATCTTGGATGTCAGTCATGAAAAGAAAGTAGAAAGTTGCAAGTAGTGCGTAGTAAAAGAGTAGCATTACGCCACTTTCTACATTCTACCTTCTACTTACTTTTTTGAAGCCCTCGCAGCGGTGCGCTTTTTGAAACGATCAACACGACCAGCCCTATCAAGTGTACTTTGTTTTCCAGTGTAGAAAGGATGCGAATCGCTTGAAATTTCAACTATATACAACGGATATTCTTTACCATCAACAGTAGTGGTCTGATTCGTAGGAACGGTTGAGCCAATTATAAATTCAGCGCCTGAACCAGCGTCCTTGAATACTACGAGTCTGTAATTTGTTGGATGAATATCGTCTTTCATGTTGCACGACTATACCACTAGAAAATAGAGCGTGCAAGACAGAGATTACCTGTACCCTCTTATTTTCAGTAGAGCTTGTCTAAAAAACTCGTGGTACCCAAGCCGAACCGCACGTTTTTGTGGCGAGACAGTGAGCCGGAGTCCGAAATGTACTGTACGTACAAAGAGGACGAGGTGAGTGGGTCGCAACCCAAAAACAGGTGGTGCAGGCAGGGGGAGGTTTTTAGATAAGCTCTAGCTATTATTGTTCTCTAAATGCCGGCAATATCTTCACGGACGTCGAAACAGACGAATGGAGCGTACCTGCGGTACAAGAAAGCGTAAAAATACTTTCTGAAGTGATAGGTACAGACTTTGAGCCAGAAACTGCTGACGATGAGAGGCCTGGGCCTGATACGGTACACGCATCAACGTGCCCACTTACCGACCACGTAATGGTGCTTGAATCGCCTGAACGCACCAAATTAGGAGAACCACTGATTGAGAGTGTGGGAGCAATAACGGTAACTGTCGCAGTGCTGTAGGCATTGTTTCCAGATCCATCCGTACAAGTAAGACTATAGAGCGTTGTCGTCACAGGAGTAACCGCAAGAGTCCCCGATTTTGCTCCACCTGTACTAAAATTTCCTCCACTACATGACACCGCATGAGCCGACGTCCAAGACAACATTGATGGTGCTCCATACACAACTGACGTTGGCGAGGCGGTCAGAAGAGCAGAAAGAGAGGTCACTCCCGGGTTGTTTGGACCACCTGGGGTTCCTGGAGTTCCTGGGCCCCCTGGTCCACCGGGACCTCCTGGGTCCCCTGGACCACCAGGACAATTTAGACTTGATACTGAGGCAGAACAGGTGCCACCGCATTGAATAACACCAGAGGCAGTTTGATTACATGAATTAGGAGCTGAAGTACATGCTTCGCCAACATTTGGAACGCATGCCATTTGATCATCCACGGTCACCGTTGCATACGCAGATGCCGTTAACGCAGGGTAGGCAGTTGTGGTGGTGGTGACAGAAGCTGATCCTGAGGATGCACCGACACACTGATATACATCCGTTTCAATTTGACACGAATTATTTGCTTTATTGATTTTACATACGTTCTGATCTCCTATGCCATTGCACGATTGTCCGCTAGGATTTGGCGGACACCACGCAACACCGGAATATGCGAGATTAAGACTTGAGACTTTGCTTTGGCCTGTAGGACAGAAAAAGTCACTGATATCTGAATACGAGAATTGCCATGTCCCTGACGTAGCAGCACTCCCTCCGCTCGTAGAAGTCGTCGAAGAGCTCTCACCACTGCAGGTGATGGAATAGTTGGTAGTTTCAGCCAAAGATCCCGTGGATACAGAGCCTGACACATTGCCTGCAGTATCAAAACCGCTTCCGATGCAAGAAACCGCATTCGTTGATGTCCACGTTAACGTCGATGATTCACCGGTCTGTATTCTGTTGGGGTTTGCAATCAACGTAACAGTCGGTGCAGGTGGCGGATTCACGGTAAGCGTGGCAGAAGCTGTTGCAGTTTGTGAACCATCAGTGCAGGTAACCGAATACAGAGTAGTACCTGCTGGAGAAACCGTAACGGTCCCTCCCGATGCACCACCTGTAGAAAAGTTTGTGCCGGTGCATGACGTTGCATTACTTGATGACCATGAGAGTAAAGAAGAACCGCCAGTATCAATGGCTGATGGAACTAAAATTATATTCGCAGTGGGCGTTGGGGTTGAAGTCGGGGCTTCAACTACACACGATTCATCAAAATCTCCTACCGTAGCTATGAGGTACGAACTCTCTATCACATGGTTCTCACCATACATAGTGCGCCATGCAGCAAAGCCAGGGGTGTTCGGAATGAACGGGTTAGTTTCAATAGTATATTCATGCACCCACGTTTCTCCACAACCACCACCACTTGGAGGTGCCGCATGAACACTAGCGGGGAAAAGAACGGAAGAGAATCCACTAAAAAGAAGTGCGAGAACAAATGAAGTAAGGGCGATTTTTATTTTCATGAATTATTATGGGAGAACACGATAGAGCGACTGCGCCCGCAAATCGAAGACTACTTCACCTACTGGTGGTTTTGCTGTAGTGAATCGCCATAGGCGAGAATTCACATCACGTATGTACTCAACGCCATAGAAATTTGACCCCTTAAAGTCACCATGCACAAGCACTGGCTCCACACTTCCTAATGGATCAATACCAAGCGGTGCTTCAAGATGAGTAACAGCAAAAAGATCGTAGTGCTTTGTGAGTCCGTTTGGAATCGCTATGAATTTCCCATCATCACTAATGTGCGCCGAGTAATCAATCACACCAGGATTCAAAAAGAATGTCGTTTGGGAAGTTTTTGTAGCCATGTCAGCAATGGTTATGCCTGTAGCATCCGTGAACATAAGCATTAACTTTCCATTCGATGTAAAAAACTCAGGACCAAACCCAGAACCCATGAGTGTCATCTCACCGGTTTTTATATTAATCACTTTTATGGTCCATGCAGAAAACTGTGGCGTGAAGAAAGTGTCAGCAGGTGCATTGGTGAGTGCAGAATATGCCACCATTGTGCCATCAGGAGAAACAGCCAATGCTACTTTTCCCTCTCCATCGGTAGTTAATGTACGTCCATTGTCTGACATCAGAAGTATGTCTTCTGTATTCGTATCGGGATTACGTACCACGGCAACGGCGGTACCTTTTGCAGACGCATAATCAGCAACTACTCCATTCACCGATAACTTCTTTTCAGCAAGACCCAAAATACCAAACGACAGCACCTTGCCCGTCCTATAATCACCTTCGAAAACATGCAGACCTATTAGACGAACAGGAATGGTATATGCGTACCACGCCCCCAAAGCAACGAGAACAACAACGAGAACGCCAATAAGGAGTAACTTCTTATTACTATGAACAGGTGCGGGAGTAGAGTTTTCCATGCGTTCATAGTAACGCACATCCCTACGTTAACTGACCTCTGGTGTGGAAATCAACTTAGAACCTGCCCTGGAATCTCGTGGTACTCAGACAAAAAATCTCTGTTTTTGAGCGAGAAACGAGTCGAAGTCCGAAACGTAATAGCATTACGTTGACGACGAGACGAAGTTTTGTAGCCGGAAACAGAGATTTTTGGGCAGGGGGAAGATTCCAGGGCAGGTTCTTAGAGTCCTTTAAGGAAATCTATATTACTTTGAAACGCCTCCGCTTTTGAAAGCACGCTTGTAGCATAACCAATCCCCCTCGTCGCCCAACCTGAACCCGCATAGTATTGAGCCGCCGCTTTTCGCTCGGCAGTATACGTTCCCGCATCTGCCCCTAAATCAGACATATAAAGAGCGGTTGCCATAATTGCGTCTTTTGCATTCCAGGGATTCGGAATTGAAACACCTAACACTTTTGCCAGACGAGCTTGATATCCAACCCACGTGGAGGGAATAAACTGCGAAGGGCCCATAGCTCCTCCGTATCCTCCGGTCACAGGGCATGACACGGGAGTTGTTGCCCACGCTAAACCAAGTGAGCTCGTAATTTTAAGGAAAGGCTCAGTGTCGCGTGGCGATTTCATGACGCCAGCAAAAAACTTGCCCGTATTCTTCCCCACGCCATCGCCCGTTGTAAGATTCGAAACAAAACACGAACCAACATTTTTTCCAAGATCCGACTCCTGAGAGAGAATCGCCAAGATGAACGCCGCACGTACACCTGTTTTCTGTGATGCAGTGGAAGCATAATCAAGTGCGGTACCAAAGTCGATGCCATTAGTGTCACGCAGGGGAAAGAGTGCCGCCTTAATGCGTTCAGCTTGTTGCTGGCGATCAGCCAATACTTTTTGGTATGTCGCTTCCTCGTTTTTAGTGATGGCAAGCAGATTTTTCTTCTCTGTCTCACTTTTGGCGACTACTTTTTTCTTAGCCTCCACAACATACCGAGCATCAAGTTCTTGGCTTTGCTGTTTTGCTAATGTTTGTCGTTCAACTTCCGCCTGACTCTTGGCCCCCCGTATTTCTTCAAAGAGCTCTCCTAAACTTCTTTCTACAACAACCATCGCATCAACGTCAGAGAAAAAATCAGAAACACTTTCAGACGAAAGGATAATTTCGGCAAGCGACACACTGTTCACCTCTCTTGCGGTGCGAAGCATCTCTGCGAGTGATTCTTGCCCACGTACTATTCGCTCATCAAGGTTCCGTATTTTCGCACTGCGTGCGTTTATCTCCGTAGTGAGATTTGAAATGGTGATACTACGCTGTTTAATTTCTGCTTCTGCTTTTTTTATCTGTGCATTCAATAGCGTCACATCCCCTTGCAGACTGTTTTTCTTAAGCTTTGTATCATCAAGAATACTTTGCCACTGAGCAATTTCCTTTTGAAGTTGCTGATACTGCGCTTCGAGCCGAGCACGTTCTTCAGGTGAAAAGAATTCGGCATGCACATATACAGGCATCACTGCTCCGAAGAGCAATAAACATGTCATAAGAAAAAGGCGGACTTTCATCCACCTTAGTATAGCAATTTAGAAGCAGTGCAGAGTTCAGAGTACTGAGTACTGAGTACTGAGAAAAGACTCTGGACTAGGAACTCTGAACTGGGAACTGGGGGATTTAAGATTCTGAACTTTCGCCGGCTGCCGGCGTATCTTCTTCTTTCTTACCTCGATCTTCAGAAATGCCAATTGCAGTCATGTCAGGACCTGCGATAGGTGCTTCAACTTCTTCTTTGGCAGAAGCGATGAGAACCACAACTTCCTCTGCGCCAGTCACAAGCGTAACGCCTGGAGGAAGGACAACGTCACCTGCAAGAATCTGCTTATCAATTGCATCCAATCCTGAGACGTCAACAGTAATAGAGTGCGGAAGGTTTGTTGCCTCAGCTTCAATTTCAATTTCGTGAAGAGCTTTCACAAGGTTTCCATTCAATTCTTTCACTGCGGGAGCAACGCCGACGAATTCGATAGGCACTGAAATCTCAACCTTCTGACCTTTCTGTACTGCGTAGAAATCAGCATGACGAGGTACATCAGTTACTGGATCTCTATCGATTTCATGAATAAGAACATTGTGTTCCTTACCATCTACCGAGAGTGCAATAACGGTCGATTCCCCTGCCTTTTCAAGTGTTTTTGTGAATTCACGAAGTGGCATCTCAATAGCCGTC
This sequence comes from Patescibacteria group bacterium, assembly GCA_040390125.1. Lineage (GTDB taxonomy): Bacteria > Patescibacteriota > Minisyncoccia > Phycocordibacterales > Phycocordibacteraceae > Phycocordibacter. The sequence continues at coordinate 737,992 of JAZJYZ010000001.1, forward strand.
GCCTCTTGTTTAGGGCCATACACAACGCCCGGCATCAAGCCTTCCTTGCGGAGCTGCTGCACGCCCTTGCCAGAAACACTCCGCTTTGTTGCCTTTAATTCCATAGTCAGAAGAGTATATCTGAAAAGCCTCTAAAAATCAAAACCTCTCTCATAACTAAGCTTTTATGCTTATACCGGTAAATCCAGACGACTTGCGGAATCAGCGAAAGAGGTGCCAACTTTCTTACCAGGATTAAAGATGTTAAGCGGGTCAAAGATTCTTTTAACTTCCTCGAATATGCGTACCATCTCCGCACCAAACATCTGTTCAACGTAGGGGGTACGCACTAAGCCGTCATTATGTTCACCGGAAATGGAGCCCTTGTATGAAAGGACGAGGTCGTAGACTTTGTGCGAAAGTTCATCAATTATTTTTTTAGCATCAGGGCGTTTTGGATCAATGAGCGGAATAATATGGAAATTGCCGTCGCCCACGTGCCCTGCAACGGTATACGTAAGATCGTAGGCCGAAAGAATTTTATTGAGTTTTGGTAAAAAATCAGCAAGCGACAAGGGTGGCACAACAAAGTCATCAATGAAGGGTGCCGCACGCATGCCACGCACTTTGCGCCTGAGCAAATTAAAACTCTCCCGCCGTATTACCCAATACTTTCTTGCCTTCCGTTCATTCTTTGCAATACGAATACTTCCCTGAAGTGATAATGCTTTTACTTCTGCAACAAGAGCCTCTGCTTTCCTTAATGCCTCCGTTTGCGTATCAGCACGGAACTCAACCATCAACACAAGCTTCGGGACTCCACCAGTTGCGAGCAGCAACAATTCCGGTAAGAATGAAAACCCTAAGCCAATGATGCCCGCCTTCATCTGTGTCGCAAATTCAGGGAAATATTTTACCGCCAAAGAAAATGTATGTTCATCGTAGGACTCAAAACTATCGGGCGCATGTGCCAAAATTTTTGGAATAAGCACGCCTAGGTCGTTCAAGTCTTTAAGAAAAAATACCGCCATCGATGCGAACGCCTGCGGATGTATCAACTTGAAACGAATCTTGGTAATTATTCCTAAAGTTCCTTGGGAACCAACCATAAGCCTTGCAAGATTGAGTGATTCCACTCCATCCCCGATGTCCCACAGTGCATACCCAGAAGAATTTTTCTCGACATGAGGCTTTCCTTTCTCGATTACGGAACGGTTTTCTTTGAGGAGTGTTGCAACAGCTCGATACAATTCACCTTCAAACGATTGTTCATTCAATTTCTCTCGGAGTACATCCCCTTCCAGATTTTTCAATGTATGAATCTGTCCGTCAGCAAGCACCACGTCGAGTTCTTCTACATACCGGGCAGTCTTCCCGTACTTTAGATTCTTTTCACCACCAGCATCGTTAGCAACCATGCCACCAACGGCACATATTTCACGACTTGCGGTGTAGCTCGGCAACTCAAGGTTCTTTTTCTTTGTCTCTCTATCAAAGTCTCTAAAATACATCCCTGGCTCCACCACTGCATATTCGTCACCAAGCTCAATGAGCTTGTTTAGATGCCCAGTAACATCGAGAATGATTGAGTTATTCAAAGGACCTCCAGACATATCAGTTCCAGCAGAACGAGCTGTTACAGACACATCTTCACCAGACTGTTTTTGCTGTAATGCAAAACGCACAACACTCGCCACGTCCTCCGCATCCTGTGGTCGTACTACCACTTTTGGAAGAATCCGAAAAAGGCTTGCGTCACGGCTACATTCTTCAAGTGTTTCTGGTGTAGCATCCACCTCGCCCCGTATAATCGCTTTCAAATCCTCACTCAGGTTCATGCAGGTAAGTATAACGGATGGTACGATAACCCTATGGGTACAATAGACTTTCTTGCGATTGGCGACATAACCACCGACACGTTCATCAAGCTCAAAGAAGCCGAGGTGCATTGCGACATAAACACCGACGCATGCACTATCTCAATGCGCTGGGGAGACAAAATCCCTTACGAATCAGCAACTGTCATCTCTGGCGTGGGGAATGCCGCAAACGCAGCGGTTTCTGCCGCACGTTTGGGGCTTTCTGTGGGAATGCTCACCTCTACAGGTACCGACTATTTAGGGGAAGAAAACATTGCGGTGCTCACTCATGAAGGTATTGATACCTCTCTCGTCATCCGAAACGAAGGCATGACATCAAACAACGATTACGTCTTGTGGTATGGAGTTGAAAGAACAATTCTTGTAAAGCACGATTTCTTTCCGTATAGCTTCCCTGCAGATTTGAGTGCGCCTAAATATATATATCTTTCTTCACTTGGAGATCCGAGTGGAAAATCTCACCTCAATTTGGCTTCTTGGCTCACTAATCATCCTGAAACAAAATTATTCTTCCAACCAGGACAGGAAATTCGTATGGGGAAGGAATTACTTGCACCTGTATACGCACGCTCATACCTGTGTGTCTGCAACAAAGAAGAAGCGGAGCGAATACTTGGATACAAAGAACCACAAGAAATGGCAATTCTTTTAAATGGTATGCACGCCTTAGGACCCGAAATAGTTTTGATAACAGACGGCCCTCAGGGTATTCATGCGCTTGAGAATGGAGTTGTATCTCACGTGCCGATGTACCCTGACCCAAAACCACCTCTCCAAAGAACCGGAGCTGGAGATGCGTTTGCATCAACCACTGCGGTCTATCTGACTCTTGGTATGCCACTTAAAGATGCAATGGTGCGTGGCACCATCAACTCAGCCTATGTCGTACAACAAATTGGTGCACAAAGAGGCTTGCTTACCAAAGATGCACTTGAAAAATTAGCTAACCCATAAGAAAAAAGCATGGCAAAAAAAATAGATGGGCTCCGAATAAAACTCTACGCAGATGGCTCTGAGGAAAAGGAAATGCTTGCACTTAATGATATGCCATACATCAAAGGTTTCACCACAAACCCTACCTTGATGCATAAGGCGGGAGTTACCGACTACACCGCATTTGGAAAAAAAATACTGACCGCTATTCCCAATAAACCCATATCGTTCGAGGTTTTTTCAGATGATTTTCCTGAGATGGAACGTCAAGCCCGCCTCATTGCATCATGGGGCGAAAATGTATACGCAAAGATTCCTATCATGAATACGAAAGGAGAATCCTCAGCACCTTTGGTAAAAACTCTTTCAAATGAGGGCATAAAGCTGAACGTGACAATGATACTTACCTCCGAGCAAGTGCAAACAGCAACAGATGCTTTGAGTGACAGAACTCCCTCAATCATTTCAGTCTTTGCAGGAAGAATTGCCGATGTTGGCATTGATCCAATTCCTGTGATGCAGGCATCAAAAGTAATCACCTCCACAAAGCCGGCCATTGAACTGCTGTGGGCATCTACCCGTGAGCTTTTCAATATTTATGAGGCAGAAAGAATAGGCGCAGAAATCATAACTGTTCCGCCATCCATTCTAAAAAAACTGGGAGATATCGGAAAAGACCTTGATGCGCTTTCTCTTGAGGGCGTAAAGATTTTCTACGAGGATGGGAAATCTGCAGGATACAAAATCTGATTCTGACAAAAATTGACAGAAACTCAAAATGCTATTACGGTACATGACTAATGGAACGTGGTAACACAACGAACGGAGAGCCAGTAAAAAGATGTGCTTCTCCACACCATGGGAAATGGAACGGTACCTATTGGAAACACGAACAGGAGAACCATCGGATTACCGCTGAGTCGGATTCAGAACTCCCTACAGAGTATCGATTGGAGCGTTCGATCTTCTCCCTGCCGGTGCTAATACCTAAAGAACAACGATGTCTTTTCTGCGATGCAGTCGTTAGCGTACCGTACCCTTTCGAGTAATAATTTTTTCAACTGCTTTTTCTATTCCCTCCGCATCAAGGCCGTAATGGTGGAGTAATTCTTGTGGCTCCCCTGACTGGCCGAATTTATTATGCATACCAACAAACTCCATTGGCACTGGGTAGTTTTGTGCGAGAAATTCCGCAACGGCGCTACCGAATCCCCCTGCTACTTGATGCTCTTCTACGGTAACCACTGCCCCCGCTTCTTTAACTGCCTCCAAAATAGTTTTTTCATCAAGAGGCTTCACGGTGTGACTGTTTACAACTGACGCACGAATTCCTTTCGCCTCTAGTGACTTTGCGGCAAGCAGTGCTTCATACACTAAGTGTCCACATCCTAGAATTGTTACATCGGGTTTCTCGGGCTTCCAAAGATAATACGCTTTCCCAATCTCAAACGGAGTTTCAGGGGTCGTGAATGTTGCAACTTTATCACGACCAAATCGCAAATATGTTGGCTTTCCGTTTTTAGCGCTGGAAACAACAGCTTTTCGTCCTTCTTCTGCGTCAGCTGGAACAATAACAATCATGTTCGGCAACGCACGCATCATCGCAATATCCTCAAGCATCTGGTGTGTTGCGCCATCAGGTCCTACGGACACTCCCGCATGCATTCCGCATACTTTTACCGGCACATCATTTAAAGCAATTGTGGTACGAATCTGCTCATAATTACGCCCAGGTGAAAACGCTGCGTACGAAGCAATGAAGGGAATCTTTCCCGCTGCCGCCATGCCAGAAGCCACTGTTGCTAAGTTTTGCTCCGCAACACCAACCTCAACAAATCGCTCAGGAAATTCTTTCTGAAACCATGATGCACGGGTTGAATCGCCCAAGTCGGCAGATAAGACAACGACATTCTGATCTGCTTTTCCAGCCTCAACGGTACCTTTACCCAGCCCATCACGAGTGGGTGCTTTTTCAATTGCGTCGGTAAATACTTTTTCTGAAAGTTTTGCGTTTGTATTAATCATATGGTTATCGCTTCGCTGACTCACGAATTTGTGCAATGAAAGATTCTTCTTGATCCGCTTTCGGTGGATTGCCGTGCCAATGATAATCAAATTCTATTTCTTTAACACCCTTACCTGGAATCGTATGCGCCAGAATTAATGTGGGCTTTTCATAAATTGCTTTTGCTTCTTCAACTGCATTCACTATCTCTGCCATATTGTGACCATCAATTTCAATCACGTGCCAATTGAATGCACGATACTTGTCTGCGAGAGGCTCTAGAGGCATTACGTCTTCAGTCATGCCTTCAATTTGAATGTTATTTCTATCCATAATTACCGTGAGATTGTGAAGCTTGTTTTTACCAGCAAACATTACTGCTTCCCAAATATTTCCTTCCTGTTGTTCCCCATCAGAAACGGCACAATACACACGCCACTTCTTTCCATCCATTCGTGCTACGTACGCCATTCCTGCTGCTTGCGACAAACCTGAACCCAAAGGCCCGGACGTCGTCTCAAGTCCTGGCAACATGTCACGCTCTGGATGTCCCTGAAGACGACTTCCAAGTTTGCGCAGAGTTAAACATTCCTCAACGGGGAAATATCCTGCGTGTGCCATTGCAGAATATCTGACGGGTGTGATGTGACCATTTGAAAGAACAAGACGGTCACGCTCCTCCCAATCAGGATTCTTTGGGTCATGATTTAAAATATGAAAATAGAACGCAGTGAATATGTCCGCCATACCAAGAGGCCCTGCGGTGTGTCCGGACTTTGCGGAGACGAGCATGCGGATTATGGTCTCACGCACGTCAACTGCTTTTGCTTCAAGGGTGGTGAGTTGTTCGTCAGTTAGATGACTCATAGAGGAAGTGATTCTAAATAGTGAATATCTTGTTTTGGATTTTCAGATCGAAAAATGAATGAACCGGGGGCAAGGCGTGTGGCTCCCGCAGAAACCAAGAGCGGAGCAGTCTCTCTGTTTACTGCACCATCAACTTCAATAATAACATTCGGGTACCGTTTCTTCACTTCTTTAATCGCATCGAGAACTCGTGGCTCAAAAGGCTGTCCTTGCTTCCCAATAGAGGCGATCCCCATGAGCTGAACTACCGTGATGTGTTCAATGTACTCATCAATGCGTGAAATGGGAGTACCAACAGTAAGCGCAACGCCGAGTTCAATTTTATCTTTTGCAATAGCCTGACATGCTTTAAAATCGTGCTTCGCTTCAATATGTATAAGTGCCCGGCAAATGCCCGCGTCAATCCAATCAGGAAGAACTTCTTCAGGATTGTGCACCATCATATCTAATTCAAAATCAAAATCTTCCCAAAATGGCAATGTTTCCTCGCCCGTTACGATGCGTCGAAACTGTACTTCATCGCCACTGTTCATAGGCCACGAATATGCCGGCACAAACAGTCCGTCACAAATATCAATTTGAAACGTTGATACCAAACCTCGCACGAAACCAATTTTGGCTTTGAGTTCTTCGAAGGAGGCAGCGGGCAATGAAGGAACAACCTGAATCATGTGCCCTTAGTTACGCATCTATTTCTTTATGGCGACGAGTATGACGTTTTGCTCCCGAGAATGGCGTCTCTAACCATTTTTTTACCGCATCTTGGGCTTCTTCTCCAGAAATAAACCTTGCTCCTAAAGAAAGAATATTGGAATCGTTATGGTTGCGAGTCGATGTAATGAGGTCAAGCTCCTGCCCTTCTGCGTCAATTTGCTTACGTGATGGTTCGCCATAATAGACTACTGCACGTACTCCTTTATACCGGTTCGCAGCAAATGCCTCACCCTGACCGCTTGCACCTATAATAATTGCACGTGTGTGTGCAGGATCTTTTGCAACCGCTTCGGCTGCAAGGCGAACAAACGGCACATAGTCGTCGTGCGGATCAAGAGAAAATGCGCCCACGTCTTCAACGTGGTAACCCGACAATTCGACAGAGGCTTTGAGTGCTTCTTTCAGTGCAAAACCTGCATGGTCAGCTGCGAAAATTATTCTCATGACAAATGTTTTCCTGATTCAAGCACATGCAACATAACCGTCTGCACATATCCCATCTCGTTGTCATACCAACTTAAGACCTTAACAAGGTTGCCATCAACGACACGAGTCATTGAAAGATCGGCAATAGCACCATACGTCTCACCAATAATGTCAGATGAAACAAGCTCCTCATCAGTCGCCATAAATATTCCTGCCCAGCGAGGATCGGCGGATGCCTTTCGTAGAATGTCATTCACTTCCTCAACAGTGGTTGGACGCTTTGCAATGAAAGTGATGTCTGCAACAGAGCCTGCCGGAACGGGTACACGAAGAGAAATACCATCAAACTTTCCCTTCAGCGACTCATACACCTGGGTAATCGCAATCGCCGCACCAGTGGAAGAAGGAATAATGTTCTGTGCCGCCGCTCTTCCCTCTCGCACATCTTTTTTCGAAATACCGTCAACAATCGCCTGAGTGGCAGTGTATGCATGCGTTGTAGAAAGTATTGCTTTTTCGATTCCAATTGCTTCATCCAGAATTGCAATAATCGGGCTCGTTGCATTCGTCGTACACGATGCATTCGCAGACACCTGACATGTTTTTAATTTTTCATCATTAATGCCCATCAAGACCGTTGCGCTCGTGACCCCTGCCGGTGATTCCCCTTTTGCGGGCGCAGTAATAACTACACGCTGTGCGCCTGCAGTGATGTGCGCCGATGCCTTTTCAAAGTCATTGAACACACCAGTGGACTCAATCACAATGTCGACACCCACATCTTTCCATGGAAGTTTGGAGATTTCTTTCTCTGCGGAAAAAAGTACCTTCCTACCATTTACCACGATGCCATCCTTCACAACTTCAACGGGGAATGACGCACGCCCATACACAGAGTCGTACTTAAGAAGATACGAGAGATTCTGTATCTCTGCCAAGTCATTTACTGCAACGACCTCTAAATCCGGATGTGCTTCGGCAAGTCGGAAGAATGCCCGCCCTACTCTGCCAAAACCATTAATAGCAATGCGAATTTTTTTCATTCGCCAAGTTTATCACGCAACAGTTACAGCTATCCCCCTTCTCCCTTCCCTATGGCAGACATCGTATGTCTGCCATATATAATGAGATAATGGATATCTATCATGCGCTAAATCGAGGGGTCGAAAAGCGGACTATTTTTGTAGATACGCAAGACTATGCGCGTTTCGTGCACGACCTTTATGAATTTAATGACGCTACTCCGGCTGGACAGACGCACACTGCACGAACATTTTCTCCCTCTTCAATGGCAGATATACGATGTCTGCCATTGAAGAGGGAGAGGAAGAAACTGGTGGATGTGCACGGGTGGTGCATCATGCGAGATCATTATCATCTTTTATTGTCGGAGAAGGTTGAAGGAGGTATGAGTCTGTTTTTAAGAAAATTGAATGTTGGGTATGCAAAATATTTCAATGAGAAGTATGCACGAAGTGGCTATGTGTTCGCTGGGCGAACCAAAAAAGTTCTGATCGAGCGTGATCAGCAATTTAATTACATTCTTCACTACATCCATTTAAATCCACTTGATTATTTCAAGGGATCAGAAAATTGGCGGATACGAGCGAAAGGAAAATACATAAAAAGCTCGAAGGATGCACTTACGTATCTAAGGTCCTACCGTTGGAGTAGTTATCTTGATTACATCGGGGAGCGAAACTTCCCTTCCCTACTTACCACATCTTTGTTTGGAGAGACATCAGGGGGTTATGAAAAAACAATAGAGAAATACCTGAAGGGTGCTGAACATACACCTGAATCAACCTCACTCACACTGGAATAAACACCATGGCAGACATACGATGTCTGCCATTTTTTGGAATAATAAGCAATATGTAGGATCTACGAGGTCACACATTAGGGAGTGGAAATATTAGCGGATTTGGACACGGCCTCCACGGATGAGGAAGCGACCACCTTTAATTTTAAATTTTGCCAAAGATGAACTTCCGGTTTCGGTAGACGTATACGTAATTATGATGAGTCCTTGAGTACCCGAGCCTAGACCTCCTGGAAAGCCACTGCCGCCGCATCTACCCGCTCCACCGCCACCACCCGAACCATAGTTGCCGCCGGTGCCGCCGGTGCCGCCGGTGAAGCCGACATCGCCCTGCCCACCGCCACCGCCACCGCCACCAGAACCATGCCCTGGAGTAATATCATATTCATATCCGGGATCGCCGTTACCACCATTGCCACCGTCAGTGGGAAGTGAGAAGCATTCATTGAAGCCCGCGCTGCCACCTGCTCCACCAGCAGTGCCGTCTCCTTGGCCACCGGACAACGTGTCCCCAGCAGCCCCAGTACCATTTGGCCCTCCTGCGCCACCACCGCCACCACCATCACCTGAACCGCTCCCGCCCGCACCACCTGCATTGCTCGAGTCTCCCGTTGCAGTGGAACCTGCAGAGCCTCCTGTTCCACCACTTGCATTCCCGCCTTTCGCCGCACAGACAACAGTGGACCCGAGCGCACTGCAAGTAGTGGCGTCCGTATTGAACATCGTGTCCTTCACTGCACCCACCTGCACAGTGATGCTTCCGCTGAGACTCGGGATGTTCGAACGCTTCGCATAGGCACCACCGCCTCCTCCTCCTCCTGCCGTCGTCGTCACGCCATTTGCACCCGAGCCACCAGCCCCAATGACCTCAATAATGTTCGTATCACTCCAGTCAGATGGAACACTCCAACTGGTACCCGAAGTCAAAAATATTCGCTTACTCAGAGCCGCATGCGTGTCGGGAGCCGGGACACCAAAAAAACTGAGCGCCAAGAGAACTGCTACACCGACAAAAGAAAGAAAGATATTTTTGCGTATTTTTTGCATATCAGAAATTACACTAGTCGAGCCTTCGCCACTCCTCACCATTACATCCAAAGAATTTTTTATTGTATGCGTCGTATTGAATAGCACCTTCTATTGCACTAGTACATTCCGTTGACGTTGCAGAGTACGTACGAATCATTCCATACACATCAAGTTCTGTCGTAGGTGCTTGATTGCGAACCCCTACCTTTCCGTCGGCCGTCACCGTGAAGTAGTTATCGCCTGTTGAACTTGCAACCTGAAAAATATTTCCACTGGTGTCTGCACTATCTCGCATAATTCCTGAAGTACTCATCTGGAAATACCATCCACCTCCTACTAGGAGCATCCCAGAGAGGAATGCGAGCATGAGAGGAATTTTTTTTGAATACATCATACAAATTTAGTATACCGCTATGGAGTTTCTGGTGCGGATGGTGTCAACGATTCCACAATAACGGTACGGTCAACGCTTGCACTGTTCCCCGCAACGTCTGTCGCTCGGTACGTCACCGTGTGCGTGCCTGCGACACTCGTGTCAATGCTCACCGTCACTGTTTCAACATCATCGAGCAAGGTAGTGATGCCGAGGTTTTGATCAACGTTGTCTGTTACCAATGCACCAAGATCAGCGTATGAATCACCTATGTGGATGGTGGCAGGACTGTTGCCATTAATGAGAATCGTAGGAGCTTGCGAATCGCCAGCTGGGGAGAGTTGAGAGGATATGTTGGGTTTCGTAAACCCAACATTTGGGGTGGAGGTGGCGAGGTCGACGACGAAGTAGTCGAATGATGCATCATTTTGAAGTGGTGCGTTCAGTGCAACTTTAAAACCACCATCCGTCTTTTCGCTCACGTACCAACCACTTCCAGTGTTCGAGTTGAAGGTAACAAACACTTTTGAATGTTCGGCAACAAGAATGTTGCGAACTAGTACATCCGTCTCCCCTGCTCGAATTGTTGCAGATCCCGCAGGTGCGTCTCCACTTTCGTCAGGCGTTGCAACAAAGTGATGTGCTGCAAGCGTCGTTGCCGTTACGGTGCCATTTGCAATACTCACACTCTGACTCGTGAGGGCTGTTTCAAGTGCACCTGCAATATTTCCAACGACACCAGACACGGTGCTGGAAACGCCACTTCCATTCTCCAAAGCAACAACACGTGCCGTGAGCTCTGTGAGTGCCGTGACTAGCTCATCAAATTTATTTGCCAAACTCTGCAAACCTCCCACCGCCACCGACAACAACTTATACAAATCAATACCATTCCCCTTCGCTGAACGCACCAGCTGTGGTGCTT